>JBAPXW010000025.1:0-1766 GCA_049284415.1 Leclercia sp.
GCATTCTTGATGTGGTTAGGCGAGCAGATCACGGCAAAAGGTGTAGGCAACGGTATCTCGATCATTATCTTTGCAGGTATTGCTGCTGGAATTCCGACAATGGCTAACCAGATTTACGCTCAACAGTTCGCTGATGCAGGCGATGCTTTGTTCCTTCGCATCATCACTGTTCTGCTAATTCTTATAGCTGTTATCGCAATCGTCGTTGGTGTAATCTTCATCCAACAAGCAACACGTAAAATACCTATTCAGTACGCTAAACGCATGAGCGTTGGAAATAATCCGGTTGGCGGGCAGAATACTCACCTTCCTTTGAAAGTGAATGCTGCTGGTGTTATCCCGGTTATCTTTGCAATCTCGTTTATCGTTACTCCTCCGACAATCGCTCAGTTCTTCGGTACCAATGATGTTACACTCTGGATCCAGAAGACGTTCGATTACACACAGCCGATCGGCATGATCGTGTATGTGGCTCTAATCGTTGCGTTCACGTATTTCTATGCGTTCATCCAGGTGAATCCTGAACAGGTTGCCGAAAACTTGAAGAAGCAAGGTGGATATGTTCCAGGCATCCGTCCTGGCAAAAACACACAGGAGTACTTGACAAAGGTTCTGTATCGTCTGACATTCGTTGGCGCGATCTTCCTTTCAGTAATCTCTGTGCTGCCAGTATTTTTCATTAAATTTGCTGGTCTGCCTCAATCCGTACAGATTGGCGGAACAAGTTTGCTGATTGTTGTCGGCGTTGCGCTGGAAACACAGAAGCAGCTTGAAGCTCAACTTGTAAAACGCCACTATAAAGGCTTTATTAAATAGGATTTAGGGGACCCCGAGTTCCCTTAATCTTTAAATAGAGACTGAGGGGGGAAATCTTGTGAATTTGGTTCTGATGGGGCTTCCGGGTGCCGGGAAGGGCACGCAAGCCGATAAAATTGTTGTGAAATACAACATCCCTCATATCTCAACAGGAGATATGTTCCGTGCAGCTATCAAAGAAGGAACGGAACTTGGATTAAAAGCAAAATCGTTTATGGACAAGGGAGAGCTAGTTCCTGATGAAGTAACAATTGGGATCGTCCGTGAGCGCTTAAGCAAGGATGACTGTGGCAAAGGTTTCCTTTTAGATGGATTCCCGCGCACTGTTGCCCAGGCTGAGGCACTGGACACTATGCTTGCTGATCTTGATAAAAAAATAGATTTTGTCATCAATATTGATGTAGATCAAAGTATACTAATGGAGCGTTTAACCGGACGCAGGATTTGTAAAAACTGTGGGGCTACTTACCACCTCGTGTTCAACCCACCTTCTGAGGAAGGCGTATGCGACCGTTGTGGCGGAGAACTTTATCAGCGTGCTGATGATAATGCCGAAACAGTTCAAAATCGCCTGGATGTTAATATCCAGCAAACAAAGCCTCTGTTAAACTTCTATGAGGATAAAGGTTACTTACGCAATATCAACGGTCAGCAGGATATTGATAAAGTGTTCGCTGATATCGAAGAATTGCTTGGGGGCTTATATTAATGATCATTTGTAAAACCCCTCGTGAAATAGAAATTATGCGAGAAGCAGGTCGCATTGTAGCGTTGACTCACCAGGAGTTGAAGAAACAAATTGCTCCTGGCATTACAACTAAAGAATTGGATGCCATTGCCGAGGATTTTATCCGCAAACAAGGTGCTACTCCTTCTTTTAAAGGTTATAATGGTTTTCGCGGCAGCATCTGTGCATCTGTCAATAACGAACTAGTTCACGGGATTCCTGG
>JBAPXW010000026.1:0-25611 GCA_049284415.1 Leclercia sp.
GTCTTGCGACGTTAAGAATCCATGTCACTTTGAGTGCCCACACAGATTGTCTGATAAATTGTTAAAGAGCATTGCAACGCGGCGTTAAGCTCACCGTTGCGAGGTGGCGTATATTACGCTTTCCTCATTCAGAGTCAAGCAATTATTTTCGCTTTTCTCTGTCGGCGTTCATCTCTGAAGCCTGCTGTCACGGCGGTTTGTAATCCGTTGTTCCGTGTCAGTGGAGGCGCAGTATAGGCGATTCTTCTGAGCTGACAAGCATAAAATGAAAATTACTTATCGTTCGCTCACTTTCCAGGCAATAACGTGTCTGAACATCCAGTTTCGCCTGGTTTTTAAACAAAAACGAGCCCCGGGGGGCTCGTTTTTGCCGTTATGTGACTTACTGCACTGCCACAATGTGGTCGTCTTTCACCACCAGCTGTATTGTTTTGCCCGGAATAAGTGCCCCGGACAAGATTTGCTGGGCCAGCGGGTTTTCGATCTGTTGCTGGATGGCGCGTTTTAATGGACGTGCCCCATACACCGGATCGTAACCGTTCGCACTCAGCAGCTGCAGGGCATCATCTGAAATCTGCGTTTCATATCCACGCTCTTCCAGACGCTGATACAACCGCTGCAGCTGAATACGGGCAATAGAAGCAATGTGTTTTTCACCCAGAGGATGGAAGACCACCACTTCATCAATACGGTTGATGAACTCAGGGCGGAAGCTTTGGCTTACCACTCCCAGCACCAGATCCTTCATATGCCCATAATCCAGCGCGCCAAACCGTTCCTGAATGAGATCGGAACCCAGGTTCGAGGTCATAATGACCACCGTATTACGGAAATCGACCGTTCTCCCCTGCCCGTCCGTCAGGCGTCCATCATCCAGTACCTGCAGAAGGATGTTGAACACATCCGGGTGTGCCTTTTCCACTTCATCCAGCAGGATGACGGAGTACGGGCGACGGCGCACCGCTTCTGTCAGATAACCGCCCTCTTCATAGCCGACATATCCCGGAGGTGCACCCACAAGACGCGACACCGAGTGTTTCTCCATAAACTCGGACATGTCGATCCGCACCATCGCATCGTCGCTATCGAACATGAAGTTCGCCAGCGCTTTACACAGCTCCGTTTTACCCACACCGGTCGGTCCGAGGAACAGGAACGAACCAATCGGCCGGTTAGGATCCGACAGCCCGGCACGGCTACGGCGGATCGCATTCGATACCGCTTCGACTGCTTCATTCTGGCCAATCACCCGGTGGTGCAGGTCTTGCTCCATCCGCAGCAGTTTTTCACGCTCACCTTCCAGCATCCTGGCTACCGGGATCCCGGTCCAGCGCGCCAACACCTCGGCGATCTCTGCATCCGTCACCTTATTACGTAACAGACGCATGGTTTTGCCTTCGGACTGGGTTGCGGCTGCCAGCTGTTTTTCCAGTTCCGGAATTTTGCCGTACTGCAGCTCAGACATTTGCGCCAGATCGCCCACGCGACGCGCCTGTTCTATCGCAAGCTTCGCCTGCTCAAGTTCAGCTTTAATTGTCTGGGTACCCGAAAGGGACGCTTTTTCCGCTTTCCACTCTTCTTCTAAGCCGGAATACTGACGCTCTTTGTCGTCGAGCTCTTCATTGAGCATATCCAGGCGTTTCTTACTGGCTTCATCCGACTCTTTCTTCAGCGCCTGCTGTTCAAGCTTGAGCTGAATAATGCGGCGATCGAGCCTGTCCAGCTCTTCCGGCTTCGAGTCAATCTGCATGCGAATGCTGGAGGCCGCCTCATCGATCAGATCGATGGCCTTGTCCGGCAGTTGCCTGTCGGCAATATAACGATGCGATAACGTTGCCGCCGCCACGATAGCCGGGTCGGTGATCTGCACATGGTGATGCAGCTCATAACGCTCTTTCAGACCACGCAGAATGGCGATGGTATCTTCTACTGACGGTTCAGCGACAAAGACTTTCTGGAAACGACGTTCCAGCGCAGCGTCTTTTTCAATGTACTGGCGATACTCATCAAGGGTTGTGGCCCCCACGCAGTGCAGTTCACCTCGCGCCAGCGCCGGTTTCAACATGTTCCCAGCATCCATTGCACCGTCGGCCTTACCGGCTCCGACCATGGTGTGCAGCTCATCAATGAACAGGATAACGTTGCCTTCCTGTTTTGACAGATCGTTAAGCACCCCTTTTAAGCGCTCTTCGAACTCACCCCGGTATTTTGCACCGGCCACCAGCGCCCCCATATCGAGCGCAAGTACCCGACGGCCTTTTAATCCTTCCGGAACTTCGCCATTAACGATACGCTGCGCCAGCCCTTCAACAATGGCGGTTTTACCGACACCCGGTTCACCAATGAGCACGGGGTTATTTTTGGTCCGTCGCTGCAGAACCTGTATCGTGCGGCGAATTTCTTCGTCACGGCCAATCACCGGATCCAGCTTGCCCTGTTCAGCACGCTCAGTCAGGTCGACGGTAAATTTCTTCAACGCCTGACGCTGGTCTTCGGCTCCCTGATCGTTCACGCTTTCACCTCCACGCATCTGTGCAATCGCCTGAGTCACGTTGGCCGTGGTTGCACCAGCGGTTTTCAGCAGGTCGCTCAACGTGCCACGTGATTCAAGCACCGCCAGAACAAACAGCTCTGACGAAATAAAATTGTCCCCACGCTTTTGCGCCAGTTTGTCGCAAAGATTCAGAACACGCACCAGATCCTGAGACGGTTGAACATCACCACCGGTACCTTCCACCTGTGGTAAACGGCTCAACGCCTGATCGATAGCCGTGCGTAACTGGCCCGCATTAATGCCGGCAGACGTAAGTAAAGGACGTACCGAACCCCCTTCCTGATTCAGCAAGGCGCTCATTAAATGAAGAGGTTCGATAAATTGGTTGTCGCGCCCCAGTGCGAGAGACTGGGCGTCAGCGAGTGCAAGCTGGAATTTATTGGTAAGACGATCCAGACGCATAACTCCTCCCATAACAGGTCAAATTTGCTACTGGAGATTAAATGAGGTCATCCCTCAATTATTCAAGGTGAATGACCTGAATTATGCGAAAAGAAAACGGCGCGTGCCGGATCGTCTTGATTCTTTAGGTTATATCAGCCAAATGAAACTTGCCATACGACCTGTCGTCTTGTCGCGACGATAAGAGAAGAAATCACCCGTTTCGGTGAATGTGCAGCGATCGCCACCGTAGATCTGATTAACACCCATGTTCATCAGGCGTTGACGGGCCAGGAGGTAAATATCAGCCATAAACTTATCCCCTGCAGGATGGAAAGCGCGCTCAGCTTGCGGATCTTTTTCCATAAATGCCGCACGGACTTCCGGGCCCACTTCGAACGCCTGCGGGCCAATCGCCGGGCCAAGCCAGGCAACGATGTTATCTGCACTATCCGCAAAGCAGGCGACGGTTTCTTCCAGCACGCCCGCGCACAAGCCACGCCAGCCCGCATGGGCGGCGGCAACTTCGGTCCCGGCTGTATTACAGAACAGAACCGGCAGACAGTCGGCGGTCATGACGGCACACACTGTACCCGGAGTATTGCTGTAGGACGCATCTGCACGCTTTGAGGCGTACGGTTCACCGGTGAGTTTCAGCACATCACAACCATGTACTTGCTCAAGCCAGACCGGTTTTGATGGCAGTTGACCTGCCGCGAACATGCGCTGACGGTTCTCCTCGACGTGATCGAGGTTATCGCCACAGTGAGCGCCCAGGTTTAATGATTCCCAGGCTCCCTCACTGACACCACCAATACGGGTGGAACTGCAGGCGGCCACGCCTTTCGGCATGGCCCACTCCGGGACAATCAGTTTGGTCATAACCAATCCACGTTGTCTTTATGCTCTTCAAAATCGGCACGCATCGCGTCGATCAGATCCACCATATCCTGAGGAATTGGCGCATGCCACTCCATCTCGATACCGGTGATCGGATGATAAAGACGCAGCATGGTCGCATGCAGAGCCTGTCGGTCGAATTTACGCAGCATGGCGATAAACTCTTCAGACGCACCTTTTGGCGGACGGGGACGGCCACCATAGACCTGATCGCCCACCAGCGGATGGGTGATATGGGACATATGAACACGGATCTGGTGCGTACGCCCGGTTTCCAGACGCAGACGCAGACGCGTATGAATGCGGAAATGTTCCATGATGCGATAATGCGTAACCGCCGGTTTGCCCATTGGATGGACAGACATATGGGTACGTTTCGTCGGATGACGACTAATTGGCTGCTCAACCGTGCCGCCTGAGGTCATATGACCAATTGCGACTGCTTCGTACTCACGGGTGATTTCACGCAGCTGCAAAGCTTCTACCAGATGCGTTTGCGCCGGAATGGTCTTCGCAACGACCATCAGGCCGGTCGTGTCCTTATCCAGACGGTGAACGATCCCCGCACGCGGTACGTCAGCGATAGGTGGATAGTAGTGCAGCAGTGCATTCAGCACTGTGCCGTCAGGGTTGCCTGCACCAGGGTGCACGACAAAATCACGCGGCTTGTTGATGACCAGAATGTCGTCATCTTCATAAACGATATTCAGCGGGATATCCTGGGCTTCGAAGCGGACTTCTTCTTCGATATCAGCATTGATGGCAACAACTTCCCCACCCAACACTTTTTCTTTTGGCTTATCCCAAATCTTGCCATTGACCAGCACGCGCTGGTCCAGAATCCATTCTTTTATGCGTGAACGCGAATAATCAGGGAACATTTCGGCCAAAGCCTGATCTAAGCGTTGTCCGAGCTGTTTTTCGGAGACTGTTGCGGTGAGTTCTACTCGTTGTGCCATAGACTGCTTCTTCGTTTAACGTTGGGTTTTACGGCTTTGCCGTTTAATATAGTGTGCTATTGTAGCTGGTCTTAATCGGGAGCAGGAAAGAGATTCTCCCGGACAAACATTTGAGGAAAGTCAAAACGTCATGACGCGCATGAAATATCTGGTGGCAGCGGCCACGTTGAGCCTGGCTTTGGTGGGCTGCTCCGGTTCGAATGAACAGGTCCCTGACAATCCGCCGAATGAAATCTATGCGACTGCTCAGCAAAAGCTGCAGGACGGTAACTGGAAACAGGCGATAACGCAACTGGAAGCGCTGGATAATCGTTATCCATTTGGTCCTTATTCCCAGCAGGTACAGTTAGATCTGATCTACGCCTACTACAAAAATGCCGATCTGCCGCTGGCGCAGGCAACGATTGATCGATTCATGCGTCTGAATCCGACCCATCCAAATATTGACTACGTCATGTATATGCGCGGCCTGACCAACATGGCGCTGGATGACAGTGCATTGCAAGGTTTCTTTGGTGTGGATCGTTCAGACCGTGACCCTCAGCACGCCCGCGATGCGTTCAACGACTTCTCCAAACTGGTGCGTGGCTATCCGAACAGCCAGTATGTTACGGATGCTGGCAAGCGGCTGGTGTTCCTGAAAGATCGTTTGGCTAAATACGAATACTCTGTCGCGGATTATTACACCCGCCGTGGCGCATGGGTTGCCGTCGTGAACCGCGTTGAAGGCATGTTGCGTGATTATCCGGATACCCAGGCGACCCGTGATGGCCTGACGCTGATGGAAAACGCCTACCGCCAGATGCAGATGACTGCACAGGCAGAAAAAGTTGCGAAGATCATTGCCGCCAACAGCAGCAATTCCTGATCCTTCATCAACATGCAAAACGGCAGCCCGCGGGCTGCCGTTTTTTTATTCATTTTTTCGCTGGCTGAACCGGTTTAGCCCGCACGAATCCTATCAACTATGAACGCAGTTTGCCCACTCGACAAGGTAAAAGTTAATTCTTCCTGTCCTGCCTCACAAAAAGAATCCGCTGACAAAAAGTGACATAAAAATGTGATTTAGATCACGTATTTTGACATTAAGAACGGTATGCTGGAATCACCAAGACGGGAAAGACAAGAGGTAAAATTTATGACAATGAACATTACCAGTAAACAAATGGAAATTACTCCGGCAATACGCCAGCACGTCGCAGACCGTCTCGCCAAACTGGATAAATGGCAAACTCACCTGATCAAGCCACATATCATTCTTTCTAAGGAGCCGCAGGGTTTCATCGCTGACGCAACTATCAATACTCCAAACGGCCATCTGGTCGCCAGCGCAAAACATGAAGATATGTACACCGCCATCAACGATTTGATTAACAAGCTGGAACGGCAGCTCAATAAAGTGCAGCACAAAGGTGAAGCCCGTCGTGCAGCAACATCAGTGAAAGACGCAAGCTTCGTTGAAGTTGAAGAAGAAGAGTAATCCTTTACATTGAGTGTCTCGCCAACGCGCCTTCGGGCGCGTTTTTTATTGACAGGGTGAAAACAGTCCGGGTACTTTAAGTCAGTCTTCTGAAGAGATCACTTATGACCACTAAACCGTTTTTCTTCGCATTCTTTTTTACCTTCCCCTGATTGGGAGGCGTTTCGTCGTGTGATAAAGAATGCGAAGACGAACAATAAGGCCTCCCACACCGGGAGGCCTTTTTTATTGATAACGATAAAAGACAAAGGCAACGCTATGACATCGGAAAACCCGTTACTGGATCTGCGAGATAAGATCAGCACTCTGGATGAAAAACTGCTTTCAATGCTGGCAGAACGCCGCGCGCTTGCCGTCGAGGTTGGCAAGGCGAAACTGGCTTCGCATCGTCCGGTACGCGATATCGATCGCGAGCGTGATCTGCTGGAACGCTTGATTATGCTCGGTAAAACGCATCATCTGGACGCGCATTATATCACTCGCCTGTTTCAGCTGATTATTGAAGATTCGGTTCTGACTCAACAGGCGTTGCTGCAACAGCATCTGAATAAAACCAATCCGCACTCCGCGCGCGTTGCCTTCCTGGGGCCAAAAGGGTCCTATTCCCACCTTGCGGCTCGTCAGTACGCTGCCCGCCATTTTGAAGAGTTTATCGAGAGCGGCTGTGCGAAATTCGCCGATATTTTCAATCAGGTTGAAACCGGGCAAGCGGATTACGCCATCGTACCCATCGAGAACACCAGTTCCGGCGCGATTAACGACGTGTACGATTTACTCCAGCACACCACCCTGTCGCTGGTTGGCGAGCTGACCATCCCTATCGACCACTGCGTGCTGGTGAGCGGCTCTACCGACCTGAGCAAAATCGAGACGGTGTACAGCCATCCGCAGCCGTTCCAGCAGTGTAGTCAGTTCCTGAACCGCTATCCGGGATGGAAAATTGAGTATACCGAGAGCACCTCAGCCGCCATGGAGAAAGTGGCTCAGGCCAATACCCCTACCGTTGCCGCACTAGGCAATGAAGCGGGCGGGGCGCTGTACGGATTGCAGGTTCTGGAGCGTAATCTGGCGAACCAGACGCAAAACATCACCCGTTTCGTCGTACTGGCGCGTAAAGCCATCGATGTTTCCGAGCAGGTTCCGGCGAAAACCACGCTGCTGATGGCAACCGGCCAACAGGCGGGTGCACTGGTTGAGGCGCTGCTGGTACTGCGCAACCACAATCTGATTATGACCAAACTGGAATCCCGTCCTATTCACGGCAACCCATGGGAAGAGATGTTTTATCTCGATATCCAGGCCAACCTGGAATCTGCATCCATGCAGAAAGCCCTGCGCGAGCTGGGTAAAATCACCCGCTCGATGAAGGTGCTGGGCTGCTATCCGAGCGAGAACGTCGTTCCGGTGGATCCGGCTTAACGCTGTATAAAGAGGCTCTTTTTCACCCCTGCCACGCTAACCGGCAGGGTGAAAATAGCCCCGGACAGCGGGCAGGCCGCAATCTCCTGCGGATCCATGTTTTCACGGGTGGTGGTGATAAAAAGCGTTTGCATATCGTCACCGCCGAAACAGACCATCGTCGGGCAGCGCACCGGCAGGCGATACTCTTCCAACTGTTCACCCTGCGGAGAAAAACGCGCGATGCGCCAGCCGTCGAACAGTGCGCTCCAGTAACACCCTTCGACATCCATCGCCGCACCATCGGGGATCCCTTCTCCCGGCAGAAAGCGATGAAATATCTCCCGTTTGCCAGGCTCGCCCTGCTCATCCAGTGGCGTGCGATAGATCACCGCATTTGGCGTATCAGAGGTATACATCCAGCGCTTATCTTCGCTGAATGCCAGACCATTATGACCGTGGATATCACACTGGATGACCTCCGGCGTCAGGTCATTGTCGATCCGCATCAGCAGCGCACCGTTATAGTCGCCCGGCCCCCAGAAGGTGCCCGCATAGAAGCGGCCAAAATGATCCGTGCCGCCGTCATTAAAACGTGCCAGCTGCGGATTGGACGGATTATCGCAGACCTTACGCTGCAGCAGCCCCTGCCTGTCGGTCAGCCAGATGGCATTACGCATAGCCACAATAAAGCCGCCGTGACGCAGAGCAAAACACCCCACTTCTTCATGGAAGGATAAAACGGTGTGTTCCGCCGTAGGCAGGTGATAGCGGTGAATCTCACCTTCCAGTATGTCCGCCCAGTACAGGGCGTTTTCCGCTTCGCTCCAGGTCGGGCATTCCGGTAAATGCCCCGTATAATCAAACAGAACGTGTGGTTCGGCCATGACAAATCCCCAAAATGAAAAAAGCCAGCAGTGCTGGCTTTTAGTATATACATCATTAGATTACTGGCGACTGTCGTTGGCCTGTCGGAGTAAAATTCGACTCTCGTTCTGGAAGCGCTGGGCATAATCGCCAAACCAGTGCTCGACCTTACGGAAGCTGTCGATAAAGGCCTGTTTATCACCCTGCTCCAGCAAAGTAATCGCTTCACCAAAACGCTGATAGTAACGTTTGATCAGCGCCAGATTGCTGCCCGACGACATGATGATGTCAGCATACAGCTGTGGATCCTGAGCAAAGAGACGCCCGACCATCGCCAGTTCAAGGCGGTAAATCGGTGATGACAGCGCCAGCAGCTGCTCAAGCTGGACATTCTCTTCTGCCAGATGCAGACCATACGCGAAGGTCGCGAAGTGGCGCAGCGCCTGGATAAAGGCCATGTTCTGGTCATGCTCGACGGCGCTGATCCGGTGTAAACGCGCGCCCCACACCTGCATTTGCTCCAGGAACCACTGATAAGCTTCTGGCTGGCGGCCATCGCAGTACACAACAACCTGTTTTGCCAGACTGCCGCTGTCCGGGCCAAACATCGGGTGCAGGCCCAGAACCGGACCGTTATGCGCGGCCAGCATCGCCTGCAGCGGACCATTTTTGACCGAGGCCAGATCGACCAAAATGCAGTCTTCCGGCAGCGGAGGCAGTTTAGCAATAATCTCTTCGGTCACGTGGATCGGAACGCTGACAATCACCATGCCTGCGTCTGCGACCGTCGCCTCTGCCTGCGCCCAGTCCTCTTTTTCGAGGATCCGCACCTGGTAGCCAGAAAGCGTCAGCATCTTCTCAAACAGACGACCCATCTGCCCGCCGCCGCCAACAATGACGACCGGGCGCAGCGTTGGACAAAGGGTTTTGAAGCCTTTGTCGTTTTCGCTGGAGTAGGATTCGCGCATCACGCGGCGCAGCACATCTTCAATCAGATCCGGCGAGACGCCCAGCGCCTCGGCCTCGTTGCGGCGTGATGCCAGCATGGAGGCTTCGCGCTCCGGCACGTAAATCGGCAGACCGTATTTACTTTTGACCTCGCCCACTTCGGCGACCAGCGCCATCCGGCGTGCCAGCAGATCCAGCAGCGCCTTATCCACCTCATCAATTTGATCGCGTAGTGCGGTCAATTCAGCAACCATAACAAACCTCTTAAGCCAGACGCGTCGTCAGCTGGCCGTTCAAATCTTTGTGGATCTCACGCAGCAGCGCATCGGTAGCTTCCCAGCTAATGCAGGCATCGGTGACGGACACACCGTGTTTCATCGCGCTGCGCGGCTGTTCAGATGACTGATTACCTTCGTGGATGTTGCTCTCAATCATCAGGCCAATAATCGAACGGTTGCCATCTTTAATCTGCGCTACGACGGATTCCGCCACAGCAGGCTGACGACGGTAATCTTTATTCGAATTACCATGACTGCAATCTACCATCAGTGCCGGGCGCAGTCCTGCCTGTTCCATCTCTTTTTCGCACTGCGCGACATCTGCCGGGCTGTAGTTTGGTGCCTTGCCGCCGCGCAGGATAACGTGGCCATCCGGGTTGCCCTGCGTCTGCAGCAGACAAACCTGACCGGCCTGGTTGATGCCGACGAAACGGTGCGGCATCGCTGCAGCGCGCATGGCGTTGATCGCTGTCGCCAGGCTGCCGTCGGTACCGTTTTTGAAACCGACCGGCATGGAGAGACCCGATGCCATCTCACGGTGGGTTTGTGATTCGGTGGTACGGGCACCGATTGCCGACCAGCTGAACAGATCGCCCAGGTACTGCGGGCTGTTTGGATCCAGCGCTTCTGTTGCCAGCGGCAGGCCCATGTTCACCAGCTCGACCAGAAGATGGCGCGCAATCTTCAGGCCAGCTTCGACATCAAACGAACCATCCATGTGAGGATCGTTAATCAACCCTTTCCAGCCAACGGTGGTACGAGGTTTTTCAAAATAGACGCGCATGACGAGGTAGAGGCTATCGCTGACCTCTTCGGCAAGGGCTTTAAAACGCTGAGCATATTCGATGGCAGTTTCTGGATCGTGGATAGAGCACGGACCACATACCACCAGCAAACGCGGATCGCGTCCGGCAATGATATTGGAAATGGTCTGGCGGGAGTGCGCGATTTGCGCCTCTTGCTCAACGCTCAGCGGGAATTCCGCTTTCAGTTGGTCCGGGGTGATCAGAACGTGTTCGTCGGTAATATGTACGTTATTCAGCGCGTCTTTTTGCATGATGGCGATCCTGGAAGCTTGTTTGCGATAGTTGTTTTCCTCAGTGAGGAAACCCAACGATACCACAGATAGTAAAGATTTCAATCCAAAATACGTAAATAATACTTTACAGCGTGCAATTTAAGGCAAAAAACATTCGATTAATGTGTAACGTAAAAATTACAGCACGCGTTATCTGGCCAGGCTATGCTGAATGAAAAAAGGGAGAATGCCTTATGCGCTTTATTGTGACCTCTGTGCTGTGCCTGCTTTTAACTGCGTGTCAGATCGATCCTTACACGCATCAACCCACCTGGACGGGAACCGACTGGTTCGATGCCGGTAAAGAAGACGCCATGAATGGCGTAGCCGTAAAATCCAACCAGTCGCTGGCGGCTAACTTTAACGACCCGAAAGTGGATCGTTCTGAGTATCTGAGCGGGTACAAAGAGGGGCAGGAGAAAATATGTCAGGAGAACTTTGTTTATGCCTGGGGATTAGCGGGCCGGATATTCCCGGCCAGCTGCGATACGGCGGATAACAACATTAAGCTGCGTGAAGCCTGGCAGCACGGCATGAAAGAGGGAACCCAGGCCAGCCGCTTAAATTAATGCAGCTTAGCGACGTGCCAATAACCTCCGCCAGGCGGCAGTTATTGGCACGTCCCGCATGGCTATTTTATTGACTCAGCCAGCGACAGCTTCATTGCTGACCGCCAGCGCAGCCAGTCAGCCATAACGAACAGCACCAGGCTGCAGCCCATCACTGGCATCGCCAGCCCCAGCAGCACGCTGATGACTAACGACAGTACGCGTCCCCATACCGGCAGCGTGAGCCAGGTCTGGACCAGGGTCGAGGCCGGATCGGTTGCCATCTGCTTCGGTCTGCGCATCCACCACATCCGATAGCCCCAGACAATCATCACGCACAGTCCAATGCCAAATGCGATCAGCACCAGCTGGTTCGGCAGGCCAAACAGCACGCCCATGTGGAAATCCACGCCCCAGCGGGTCAGTTTGGCCATCAGCGGATAATCAGCAAAGCGGGTATGGTCGAGAACAGCCAACGTGCCGGGATCAACGGCCACCGCGTCGACCTGGGTCGGCCAGCTACGATCAATCTCGGTTACGGTCCACGCCTGCGTGCCACTCTTCGCCGGACGGATCTCCAGCTTCATGGCATCAATACCCGCTGCATTGGCGGCGTGCAAAACCCCATCAAACAGCGTCAGATCGGGTTTCATCTGCGGCATCGGCATGGTCATATGATGCCCATGATGCTCGGCGTGTGGGTCGGTCACCTCCGCCGGGCCATGAAGCTGCGTATTGACCTGCGGCGTCAGCCAGCCCATTTCCGCACGCAGTTTATCCACATTGCCGCCCGCCCACTGGGACCAGGTCAGGCCGGTAGCAGAAAACAACAGCATGCCGGTCAGCAGGATCCAGCCGAGCGAAACATGCACCCGACGACGGTTCTGAAAGCGGTTATTGATGCGACGTTTTGGCCGGGTTGAGAACCACAGCGCAATCCCCCCCAGCGCGGCAATCCACATCCAGGATGCGGCCAGCTCGCTATAAAGACGCCCCACATCGCCCAGCAGCAAAGACTGATGCAGATAGTCGATGGTTTGACGTAACGGCAGAATACCGCTGGTGCCATACACCGTCATATCGCCGCGCACTTCGAGGCTAACCGGATCGATAAATATCGCCCGGTTTTCCGAAGCCTTCAGCGCCGGATCAACATACATTACGCGGGTAGTTTCCCCGGCCGTCAGGCCTGGGCGCACCGCCTGCAAGCGCAGCTCGCCACCGGTGACCTGCTCCGCAACGGCAATTTGCTCGGCCAGAGGACGCGCCTGACCCTGGGTATCGCTGAACAGCGCATGATGATAGAGGCTGTTCTCCAGCTGCGGCGTCGCGACATACAGCGTCCCGGACAGCGCAGCAATAAAGATAAACGGCCCGACAAACAGACCAACATAGAAGTGAAGACGACGCAGCAGGTTGCCCCATGCTGCGCGCGAGGTGCAGGTAGTCATGCTTTCCCTTTTACGGCAAAAAGTTATCGATACGCGATGGCGTACATTATTTTTACAGGATTAAAGCAGACGCCTGCGGCGGCGCGCGGGTATCGGGGCAAAGCCAGGGGGAAAAGTGCCAGTGGTGAACGACGGGTCGCGGCGGGATAAGGCGCTGTCTGAGCACCAGCGCGCAGAGCAGCATCACCAGCGCCAGCATCACACCCGGAACGTGCGTCAGCAGTACGCAGTATCCGCAGGCTTCAGCATGGTCGACCGGTACGCTCTCGGAGGGCGCGTGATGTTCCGACATCGAACTCATATCATGATGCATCCCAGGCATCGCACTCATGGGATCTTTTTGCAGCGCAACAGAGATCAGCGGTGCGACGACGATCAGCAGGATCGCGAACAGCGCGATACTTACCGCGATGCGTTGCCATGGTGCCTGCTGCTGATTCGTCTTCACATCCCCTCCATTAAAGCAGGGGCATTGTAAACGATTTATGACGAATTGGTTAATGTGTATAGCGCACAGAGATAAAAAAAGGGCCAGCCTTGCGGCCAGCCCTTTTTATCAGGATGTTGCTTAAGCGGGTCTTAGTTCAGACGCTCTTTGATACGAGCAGACTTACCAGTACGCTCACGCAGGTAGTACAGTTTAGCTTTACGCACAGCGCCACGGCGTTTAACAGTAATGCTGTCAACTACAGGAGAGTGAGTCTGGAAGACACGCTCAACACCTTCGCCGTTGGAAATTTTACGAACAGTGAATGCAGAGTGCAGACCGCGGTTACGAATAGCGATAACCACGCCCTCGAATGCCTGCAGACGTTTTTTGGAACCTTCAACAACCCATACTTTCACTTCCACGGAATCACCCGGACGGAATGAAGGTACGTCCTGCTTCATCTGCTCTTGTTCAATTTGCTTAATAATGTTGCTCATAATTTAATCTCTTATCCTGGGTAAACTGATATTCGGGGGCCTCAGGCCATCCCATCATGTTTCTGCTGCTGCGCGTGTTCAGTTTTGAACTCGGCCAGCAACTTTGCTTGCTCTTCAGTCAGAGCCAGGTTTTCCAGAAGTTCAGGTCTTCTAAGCCAGGTACGGCCCAGCGACTGCTTCAGACGCCAGCGACGAATCTCGGCATGGTTTCCCGACAGTAAAACCGGCGGTACCTCCATCCCTTCTAACACTTCAGGACGGGTATAGTGTGGGCAGTCCAGCAATCCATCGGCAAAAGAATCTTCTGTTGCCGAAGCTTCGTGACCCAGTACTCCCGGAATGAACCGGGAAACGGAGTCAATCAGCGTCATCGCCGGTAACTCACCACCGCTGAGAACGTAATCGCCGATAGACCATTCTTCGTCAATCTCGGTCTGAATTACGCGCTCATCTATCCCTTCGTAGCGACCGCACACCAGAATCAGCTTTTGATTCGTTGCCAGTTCGCTAACGCCCGCTTGATCAAGCTTGCGTCCCTGAGGTGACAGATAAATCACCTTTGCGCCTTCACCTGCCGCGGCTTTTGCTGCTGCGATGGCATCCCGTAAGGGTTGTACCATCATGAGCATCCCTGGTCCGCCGCCGTAAGGACGTTCGTCCACGGTACGGTGCCGGTCATGCGTGAAGTCACGTGGACTCCAGCTTTCGATGCTCAGCAGGCCATTTTTTACTGCCCGGCCAGTTACCCCGTAATCAGTAATCGCGCGGAACATTTCAGGAAACAGGCTAATAATGCCAATCCACATAGCGCCGTCTTTTACCGTTTTCAGGAGAATTTAAAAACCAGGATCCCAATCTACTTCAATCGTTTGAGTAGTGAGATCGACTTTCTTGATAACCTGTCCATCGAGGAACGGAACCAGCCGCTCCTTGATACCAAACGCATCTTTCAGGTTTGCCTTAATGACGAGAACGTCATTGGATCCGGTTTCCATCATATCGATGACTTTACCCAGACCATAGCCTTCGGTGGTAACTACCTGACAACCAATAAGGTCTTTCCAGTAGTAGCCATCATCCAGCTGAGGCAACTGCGACGAATCCACGACAATTTCACAATTGGTCAATGCATTCGCGGCATCGCGATCGTCAACGCCTTTCAGCTTGATAACGATGTCCTGATTGTGGTGACGCCAGCTTTCCAGCTCGACCTCTTGCCACTGACCCGCCTTCTGGATAAACCAGGGCTGATAGTCAAAGATGCTATCGGCGTCTTCGGTGGAGGAAAACACTCTGAGCCAGCCACGGATACCGTAGCAAGAACCCATTTTGCCCAATACAATCGGTTCAACAGGTGCTTTTTTGCTCATCATGACCACCGTGACAGATTAAGCTGCTTTGTTTGCAGCTTTGATCAGCGCAGCAACGCGATCGGATACAGTAGCGCCCAGGCCAACCCAGTGAGCGACACGATCCAGATCCAGACGAGTTTCTTCTTCTGCACCGCTAGCCAGCGGGTTGAAGAAACCAACGCGCTCGATGAAGCGACCGTTGCGTGCATTACGGCTGTCAGTAACAACAACCTGGTAGAACGGACGCTTTTTCGCGCCGTGACGTGCTAAACGAATAGTTACCATAACATCCTCTTGTGTGAATAAAACACCGGGCTCCCTCGGAGGGACGGAGCCCGGTGTTATATTAAAAGCCCGAAAATTTTACTCATTTCCGGGCAAAAAGCAATCTCTAAAGCGATTAACGTCCTGGAAAACCAGGGGGCATCATGCCTTTCATGCCGCGCATCATCTTCGCCATACCGCCCTTCTTCATCTTCTTCATCATGCGCTGCATGTCGTCGAACTGCTTCAGAAGGCGGTTTACGTCCTGTACCTGCATCCCACAACCCGCCGCGATACGGCGTTTACGGGAGCCTTTGATAATTTCTGGCTTCGCGCGCTCTTTCAGCGTCATGGAGTTGATAATCGCCTCCATACGCACCAGAACTTTGTCGTCCATCTGCGCTTTTACGTTATCCGGAATCTGGCCCATGCCCGGCAGCTTGCCCATCAGGCTCGCCATGCCGCCCATGTTTTTCATCTGGCGCAGCTGTTCCAGGAAGTCGGTCAGATCGAAACCGTCGCCTTTTTTCAGCTTGCTCGCCAGCTTCTCAGCCTGCGCGCGGTCAACCTTGCTTTCGATATCTTCGATCAGCGACAGCACGTCGCCCATGCCGAGGATACGGGAGGCAATACGGTCCGGGTGGAACGGCTCCAGCGCTTCAGTCTTCTCGCCGACGCCGAGGAACTTAATCGGCTTGCCGGTGATATGACGAATCGAGAGCGCCGCACCGCCGCGGGCGTCGCCGTCCACTTTGGTCAGTACCACACCGGTCAGCGGCAGCGCTTCGTTAAACGCTTTTGCGGTGTTCGCCGCATCCTGGCCGGTCATTGCATCGACAACAAACAGGGTTTCTACCGGATTGATCGCGGCATGTACCTGTTTGATTTCGTCCATCATCGCTTCGTCAACGTGCAGACGACCGGCGGTATCCACCAGCAGCACATCGAAGAATTTCAGCTTCGCCTCTTTCAGCGCCGCGTTAACGATGTCGATTGGCTTCTGCGCCACGTCGGACGGGAAGAACTCGACCTCAACCTGCTCAGCCAGGGTTTGCAGCTGTTTGATCGCCGCCGGGCGATAGACGTCGGCAGAAACGACCAGCACTTTTTTCTTGTGCTTTTCGCGCAGGAACTTACCCAGCTTCGCGACGCTGGTGGTTTTACCTGCCCCCTGCAGACCGGCCATCAGCACCACGGCTGGCGGTTGCGCGGCCAGGTTCAGGCTCTGGTTCTCTTCGCCCATCGCCGAAACCAGTTCGCTTCGCACGATTTTGACGAATTCCTGACCCGGGGTCAGGCTCTTGTTAACTTCGTGACCAACCGCTTTCTCTTTTACGCGGCTGATAAAATCACGCACCACCGGCAACGCGACGTCTGCTTCGAGCAGCGCCATACGCACTTCGCGCAGCGTCTCTTTAATGTTGTCTTCGGTAAGGCGTCCGCGGCCGCTGATGTTGCGCAGCGAGCGCGACAAACGATCGGTTAAATTATCAAACATTGTCTCTCGCCTGGGGTAGAAACGTTAGGTCGCAGTAGCGACACGTACACAGAATTTTGCCGCAGTATAACATGAAGGCGCCTTTGTTGTTATGCAACGGTTGGAGCAGACCTCCCGTAACGTTATACTGGCTTTCTTTCTCATTAAGACAACTGTCGACACTCTATGCCTGTTTTCGCACTGATCGCCCTTGTGGCGTACTCTGTCAGCCTCGCGCTGATCATCCCTGGCCTGCTGCAAAAAAACAGCGGCTGGCGGCGAATGGCTATTCTGTCGGCAGTGATCGCATTGATAAGCCACGCCTTTGCGCTCGAAGCGCGCATTCTGCCGGGCGACGGCAGCGGGCAAAATCTGAGCCTGCTTAACGTCGGCTCTCTGGTCAGCCTGATGATCTGTACGGTTATGACCATCGTGGCGTCTAAAAACCGGGGCTGGCTGCTGCTGCCGATAGTCTATGCCTTTGCGCTGATTAACCTCGCCTTCGCCACCTTCGTGCCAAATGAGTTCATCACCCATCTTGAAACCACGCCGGGCATGATGGTGCATATCGGCCTGTCGCTGTTCTCGTATGCCACTTTAATTATTGCCGCGCTGTACGCGCTGCAGCTGGCGTGGATTGACTACCAACTTAAGAATAAAAAGCTGGCCTTCAGTAACGAAATGCCGCCGCTGATGAGCATCGAACGCAAGATGTTTCATATCACCCAGGTCGGCGTAGTGCTGCTGACCCTGACGCTGTGCACCGGCCTGTTTTATATGCAAAATCTCTTCAGCCTCGAGAATATCGACAAGGCCGTGCTCTCTATCATTGCGTGGTTTGTCTATATTGTCCTGTTGTGGGGCCACTATCATGAAGGCTGGCGCGGTCGTCGCGTCGTCTGGTTCAACGTTGCAGGTGCAGGCATTCTGACCCTGGCCTACTTTGGCAGCCGCGTCATCCAGCAACTCGCCAGCTAAAAACCAAGGAGTTCCCCCTGGAACACATCTCCACCACCACGCTGATCGTTACCCTGATCGTCATGGTGGTTATCTCCGCTTATTTCTCCGGTTCAGAAACCGGCATGATGACGCTGAACCGCTACCGGTTACGCCATCGCGCCAAACAGGGTAACCGGGCCGCCCGCCGTGTCGAAAAACTGCTGCGCAAACCGGATCGCCTGATAAGCCTGGTGCTCATTGGCAACAACCTGGTCAATATTCTCGCCTCCGCGCTGGGCACCATTGTCGGCATGCGCCTGTACGGCAACGCCGGGGTCGCCATTGCCACCGGGGTGCTGACGTTTGTGGTGCTGGTCTTCGCCGAAGTGCTGCCAAAAACCATCGCTGCGCTGTATCCCGAAAAGGTCGCCTACCCCAGTAGCGTACTGCTCGCACCACTGCTTATTCTGATGATGCCGCTGGTATGGCTGCTGAACAGCGTGACGCGGGTGCTGATGCGCATGGTGGGAATCAAAGCCGATGTGGTGATCAGCAGCGCGCTGAGCAAAGACGAATTACGCACCATTGTTCACGAGTCGCGCTCGCAAATCTCGCGCCGCAACCAGGATATGCTGCTGTCAGTGCTGGATCTGGAAAAGGTGAGCGTGGACGACATCATGGTGCCGCGCAACGAAATCGTCGGCATTGATATCAACGACGACTGGAAAGCCATCGTCCGCCAGCTGACCCACTCTCCGCATGGCCGTATCGTGCTGTACCGGGATTCGCTGGACGATACCATCAGCATGCTGCGCGTACGCGAAGCCTACCGCCTGATGACCGAGAAAAAAGAGTTCACCAAAGAGGTGATGCTGCGCGCGGCGGATGAGATTTACTACATCCCGGAAGGCACGCCGCTCAGCACCCAGCTGGTTAAATTCCAGCGCAATAAAAAGAAAGTCGGTCTGGTGGTCGACGAGTACGGTGATATTCAGGGGCTGGTAACGGTAGAAGATATTCTGGAAGAGATCGTGGGCGACTTTACCACCTCAATGTCCCCTTCGCTTGCCGAAGAAGTCACGCCGCAAAACGACGGCTCAGTGCTGATCGACGGCAGCGCCAGCGTGCGTGAACTGAACAAAGCCTTTAACTGGCAGATGCCTGAAGACGAAGCCCGCACCATTAACGGCATGATTCTGGAAGCGCTGGAGGAGATCCCGGCGGCAGGCACCCGGGTGCGCATTGGCCAGTATGATATTGATATCCTGGACGTGCAGGACAATATGATTAAGCAGGTAAAAGTGTTGCCGGTAAAACCGCTCCGGGAGAGCGTGGCAGAATAACCAGGGTGTAGGCCGGGCTGGCGTTGCCGCCACCCGGCGCTACGGAAGGCGAATTACGCCTTCGCTTTCGCAACGGAAACCATCGCCGCGCGAATGGTACGACCGTTCAGGGTATAGCCTTTCTGCATCACCATCAGCACGTTGCCAGCCGCAACATCTTCAGATTCCATCATGGCAATCGCCTGATGCACGTTCGGATCCATTGGCACGTTGGTGTCCGCAACCACTTCCACGCCGAACTTCTTCACCACGTCGAGCATGGATTTCAGCGTCAGTTCAATCCCTTCAACCATCGGTGCCATATCCGGGTTCGCTTTATCCGCCACTTCCAGCGCGCGATCCAGGCTATCGATGACCGGCAGCAGTTCGTTGACGAATTTTTCCAGCGCAAACTTATGCGCCTTCTCAACGTCCAGCTCGGTACGGCGACGCAGGTTGTCCATTTCGGCTTTTACGCGCAGCAGGCTGTCGCGCTCGCGGGTCTGAACTTCAGCCAGCTGAGCTTCCAGATTCGCAATTTTTTCATCGCGCGGATCCACCTGCTCAGCACCAGCCTCAGGCTCTACCGCCTCAACCTCTTCGTGCTGCTCCGTGATAATTTCTTCCGGGGCTTGCCCCTCAGGCGTTTTCTGTTCTTTACTACTCATGAATTTCTCCGCGTTTTTTCGCAATCATCTCGCTAACCTGGATTATTATGGGGATCTGTTTCCGGGTTTCAAGGGAGCAAGGCACATTGTCATCATTCATTCGCACAAGGACCTCCAGAAAATGAACACGCATTTCAAGTGTATTGGGATTGTCGGTCATCCACGTCACCCTACTGCGTTGACGACACATGAAATGCTGTATCGCTGGCTGTGCGCCAAAAACTATGACGTGATCGTCGAACAACAGATCGCCCAGGAGCTGCAGCTCAAAAACGTGAAAACCGGCACCCTGGCTGAGATTGGTCAGCAGGCCGATCTGGCGGTGGTCGTCGGCGGTGATGGCAATATGCTCGGGGCCGCACGTACTCTCGCCCGCTACGACATTAAAGTGATTGGCATCAACCGTGGCAACCTGGGCTTTTTAACCGACCTCGATCCGGACAACGCCCAGCAGCAGCTCGCCGACGTGCTGGAAGGCCACTACATCAGCGAGAAACGCTTTTTGCTGGAAGCCCAGGTGTGCCAGCAGGATTGCCAGAAACGGATCAGTACCGCGATTAACGAAGTGGTTCTGCATCCGGGCAAAGTGGCGCACATGATTGAGTTTGAAGTCTACATTGACGAAATCTTTGCGTTTTCGCAGCGCTCCGACGGCCTGATTATCTCAACCCCAACCGGTTCGACGGCGTATTCGCTCTCTGCTGGTGGCCCGATCCTTACCCCGTCTCTGGATGCCATCACCCTGGTGCCGATGTTCCCGCACACGCTCTCGGCTCGCCCGCTGGTGATTAACAGCAGCAGCAACATTCGCCTGCGTTTTTCCCACCGCCGCAACGACCTCGAGATCAGCTGCGACAGCCAAATTGCGCTGCCGATTCAGGAAGGCGAAGATGTGCTGATCCGCCGCTGCGATTACCACCTGAATTTAATCCACCCGAAAGACTACAGCTATTTCAACACCCTAAGCTCGAAGCTCGGCTGGTCAAAAAAATTGTTCTGAAACCGCATCCAGCACTTTACTGTATAAAAAACCAGTTTATACTGTACACAAACACAGTTATGGTTTTTCATACAGGAAAACGGCTATGCTGGCACAACTGACCATCAGCAACTTCGCGATTGTTCGTGAGCTCGAAATCGATTTTCACAGCGGCATGACCGCCATCACCGGGGAAACCGGTGCCGGTAAATCTATTGCCATTGATGCGCTCGGGCTGTGCCTTGGCGGTCGTGCCGACGGCAACATGGTACGCGCCGGCGCCAGCCGGGCCGACCTGTGCGCCCGCTTTTCCCTGAAGGACACCCCCGCCGCTCAGCGCTGGCTTGAAGAGAACCAGCTGGAAGATGGGCGTGAGTGCTTACTTCGCCGCGTTCTCAGCAGCGACGGACGCTCCCGTGGCTTTATCAACGGGACTTCTGTGCCACTTTCTCAACTGCGCGAACTCGGCCAGCTGTTAATCCAGATCCACGGCCAGCATGCCCATCAGCAGCTGATTAAGCCTGAACAGCAAAAAGCGTTACTCGACGGCTATGCCGGTGAGGCTGCGCTGACGCAGCGGATGGCTGAACACTATCGTCAGTGGCACCAGAGCTGCCGTGAGCTGGCCCAGCATCAACAGCAGAGCCATGAGCGCACCGCGCGTGCCGAGCTGCTGGCCTATCAGCTGAAAGAGCTGAACGAATTCAGCCCGCTGGCGGGCGAGTTTGAACAGATTGACGAAGAGTACAAACGCCTCGCCAACAGCGGCCAGCTGCTCTCGACCAGCCAGCAGGCGCTGAGCTTACTGGCAGACGGCGAAGACGCGAACCTGCAAAGCCAGCTCTATACCGTGCGTCAACTGATTACCGAGCTGACCGGCATGGACAACAAGCTTTCCGGCGTGCTGGATATGCTGGAAGAGGCGGCAATTCAGGTCTCAGAAGCGAGCGATGAACTGCGCCATTACTGCGAGCGGCTGGACCTGGATCCCAACCGCATGTTTGAGCTTGAGCAGCGCATCTCGCGCCAGATCTCTCTGGCACGTAAACACCACGTTTCGCCCGAAGAGCTGCCAAAATTCCATCAGTCGCTGCTCGACGAACAACAGCAGCTGGACGATCAGGCCGACTCGCTCGAAACGCTCTCGCTGGCCGTCAGCGTACATCATCGTCAGGCGCTGGACACCGCCACTGAGCTGCACACTATCCGTCAGCACTATGCCGAAGAGCTCAGCCAGCACATTACCGAGAGCATGCACATGCTGTCGATGCCGCACGGCGTCTTTACCATTGACGTGAAGTTTGAAGAGCATCACCTGACTGCAGAAGGCGCTAACCGGATTGAATTCCGCGTGACCACCAACCCGGGGCAGCCGCTGCAGGCGATCTCTAAAGTGGCCTCCGGCGGTGAGCTGTCGCGTATTGCGCTGGCGATTCAGGTGATTACCGCGAAGAAAATGGAAACCCCGGCGCTTATCTTCGATGAAGTGGACGTCGGTATCAGCGGCCCAACCGCTGCGGTGGTCGGCAAACTGCTGCGTCAGCTTGGGGAATCTACCCAGGTGATGTGCGTAACCCACTTACCTCAGGTGGCAGGCTGTGGCCATCATCACTTCTATGTCAGTAAAGAAACCGACGGCGAGATGACCGAAACGCACATGCAGCCGCTGGATAAACGTGCCCGTCTGCAGGAGCTGGCGCGCCTGCTGGGCGGTAGCGAAGTCACCCGCAATACGCTGGCAAATGCGAAAGAACTGCTGGCGGCATAAACTTTTTCGGGATCTCAGGGTCATACAGAACAATAAAAACGCCGACAGACCGAGCGCCAAAGGTTTTAATGTGGTGAAAGGTCTATTATCATCGGCATATTACATATGAGCCGTCGCGTCTTGCTCGGGCCCGAAAAGGAATCAAATCACTATGCGCTGTAAAACGCTGACCGCTGCCGCAGCGGTTCTTCTGATGTTGACCGCAGGCTGCTCCACTCTGGAACGAGTGGTTTACCGCCCTGACATCAACCAGGGGAACTACCTTGCACCTAACGATGTGTCAAAAATCCGTATTGGCATGACGCAGCAACAGGTCGCATATGCCCTGGGAACACCGATGATGTCCGATCCGTTCGGCACCAACACCTGGTTCTACGTCTTCCGTCAGCAGCCAGGCCATGAAGGCGTGACGCAGCAGACCCTGACGCTGACCTTCAGCAGCAACGGTGCGCTGACCAATATCGACAACAAACCCGCCCTCACCAAAGAGTAAGGTTTGAGAAATGCAAAAAGGTGCTCACTGAGCACCTTTTTTGTTTTCTTACGCTGACCAGCCGTTCCGGTTAGCCAACTATTTAGCCGACTTCTCCGCACGCTGACGGCGCAGCTCTTTTGGATCGGCAATCAGCGGGCGATAAATTTCAACCCGATCACCATCCTTTACCGTATCTGCCAGCTTTACCGGACGGCTGTAAATGCCGACTTTGTTTTTGGCTAAATCGATATCGCTACGCAGCGTCAGCAGGCCAGAAGCGCGAATCGCCTCTTCGACGGTCGCGCCCTCTTCCAGCTTCACGCGTTGCAGATACTGTTTTTCCGGCAGGGCGTACGCCACTTCCACCACAATATTAGCCGACACTGTAGACCTCTTTGGCGCGGACGGTGAACGCCTGAACCATATTCGATGCCAGCTCTTTGAACACGCGGCCAAACGCCAGCTCAATCAGCGCATTGGTAAACTCGAAGTCGAGATGAAACTCGATTCGGCAAGCGTCGGCGCTGAGCGGAACAAACTTCCAGCCACCCATCAGCTTCTTGAATGGGCCATCGACCAGATGCATCAAAATGCTCTGGTTATCGGTCAGGGTGTTGCGGGTGGTGAACGTTTTGCTGATCCCGGCTTTAGAGACATCTACCGCCGCCGTCATTTGCGTCGGGCCTGAGTCCAGTACGCGGCTGCCGGTACATCCCGGAATAAACTGCGGATATGACTGAACGTCGTTCACTAACTGGTACATTTGTTCCACACTGAAGGGCACAAGCGCAGTACGACTAATCTGAGGCATAGCATTTTCCATGATCAAACAACCGACAAATAATAACATTTATCCCTTGTTAAAAAAACGCTGAGCCTCATCTCGTGCTAATATAGCGCGTTAGACCTCACAGGACGCAATGAGGTGACTTTTTGACATCAGATTACCTACGGCTTCACGAAACTTATGACGAAGAAAAAAGCACATAAATCTGGCTCGGCAACCATTGCGCTCAACAAGCGTGCCCGCCATGAATATTTCATTGAAGAAGAATTCGAAGCTGGCCTTGCGCTGCAGGGCTGGGAAGTAAAATCGCTGCGTGCGGGTAAAGCCAACATCGGTGATAGCTACGTGATCTTTAAAGACGGCGAAGCCTTTTTGTTTGGCGCGAACTTTACGCCACTGACGGTCGCCTCTTCACACTACGTTTGCGATCCGACCCGTACCCGTAAGCTGCTGCTGAACAAGCGCGAGCTGGATTCGCTTTTCGGACGTATCAACCGCGAAGGTTACACCGTACTCGCCTTGTCGCTGTACTGGAAAAACGCCTGGTGTAAAGTGAAGATCGGCGTGGCGAAAGGTAAGAAGCAGCACGACAAGCGTAACGACGCGAAAGATCGCGAATGGCAGGTCGATAAAGCGCGCATCATGAAGCACGCAGGCCGTTAATATTCGGGCAACTATTGAGCGATTCAATAAGTTAACGTCCGGACTGGTATCCGGCATGCGAATGCTGGTATACTTGATGTAACACTATTGGGGCTGATTCTGGATTCGACGGGATTTGCGAAACCCAAGGTGCATGCCGAGGGGCGGTTTGCCTCGTAAAAAGCCGCAAAAAAATAGTCGCAAACGACGAAAACTACGCTTTAGCAGCTTAATAACCTGCTAAGAGCCCTCTCTCCCTAGCTTCCGCTCTTAAGACGGGGATCAAGAGAGGTCAAACCCAAAAGAGATCGCATGGAAGTCCTGCCTGGGGCTGAAGTGCTAAAACTAATCAGGCTAGTTCGTTAGTGGCGTGTCTGTCCGCAGCTGGCGTGCGAATGTAAAGACTGACTAAGCATGTAGTACCGAGGATGTAGAAATTTCGGACGCGGGTTCAACTCCCGCCAGCTCCACCAATTTTAATTGGACAGTGCAAGGACAGCACCTTAGAAAACAGGAAGTTAGCCGTCACGGTAGGACACTGACCAGACAGTAACGTGACAAAAAAAGATACGTAAAGGAGCCGCGGCTCTGGAGCGATAAAAAGCCCGCTGATGCGGGCTTTTTTTATGGGTCAATGGTACGCGGGCGTGCAGCTGCTGTGCACCATTCAACGCCTCTGATCCTGCATAATCAGCGTTAAACTATAAAACTGATTTTATAATTTCAGATAATTCAGTTAATTACTACATAATCAATCAGTTAAACAAACACCCTCTCGGACAATGGCGGACAATATTAGCCATTTCATTGCCCCAAATGATGCCCCCACTCGATTTTTGCCCCCAAATTCGCCCCCAAAAATCCCGCGTTGTGTAGAGTCTTACACCGCCCTGTCATCATCACAAATCTGCGTGATGAAGTACGTCACACGCCCGAGGACTTCAACCTCTTCTAGTGCAGTACCTTCGATCTCTCTTCCGCAATTGCACGTCAGTGCCTTTACCGAGGAATGTTGCAAACCAAGCCCGGATATCAATGAAATGAATATGGACTTACAGATTGCTTCAGGGTTACTGTGACGGGCTTGTTTTTTAGAGGAATTTCACAGTGTCCGAATTGACCCAGAACGATATCGAAATCATCGCACAACGAATTCAGGCAATAGCCCA
>JBAPXW010000027.1:0-235258 GCA_049284415.1 Leclercia sp.
CACGCGGGCTGCGGCTCTGTTGCGCTGGCTGAACATCTGCTCGCGGTACGGCATCGTCGTTGCGGGCCTGCTGGTAAAAGGGCTGAATGGCGTAGTGCCTTGCAGCAATGTCCGGGCTGGCAAAACGCTCGGTGCGCCAGGCTGTTATCCAGCTCAGGTGATCCGCCAGAATCACCTCCAGCGCTTTGGCTTTAAGCGGCACATAAACTGCGGCGGGCAATTTATCGGCTACGGCCTCCTCACTTTTTTTGCGCGCGGCTTCCGCTTTTTTCGCCGCGGCATCCCGCGCCTTCTGTACCGCCTGAACCGGATCCTTGCCCTGCGAAATCGCAATCGCCGCGATTTCCGCTTCGTTTATTGCGGCTTCTGTCATCTTTTGGCCATTTGCGGCCTGCCAGGCGTTGAAGCGAGTGATGACTTCGGGTGAGATTTTGAACTGATTCATTACATCGCCTTACATAATTCGATACGTTTTATCTTTTACGCACCCCGGCAAAACCTCCTGCGGAACACTCAGCGGCGCGCCGGCATCGAAGGCGGCGGCATACATATCGTGAAGGGCAATCTGCGACAGCAACTGGCGGGAATCCGTCTGAACCTTGCCCAGCTCCGTGGGCTTGCAGTCGCCACCGACATCGGCATGGACACCGGGGTAAACCACTTCCACCGCCCCCGTCGGGTATTTGCCGTCCGGGCGGCGGATGGAGTCCAGCGGCAGGTCGCCGTGCTGCTCCAGACCGGCGACGAAGTGGCAGCAGCTGTTCACCAGCCCGGCCGTTTTAGGCAGCTGAAGGCTGTTGGCCGCCCACCCCAGATGCCCGGTCGCCGACGGCAGAATATGCGGCACCCCCACCGACGAGACCGTATCCATCAGCCCTAAAAAGTCAATGCTGACGGGGATGCCCAGCAGCGTCGGCCCGGAGGGTATCGCGCTGCCTTCCGGGGCCGTATTAGTGGCGTCGAGGGGCATCGGGGTCTTGTCCAGCAGCGCCTCCAGCCCGCAGGCAAAGGCCCGGGCGGTGGCAGCACCCCGGCAGTAGCCGTAGACAAACAGCTTGATTTTCGGAATGCGCTTCTGCGCACGCTGAATATACTCCCGCGTGGGCTGCAGGGGCCACTGAGGCACCACCTTACCCAGGTAAATATCACAGAACTCATTGATGGCGTTTTTGCGGTTAAAGCCCTTGGTTACCAGGGAAAAAGGCCAGTTGGTGGCCATTTTCTGGCGGTAGATCCCCAGCACATCATCTTCGACTGAAGTTTGTGATACCGCATAAACAATGCTGCTGAAGGTTTTCAGTAAGGCCTGGTTAATCCGGTCTTCTCCTCCGTTGGCAAAGAGCTCGCCGTCAAGAGAATAATTTTCCTCACCAATCTCCGGAAAACTCGCCCCACAACCGGGGAAGTAGTAGCTGAAGTAACCATCGTTTTCCGGGGTGTTTGTGTCGTTTGTCCAGTTAGCCGCATGGTAAAGCCTACCGATATTCGTCAGGGCCGGTTTTGGTGTGCCATACACCTCATCCGCGTCCTTTTCATTACAGCAGGTCCCGTCAAAAAACAGGCTGATATGCAGGCTACCCGCGCAGTCCGGCACGGGCTTTTCGCCAGGTGTTTTTGACTTACCCCGTGCTAAATCCTCAATGCGCTGTCGGGCATAGTTACCTTCGGTTAGCGTTTTAGTCGCCGGCAGACGTCCGCGTTCTTTTAGCTCGTCCTGTTTTTCATCGTTTTTCGAGACCGGAAACGGTGGCGGCACCGAGGCGGCTTCCGCTGTGGACGCAGGTGTGGCAGACGGTGTGGCTCCGGTTTTAAAAGCATCGATTAATGCTTTAATGGTATTCAACGTGCTGTCTGAGGTGCCGGACATACGATGTTCTCCTTGATATGGTTGATAAGGACGTTTTGTGCTTTTTTGACTCCATTGGGTTCAGGCTCCACTGGATACTCCGGAGTTCCTCGTGCCCGGCAGGAACGCACTATTCGTACCTTATCGCAGGGGAAGATATGCACATCAAAACCACATCCCTGTCCCTTCTCCCAGCGTTCAATGGGTACTGTAATGGGGCCGTGCCGCTGGTAGTGTTTGTCATAGTCATCAGGCATATCACTCGATTTCATCCAGGCATTAGGGTCAGAAGTCCAGGTTACCTGTGCAGTCAATCCCGGTCTCCAGACGTTGGGAACCATTACGCAGCAGTAGCCGCCACCACCACCGTAGGGGTTAGCCCTTGGCCCACCATAGCCATCAACCTGTACCCTTACAATGCTGTCCGGTCCGTGGTTATAGACGTTTAAATCGGCACCGCTCATTCCGTCCAGGCTGTGGTCCCGGCAGGCCATCAGCATTAAAAGGCCGAACGCAGTCAACGCTGCCCGTCCGGTTGAGGAAATCAGTTTGGGCTTTATCATTCAGTATCCTTAGTGAATGTTGATTTATTAATGACGTAAGTTCGTCGATTACTGTTAACTTATTTATTTCAGACAAGAACAATTCCAGAAATAAATAAATTTCCAGAGTGATAGTGAGTTTTTAAAAAGACGTGTTTTATGCAGTGGTATATCTATCAAAATTCATCAGGGTGACAAAATCCCTACTGTTAATATTGACAACGGCTTTTATTCGCTGGCCAAATTGCTTAACGGAATCCCAGTTATCGTCATCCGTGTCATACACCGTGCGCTGGGAAAAATAACCGTGCGTCAGCGAGGAGTGCAGCGGATCGTGATTATATTTCGCCACCGTGTCATGCACGTAATTATCAAAAAAGTCCATCATCTGCGGCGACGCCATTAAGGCGGGTCGGCGGGCGTCGCCATTTTTCTTGATCTGCAAAAACTCAGCGTCCTGCGCGGCAATCAGCTTACCCCCCAGCTGATCGGTTGCAGTGGTGGGGATAACGTCCAGCGATATCAGCACCGGCAGCGCCATAGTCCCGGTGTGGCTAAGATATTAGGTAATTCATAAGCCTCAAAAATTCATCCACATCCAACAGGTGCCGTCAAAGAACAGGCTGATATGCAGGCTTCCGGCACGGGCTTTCCGTCCTTTGCTGGGACTGGGAACTAAGGGGCAACCAGGCAGCTTCGACTGTGGACGCAGATATAGCTGACGCGGTTGACCCTGTTTTAAATGCATCCACTGGCGCTTTAATAGTATTCAGCGTGTTGTCTGAGGCATCGGACATACGATGTTCTCCTTGATATGGTTTATAAGTACGTTCTGCGCTTTTTTTACTCCATCGGGCTCCGGCTGCACCGGATATTCGGAGGATGCGGGGCCATGACAGGAGCGCACTATCCGTACCTTATCGCAGGGGAAAATATGCACATCAAAACCACATCCCTGCCCCTTCTCCCAGCGCTCAACGTCCACGGTAATGGGGCCGTGCCGCTGGTAATGACTCTTATGATCGTCAGGAATATTACGTGGATCTATCCAGGAGTTTGGGTCAGAAGTCCATGTCACCTGCGCCGTCAGCCCCGGTTTCCAGACATCAGGCACCATTACGCAGCAGTAGCCGCCACCGCCACCGTAAGGATTAGCTTTTGGTCCGCCATAGCCATCGACCTGTACCACCACAATGTTGTCCGGTCCGTGGTTATAGACGTTTAAATCGGCACCGCTCATTCCGTCCAGTTTGTGGCTCTTACACGCCACCAGTATAAAAAGAGAAATTATTGCCACCGCTGCCCGTCCAGCGAAAGGAAATACTCTGGGCTTAATCATTCAATATCCTTAAAGCATGCTGAGTTGTTTATCAGGTAAGCAGATCGCGAAAGCACATCTATCCATTCGATGAATTAGCATTTACCTAACTGCATTTCATACCAGTCGATTAAATTACCGATAAAATTTTCCTGATGCGCCTGCCAGCCTAGCTCCCAGAGCGTGTTGAATTTCTCCTCCTGCGAAGAAAATAAGGTGCTGAACTTTACAGATGGGGTGAGAAGTTGCGCATCAATGGCCACATCCAGCTTCATCATTTGTTCATCGGTGAAGTTGATTTTTATATCTTCGGGCAAGACCGAGAACTCCAACTCGCATTTGCCCTCCAGCCAGCAGACCTTGCCATCCCGGTCCCGGTAGCTCCAGAGATATACCGAATCTATCAGCCACGCCTTTTGTTCCTCCGTCAGAATATTGTTGACCAGAACGGGAAAAATACGGGTGTCGTAGAAGCGAACCAGCCCCGAACGCGCCTCCCATGCACCGTCCGCCAGATTACGCATGATGCTGGCTAAGGATGAACACTCCAGCGGGGAGACAAAGATCAGCAGGCCGGTTTTTTGCTCAAATGCCGTCATTAAATCCAGTAACCACTGGCGATGCTGCCAGCAGGTCAGCTCCAGCCGCATCATCAGTGGTGCCATCTCCAGCAGCAGCTCCTCTGGTTGCCCCTTGAACAGCGAATACCACTCCACGGGCGGGGAAAGGCGTAACAGGCCGTCCAGCAGCGGATTGCTTAAAACGCCCTGATCGGCAATAAGGTAAACATCCCGCAGACCCTGCGATCGGGTATTGCGCTCAAGCTTCGCGATCCATTCCTGGTGGGTTAAAGACATGATTGTTCCTTTTTATGTCGGTATGTTTGAAGAAGGGGAATTGCCCGTCGGGGTGACGATGCCCAGCGCGAGGCTATGTTGCGGGTCCCGGGCGATCCAGCCGCACGGTTGATCACATTGCGAGGTATACAGGGCGGCCAGCGTTATCACGATGAGTGGCTCCATCTGCCCGGTATCACCCCAGTTAACATCCTGCAAAAATTGATTGATGTTCCAGCCACTTTGCACCAGCTCCGGGACGTGCGGTTGGGTAAATACCATGCAGGGATCGGGCGGTGATGTGACCTGACTTTGCTGCATCGCGCGCTGGCACACCGCTAGGAGGCTTTCCCCCTGCCCAATGTCATACACCTCTCCGCGGGTAATATGCGCCGAGCCCTCCCGCGAGACCAGCCACAAAATGGCCGACTCGCCTGCCGGTCTGGCGGAATCAGACGTTGCCGTCAGGGACTGACACCCCGCCACCAGAATCAGCCGCTCCTCGTGAGGATCGTTTATCTGTGCCGTAATCGCCGATAAGCTGGCCTCTCCTTGCCATTTTTCGGGCACGGCAGGCAGTTGAAACGCCGGAAACGACTCGACCAGCGGTTCACAAAATGCGCGCCATGCCAGCTCGCTTCCCAGCCAGTAACAGTGGCTCAGGCGAGGAAGAGCCACATCGCCCCGCTGCGCCAGCCATTGCCGCACCAGCATGCCTGCCAGCTGCTGCTCACGCGCGTCGGGATCGCTGACAAAGGAGTGAATCAACCGTAAAGTGCGGCCGCCCGCTTCTGTTTTCTCTTCCGGGGCCTGATGCTCTCGCTTGAGCAACTGCTCCCAGTGCTTCGCTTCAGAACCCACTGGCCCCAGCAGCACCGTTTCACGTAGCCCGAATGTGTGTTGATGCCGCGCCCACCAGGTCTGACGCTCCTGCTCAACCAGCTGCGCGTAATACTGCGCATGATGAACAGAGATTCGATAGTAGAGCTGACGCAGCAGCCAGCCGACCCCGGTTAGCGCGACGCCGCACGCGATCCCCCATGCCATCAACGCACCGCCCCGGTGTAAGGCAGGCAGCAACGCCATCCCTGCGCTGCTGACGGATACCACAACGGCACCCGCCATCAGCCAGCGCCTGGTCCGCGGAGGGTGAGCATGTCTGTAGGGAAGATAGTCAGGCTGCGGTCTCATAGGGCGATTTCGCAGTCGGGAAATGAACTCACCAACGTGCAGCCGCAGGCACAACGGTGGCCGTGCAGCGCGACCGGGCTTCCGTCGACTTCTACCAGCGCACTCCCTTCAACGATCGTCGTCATACCGTGTTTATTGCAGCTTACCGGGTCGCCTTTACACGCGATCCCCTTTCCAAAGCACGAGTAATGCCCGCCAATGACCTTCCCGCCGTATTCCCGTAACGTATCGCCCTGCCGAATAATCGCTTTCAACGCAAGTTCCTCCAATAGTGTTTATTTTGCCCGGGGAACAAATCCCTGAGCCAGTTCCTGAGCACGTTGCAGACAGGGGACACAAACAGAGGTGGGCAGATCGGGAAGCTTGAAATCTTCACTCGCTGGGCCCTGAATTTTATGCCGCCCTTTCAGGCTCAACAGGCCGGGCCCATGAATTTCGATTTCCCCCTGCGGGGTCAGGCGAATATAAGCGCCACCGCAGCCGAGGGTGATGCCGTTTTTTGCCGTGAGCTGCAAATGGCCCTGAGTCGACTGAACGGTCACATCCTTAAGCGAGGTCAGCGATAATGTGTCGCCATGCGACTCCACCGCCAGCGGCCCTTGCACCGACACCATCCGCATCCCTTCCCGCTGGGCAAGCAGGGAGATCGCCTGACGGCTGTTCACCGCCAACCGCCGACCGCTGGTCAGCGAGACATCGCTGGCACTTTGCAGATAAAGACCATTACCGCTGTGCAGCAGCGTCGTTTCAGGCGTCAGCATGCTGATGCCTTTCGGCGCGCTCATCAGCAATACGGGCGCGGTCAGATTGGCGGCCTGGTGGGCAAACTGTCGAAGCGTGCCGACATCAGGCGGAATGTTGTAATGCTTACGCGCAATGCTGTCCCAGTCGTTAAGCTGCACGGTCGCGCCGCGAAGCAGTGTGATGGCGGGTGCCATGTCCAGCACCGGGCCGACCGCTTTCATCTGTTCGTCCGCACTGATAAAAATGCCTTTCCCGGCGCGAAGCGAACCGAAACTGTCGGTGCGCAGTTCAAACCCCTCGCCGCGCGGTTTTTTCTCCCGATCGACCAGGTGACCAAGGTTTAGCTGGCTTTTGCCCGCGTACTCGGTGCTGACCTTGATGTGCTCCTTGCCGCGCGTATCATCCAGGCGAATTTTGTTGTTCGCGGGGGTTCTGAGCACGTTCCGTTTGTAGTTGTAAATCGTGACAGGGTCAGCGTGCGCCGAGTCGTGCAGCACGCCGGCGATATACGGCCGATCCGGGTCCCCGTGTTCAAACGCAATCGCCACTTCCGTTCCAGCCAGTAGCGGCAGGTGTAGCCCGTAAGTCTCTCCGGCGTACGGGCGGGACTGGCGCACCCACAGGCTCTCTTCACCCGGTTGCCAGCTATCACGGTCAAACAGCAGGGTGACTTTATAGCGCCCGTTGCGGTCGATATGGCCGTAGATATCGTTAATTTTGGTGCTGGTGACTCTGGCCGGAAGTGTACCGGCCATTGTCGGTTTATCGATGAGCACCGGGCGGAAGCCGTAATCGTCTGAATACGGAATGGCCGAAAACGTCACTTCAAAGCTGCGATCGCGGCGGGCGCGGCTGTGAATGTGGGTGATCACCACGCCCTTACGAAAGCGATCCGACACATCGTCACCGCCGGTGACTTGCAACTTCTGCCCGGGAGTGAGCGTGGCGCAGTTGGTCTCACCCTTAAGTCGGGTTTGATTGTTGAGGTAGCGCTCATGGCGAAGACGGGCATAAAACGCCCCGCTCTCAGGCACCGGATGGCGCTGGCTGCCGCCCGGTGACAGATAGTTATCCGCCCAATGATAGGCTTCACCGTAGGTGGTGGCATCGCCCCGGCTGGCATCCACCCTGAGGTTCATATCTTCCTGTGCATTGCGGTAATTGTAATCGCGGGTGAAAACCGATTTTTCAACCACCTGATGGTGGCTTTTCAGCGCCCAAACTGATTCAGTCCCGCTGTCATTCTGACCGGAGGGAGGAACCGACGGCAGAGAGAGGCTTCCTTCGATCTGACGCGGGTCGTCAAAGAATTCCACCACCTCAATATTGAGCCGCGCGTCAGGGGTGATGCGATACCCAATCCCGACTTCACTCAGCAAACGGCTGATAAAGGTCAGATCATCCTCACCGTACTGCATCACCTGTTCACGGCGCGGGTAGTCGTTTGCCAGCGTAAAGACAAAATCCTCGCCATGCATGGCGTGACGGGTGCGCAGGATATGTTCGACAACCTGCGGGACCGACATATCCTGGTAAATCCGGTTCTGGTGACTGCGGGAGAGCAGCGCCAGACGCGGCTGCAACGTCAGCGCATAGTGGGCTTCATCGTTGGAGGTTGACAGGCTTTCAAAGCCGGTGACGATAGCCTGAATAATGCGCACCGGCTGCATCACTTTGATGCCGAAGCCTTGATCCACTTTTGCCTGCAGGGTCAGCGACGCCCTCTTCATCAGCAGGTCCTTTGCGTCGATGGCTTTATCGATGCAGGTGAATTCAATGGTGTAGCAAAACGGTTTACTGAGTTGTTCATGCCCTTCAAAGCACAGCACGTCCAGTAAGGACTGACAGCCCCGCACGTTCAGTTGATTGTGGTTATGGCTGAATTCCGGCATTTTTATCTCACTCATGCGCGACCCCTTTTATCCCATTCCATCGTCATACCCTCTTCCTTACGCCCGCTCAGGGTGGCGGCGCGATATTCCCTGTCGGGGTCATCCCGGCAGGGAGGTCATGTTCAGACACGCTACCGCCCGTCGCTGTTAACCCAGGCGCACAAGGTCAGTATCCGTTTATATTATTTCGCCGCTGCGCACGGAATTATTACGGATTCCTTTAACTGCCGTGCATCAGGTAGCAAACGTCATCGCCTTTTAAGCGACAGATAATAATGATTAAAACAGAGTGTTACGTCTGAAATGCTACGCCAGTTAAATGCGTTAACAAACCAACCCTGAAAGGACAAATGTAAAAAGCAGTTACCATGCCACGTGACAAATGCATTTTTTATAACAAGAAGTGACAGGCGATATCCCGCTAACCCGCGTATAACAGGGCAGCACAGCCGTAAGCTCGGGCTATGGCTGAACTTAATTCACACCCTTAATTATTACCGACACGACATACTTTAAACTGAACTCATGCTGACGCATCCGAAAACAGACGTTTTATACGACAGTGAAATTCATCACATAAATATCACTACCTGAGATAAATTCATAAAACCAATATTTATTCTGCGCAATTGACAATGATATTCTAAAATTCACTGCACCATTATAATCAATACCCCAACTCACATATTTCAACGTGCAGAGTCTGAAACTTATTTCATTGCATAAACTTTACCCATTGCACAATAAGCAAATGTGAAAAACATATTCTTTAAATAAATACTTCAAAATCAGACTGGGGTTCGCCGGTTATTCTTAGTTTGAGGCCAGCCCCTGCTTTTTAGTGAACGGCAAGTGCTTGAATCGTGCTTCAACCGCTGTATGCTCGTTAAGACATGCACAACTCACGATGAGAATTAAGAATGCCAAAAGAGTCATCCTATCAGTCACTTGTCGCAACCTTCCAGCGTCTCTCCCGTTTCTCGCACCTCTCCTCTATCGCCAGCTGGGATATGTTCACCATGATGCCCGCAGGCGGCAGCGCCGCCCGGGGTGACGCGCTGGCGGAACTGAGCGTGCTACAACACCAAATCCTGACCGATAAAAAAGTGGCCGAGTGGCTGCGCAATGCAGAGAGCGACGATCTGAACGACGTTGAGCAGGCCAACCTGCGCGAGATGACCCGCCACTATCAGCAGGCCGCCCTGCTGCCGGAATCGCTGGTCGAAGCCAAATCGCTGGCGGGCAGCAAATGCGAACACGCCTGGCGTACCCAACGCCCGGCCAACGACTGGCAGGGTTTTTCCGCCAACCTGAAAGAGGTGGTGAAGCTGAGCCGGGAAGAAGCGCGCCTGCGTGCCGAGGCCAAAGGCTGTAGCCCTTACGACGCGTTGCTGGATATTTTTGAACCGGACATGACCAGCGCCCGGCTGGACGGTCTGTTTGGCGACCTCAAGTCCTGGCTACCGGATCTGCTCGCACAGGTGGTTGAGAAGCAGGCCCAGCAGTCATTCGTGCCGCCGCAGGGCCCGTTCCCGACTGCCATCCAGCGCGAGCTGGGGCTGGAAGCGATGAAAACCCTCGGCTTCGACTTTAACGCCGGGCGTCTCGACGTCAGCGCCCACCCGTTCTGCGGCGGTGTGCCGGAAGATGTCCGCATCACCACCCGCTACGACGAAGACGAACTGCTCAGCGCACTGTTTGGCGTGATCCACGAAACCGGCCACGCGCGCTACGAGCAAAATCTGCCGCGTAACTGGCTCGGTCAGCCGGTCGCCCTCGCGCGATCCACTGCCGTTCACGAGTCGCAAAGCCTGTTCTTTGAAATGCAGCTCGGGCGCAGCAACGCGTTTCTGACCCATCTGCTCCCGGCGGTTCAGGAACGTTTCGGCAGCCAGGCGGCGTTCACCCCGGAAAACTTTATCGCTTGGAACCAGCGCGTGAAGCCCGGCTATATCCGCGTCGATGCCGATGAAGTCAGCTACCCGGCGCACGTGGTCCTGCGCTATGAGATTGAGCGGGCGTTAATTAACGGCGAGATTGAAGTGGACGACATTCCGGCGCTGTGGGATGAGAAGATGCAGGCCTGGCTGGGCTTGTCGACCAAAGATAACTACCGCAACGGCTGTATGCAGGATATCCACTGGACCGATGGCGGATTTGGCTACTTCCCGTCGTATACCCTGGGCGCGATGTACGCCGCGCAGCTGTTCTCTGCCGCGAAAACCGCCCTGCCGGGGCTGGATGCCGCCATTGCGCAGGGTGATTTCAGCGCCCTGTTTGACTGGCTACGCCAGAACATCTGGCAGCACGGCAGCCGCTTCACCACCGCGCAACTGATTGAACAAGCTACCGGAGAAGATCTTAACAGCCGCTATTTCCGCGACCATCTCACCGCTCGCTACCTGTAATAATGGCCCGCGCCGGGTCCAGGACCCGGCGTTGTACATAGCGTTACACGCCGATACCAATCACTCACGGAAGCCTCGGATTTTCAGGCATATAGTTATTTCAACGGCCCCGCAGTGGGGTTAAATGAAAAACAAATTCGAGGGTAAGATGATGAATAAAGTATTAGCTCTGGTTGTTGCCGCTGCAATGGGTCTCTCTTCTGCTGCATTCGCTGCTGAAACTGTCGCTACCGCTGCACCGGCAGCCACTGCGTCCACCACTGCGGCACCGGCTGCAAAAACCGTACACCACAAAGCACACAAAAAAGCGCCTGCACAGAAAGCCCAGGCGGCTAAAAAGCACCACAAAAAAGCAGCGACCAAAGCCGAAGCTGCACCTGTCGCGCAGAAAGCGCAAGCCGCTAAAAAGCATCATAAAAAAGCGGTGAAACATCAGGCTGTCGCGCCAACGGCGAAACCAGCAGCGTAAGCACTATCACTGAAACGTGCCCCCACGGGCACGTTATTTATCCGGCGCTGAACCGGCAAGGTTGCAGCGCCGTTTTTATATCCGGAGGGCGTTATGTTACAGCGCTATCGGTTTGAGCTGATCCTCATTACGCTTATTTTATGTGCGATCATCGCCAGCGTATTTTATCTTTCGTGAATGTAGCACGCTGATTTTACTCCCACTTTCCTGCTGTCCCGTCTATAGTTAATAACCAGGGTTCATCTTTTATAATCATAATTATCCCCTTCAGAGTGTGATATGCGTAAATCTGTTGCGGTTGTACTGGGCGCGTTTTGTCTCTGTTCTGGTTTTGCTCATGCGGACGAGAGCGACGATGACGCCGTGAACGTCAAGGAAGTGCAAACGCTGTTTTTTGGTCATGACGATCGCACGCGCGTCACCGACCCGGCGCGTTCCCCCTGGGATGCCATCGGCCAGCTTGAAACGGCCAGCGGCAATCTGTGTACGGCCACCCTGATCACCCCGCATCTGGCGCTGACCGCCGGACACTGCCTGCTGACGCCGCCGAAAGGCAAGCCGGATAAAGCCGTGGCTCTGCGCTTTGTGTCGCAAAAAGGCGTCTGGCGCTATGAGATCCACGGCATTGAAGGACGGGTCGACCCGTCACTGGGTAAACGGCTGAAAGCCGACGGTGACGGCTGGATCGTGCCGCCGTCTGCCGCATCGTGGGATTTTGGGCTGGTGGTATTGCGCTATCCGCCGTCGGGGATCACCCCGCTGCCGGTGTTTGCCGGAGATAAAGCCGACCTCACCGCCGCGCTGAAGGAGGCCGACCGCAAGGTCAGCCAGGCGGGCTATCCGGAAGATCATCTGGATATGCTGTATACCCATCAGGACTGCATTGTTACCGGCTGGGCGCAGACCAGCGTCCTGTCGCATCAGTGCGATACTTTACCCGGCGACAGCGGTTCGCCGCTGATGCTCAAAACAGCCGAAGGCTGGCAGGTGATTGGCGTGCAAAGCTCGGCCCCGGCGGCGAAAGATCGCTGGCGTGCGGATAACCGGGCGCTTTCTATCACCGGCTTTCGTGACAAGCTGGCCGCGCTGGCTCAGGAGTGATTCAGCAGTGGCGCTGCTGGCGTAGCGCCATAAGCGCCTCAATCGGCAGCGGCTGGCTATACCAGAAGCCCTGCAGCTGATCGCAACCCGCCAGCCGCAGCAGCTTCATCTGTTTTTCATTCTCCACCCCTTCGGCAACCACCGTCATGCCCAATGCGCTGGCGATGCGGATCGTACCCCCCACCAGCGCCGAGGCCTGATCGTCATTGTCCACCAGCCCGGCCAGCGATTTATCAATTTTGATGGTGTCGAAGTTAAAGCGGCGCAGATAGCCGATGCTGGAGTAGCCGGTGCCAAAATCGTCCAGCGCCACGGCGATCCCCAGCGCCTTAAGATTGTTGATGGCAGCCCTGGCGCGCTCGGGGTTCTCGAGGACGTAATTTTCGGTGACTTCCAGCTGCAAGCGCGTCGCCGGGAAACGGGTCATCGCCAGCACGCTCGCCACCTTCTCTTCAAACTCCGGATCGCGAAACTGTGCGGGCGAGATGTTGACCGACAGTTTTAAATCGGAATACGGCTCCAGATCCTCACAGGCGCGGCGCAGCACAAACTGCCCGAGGGCGTATATCAAGCCGCTGGTTTCGGCGATGGTGATAAAATCATCCGGCGCCAGCGCCCCGTCCGGGCGACGCGGCCAGCGCACCAGCGCCTCGACGCTGACCATTTTCTGACTCCGGGCATCAATAATAGGCTGATACCAGACGTCAAATTCGCCGTTATCCAGCCCGCTGCGGATCTGGCTTTCAATCGCCAGCCGCCGCTCACGCGCGCTGTTAAGCTCCGCATCATAGTGGGTCACGCGCCCTTTGCCGGTGATTTTGGAGTGGTACATGGCAATATCGGCGCGGCGGAACAGCTCTGAGCTGTTGCATTCAGTCAGAATACCGCTGGCAATGCCGATACTGGCCCCGATATGGATTGTGCGATCGCCAAGGCGAATCGCTGAGTTAAGGTAGTCGAGCACAAAGCCGCCAAAGGCAGAGGCCAGCGCTTCGGCATTGTCTCCGCCGATAGTCATCGCAAATTCATCCCCGCCCATCCGCGCCAGCATGCCGTCTTTTGGCACGTTGTCGCGCAAGGTTTTGGCGATGGTGACGATCAGCTTATCACCCACCTCATGACCATAAATATCGTTAACGTCCTTAAACCCATCGAGGTCGATAAACACCACGCTTTTGCGATCGGTATCGCCGCGCTGGCTCACCCGCTCCAGCTCTTCGATTAACGCCCGTCGGTTAGGTAAATGACTGAGCCAGTCGGTACGGGCCACTTTCCGCGCCTGACTTTCACCGCGCGCCAGCTTATACAACGCGACGCTGCTTACGAGGATAAAAAGCAGGATCAGCGCCGCGGCCAGCAGCACAATCTGGGTAATTTCCAGCGAGGCCGCCTTTGCCGCCGCTGCACCCGGCTGACGCGGCTGCCAGGAGAGGTAGCCCAGCACTTCTCCGGCGGCACTTTTAAAGGGAACGTTGGCCGCGCTGACCCGCTCCGGGGTAAACGTCAGGTTGTCGATCTGAAAGGTATTGCCCAGATCGCGCAAAATTTTGGGGTTAAGGTGGCGGGTGATCACCAGATAACGACGGGTCTGATCCCCCACCGGCAGGGAGCCCACCGTCGGGCGGATCAGCCCCACGCCGACGAACGCCACGCCCGCGCGGGTACGGGTAATACCGGCATAGATCGTTTTATCGTTGGGTAAGGCCTGGGTATTCTTCTGGATCAGCGATTTGAGTCCAGCCCCGAAGAAATCGAGGTTTTGTTCGGTAAACGGCTGGCTACGAAACGAGCCCCACAGCACGCGATAATTTTCATTCAGCACAAAGGTGCCGTCATACAGGTTGTTGATCTTAAATCCCGATCCCCAGGTGTTGAACAGCCAGTGGGTGTCGAGCGTGGGACGATACGCCTCGCGCACCGCATCGTCCCAGACCGCATTATCAATCACCAACGACCAGACCCGGTTTACTGAGGTCTGAATGGCCCCCTGCACCGAGAGCGCGGTACGTTGTTCATCGATTTCATTGGCCTGGCTGCTGATCAGGTTCAACGAGAGATAGAGTAAGGCAACAACGGAGACGATTAAGCCGATCCCTGCCATAAAAATCATGACAAACAGGGTTCTCGCAGAAGGAATATTGCGCCAGCTTAACGGGTTATGCATCTGTGGTCCTCATTAATGCCCTCATGTAAGCGTAATACAGCAAGGGAATTTCGCTGCCTGTATTGACAGGCAGCGCCCCCCTTATGCCAGCTTTATCAGAATCATCCCAATCAGCAGCAGGAGCAGCCCGAACCAGCCCTTGCTGTTCAGCCGTTGACCAAACAGGATCCAGCCTGCGGCAAGCGTGGCGGCGATGCCGAACCCGCCCCACAGCGCATAAGCCACCGAGAGGTCAATGCCGCGCACGGCCTGAGATAAAGCGCTGAACGCCCCCAGCACCGCCGCAATCGACAGAAGGCCATAGCTTTTACGGCGAAAACCGTCGGAAAACTTCAGCAACACGTTAGCGGCAATCTCGAGCACAATCGCCAGCCCCAGCCAGGCGGCGTGGACCCACTCAAACTGTTGCATGAGTGGCCTCCTTATGCTGTTTTTTGCCTTTGCGGGTGCCGGATTTGATCAACACAATCCCCGCCACCAGCGTCGTCAGTCCGGCAATTTTCATTATTGACAGCGGCTCATCGAACAGCACGACGCTAAACAGGGTGATCAATAAAATACCCACCCCTTCCCATAATGCATACGCCACGCCGAGGGCGATTTTTTTAACCGCAAACGACAAAAATATATAGGAAAGGGTAATCATCAACAGCATTAAAATAAAACCGGTGTGACCACCGCTGACGCTGGCCCATTTCATTGACAGAGTGCCGATTATTTCAGCGACGATAGCCAGGGCTAAAAGGATCCAGTAAAACATGATTTTCTCCTGCTTGAGAATATTATCCTTCGCGGCTTGCTTTGAGCAGCAATCCGGGTAAAAAATAGCGATAATGGTTGGCACGGCGCAGGGCGCCAGCTCAGGCAGAAGGGATCTAAAGCGCGTTGCGCCAGTGTTGCTCGCCAGTCAGCAGGCAAAACGAGGGGAATATACGGGAAGTCGATGTTGAAATGCGTTTGTTGAACAGATTGTCCATAATATTACAATTATCTGCGTTGTTGCTTCTCGTCAGTGCAGATGAATATTGTCCTCGGTAGTTAAACACGGCTGATTTTTACCATAAGCCAGGATTTTACTCAAAGCCTTTTCATTTCTTTACTCTGAATATTTGATATCGGTTAATTTATTGGCGCTGGCTACGCCATTTTTAATTAAGCCGTCATTCGTCGCAAATAACCAACAGCGGTTTATGCGTGCGTCCCGCCTGTCGGTAATCGGCCAGGGCCGCCTGCCATGCCGCAAAGGACAGCAGTGCGGTATCGCTGTACTGACTCTCTGCCATTTTCGACCAGATAGCGTCAAATTCCGCCTGCCATGCCTGCGGGCTGAGCGCGTCGAGATAGTTGCGAATATGGAACCAGCGCATCGGCGGGAAATGCGGTTGTAAGGTAAACGGCTGTCCGGAGAGCAGGCCGTAGCAGATAAACTCCCCTGTCGCGGGCATCACGCTGAGGATCGCCTGTGCCAGCTCGCCGCCGGTGGCGTCGTAAACGATATCGCTGTCGGCAGCCGCTGCCCGCACGGCGGCGCTGTCGTGCTGGGCAATCGGGGCGATCCCCATCGCCTGCAGCCTGGCGGCATGAACCGGCGAGCGATGAATGCCGAAGACCTCGCGCGCACCGAGCCGATGTGCCCACTGACCCAGCAGGATCGCGCAATCCGAACCTGCGGCGGTCAGCAATACTCGTTTGCCCCGGGGAGGATACAGTTTGAGCATCAGCTGGGCAGCCAGCGGATTGATAAACGCCCGCGCCGCCAGCGGAGAAGGAATAGTATCAGGCACCGGGATTGCCAGCGCTGCCGGGCAGTCAACGACCTGCTGCCAGGTGCCTTCCCCACGCAGGGGCAACACGCGTTTGCCGATCAGATGCGTTGCGTCGTCTGGGGCAGCAATCACCCTGCCAACCCCTTCATACCCGGCGATGGCGGGCAAGGTAATGCGGTGGCGGTAGGCCCCGGTGATGGGGATCAGATCCGAGGCATTCACCGGGGCCAGCAGCATCTGCACCCGCAGGTGCCCGGGGTTAAGCGGCGCTTTTGCGGCGGTTTCGGCCTTTAACACTCCTTCGGGTTCGCCAAACTGGCGGTAGCATAATGCGGTGTTTTCCATGCGTGTTTAGCTCTGTTGTCGATTTAGCGGCTGCGTTTAGCGTGACGCTCCCGGGTCTCGAGCTTCGCGTCGTCGGATTTGCGCAAGGCAACGTAGCAGGCACCGCTTCCACCGTGGTGCGGCTGCGCCACGCAAAACGCCTGTACGGCGTCGAATTCTGCCAGCCAGCGCGCCAGATAGCTGCGCACGATATTCGGGTGGGCGTTCGCCTCCCGACCTTTACCGTGGATGATAATCAGATTGCGTAAGCCGTCACGCTCGGCCTGATAAATAAAGGTATAGAGCTGCTGACGGCACTGTTCCACGGTCAAACGAAGTAACGTGAGGCTGGCCTGGCGAGGGTATTTTCCTGAGCGCAGCTTGTCGATAACCCCCTGCTGCACCCCTTCCCGCTGAAACGCCAGCGGCTGGGCCAGCGGAACGATATCGAGAAAACCGGTGGTCAAAAAGTTATCGAGCTGGCTCATGTCTGTACGCTGCTGCGGACGCGTGGTGCGGCCTGGCTGCCACTGTACATCGGCACAGCGCTTGAGGGGCTGAACATCACCCATCGCCTCAAGAAAAAGCGCGTTATCGTCTGGGTTCATGGCATCCTCCTGCTTTACTGACAGGGTACTATACCTGCGCACAGGCGCTGTCTCAATGGGCCCTCGACTGACGGACAGCGCCCTTTATCCTGATTAACCGCGGATAACAGATTTTGTTTATTTAGTTGATTATTTACCCGAGCTAAACTTTATTTTTATCACTGGTTAATCATTACGGCTTAGCTAAAATTATGTGAGCCCTGACGGTTTATTTCCTTTATTTATCAGGAAAAGATGATATATATAAATGCATCTGCATTACGGAAAGAATAAGCAGGATTTGCATCTGGAACCATGCTGTGTGTACTGTAGAGTCTGTTGGATGTCGACAGACTCTATTTTTTTGCCTTTAATTTGCCTGGGAAATAACCTGTCTGGCCTGGCGTCTGAACTGGGTGATTAAGGATTCAGTCAGCGGCGTCTGGCGCGAGTCCCGGCGCTGGATCAGGTAATAGGTTGCTTTTGGTAGCGTTTCTTTAACGGGCAGCATCACCAGTCGTTGCGCCAGCAGCGGATCGCAGCCCAGCTCCTGCGGCAGGATGCTCAGATAATCGCTCTGGGCCACCAGGCTAATACAGGACGAAAATGTTTCACAGACAATACCGACCCGAGGTATTTGTTCGCGATGGGTAAACAACTCTTCCAGCTGCTTATAATAGCTTCCCCTCGGGGTGGGCATCGTCCAGCTATATTTCAGCAAGTCATTGATGGAGGTCGCCCCTCGTGCGGGATGCCCTTCCCGGCAGAATATCGCAAACGGTTTCTCAAATAATTTTTCAAACGTAAACTCATGATCATAGGGGCCCTGATAATAGGTATTGATCGTAAAATCAAGTTCTCCCTGGCGTAATTCGTTAATCATCGAGACCAGTTGCCCTTCCATAATCCGCACTTTGACCTGCGGATGCTGCTGATGGAAGCGGACGATCACCGGAGGCATTAACATCCGGGCCACGCTGGCGCCCATCCCGATGTTGATCTGCCCCGCCTGCTGCCCCTGTCGCTGACGGATATCATCCTGGGCGCTGCGTAACTCCTCCAGAATCAGGCTGGCGTGCTGGTAAAAACTCTCCCCACACTCGGTTAATGCTACCCCTTTGCTCCGACGCACAAAAAGCTGGGCCGCCATCCCCTCTTCCAGCTCCTTAATCGATTTGGTTAAGGCCGGCTGCGACAAATTCAACACCCGGCTGGCCCCCCGAATGCTTCCCTGCCGCGACACTTCCACGAAGGCGCGAATTTGATGGAATTTTATCTGAAACGTCATGTCAGGACCGATAACCGTTGTTTATCAGAGAAAAGAAACTGTCATCTACTGTAATGGAATTGGTTGTGCCAGGGTAAGTCACGAAAGGTTAAATCTGTGAAAAATCGGTTAGCGATAAGTAAAAACTATCACAACGTGAAGCAGTTCACATATTCTTATGATGACAGGAAACGATATGCACACACTGGCGCACGACCTGCAGGCCATGTTCCCGCAACTCACCGCATGGCGACGTGATTTTCACCACTACGCAGAATCCGGCTGGGTCGAATTTCGCACCGCCGCAAAAGTGGCCGATGTGTTAGACCAGCTGGGTTATCAACTGGCGATGGGCCGCGACGTTGTCGATGCCGAAAGCCGGATGGGTCTGCCCGATGAGGCAACGCTGGCGCAGGCCTTTGCCCGCGCACGTCAGCAGGGTGCGCCAGAAAAATGGCTCAGCGCCTTTGAAGGCGGTTTTACCGGGATTGTCGCCACCCTCAACACCGGCCGTCCGGGCCCGACCCTCGCGTTCCGGGTCGATATGGACGCGCTGGATCTCGACGAAGCCCGTCAGGACGATCACCTGCCGTTCCGGGAAGGATTTGCCTCCTGCAACAGCGGGATGATGCATGCCTGCGCCCACGACGGCCACACCACCATCGGCCTGGGACTGGCGCAGCTTCTTATGCAATACCAGTCGCAGCTGAACGGCACCATTAAGCTGATTTTCCAGCCGGCCGAAGAAGGCACGCGCGGCGCGCGGGCGATGGTTGCAGCAGGCGCGCTGGACGGCGTGGACTATTTTACCGCAATCCACATTGGCACCGGCGTGCCCGTCGGAACCGTGATCTGCGGCAGCGATAACTTTATGGCGACCACCAAATTCGACGTGCGCTTCACCGGCGTTGCCGCTCACGCAGGCGGTAAACCCGAAGAGGGCCGCAATGCGCTGCTGGCTGCGGCCCAGGCCGCCCTTGGTCTGCACAGCATCGCCCCGCATAGCGAAGGCGCGTCCCGGGTCAACGTCGGGGTGATGCAGGCTGGCAGCGGGCGCAACGTGGTCCCCGCCAGCGCCCTGCTGAAGGTCGAAACGCGCGGCGAAAGCGAAGCAATTAACCAGTACGTGTTTGAACGCGCCAAAGCGGTAATCGACGGTGCCGCCGCCATCCACGGCGTGACCAGCGAACTGCGCCTGATGGGCGCAGCCACCTCCAGCGTGCCGTCTCCCGCATGGGTGAACTACCTGCGTGAGCAGGCAGAACAGGTCCCGGGCGTGGAGCATGCCATCGACAATGTCAAAGCCCCTGCCGGTTCGGAAGACGCCACCCTGATGATGGCCCGCGTGCAGCAGAACGGCGGCCTCGCCTCGTACATGGTGTTTGGCACCACCCTTAGTGCCGGGCATCACAACGAGAAATTCGACTTCGATGAAAACGTCATGCTGACCGCCATCGAGACGCTGGCGCGTACCGCGCTTAACTTCCCCTGGACCCGAGGGGTGTGATGCAGACTCTCTATCCTTTTGTCGCGGATGCGATCGACACCCGCAGCAAGACGTTTACCGCCATTGCGGATGACATCTGGGATCATCCGGAAACCCGTTTTGAAGAGTTCTGGTCCGCCGACCGGCTGGCGACCGCGCTGGAAGCGGAAGGCTTTACCCTGACCCGCGAAGCCGGTGGCGTGCCGAACGCCTTTATCGCCAGCTTTGGCAGCGGTAAGCCGGTGATCGCCCTGTTGGGCGAGTACGATGCGCTGGCGGGATTGAGTCAGAACGCCCACTGCGCCACGCCGCAAACCGCCACCCCAGGCGCTAACGGCCACGGGTGCGGGCATAATCTGCTCGGCACCGCCGCCCTCGCCGGGGCGGTGGCGGTGAAAAGCTGGCTGGAACAGCACGGCGGCAGCGGAACGGTGCGCTTTTACGGCTGCCCGGGCGAAGAAGGCGGTTCCGGCAAAACCTATATGGTGCGCGAAGGGTTATTTGACGACGTAGATGCCGCCGTGACCTGGCACCCGGAAGCCTACGCCGGGATGTTTAACGTCAGCACCTTAGCCAACATTCAGGCGTCGTGGCGTTTTCACGGCATTGCGGCGCATGCGGCAAACTCCCCGCATCTGGGGCGCAGTGCGCTGGATGCCGTCACGCTGATGACCACCGGCACCAACTTCCTTAATGAACACATTATTGAAAAAGCCCGCGTCCATTACGCCATCACCGATACCGGCGGGATCTCGCCGAACGTGGTTCAGGCCCAGGCCGAAGTGCTGTATTTGATCCGCGCCCCGGAAATGGCCGACGCGCAGCAGATCTACCAACGCATCGAGAAAATCGCCCAGGGCGCTGCGCTGATGACCGAAACCCGCGTTGAGCAACGCTTCGACAAAGCCTGCTCCAGCTATCTGCCTAACCGCACGCTGGAGGCCGAGATGTACCGCGCCGTCCAGCATTACGGCACCCCGGACTGGAGCGAAGAAGAACGCGCTTTTGCTCAGGCTATCCGCGCCACGCTGACGGACAACGATCTGCAAAACAGCCTGAAGAATATTGCGGCCACCGGCGGTGACGCGGGTAAACAGTTTGCCCGTCGCCATCAGCAGACCCTGCTGATTGATGAGGTCGCGCCTTACGCCATCACCGATAACATTCTCGCTGGCTCGACCGACGTGGGCGACGTCAGCTGGAAAATGCCGGTGGCGCAGTGCTTCAGCCCGTGCTTTACGGTGGGAACACCGCTGCATACCTGGCAGCTGGTGGCGCAGGGTCGTACTTCAATTGCGCATAAAGGGATGTTGCTGGCGGGTAAAGTGATGGGCGCGACGGCGCTGGCGCTGCTGCAGGACCCGGCCCTGTTGGCCGCGTGCCGCGAGGAGTTTGAACAACAGCTAAGTGAAAAACCGTACACGTGCCCAATCCCGGACGGCGTGACACCGTCACCTTTAAAATAAAAATATAACACAACAACATAATACAACACTCCCGAGGAACGCCCATGAGTCTGTCGTCCCTACCTTCGCACTCCCCCTCCGGCAAGCTGTACGGCTGGGTTGAAAGAGTCGGCAATAAAGTGCCGCACCCTTTCCTGCTGTTCGTCTATTTGATTGTGATTCTGGCTATCGCCACCGCCGTACTGTCGGCATTTGACGTCAGCGCCCGTAACCCGGCCGACGGCAGCATGGTGGCGGTTAAAAACCTGCTCAGCGTGGAAGGTCTGCACTGGTTTTTACCCAATGTGATAAAGAACTTCAGCGGCTTTGCCCCGCTGGGCGCGATCCTGGCGCTGGTGCTGGGGGCCGGGCTGGCCGAGCGCTCAGGCTTGCTGCCTGCGCTGATGATCAAAATGGCGTCTCACGTCAGTGCGCGCTATGCGAGCTATATGGTGTTGTTTATTGCCTTCTTCAGCCATATCTCCTCGGATGCCGCGCTGGTGATCATGCCGCCGATGGGGGCGTTGATTTTTATCGCCGTCGGACGTCATCCGGTGGCAGGTCTGCTGGCGGCCATTGCCGGGGTCGGCTGCGGCTTTACCGCCAACCTGCTGATCGTCACCACTGACGTGCTGCTCTCCGGGATCAGCACCGAAGCGGCAAAAACCCTTGATGCCGCCATGCACGTCAGCGTGATCGACAACTGGTACTTTATGGCCAGCTCAGTGATAGTGCTGACGATTGTCGGCGGGCTGATTACCGATAAAATTGTCGAACCGCGTCTGGGTCAATGGCAGGGTTCCAGCGACGAGAAGCTGGATTCCCTCAGCCCTGAACAACGCCGCGGGCTGCGCGTTGCCGGGGTGGTGTCGCTGCTGTTTATCGCGGCCATCGCGCTGCTGGTGGTGCCGGAAAACGGCATCCTGCGCGATCCGGTGCTGCATACCGTCCTGCCCTCGCCGTTTATCAAAGGCATCGTGCCGCTGATCATCCTGTTCTTCTTTGTCGTCTCGCTCGCCTTTGGCATTGCCACCGGCAAAATACGCCGTCAGGGCGATCTGCCGCAGCTGATGATTGAGCCGATGAAGGAGATGGCGGGCTTTATCGTGATGGTGTTTCCGCTGGCCCAGTTTGTCGCCATGTTTAACTGGAGCAACATGGGCAAATTTATGGCGGTTGGGCTGACCGACATCCTGGAAAGCGCCGGGCTGAGCGGCGTGCCCGCCTTCCTGGGGCTGGCGTTGCTCTCCTCGCTGCTGTGCATGTTTATCGCCAGCGGGTCGGCTATCTGGTCGATTCTTGCGCCTATTTTCGTGCCGATGTTTATGCTGCTCGGTTACCATCCCGCCTTTGCTCAGATGTTGTTCCGCGTCACCGACTCGGCGGTGATCCCGCTGGCACCGGTGTCGCCTTTTGTCCCGCTGTTCCTCGGCTTCCTGCAGCGCTACAAACCGGAGGCCAAACTGGGTACCTACTATTCGCTGGTGTTGCCGTATCCCCTTATCTTCTTAGGAGTATGGCTGCTGATGTTGATGGCATGGTATCTTGTCGGCCTGCCCATTGGACCTGGGATCTACCCGCGCCTGAACTAAGGATCACCTTATGCTGCGACTGCTCGAAGACAAAATTGCTACCCCTCTCGGCCCCCTGTGGGTGATTGCCGATGAGCAGTTCAATCTGCGAGCGGTTGAGTGGGAAGAGTACAGCGGTCGGATGGTGGAACTGTTGAACATCCACTATCGCGCCGAGGGCTACGAGCGGATCGGCGCCAGCAATCCAGGTGGATTGAGCGACACGCTTACCGCCTGGTTCGAGGGCGAGCTCAGCATTATCGACGCCCTTCCGACGGCCACAGCTGGCACCCCTTTCCAGCGCGAAGTGTGGCAGGCGTTGCGCACCATTCCCTGCGGCCAGGTAATGCATTACGGTCAACTGGCCGAACAGCTCGGCCGCCCTGGCGCGGCGCGCGCCGTCGGTGCCGCCAACGGTTCTAATCCAGTCAGTATTGTGGTGCCGTGCCACCGCGTGATTGGTCGCAACGGCACCATGACCGGCTACGCGGGCGGGGTCCAGCGCAAAGAGTGGCTTCTGCGCCACGAAGGCTATCTGCTGCTGTAGTTCCAGGCTTTTAGTGCTTACCTTTCCTTAAGTTAGCGACAAAGTCCGCAGTCAATTTGTGGAATTTCAAGAAGATGCTGGCGCTTTCGCGCTTCTTGACCTTATTGATGGTTTACCAGGCTTACGCAGGGTCAAAAAAGATGTTAAAATTGACCAATATCAATTAAGGCTTGAGCAAACCTATGATCCCGGAAAAGCGAATTATTCGACGCATTCAGTCTGGCGGTTGTGCTATCCATTGCCAGGATTGCAGCATTAGTCAGCTCTGTATTCCGTTTACCCTGAATGAGCATGAACTTGATCAGCTCGATAATATCATCGAGCGCAAGAAGCCAATTCAGAAAGGACAGACGCTGTTTAAAGCGGGTGACGAACTGAAATCGTTGTACGCTATCCGTTCTGGCACCATCAAAAGTTACACCATCACCGAGCAAGGCGATGAGCAGATCACCGGCTTCCATCTGGCGGGCGATCTGGTGGGCTTTGACGCGATCGGCACCGGCCACCACCCGAGCTTTGCTCAGGCGCTGGAAACCTCAATGGTTTGCGAAATCCCGTTTGAAACCCTTGATGACCTGTCAGGCAAAATGCCGAACCTGCGTCAGCAGATGATGCGCCTGATGAGCGGCGAGATTAAAGGCGATCAGGACATGATCCTGCTGCTGTCTAAAAAGAACGCAGAAGAGCGTCTGGCCGCGTTTATTTATAACCTGTCCCGTCGCTTTGCTGAACGCGGTTTTTCCCCGCGTGAGTTCCGTCTGACCATGACCCGTGGCGATATCGGTAACTATCTCGGTCTGACCGTTGAAACCATCAGCCGTCTGCTGGGTCGTTTCCAGAAAAGCGGCATGCTGGCGGTAAAAGGCAAATACATCACCATCGAAAACGGTGAAGCGCTGGCCGTGCTGGCCGGACACTCCCGCAACGTCGCCTAAACACCTCGGTTTTCTTGTTTGTCAGGTCAGTAAATTTTCGCATTTATTGATCTGGCAAAACATCCCCCCTGTTTCATTCAAGATATATAGGTTACTCTTTTAATTACAGACTGTGGTGACAGTAGTAAGGAGACCTGTATGGCAAAGTATCAAAACATGCTGGTGGCCATCGATCCTAATCAGGACGATCAACCGGCGTTACGACGAGCTGTCTATTTACACCAACGGATTGGCGGCAAGATTAAGGCGTTTTTGCCGATCTATGACTTCTCTTACGAAATGACGACCCTTCTGTCGCCAGACGAACGCACCTCAATGCGTCAGGGCGTGATCACCCAGCGTACCGCGTGGATCCGCGAGCAGGCAAAATTCTATCTCGATGCAGGCGTGCCCATTGATATCAAGGTGGTGTGGCACAACCGTCCGTTTGAAGCCATCATCCAGGAAGTGGTGAGCGGCGAACACGATCTGCTGCTGAAGATGGCCCACCAGCACGACAAACTGGAAGCGGTGATCTTTACCCCAACCGACTGGCATCTGCTGCGCAAATGTCCGTGCCCGGTGTGGATGGTGAAAGACCAGCCGTGGCCTGAAGGCGGTAAAGCGGTGGTAGCGGTCAACCTCGCCAGCGAAGAGAACTATCACAACGCCCTGAACGAAAAGCTGGTCAAAGAGACGATTCATCTTGCCGAGCAGGTCAACCACACCGAAGTCCACCTCGTGGGCGCCTATCCGATTACCCCAATTAATATCGCTATCGAACTGCCGGAATTTGATCCCAGCGTCTATAACGACGCGATCCGCGGCCAGCATTTAATTGCCATGAAAGCGCTGCGGCAGAAATTTTCGATTGATGAGAAGCTGACCCACGTTGAGAAAGGCCTGCCTGAAGAGGTGATCCCGGATTTAGCCGAGCATCTGCAGGCCGGGATAGTGGTACTGGGAACGATAGGCCGTACCGGGCTTTCGGCGGCATTCCTCGGGAATACCGCTGAACAGGTGATCGACCATCTGCGCTGCGATCTGTTGGTTATCAAACCGGATCAGTATCAGACCCCGGTTGAGCTGGACGACGACGAAGACGATTAATCTTCAGGATGAAAAAAACCGCCGGAAACGGCGGTTTTTTTATGCCGGGTGGCGCTAACGCTAGCCCGGCACACGGTATGAAGTAGGCCCGGCAAGCTTGCGCCGCCGGGCATTACCACAACTTACAGCGCTTTCAGAATCGCATCCACGCTGGCTTTGGCATCGCCAAACAGCATATGGGTGTTCTCTTTGAAGAACAGCGGGTTCTGCACGCCAGCGTAACCGGTGTTCATCGAGCGTTTAAAGACGATAACGTTCTGCGCCTTCCACACTTCCAGAACCGGCATACCGGCGATCGGGCTGTTTGGATCGTCCTGCGCCGCCGGGTTAACGGTGTCGTTGGCGCCAATCACCAGCACGGTATCGGTGTCGGTGAAGTCGTCATTGATCTCGTCCATCTCCAGCACGATGTCGTACGGCACTTTGGCTTCCGCCAGCAGTACGTTCATGTGGCCTGGCAGACGTCCGGCAACCGGGTGAATACCAAAGCGAACCTTAATGCCGCGCGCACGCAGTCGCTCGGTGATTTCGGCCACCGGATACTGGGCCTGCGCCACCGCCATGCCATAGCCCGGGGTGATGATGACCGTGTGCGAGTTTTTCAGCATATCCGCGGTGTCTTCGGCGTTGATTTCGCGATGCTCACCCACTTCGTCGTCACCGTTAGAGGTTTGTCCATCGGTACCAAAACCACCGGCGATCACGCTGAAGAACGAACGGTTCATCGCTTTACACATGATGTAGGACAGGATCGCACCTGACGAACCGACCAACGCACCGGTGACGATCAGCAGATCGTTGCTCAGCATAAAGCCCGCCGCCGCCGCCGCCCAACCGGAGTAGGAGTTCAGCATCGACACCACCACTGGCATATCCGCCCCACCGATTGAGGCCACCAGATGCCAGCCGAAGGCCAGCGCGATAAGGGTCATCACCAGCAGCACCAGCGCCTGCATGCCCACGCTCTCAGTGCGAACAAACACCACCATCAGCACAAACGAGACCACCAGCGCCGCCAGGTTCAGCTTGTGACGGTTCGGCAGCATCAGCGGCTTAGAGGAGATCTTCCCGCGCAGTTTACCGAAGGCAACGATTGAGCCAGTGAAGGTCACCGCACCGATAAAGATGCCGAGGAACACTTCAGTCAGATGGATATTGACCAGAATCGGCTCCATCCCCGGTTCGTGATACAGGTAGCTGTTAAAGCCAACCAGTACCGCCGCCAGGCCGACAAAGCTGTGCAGGATCGCCACCAGCTCCGGCATTTCGGTCATTTCGACGCGCTTCGCCAGGCGAATACCAATCGCGCCGCCGATGATCATCGCCACCAGGATCCACGCAACGTTGCCAGTGTCCGGCCCGAAAATTGTGGCCATCAGCGCAATCGCCATCCCGGCGATACCAAAGTTGTTACCCTGCTGCGACGTTTCGTGCTTTGACAGTCCCGCCAGGCTGAAAATAAACAGGATCGCGGCAACAATGTATGCAGCTGTAACTAATCCTCCAGACATAAGTTACCCCTTATCCCTTACGAAACATTTTCAGCATACGCTGAGTCACGGTGAAGCCACCGAAGATATTGATACTGGCAATGAGTACCGCGATAAAGCTGAAGAAGCTGACCCAACCGCCGTGACCAATCTGCAGCAATGCCCCGACCACGATGATCCCGGAGATGGCGTTGGTGACCGACATCAGCGGTGTATGCAGCGCATGGGAAACGTTCCACACCACGTAGTAACCCACCACGCAGGAGAGCGCGAACACGGTGAAGTGACCGAGGAACTCTTTCGGTGCGACGTCAGCCAGCCAGCCGAACAGAATGATTGCGAGGGCCATAAACGCAAATTTGCGCCACGGCGACACCGGTTTTGCCGGCTCTTTGGCGATCGGTGCGGCTTTAGCGGCCGCCTGCGGCTGTGCAGAAACCTGAATCGGTGGCGCAGGCCAGGTGATTTCACCGTCACGCACGACCGTTACGCCGCGTACGACCACGTCGTCAAAATCAACGCTCACGTTGCCGTCTTTCTCTTTGCAGAGCAGTTTCAGCAGGTTGACGAGGTTGGTGCCGTAGAGCTGGGATGACTGGGTAGGCAGACGGCCTGGCAGGTCGGTATAACCGATCACTTTTACGCCATTGCCGGTGGTGGTGACCACGCCCGGAACGGTGTATTCGCAGTTGCCGCCGTTTTGCGAGGCCAGGTCGACGATCACGCTACCGGCCTTCATTGAATCGACCATTTCACGGGTAATCAGCTTCGGTGCCGGTTTACCGGGGATCAGCGCCGTGGTGACGATAATGTCCACCTCTTTCGCCTGGGCGGCGAACAGCGCCATTTCGGCTTTAATAAACGCCTCGGACATCACTTTCGCGTAGCCGTCGCCGCTGCCAGCCTCTTCTTTAAAGTCCAGCTCGAGGAACTCGGCGCCCATGCTCTGCACCTGTTCTTTTACTTCCGGACGGGTGTCGAAGGCACGGACGATAGCGCCCAGGCTGTTTGCCGCTCCGATAGCGGCCAGACCAGCAACGCCGGCGCCGATAACCATCACCTTGGCCGGTGGCACTTTACCCGCAGCGGTGATCTGCCCGGTAAAGAAGCGGCCAAACTCGTGGGCGGCTTCAACGATGGCACGGTAGCCTGCGATGTTCGCCATCGAGCTCAGGGCATCCAGCGACTGCGCGCGCGAAATACGCGGCACGGAATCCATCGCCATCACGGTGACGCCACGCGCTGCCAGCTTCTCCATCAGCTCCGGGTTTTGCGCCGGCCAGATAAAGCTCACCAGCGTGGTGCCCGGATTCAGCAGTGAAATTTCGCTCTCTTCCGGTGCGTTGACCTTCAGAATAATGGCTGACTGCCAGACTTCTGCGCCGTCAACAATCTCAGCCCCTGCCTGAATAAACGCCTCGTCATCGAAGCTTGCCAGCTTGCCTGCGCCGCTTTCAACCGCGACGGTAAAACCCAGTTTCAGCAGTTGCTCCACCGTTTTCGGTGTTGCCGCTACGCGGGTTTCATTGGCAAACCGTTCTCTTGGTACCCCAATACGCATAGTAATCCCTTCCATCGGTTTTTGATGATGGTTTGTCGAACATTCATTACGGTTATACGACAACGGTCAGAAGTGTTAACCCGTGACTAACGCATATCCGCAGAAAATAAAACAGTAACAAACTTTCTATAACCTACTGAAAATGACGCTTGTGATCCACCGCAAGAAAACACTATTTCTGCATTTATCTGTCAAAAATAAGCGATCGGCGTCTCTGACAGGCATATTTCCCTTTATTTCACCGCCAGGGCCGATATTTAGCTTAGACGAAGCGGCAAAAACACGATATAGCGCCAGCGCAGAACAACTTATTAACATTAAATTAACTTGTGAAAGTCATATGCTTTATTAGTTTTTCTGGTCAAACGCGTGTTTTTTCAACATATCACTAAATGTTATACAAATTGGATGCTTACTCCGCATATGCAGCAAAAAATGCCGCAGACAGCAGCGGGTGTTAAATGCCATAATCGGCCACGTTTTCAAACTAACAACTCCACCAGTACCTGGTTTGCGTAAGGCGAAGGATTATTTTTATGAAGCTTAAGAACACTCTCCTGGCGTCCGCACTCCTTGCTGCGACCGCCCTGTCCGCCAATGCAGCGACAGAGTTAACGCCGGAGCAAGCGGCAGCAGTGAAGCCCTACGATCGCGTCGCCATCGTTGGCCGTTTTAACGCCATTGGCGATGCCGTAGACGCTGCATCAAAACGCGCCGATAAAGAAGGTGCTGCCTCATTTTACGTTGTCGATTCAGCTGATTATGGCAACAGCGGCAACCAGCGTGTGATCGTGGCGCTGTATAAAGACAATGCCCAAAAAGCCGACGTGCAGAAAAACCGTGTGATTAATGGCGTGATGGAACTGCCAAAAGACCAGGCCGTTCTGCTTGAGCCGTATGACACCGTCACCATTCAGGGTTTTTACCGCAGCCAGCCGGAAGTGAACGACGCTATCACCAAAGCCGCGAAGGCCAAAGATGCGGACTCGTTCTACATCGTTCGTCAGATTGATGCCAATCAGGGCGGCAACCAGCGTATTACCGCGTATCTGTATAAAGCAGACGCCAAAAAACGCGTGGTGCAGAGCCCCGATGTGATCCCGGCTGACTCCGACGCGGGCCGTGCGGCGATCGCCAAAGGCGGCGAAGAAGCGAAGAAAGTTGAAATCCCAGGCGTAGCCACCAGCGCGGCGCCAGGCGCTTCCGCTGCTGGCGTGGGCCGCTTCTTCGAAACCCAAACCACCAAAGGCGGTCGTTACAGCGTCACGCTGGCCGATGGCACCAAAATTGAAGAGCTGAATAACGCCACGGCAGCACAGATGGCGCCGTTCGACAGCATCAAGTTTACCGGCAACTACGCCAACATGACCGAAGTCTCCCACCAGGTGGCGAAGCGTGCGGCGAAGAAAGGGGCCAAGTATTACCACATCACCCGCCAGTGGCAGGAACGTGGCAATAACATGACCATCAGTGCCGATCTGTACAAATAAGTAAACTGTTTCAAAAGGGCGGCGCAAAGCCGCCTTTTTTTCGATTTTTCCGGCTAATTCAGCCCTTCCTCATTGCATGCCTTCATCACACTCCGTAAAATCCCGCGCCTTAGTGTTATTCACCATTTTTATGCGCTTCGGCGAAATATTTATGCTGGATCTGATTCTTTCTTAACAGGAAGCCAATGGAAAAGAAACTTGGCCTGAGCGCGTTAACTGCGCTGGTTTTAAGCTCGATGCTCGGTGCGGGGGTATTCAGTCTACCGCAGAATATGGCCGCCATTGCCAGCCCCTCAGCGCTGCTGATTGGCTGGGCGATTACCGGGGTGGGGATCCTGCTGCTGGCCTTCGCCATGCTGCTGCTGACGCGTATCCGTCCTGACCTCGACGGCGGGATTTTTACCTACGCCCGCGAAGGCTTTGGCGAGCTGATTGGCTTCTGTTCCGCCTGGGGTTACTGGCTGTGCGCGGTCATTGCCAACGTCTCTTATCTGGTGATTGTCTTCTCTGCCCTGAGTTTCTTTACCGATACGCCGGAACTGCGCCTGTTTGGCGATGGCAACACCTGGCAATCGATCGTCGGCTCGTCATTTTTGCTGTGGTTTGTTCACGCCCTGGTGCTGCGCGGCGTGCAGACCGCCGCAGGAATCAACCTGGTCGCCACCCTGGCGAAGCTGGTGCCGCTGGGGCTGTTTATCGTGCTGGCATTTATTGCCTTTCGTCTTGACGTGTTTAGCCTGGATTTCTCCGGCGTGGCGCTGGGCGTCCCGGTCTGGGAGCAGGTTAAAAATACGATGCTGATCACCCTGTGGGTGTTTATCGGGGTTGAAGGCGCGGTGGTGGTGTCGGCCCGCGCGCGTAATAAACACGACGTGGGCCGCGCCACGCTGCTGGCGGTACTGGCGGCGCTGGGCGTCTATCTGCTGGTCACCCTGCTGTCGCTGGGCGTGGTGGCGCGTCCTGAACTGGCCGAGATGCGTAACCCGTCGATGGCGGGCCTGATGGTCAAAATGATGGGGTCCTGGGGGGAGGTGGTGATCGCCGCCGGGCTGATCGTCTCCGTCTGCGGGGCATACCTGAGCTGGACGATTATGGCGGCAGAAGTGCCGTTCCTTGCCGCAACGCACAAAGCGTTCCCGCGACTGTTTGCCCGTCAGAACAAAAACAACGCGCCGTCAGCGTCGCTGTGGTTAACCAACATTAGCGTGCAGATTTGCCTGGTGCTGATCTGGCTCACAGGTTCAGACTATAACACCTTGTTAACCATCGCCTCTGAGATGATTCTGGTACCCTATTTCCTGGTGGGTGCTTATTTGTTAAAAATTGCCACCCGCCCGATGCACACTGTGGTAGGAATGGGAGCCTGTATTTACGGATTATGGCTACTGTATGCTTCCGGGCCGCTGCATCTGCTACTGTCGGTAGTGCTTTATGCTCCGGGGTTGCTGGTGTTTATGTACGCCCGCCGCACCCACCAGCTCCAGCATGCGCTGAAGCGCCGTGAAATGGCGCTGATTGGATTGTTACTGGTTGCCGCATTACCGGCAACGTGGATGTTGATGGGATAAACCCGCTGTCCCATTGCGAACGGATAAGGAGAAAACGATGGGACACGCACAAGCGCTGCCAATCCTGATTACCGGCGGAGGCCGACGTATCGGCCTCGCCCTCGCGCATCACTTTCTGAATCTTCACCAGCCCGTTATCGTCAGCTATCGCACGGAATACCCGGCAATTGCGACTCTGCGTGATGCGGGCGCAGTCTGTATTCAGGCAGATTTTTCAACGGACGACGGGATCCTGGCGTTTGCCGGGCGGGTTAAAAACGAAACCCCGGGCCTGCGCGCCATTATTCATAACGCCAGCGCGTGGATGCCCGAAAAATCGGACACCTCGCTCAGCGACACGCTGGCTGGCATGCTGCAGATCCACGTTCATGCCCCCTACTTACTCAACCACGCTCTCACTGATTTGCTGTGCGGCAACGGCCATGCGGCTGGCGACATTATCCATTTCACTGACTATGTGGTGGAGCGCGGCAGCGACAAGCACATTGCCTATGCCGCCAGCAAGGCAGCGCTGGATAACATGACCCGCTCGTTTGCCCGCAAGCTGGCACCAGAGGTTAAGGTAAACGCCATCGCCCCGTCGTTGATTCTGTTCAACGAGCACGACGATGCCGACTATCGCCAGCAGGCGCTGAATAAATCGCTAATGAAAATCGCGCCCGGCGAAAAAGAGGTGATTGATTTAATCGACTATATTCTGACCAGCTGCTATGTCACTGGCCGGTCGTTCGGCGTCGACGGTGGGCGTCCATTACGCTAGTGAAAACGGCTCCAGCAGAAAATTAACACCCAGGCGCTGAGGCTCCAGCACACTACCGCCCCGCCCAGCGCCAGGGGCAGACGCATGATTCCGGTGAAGTACCACAGCGAAAGCAGATAGAGAAAGTACGGAATGATTGACCACATTCCGAAAACGATAGTGGTGCGCAGCGCCTCGATCCCGCGCTCGGAAGCAACAATATAGTGGGCGATCAGCGCGAAGGTCGGGAACAGCGGAATGAGTCCGGCAATATAGTAATTTTTGGTTTTGGCTAATACGCCGATCAAGACCACCACCAGCGCGCCAATTGCCGCTTTTATCAACAACCCCATCCCTTTTCCCTTTCTAAAACAGCCACGATGTCCGGCAGCATAACGGAACCGCAACAATTTGCGAATGATTAATGGAACGTTAAGGTTGTGCGGTGTATGTTGGCTTTTTCGCAGATCAGACGGCGTATGAACAAGATCGTATATGTTGAAGATGAACCCGAAGTCGGCCAGCTGATTGCTGCGTATCTGGGCAAGCATGATATGGAAGTCATCGTCGAACCGCGCGGCGACCGCGCGGAAGAGGTGGTGGCGCGGGAGAAACCCGACCTGGTGTTGCTGGATATAATGCTGCCCGGCAAAGACGGTATGACGCTATGCCGGGATCTGCGCGCCCACTGGAACGGCCCGATTGTGCTGCTCACCTCTCTGGACAGCGACATGAACCATATTCTGTCGCTGGAGATGGGTGCCAACGATTATATTCTGAAAACCACCCCGCCCGCGGTACTGCTGGCGCGTCTCCGCCTGCATCTGCGCCAGCACGTGGCGGCCACCGGCGACAACCCGGTCCCGACATTAACCCCGCACAAAGCGCTGCGCTTTGGCACCTTGTCTATCGACCCGGTGAATCGCCAGGTTCTGCTCTCGGGCGAACAGGTGGCGCTCTCGACCGCCGATTTCGACCTGCTGTGGGAGCTGGCGACCCACGCCGGGCAGATAATGGACCGCGATGCGCTGCTGAAAAACCTGCGCGGCGTCAGCTATGACGGGATGGATCGCAGCGTGGATGTGGCAATATCGCGCCTGCGCAAGAAGCTGCTGGACAGCGCCACCGAACCCTTTCGCATCAAAACCGTGCGTAATAAAGGCTACCTCTTCGCCCCGCACGCCTGGGACATCTAAATCTTTATCCGGGTATCGTCATGAAAAAGCTGTTCGTGCAGTTTTACCTGCTGCTGTTTGTCTGCTTCCTGGTGATGACCATGCTGGTCGGGCTGGTCTATAAATTCACCGCCGAGCGTGCGGGCCGCCAGTCGCTGGATGATTTGATGAAGAGTTCCCTCTATCTGATGCGCAGCGAACTGCGGGAGATCCCGCCCCACGACTGGGCGCGCACCTTAAAAGAGCTGGACCTGAACCTGTCGTTTGAGCTGCGCATCGAGCCGCTGAAGAAATACATCCTGGATCCGTCTACGATGCAGCGTCTTCGCGGCGGCGACATTGTGGCACTTGACGAACAGTACACCTTTATCCAGCGCATCCCGCGCAGCAACTATGTGCTGGCGGTGGGCCCGGTACCTTATCTCTATTTCCTGCATCAGATGCGCCTGCTGGATATCGCCCTGCTGGCCTTTATCGCCATCTCTCTCGCCTTCCCGGTGTTTATCTGGATGCGCCCCCACTGGCAGGACATTCTGCGTCTCGAGGCCGCCGCCCAGCGCTTTGGCGACGGGCATCTGACGGAGCGGATTCATTTTGACAGCGCCTCCAGCTTTGAGCGGCTCGGCGTGGCCTTTAACCAGATGGCCGATAATATCAACGCCCTGATTGCCAGTAAGAAACAGCTGATCGACGGTATCGCCCATGAGCTGCGCACCCCGCTGGTGCGGCTACGCTACCGGCTGGAGATGAGCGAAAACCTGACGCCTGCTGAGTCGCAGGCGCTGAACCGCGATATCAGCCAGCTCGAAGCGCTTATCGAGGAGCTGCTGACCTACGCCCGCCTCGATCGCCCGCAGAATGAGCTAAAGCTCAGTACTCAGGATCTTCCCGCCTGGCTACGTAGCTATGTGGAGGACGTGCAGAGCGTCAACCCGCAGCGCACGCTGCAGGTCAACAGCATGAGTGGCGACTACGGTGCGCTGGATATGCGCCTGATGGAGCGCGCGGTGGATAATCTGGTCAATAACGCCCTGCGCTACAGCGACAACCAGCTGCGTATTTCGCTGCATCTGAACGGCAATCGCGCCAGCCTGTGGGTGGAAGATGATGGCCCCGGTATTGCGCCCGATGCCCGCCAGCGCGTGTTCGAACCCTTTGTGCGTCTCGACCCGAGCCGCGACCGCTCGACCGGCGGCTGCGGCCTGGGGCTGGCCATCGTCCACTCCATCGCCCAGGCGCTGGGCGGTGACGTCAGCTGCGAAGAGAGCGACCTCGGCGGAGCACGGTTCTGCTTTAACTGGCCCGTCTGGCATCAACTCCCTTCCTTCACCTCTGCCTGACCCTACGCGCACGCTGGCCTGACCGGGCGTGCTGTGCTATACATTCAGTATGTTGTAACTAATGTGGTGTACTATGGCAACTTACGATCTGATTGAACGTTTAAACAGCACCTTTCGCCAGATGGAGCACGAGCTGGCGCAATTGACCGCCGACCTGCAAACCTGTCGACTGCTGGCGGCGCGCGTTTTCTCCCTGCCAGACGTCGCCAAAGGTGCCGAGCACGACCCGCTCAACACCATTGCCGTTAAGCAGCACCTGGGGCAAGAGGCGCTGGGTATGGCGCTGCAGCACTATCGCCATCTGTTTATCCAGCAGCAGTCCGAAACCCGCAGCAGCAAGGCCGCCGTGCGCTTGCCCGGGGTGATTTGTCTGCAGAGCGACGCCGCGCATCGGGAACAACTCACGGCACAGATTGCGAGCATTAACGCGCTCAAAGCCGAATTTGAAAAGATCGTCACCGAGGAGTCCGGCCTGGCGTCTGCCGCCCGCTTTGAGTGGGTGCATCACCAGCTGCCGGGGCTGATCACCCTCAATGCCTATCGCACGCTAACCGTCATTCACCATCCGGCCACCCTGCGCTTCGGCTGGGCCAATAAGCACATCATCAAGAACTTCACCCGCGACGAGGTGCTCTCGATGCTGGAGAAAAGCCTGAAAGCGCCGCGAGCGGTCGCGCCCTGGTCGCGGGAGCAGTGGGTGGAGCGGCTCGAGGCGGAATATACCGCGATACACGCCCTGCCTGCTGACGCGCGGCTGAAGATCAAGCGACCGGTGAAGGTGCAGCCGATTGCGCGGGTCTGGTATGCCGGGCAGCAAAAGCAGGTACAGTACGCCTGCCCCACGCCGCTGATTGCGCTGTATGACATCGACCAGGGCGCGGTGCTGCCGGACATCGGGGAGCTGCTGAACTACGATGCTGAGAATGTTCAGCACCGTTACAAACCGCAGGCGCAGCCGCTACGGCCCATCATTGAGCGGCTGCACCTGTACGTGGCGGAGTGACTATTTGTGGCTGCCGACCATTTGCTCCGGGCGCACCCAGTTGTCGAAATCAGCCTCAGAGAGATAGCCCAGCGCCAGCGCGGCGGCCTTCAACGTCAGCCCCTCTTTATGCGCCTTTTTGGCAATTTCTGCCGCCTTGTCATAGCCGATATGGGTATTGAGCGCGGTCACCAGCATTAAGGATTCGTTTAACAGCTGGCTGATGCGTTCGCGCTCAGGCTCAATGCCGATCGCGCAGTGCTCGTTAAAGCTCTCCATCCCGTCGGCGAGCAGGCGCACCGATTGCAGGACGTTATGGATGACCATCGGACGGTAGACGTTGAGCTCGAAGTTGCCCGACGCGCCGCCCATGTTCACCGCCACGTCGTTGCCCATCACCTGACAGCACAGCATGGTCATGGCTTCGCACTGGGTCGGATTCACCTTCCCTGGCATTATCGAGCTGCCCGGCTCGTTTTCCGGGATGCTGATTTCCCCGATGCCGCAGCGCGGTCCGGAGGCCAGCCAGCGCACGTCGTTGGCAATTTTCATCAGCGACGCCGCCAGCCCTTTCAGCGCTCCGTGGGCGTGCACCAGCGCGTCGCAGGTCGCCAGCGCTTCAAACTTGTTTGGCGCGGTCACGAAAGGCTGTTGGGTGATGGTCGCCAGCTCCTGGGCCACGCGCACCGCGTACTCGGGATGGGTGTTTAGCCCGGTGCCGACCGCGGTACCGCCCAGTGCCAGCTCCGCCAGATGCGGCAGGCTGTGGTCAATGTGGCGCAGGTTATGTTCAAGCATCGCCACCCAGCCAGAAATCTCCTGACCCAGCGTCAGCGGCGTAGCATCCTGCAGATGGGTACGGCCAATTTTGACGATATCAGCAAAGGCGTGGGCTTTCTGATCGAGAGTCTGTTTCAGCACGTTGAGCTGGGGGATCAGCTGCTCACGCAGGGCAATCAGCGCCGCCACGTGCATCGCGGTCGGGAAGACGTCGTTGGAGCTCTGGCTTTTATTGACGTCATCGTTGGGGTGGATTTTGCGTTCCATGCCGCGCACTCCGCCGAGCAGTTCGCTGCCCCGGTTTGCCAGCACTTCGTTCATGTTCATGTTGCTCTGCGTACCGGACCCGGTTTGCCAGATAGCGAGCGGGAATTCATCCGGATGTTTGTCCGCCAGCACTTCGTCGGCGGCAGTGATGATGGCGGTGGCTTTTTCCGCTGCCAGAAGGCCTAAATCCTGATTCACTTTGGCGGCCGCGCGTTTGGTCAGCGCCAGCGCCTGGATAAGCGATACGGGCATTTTTTCGGTGGAGATACGGAAGTGTTCCAGCGAACGCTGGGTTTGCGCGCCCCAAAGTTTGTCCTGCGGGACGTCGATGGCACCCATCGAGTCTTTCTCACTGCGTGAGGTGGTCATTACTTTCTCCTTGATAACAACGAAGTGGGTTGCTCACAGCTCAAAGAAATAAGTATTGATGAGAACGGGAAAACGGTATGGCGCTTTGTGCGCTCTTTTTGGCACCAGTCTACTGCACGTTGATGTGCCGGGTGGCGCAGTGCCACCCGGCAGGGTTTTCAAACTACTTCACACATGCCGAACACTGGGACGACTGGATCTGCTTGAAGAAGTCATTGCCTTTGTCATCCACCAGGATAAACGCCGGGAAGTCTTCGACTTCGATTTTCCAGATAGCTTCCATCCCCAGTTCCGGGTACTCCACGCATTCCAGGCTCTTGATACTGCCCTGCGCCAGCACCGCGGCCGGGCCGCCGATGCTGCCCAGATAGAAGCCGCCGTGTTTGTGGCAGGCGTCGGTCACCTGCTGGCTGCGGTTACCCTTCGCCAGCATGATCATGCTGCCGCCGTTGGCCTGTAGCTGATCGACATAGGAGTCCATACGGCCTGCGGTGGTGGGGCCTAATGAGCCGGAGGCATAACCGTCCGGGGTTTTCGCCGGGCCTGCATAGTAGATCGGGTGATCTTTAATGTACTGCGGCAGCCCTTCGCCGTTATCCAGACGCTCCTGCAGTTTGGCGTGGGCGATATCGCGACCGACAATAATGGTGCCATTCAGCGACAGGCGGGTGGAGACTGGATAGGAAGAAAGTTGCGCGAGGATCTCGCTCATCGGACGGTTGAGGTTAACGTGGACCGCTTCCCCCTCGCCCGCTTTACGCAGCGCTTCCGGGATGTATTTGCCTGGGTTGTTTTCCAGTTTTTCGATCCAGATACCGTCGCGGTTAATTTTGGCCTTGATGTTGCGGTCAGCCGAGCAGGAGACGCCCATCCCTACCGGGCAGGAGGCACCGTGACGCGGCAGGCGGATCACGCGGATGTCGTGGGCAAAGTATTTGCCGCCAAACTGCGCGCCCAGACCGAGGTTCTGCGCTTCGACCAGCAGTTCCTGCTCGAGCTGAACGTCACGGAACGCCTGACCGTGTTCGTTCCCTTCGGTCGGCAGGCCATCGTAGTATTTGGTGGAGGCCAGCTTGACGGTTTTCAGGGTGCTTTCTGCCGAGGTACCCCCGATCACAAACGCGATGTGGTACGGCGGGCAGGCGGCGGTGCCGAGGGTTCGCATCTTCTCGACCAGGTAGTTTTTCAGCTTGCCCGGCGAGAGCAGCGCTTTGGTTTCCTGATAGAGATAGGTTTTATTGGCGGAACCGCCGCCCTTGGCGATGCACAGGAATTTGTATTCGTCGCCGTCGACGCTGTACAGGTCAATCTGCGCCGGCAGGTTGGTGCCGGTGTTGACCTCTTTGTACATATCCAGCGCCGCGTTTTGCGAGTAGCGCAGGTTATCTTCGATATAAGTGTTGTACACGCCGTGGGCCAGGGCCGCTTCGTCACCACCGCCGGTCCAGACGCGCTGGCCTTTTTTGCCGGTAATGATGGCGGTGCCGGTGTCCTGACAGGTCGGCAGAATGCCTTTGGCGGCGATATCGGAGTTACGCAGGAACTGCAGCGCGACGTATTTGTCGTTTTCGCTGGCCTGCGGATCGCTGAGGATATCGGCCACCTGCTGCTGATGCGCCGGGCGCAGCATAAAGGAGGCATCGTGGAAAGCGTGCTGCGCCAGCAGCGTCAGCGCCTGCGGATCGACTTTGAGGATCTCTTGTCCCTCAAATTCAGAGACGGAAACGTGGTCGCGGGTTAACAGGTAATATTCGGTCTGATCCTTTGCCAGCGGGAAAGGATCCTGATAATGGAAGGGTTTGTTCGACATTGATCTCTCACTTACGACATTGCTGATTATGGTTCAGGCAGATCTTCCGTTGCCCTGCTTAAAAGCGAGTTGGCCTATCCTACACAATTTTTTAACAAAAACTGAGACTAGTACGACTTTTTCCGTGCAGAGGTTACTTCCGCCCGGTTTATTGCTTTAATACGGGCAGTTAATTCCACATTTGAAACAGGGCTTGATAATGCAAAAACTCATCAACTCAGTGCAGAACTACGCCTGGGGAAGTCAAACTGCGTTAACGGAACTCTACGGCATCGCCAACCCGGACAACCTGCCGATGGCAGAGTTGTGGATGGGCGCGCACCCGAAGAGCAGCTCAAAAATTGAAGATGCCCACGGCGTACGCGCTTTGCGCGATGTGATCGATGCCGATAAAGAGACGCTGCTAGGCAGTGCTGTCGCCCAACGTTTTGGCGAACTGCCGTTCCTGTTTAAAGTCTTGTGCGCCGATCAGCCCCTCTCCATCCAGGTCCATCCTAACAAGCAGGCCTCTGAAGAAGGTTTTGCCAAAGAGAACACCGCCGGTATTCCGCTGGATGCCGCCGAGCGTAACTATAAAGACCCTAATCACAAACCTGAGCTGGTGTTCGCCCTGACCCCGTTCCTGGCGATGAACGCCTTCCGCGAGTTCTCTGAGATTGTCTCCCTGCTGCAGCCGGTTGCCGGGGCGCACAGCGCGATTGCCCACTTCCTCGAAAAACCCGATGCCAGCCGTCTGAGCCAGCTGTTCGCCAGCCTGCTGAATATGCAGGGCGACGAGAAAGCGCGCGCGCTGGGCGTGCTGAAAGCGGCGCTGAATAACCAGCAGGGCGAGCCGTGGCAGACCATTCGCGTGATTTCAGAATTTTACCCGGACGACAGCGGCCTGTTCTCTCCGCTGCTGCTGAACGTGGTGAAACTGGCCCCTGGCGAAGCGATGTTCCTGTTTGCCGAAACGCCGCACGCCTACCTGAAAGGGGTGGCACTGGAGGTGATGGCCAACTCCGATAACGTCCTGCGCGCGGGGCTGACGCCGAAGTACATCGACATCCCGGAACTGGTCGCCAACGTGCAATTCGTTGCCAAACCGGCGGCGGAGCTGCTCACCCAGCCGGTGCAAAACGGCGCGGAGCTGGACTTCCCGATCCCGGTAGATGACTTTGCCTTTTCCCTGCACGCGCTGAGCAGCACAGAAACAGTTATCGCCCAGCAGAGCGCCGCGATCCTGTTCTGCGTGGACGGCGAAGCGGTGCTGAGCAAGGGTGACGAGCGGTTGGTATTGCAGCCTGGCGAGTCCGCCTTTATCGCGGCTAACGACTCACCGGTTAGCGTCAGCGGCGTCGGACGACTGGCCAGAGTGTTTAACAAGCTCTAGTGACTTACTGATAATTTTAACAATTGTTGCTAAGCTAAGGGTAACCTTATGACCTCACCGGGCGGCTTTCACCGCTCGGTTTCATTTTTATGGATAATCACGATGAAAAAATCGGTTATAGCTGCAGGCATTATTGTTGCGTTAGGCGTGGTCTGGACAGGTGCTTCCTGGTTTACCGGGAAACAGCTGGAAACCCGCATGGCGGAGATGGTGGCTCAGGCAAATAGCGAAATCAAAAAATCCGGGCTCGAACTGAGCTATCAGGACTATCAGCGCGGCGTGTTCTCGAGCCATCTGCAGCTGGTGGTTAAGCCGCTGGCCGGCACCGACAGCCCGTGGCTCAAGCCGGGCGAGAGCATGATCCTGAACGAAGAGGTCGATCATGGTCCGTTCCCGCTGACCCAGTTGAAAACCTTCAACCTGATCCCGTCGATGGCCTCGGTTAAAACCACGCTGGTAAACAACGAAGCCGCGAAGCCGCTGTACGATCTGGCAAAGAATGAATCCCCGTTCGTGGTGGACACCCGCATCAGCTATGCCGGTGACACCCGCTCCGATATCGCCCTGAAACCGCTGAGCTACGAGAGCGGCGACGAGAAAGTGGCATTCAGCGGCGGTAACTTCCAGCTGGATGCGGATCGCGAAGGCAATGTCTTCTCCCTGAAGGGCGAAGCGGCCAGCGGTCTGGTTAACGCGGTGAACGAGTACAATCAGAAGGTCCAGCTGACCTTTAATAATCTGAAAGCCGAGGGCGACAGCCACCTGACCAGCTTTGACGAGCGCATTGGCGACCAGAAGATCACCCTGGATAAGCTGGCAATCGCCATTGAAGGCAAAGAGATGGCGGTGCTGGAGGGGATGGATCTCAACGGTAAATCCGAGGTCTCGCAGGATGGCAAGAGCATCAACAGCCAGCTGGATTACACCCTCAAGAGCCTGAAAGTGCAGAATCAGGATCTGGGCAACGGCAAGCTGACGCTGAAAGTCGGCAATATCGACGGTCAGGCCTGGCACCAGTTTAGCGAGAAATACCGCGCCGACAGTCAGGCGCTGCTGGCCGACAAAGCGCTGATGACCAACAACCCGGCGCTCTACCAGCAGAAAGCGATGGATGCCTTCTTCGGCAATCTGCCGATCCTGCTGAAAGGCGAACCGGTGGTGACCATTGCTCCGCTGAGCTGGAAAAACAGCAAAGGCGAGACCAACTTCAATCTGTCGCTGTTCCTGAAGGATCCGGCCACCGCCACGGGTGAAGCGCAGACCCTGTCCCAGGAAGTGGATCGCAGCGTGAAGTCCCTCGAAAGCAAGCTGACCATCCCGATGGACATGGCGACCGAGCTGATGACCCAGGTGGCGAAGCTCGAAGGCTATAACGACGAAGACGCGGGCAAGCTGGCCAGCCAGCAGGTGAAAGGCCTGGCGGCGATGGGTCAGATGTTCCGCATCACCACCCTGGAAGACAATGTGATTGGCGCCAGCCTGCAGTATGCGAACGGCCAGGTGACCCTTAACGGGCAGAAAATGCCGCTGGAAGAGTTTGTTGGGATGTTTGGCGTGCCTACGCTGGGGATGCCAGAACCGGCAGTTCCGGCTGAGCCTGCCGTCCCGGCAGATCCTGCGGTACCGGTTGTGCCGCAGCAGTAATAAACGAAACCCCTCTTCGAGGGGTTTTTTATTGCCGGGCCAACATCCGCTGTCGGCCCGCGCAAGCGCAGTGCCGCCGGGCGCTAACGCCCTGCCACCAGCCTTGCCGAGACAATCTGATGCCCCGCCGCCACATCGCTGCGTTCAATCCGCTGCATGATGCGGTCGGCCAGGGTATAGCCCATCTCGCGGGCGGGCGTCGTGACCCAGGCAATCGGCAGATCGTCGAGCGCGTTTTCCGGCACATCGGCGAACGCCCCCAGTGCGACCTGATGATCGAAGAAAGCATCGACTCCAACCTCCCCGCTCTGGCGTCCGGCCCGCATCAGGCCAAACCACGCCCCCATTGCAATCGCCTCGTTATAGCAGATCACCGCGCTGATGGTCGGGTTGTGGCGCAGCAGCGCCCCGATGGCTTCGGCGGCTTTTTTCTGGCTGGTGTCGCACTCGACCACCCATTCGCTGTGGAACGGCAGGCCGTATTTCAGCAGCGTGGCGCAATAGCCCCCCACCCGCTCCGCCCGGGTCAGGGAGGCGCTGTTGCCCCCCAGCCAGGCGATGCGCTGGTGACCCCGACGAATAAGATGTTCGGTCAGCATTTGTGCAGCCTGCATATTATCCGGGCGCAGCGTGTCGGCTTCGTCCAGATAGCTGGCGCGGGAGGCAAACACCAGCGGAACCCCTTTTTGCGCCGCGCGCTCGCACAGTTCATTGCTCAGACCGGAGGCCCCGGCAACGATCACCCCGTCGACGCCCTGAGACAACAGCATGTCGAGACGCTGAAGCAGCTGATCGGCTTCACGCCCGCCGTGGAGTAAAAACACCATTCGGCCCTGGGCCTCCAGCGCCTCCGTCAGGCCGGCGGTGAGCTCGGCATAAAACGGCGAGGTCAGGTCGCGCACGATCAGGCCAATCACCCCACTTTGCCCACCGCGCAGCGCCGAGGCCTGGCGATTGCGCACAAAGCCCAGCTGCTCAACGGCGTCGTTGACCCGCTGACCGGTGGCGGAAGAGATCCGCCCTTTCCCGCTCAGCACCAGTGACACGGTGCTGACGGACACGCCAGCCGCCAGTGCGACATCGTTGATGGTGATTTTTTTCGCTACAGCCATGTGTCGGCGTGACTCCCTGATAATGAGATCGGTAAAACGTTTTATCAATACGTTCTCTTTATACTCTCTGCCAAAGCCTGAGAATGTGATTTAGCGCGCACTAAACTTTGATAAAACGTTTTATCTTCTCGCAGCACTGAGGCAGGTAAACTTATTTTAACATTCAAGGAGTCGTTTTATGACGGCGAAAGCAGCACAAAAAATATCGCTATGGGAGTTTTTCCAGTCGCTGGGTAAGACCTTTATGCTGCCCGTAGCGCTGCTCTCCTTCTGCGGGATCATGCTCGGGATCGGCAGTTCGCTGAGCAGCAACGATGTCGTTACCCTGATCCCGATGCTGGGCAACCCTGTGCTGCAGGCGATTTTCGTCTGGATGAGCAAAGTCGGCTCCTTTGCTTTTAGCTTCCTGCCGGTCATGTTCTGTATCGCTATCCCGCTGGGGCTGGCACGCGAGAACAAAGGCGTAGCGGCATTTGCCGGTTTCGTTGGCTACGCGGTGATGAACCTGGCCGTCAATTTCTGGCTGACGGCGAAAGGTATTCTGCCGACCACCGATGCGGCAGTGCTGAAAGCCAACAATATTCAGAGCGTGCTGGGGATCCAGTCGATTGATACCGGCATTCTGGGCGCGGTGATCGCGGGCGTCATCATCTGGATGCTGCACGAACGTTTTCACAATATCCGCCTGCCGGACGCGCTGGCCTTCTTTGGCGGCACCCGCTTTGTGCCAATCATCACCACCGTGGCGATGGGCCTGTTCGGTCTGGTGATCCCGCTGGTGTGGCCTGTCTTCGCAATGGGCATTACCGGTATTGGCAATATCATCAACAGCGCCGGTGATTTTGGCCCGATGATTTTTGGTACCGGCGAACGTCTGCTGCTGCCTTTTGGCTTGCAGCACATTCTGGTGGCGCTGATCCGCTTTACCGAAGCCGGTGGCACCATGGACGTCTGCGGCAATAACGTCAGCGGTGCGCTGACCATCTTCCAGGCGCAGCTGAGTTGCCCGACCACCCACGGCTTCTCGGAGAGCGCGACCCGCTTCCTGTCGCAGGGTAAAATGCCGGCATTCCTCGGCGGCTTGCCGGGTGCGGCGCTGGCGATGTATCACTGCGCGCGTCCTGAAAATCGGCATAAAATTAAAGGCCTGCTGATTTCCGGGGTGATCGCCTGCGTCGTCGGCGGTACCACCGAACCGATCGAATTCCTGTTCCTGTTCGTCGCTCCGGTGCTGTATCTGATCCATGCCCTGCTGACCGGTCTGGGCTTTACCACCATGGCGGTGCTGGGCGTAACCATCGGTAATACCGACGGTAACGTGATCGACTTTGTGGTGTTCGGTATCCTGCACGGTCTGTCGACCAAATGGTATCTGGTGCCGGTCGTCGCCGGGATCTGGTTTGCGGTGTACTACACCATCTTCCGCTTCGCCATCACCCGCTTTAATCTCAAAACGCCGGGCCGAGATATCGAGAGTGCGGCCAGCGTGGAACAAGCCGTGGCGGGCGTCGCCGGAAAATCGGGCTACAACACTCCGGCGATTCTGGCGGCCCTCGGCGGCGCGGATAACATCACGACGCTGGATAACTGCATCACCCGCCTGCGTCTGTCGGTGAAGGAGATGTCGAAGGTCGACACCGCTGCGCTGAAAGCCAACCGCGCCATCGGAGTGGTCCAGCTCAACCAGCATAATTTACAGGTGGTAATTGGCCCGCAGGTCCAGTCGGTGAAAGATGAACTCGCCACCCTGATGCGCACCGTAGAAGCCTGACGTCACGCCCCCTTCGCCGAAGGGGGCGTTTATTTAAAGGACGAGAAGATGTTCGATTTTTCAACCGTCGTGGATCGCCACGGCACCTGGTGCACCCAGTGGGATTACGTCGCCGACCGTTTCGGCGCATCCGACCTGCTGCCTTTCACCATCTCCGATATGGATTTTGCCACCGCCCCCTGCATTACCGATGCCCTGCACCAGCGCCTGGATCATGGGGTATTTGGCTACAGCCGCTGGAAAAACGACGAGTTTCTGGCGGCGGTCGCCCACTGGTTCCAGCAGCGTTTTGCCTGCCCGATTGACACCGACGCATTAGTGTATGGCCCGTCGGTCATCTATATGGTTTCTGAGCTGATCCGCCAGTGGTCAAACCCGGGCGATGGCGTGGTAGTGCATACTCCCGCCTATGATGCGTTCTATAAAGCCATCGAGGGCAATCAGCGCCAGGTGGTGGGCGTAGCGCTGGAGAAAGACGCCGCAGGCTGGCAGTGCAACATGAACGAGCTTGAAGCGGTGCTTGCCCAGCCGCAAAACCGCATTCTGCTGCTGTGCAGCCCGCAGAACCCGACCGGCAAGGTCTGGACCCGCGACGAGCTGACCACCATGGCCGCACTGTGCGAACGTCATAACGTGAAGGTTATCAGCGATGAAATTCATATGGATATGGTGTGGGGCGAGCACCAGCATATCCCGTGGAGCGCGGTGGCACGCGGCAGCTGGGCGCTGGTCACCTCCGGCTCCAAAAGCTTTAACATCCCCGCCCTGACCGGTGCCTATGGACTGATCGGCGATGCGCCCAGCCGCAGTGCGTACCTGCAGGCGCTGAAAAATCGGGATGGCCTGTCGTCGCCCTCGGTGCTGGCGCTGGTCGCCCACATTGCCGCCTACCGCCAGGGTGAGCCGTGGCTGGATGCATTGCGTCATTATCTGGAAGCCAATTTACGCTATGTCGCCTACACGCTGAATGCCGCGTTTCCCGCGCTCAACTGGCAGCCGCCTCAGGCCTCTTATCTGGCGTGGATTGACCTGCGCCCGCTCAATCTTGACGACAATGCCCTGCAGAAGGCACTGATCGAGCAGCAAAAAGTGGCGATCATGCCGGGATACACGTACGGCGCGGAGGGCGCAGGTTTTGTGCGACTCAATGCCGGATGCCCGCGCAGCAAGCTTGAGCAAGGGGTACAGCGGCTGATTGCCGGGATCCGCTCGTTGGGTTAAAACGCTTGCGCAACGGAATATTCCCTTGCGCAAATAGCTTTTTACCCCGTTTTATTTTTATAATGGGCCGCACTACTTTAACTATAAGAGTGCGACCATGATTGATTCCCGCCTGCCGTTAACTGACATTCACCGCCATCTTGATGGCAACATTCGTGCCCAGACCATTCTCGACCTCGGGCATCAGTATAATTTGACCCTGCCCGCCCAGACGCTCGAAACTTTAATCCCGCACGTTCAGGTCACCGAAAACCAACCGGATCTGGTCAGCTTCCTGAGCAAGCTCGACTGGGGCGTTAAGATGCTGGCCTCGCTGGATGCCTGCCGTCGCGTGGCGTACGAGAACATCGAAGACGCTGCCCGCAATGGCCTGCACTACGTTGAGCTGCGTTTCTCGCCGGGCTATATGGCGATGACCCACCAGCTGCCGGTCGAGGGTGTGGTTGAAGCGGTAATTGCAGGTGTGCGCGAAGGCTGCAAAGCTTTTAATGTTGAAGCACGTCTGATTGGCATCATGAGCCGTACCTTTGGCGAAGCGGCGTGCCTGCAGGAGCTGGAAGCGCTGCTGGCGCACCGGGATCACATCACCGCCGTCGATCTGGCGGGTGATGAGCTGGGCTTCCCGGGCAGTTTGTTCCTCTCCCACTTTAACCGCGCTCGCGACGCAGGCTGGCACGTCACCGTGCATGCCGGTGAAGCTGCAGGGCCGGAGAGCATCTGGCAGGCGATCCGTGAGCTGGGCGCCGAGCGTATTGGTCATGGGGTAAAAGCGGTGGAAGACAGAGCCCTGATGGATTTCCTGGCCGAGCAGCGCATCGGGATTGAATCCTGCCTGACATCCAATATCCAGACCAGCACCGTCGCCACGCTGGCGCAGCATCCGCTGAAAACCTTCCTTGAGCATGGGGTTCTGGCCTCGCTGAACACCGACGATCCGGCAGTTCAGGGCGTGGACATTATTCATGAATACACGGTGGCTGCGGCGCTGGCCGGGCTGAGCCGGGAGCAGATCCGCCAGGCACAGATCAACGGCCTGGAGATGGCCTTTTTAACGCCTGCCGAGAAACAAGCGCTGCGCGATAAGGTTGCGCAGGGATAAAAAAAGCCCGGCATCGCGCCGGGCTGATGGCATTACGCCAGACTGAGCGTCGAGCGATGTTTGGCGGATTCAATCCCCAGTTCGATCAGCTCCATAATCTGAATCGCCTGGCTTGCCGGAACCGGGTTTTCACCGTCACCGTTCAGCGCATCGCGGATGCCCGCATAGAACGCCGGATAGTTGCCCGGCAGCGTCAGCCAGCTCTCTTCCACACGCTCTTCACCTTCAACGCGGCTCAGGACGCCGTCACGCATGTCGTAGCCCCAGTCTTCCTGCGGCAAACGCTCGCCATTTTTCAGACGATCTTCCTGCGGGTCGAGACCGTATTTCACATAGCTGCCGCGTGTTCCGTGAACGATATAGCGCGCCGACTCTGCCGCCGCCAGCATGGTGCCGTGCAGCACGACGCGACGCTGCGGATAGCTTAGCACCGCATGGAAATAATCCGTGGCCTGCGAGCCAGGGCGCAGCTGGGCCAGATCGACGGTCAGGCTGACCGGCAGGCCAAACAGATTGACGGCCTGATCGAGAAGATGCGGGGCCAGATCGTACCAGATACCGCTCCCCGGGCCTGCCTGCTCGCGCCAGCGGTTACGCACCTGCGGACGGAAGCGGTCAAAATGAGACTCAAAGAAGGCCACTTCGCCGAGCGAACCGTCGGCAATCAGCGCCTTCACGGTCAGGAAATCGCTGTCCCAGCGACGGTTGTGGAACACGGACAGCAGCTTGCCGAGGCTTTTCGCCAGCGCATCCAGCTCGCGTGCCTGTGACAGTGTCACGGTAAAGGGCTTATCGACGACGACGTGCTTACCCGCTTCCAGCGCCGCTTTCGCCAGCGGGAAGTGGGTATCGTTCGGCGTCGGGATCACAATCAAATCGATATTCGGATCGTTAAACAGGTGCTTAGGCTCAGAAACCACCGGGACCGTCGGCCAGTCGGCATGAACCTTCGTCGCGTCGCTGCTGGACACCGCCGCCAGCGCCATCCCCGGGGTGCCGGCAATCAGCGGCGCATGAAACGTTTTACTCGCGTAGCCATAACCAATTAATCCAACACGGATTTTGTCACTCATGTCGTCGCCTCTCGTCTGTTTACACGTTTATTCCACACGATCTCTTCATACGTCACAATAGTTTAATCTGGGGTATGTCGGGGAAATACAACACTTGCAATCAGTAATTTCTAATTAACATTTATAACTTGCTGAATAAAATAATAAAACACCCCTGCAAACCGCTTGCCGCATGGCCTGGTGCGCTGTAAAATTCTCAACCTGTATTTATGGACAAATCAAATTTACGAATCATGACGACAATTATTAATCGAATTATTGAGTTAGCAGGGTGGATTGTTCTGGGGGTGTCGGTGGTTCTGCTGGGCATCGCCAGCCAGATTGATAACTACCAGCCGCCAGAGCCGGTTAACAGTGTGATGCAACATACCCCCCCTAATAACCACAGCTGATGGCCGTTGCGTATTGCCAGCCGTCATGAACAGCGTTACCCTTCTGCAGGCGTCAATCGACGCCTGATTTATCCGTAAAGAAAATTCTTAATTTTGCCGACGGGCAGGTACCGCTGTTTACGTCTTTTTTGGTCCGTTTGTTATTCAAACGAAATACCCCTTCGGTATGACTGACTTTATATATGGAAAATTATTAATATGACCGTGCAAGATTATTTATTAAAATTTCGCAAAATTAATTCGCTGGAAAGCCTGGAAAAGCTGTTTGACCATCTGAACTATACCCTGAGCGATCATCAGGAGATCATCAGCATGTACCGCGCCGCCGATCACCGCCGCGCTGAGCTGGTCTCCGGTGGGCGTTTGTTCAACATCGGCGAGGTTCCCAAGGCGGTCTGGCACTTCGTGCAATAAGAAAGTAGCCATTCAACTGAAATGTTATATAATCTCGCCCCTGCTAATTTCGCTGTACGCGCGTTGACTGACTTTCGGGAGAGAACATGACCATAACGGCTGGAGAAAAAATTGGCGGCTGGTTACTCGCCCCGCTTGCCTGGCTGCTGGTTGCTTTATTAAGTGCCTCCCTGGCGCTGCTGCTTTACACGACGGCGTTAATTACCCCGCACGCGTTAAAAACGCTGGGCGCACAGAATACGTCTGAAATCGTGATGTGGTTTATGTCCTTCGCCTTCGCGATCGCCATGTGGTACTACACGCTGTGGCTGACCATCGCCTTTTTCAAGCGCCGTCAGAAAGTGCCTAAGCATTATATTATCTGGCTGCTGGTCTCCGTATTACTGGCGGTGAAAGCGTTTGCCTTTTCGCCGGTCTCCGACGCGCTGGCAGTGCGTCAGTTGCTCTTCCCCCTGCTGGTGACCGCGCTGTTCGTGCCCTACTTTAAGCGCTCGACGCGGGTGAAGAACACCTTTGTCAACCCGTAATAACCCTACAGTTAACCTGTTGTCGCCTGCGTCGCTTTGTCCGATAATAGGCGGCTTTTTTATTTCAGGCTGAATAATGACCGATTACTTACTGCTCTTTGTCGGCACGGTGCTGGTGAACAACTTCGTCCTCGTGAAGTTTCTTGGCCTTTGCCCGTTTATGGGTGTCTCCAAAAAGCTGGAAACCGCGATGGGGATGGGGCTGGCAACCACCTTCGTGATGACCCTCGCCTCTATCTGTGCATGGTGGATTGACACCTGGATCCTGATCCCCCTCGGTCTGACCTACCTGCGCACGCTGGCCTTTATTCTGGTTATCGCTGTGGTGGTGCAGTTCACCGAAATGGTGGTGCGTAAAACCAGCCCGGCGCTGTACCGTCTGCTCGGCATCTTCCTGCCGCTGATCACCACTAACTGTGCGGTGCTCGGCGTGGCGCTGCTCAACATAAACCTTGGCCATAACTTCCTGCAGTCGGCGCTGTACGGCTTCTCTGCCGCCGTCGGCTTCTCGCTGGTGATGGTGCTGTTTGCGGCCATCCGCGAGCGCATGGTCGCCGCCGATGTCCCTGCACCGTTTCGCGGTAACGCCATTGCGCTGGTCACTGCCGGTCTTATGTCGCTGGCCTTTATGGGCTTCAGTGGTCTGGTGAAGCTGTAATGAATGCCATCTGGATTGCCATCGCCGCCATCAGCGTGCTGGGGCTAATTTTTGGCATCATTCTCGGTTACGCCTCGCGCCGCTTTGCGGTGCAGGACGATCCGGTGGTCGAAAAAATTGATGAGCTGCTGCCGCAAAGCCAGTGCGGACAGTGCGGCTACCCGGGCTGCCGCCCATACGCTGAGGCGGTGGGTACCGGCGGCGAGAAAATTAACCGCTGTGCCCCCGGTGGCGAAGCAGTCATGCTGAAGATTGCCACGCTGCTTAACGTGGATCCGCAGCCGGTCGACGGCGATGAGAGCGTTCAGGAGCCGGTTCGCGTGCTGGCGGTGATTGACGAACCCAACTGCATCGGCTGCACCAAATGTATTCAGGCCTGCCCGGTCGATGCCATCGTCGGTGCCACCCGCGCGATGCACACCGTGATGGCGGATCTGTGCACCGGCTGTAATCTCTGCGTCGCGCCTTGCCCGACACAGTGCATTACCTTAGTGCCGGTAGAGACAACGACTGACAGCTGGAAATGGGATCTTCAGACCATTCCGGTGCGCATTATTCCCGTGGAACAACATGCTTAAGTTATTTTCTGCCTTCAGAAAAGAGAAGATCTGGGATTTCGATGGCGGTATTCACCCTCCGGAGATGAAAACCCAGTCCAGCGGTACACCGCTGCGCCAGATCCCACTGGCCAACCACTTTATTATCCCCCTGAAGCAGCACATTGGCGCTGAGGGTGAGCTTTGCGTCAAAGCCGGTGACAGCGTGTTACGCGGCCAGCCGCTGACCTTCGGGCGCGGACGGATGCTGCCGGTTCACGCCCCGACCTCGGGCAAAGTGGTGTCCATTGCGCCGCACACGGTCGCCCACCCTTCGGCGCTGTCCGAACTGTGCGTGGTGATTGAAGCCGACGGCGAAGACCGCTGGATCGACCGCGACGGCTGGAGCGACTATCGTAGCCACAGCCGCGAAGCGCTGATCGAACGCATTCACCAGTCTGGCGTGGCCGGTCTGGGCGGCGCGGGCTTCCCTACTGGCAATAAACTGCAGGGCGGCGGCGACAAAATCCAGACCTTGATTATCAACGCCGCCGAATGCGAGCCTTATATCACCGCCGACGATCGGCTGATGCAGGACTGCGCGGCGCAAATCGTCGACGGGATTCGCATCCTCGCGCACATTCTGCAGCCGCGTGAAGTGCTGATTGGCATTGAAGATAACAAACCTCAGGCGATCTCCATGCTGCGCGCGGTGCTGGCAAACAGCCACGACATCAGCCTGCGGGTGGTCCCGACCAAATACCCTTCCGGCGGCGCGAAGCAGCTGACGCAAATTTTAACCGGGAAGCAGGTTCCGCACGGCGGGCGCTCCTCGGACATTGGCGTGCTGATGCAAAACGTCGGTACAGCCTATGCGGTGAAACGTGCCGTTGTCGACGGCGAGCCGCTCACCGAGCGCGTCGTCACCTTAACGGGCGAAGCCGTAAACCGGCCTGGCAACGTCTGGGCTCGCCTGGGTACGCCGGTCCGTCACCTGCTGGAGCAGGCCGATTTCTGCCCGGGTGCCGAGCAGCTGGTGATCATGGGCGGCCCGCTGATGGGCTTTACCCTGCCGTGGCTGGACGTTCCGGTGGTAAAAATCACCAACTGTCTGCTGGCCCCGTCCGCCAGCGAGATGGGCGAAGAGCAGGAAGAGAAAGGCTGCATTCGCTGCAGCGCCTGCGCCGACGCCTGTCCGGCGGATCTGCTGCCCCAACAGCTGTACTGGTTCAGTAAAGGCCAGATCCACGACAAAGCTAAAGCCCATAACCTGGCCGACTGCATTGAATGCGGCGCTTGCGCCTGGGTCTGCCCGAGCAGCATTCCGCTGGTGCAATATTTCCGCGTCGAGAAAGCCGAGATTTACGCCATCGAGAGGGAAGAAAAACGCGCGGCCGAAGCCAAGGCGCGTTTTGAAGCCCGCCAGCAGCGCCTCGAGCGTGAAAAAGCCGCCCGTGAAGAGCGCCATAAAAAGGCCGCAGTGCAGCCAGCCGCGAAAGATCAGGACGCCATCAGCGCGGCCCTGGCGCGCGTTCGCGAGAAGAAAGCCACCGCGACCCAGGACGTGGTGATCCCGGCGGGACAACGGCCGGACAACAGCGACGTGATTGCCGCACGTGAAGCGCGCAAGGCCGAGGCCCGCGCCCTTCAGGCGGAAAAAGAACAAACGGCACAACCGCAGCCGGAGGTTGATCCGCGCAAAGCGGCGGTTGAAGCCGCCATCGCCCGTGCCAAAGCGCGTAAAGCGCCACAGGCTGAAGTGATTGAGATTGAGCAGACTCCGGTCGACCCGCGCAAAGCCGCCGTCGAAGCCGCGATTGCACGTGCCAAAGCGCGCAAAGCGACGCCGCCGGATGTGAGCCCGTCAGAACCTACGCCAGTCGACCCGCGTAAAGCGGCGGTCGAAGCCGCTATCGCCCGTGCGAAAGCACGTAAAGCGGCGCAACAGGAAGAAGAACCGGCGGCCAACGACGATCCGCGCAAAGCCGCAGTTGCTGCGGCGATTGCGCGCGTTCAGGCCAAAAAAGCCGCACAGCAGGCAGTCAACGAGGATTAAATGGTTTTCAGAATCGCAAGTTCCCCTTATACCCACAACCAGCGTCAGACATCGCGCATTATGATGCTGGTTTGTCTGGCCGCGCTGCCAGGCATCGCCGTTCAGTTCTGGTTTTTTGGCTGGGGGACGCTGTTTCAGATAATCCTGGGCTGTGCGAGCGCGCTGGCCGCTGAGGCGCTGGTGTTAAAGCTGCGCAACATGGCGGTCAGTAAGATTCTGGCCGACAACTCTGCCCTGCTCACCGGTCTGCTGCTGGCGATCAGTATTCCGCCGTTTGCCCCCTGGTGGATGGTCGTGCTGGGTACCGTTTTCGCGGTGATCATTGCCAAACAGCTGTACGGCGGCCTGGGGCATAACCCGTTCAACCCGGCGATGATTGGCTACGTGGTATTGCTGATCTCGTTCCCGGTGCAGATGACCAGCTGGCTGCCGCCGCACGACATTGCCGCCACCGTGCCGGGCTTTATCGATGCGCTGCAGGTGATTTTCTCCGGCCATACCGCCAGCGGTGGCGATATGTTAAGCCTGCGCATGGGCGTGGATGGCGTCAGCCAGGCTACGCCGCTCGACACCTTTAAAACCTCCCTGCACGCCGGACACAGCGTCGAGCAGATCCTGACCATGCCGATCTACAGCGGCGTGCTGGCTGGTGCGGGCTGGCAGTGGGTCAACCTGGCCTATCTGGCGGGCGGTCTGTTTATGATTTGGCAAAAGGCGATCCGCTGGCATATTCCGGTCAGCTTCCTGGCGACCCTGGCAATCTGCTCCGGGCTGGGCTGGATTTTCTCGCCGGAAACGCTGGCCTCGCCGCAAATCCATCTGCTCTCCGGGGCGACCATGCTCGGTGCGTTCTTTATTCTCACCGACCCGGTGACAGCCTCGACCACCAACCGTGGACGGCTGATCTTTGGCGCGCTGGCCGGTCTGCTGGTGTGGCTGATCCGCTGCTTTGGCGGCTACCCGGATGGCGTGGCCTTTGCGGTTCTGCTGGCTAACATCACCGTACCGTTAATTGATTACTACACGCGACCGCGCGTGTATGGCCATCGCTAAGGGACTCGCCATGCTAAAAACCATGCAGCAACACGGCGTTACGCTGGCGCTCTTTGCCGCCGTCCTGACCGGCCTGACCGCGCTGGTCAACGGGCTGACCAAATCCACCATCGAAGAGCAGGCAGCCCGTCAGCAAAAGGCGCTGTTCGACCAGGTGATCCCGGCTGACTTATACGATAATGACCTGCAAAAAAGCTGCTTTATCGCGCAGGCGGCACCGTTAGGCAAAGGCCAACACCGTATTTTTATCGCCCGTAAAGGCGATACCCCGGTCGGCGCGGTGATGGAAGCCACTGCCCCGGACGGCTATTCCGGCGCCATCCAGCTGCTGGTCGGGACCGATTTCGCAGGCACCGTATTAGGCACGCGCGTGACCGAGCATCACGAAACCCCAGGACTTGGGGATAAAATTGAAACGCGCCTGAGCGACTGGATTTTGCATTTTGCCGGTAAAGTTATCCACGGCAACGACGATACCGCGTTTGCGGTCAAGAAAGATGGCGGCGAATTCGATCAGTTTACCGGTGCGACCATCACCCCACGCGCGGTGGTGAATGCCGTCAAACGTGCGGGCGTCTACGCGCAAACGCTGCCCGCGCAGCTTAACAATCTGCCCGCCTGTGAGGAGTAATCATGAGCCAGGTTAAAGAGGTTATCGTCCAGGGTCTGTGGAAGAACAACTCTGCGCTGGTGCAGCTGCTGGGGATGTGTCCGCTGCTGGCCGTCACCTCGACCGCCACCAATGCCTTGGGTCTGGGGCTGGCGACCACGCTGGTGCTGACCCTGACCAACCTGTCGATTTCGGCCCTGCGTCGCTGGACGCCGTCTGAGATCCGTATTCCCATCTACGTGATGATTATCGCCTCGGTGGTGAGCGTCGTGCAGATGCTGATTAACGCCTACGCCTTTGGCCTGTATCAGTCGCTGGGGATTTTTATCCCGCTGATCGTGACCAACTGTATCGTGGTCGGGCGTGCTGAAGCCTTTGCGGTGAAGAACGATCCGCTGATCTCCGCCCTCGACGGCTTTGCCATCGGGATGGGGGCCACCTGCGCGATGTTCGTGCTGGGCTCCATGCGTGAAATCCTCGGCAACGGCACCTTGTTCGACGGCGCAGACGCGCTGCTGGGCGGCTGGGCGAAAGTCCTGCGCATTGAGGTATTCCACACCGATACCCCGTTCCTGCTGGCGATGCTGCCTCCTGGCGCCTTTATTGGCCTTGGCATGATGCTGGCAGTAAAATACCTGATTGATGAGAAACGTAAACGCCGGGCTGCGGCACGCAGCATTGAGGAAGGGATCCCCGAGAAGGCTTCATGAATAAAGAGAAACGGTTAGCGATTTTACAGCGCCTGCGGGATAACAACCCGCACCCGACCACAGAGCTGCACTTCAGCTCTCCGTTTGAGCTGCTGATTGCGGTCCTGCTTTCCGCTCAGGCTACCGACGTGAGCGTTAACAAAGCCACCGCCAAACTTTACCCGGTAGCCAATACGCCGCAGGCGATGCTGGAGCTGGGCGTTGACGGGGTGAAAGCCTACATCAAGACCATCGGCCTGTTTAACAGCAAAGCCGAGAACGTGATCAAAACCTGCCGTATGCTGCTGGAGCTGCACGGTGGTGAAGTGCCGGAAGATCGCGCAGCGCTGGAAGCCCTGCCCGGCGTCGGACGCAAGACCGCCAATGTGGTGCTGAACACCGCGTTTGGCTGGCCGACGATTGCGGTCGATACCCACATCTTCCGTGTCTGTAATCGCACCCATTTTGCCCCCGGCAAAAATGTCGAGCAGGTTGAAGATAAGCTACTGAAAGTGGTCCCGGCGGAGTTTAAAGTCGATTGTCACCACTGGCTGATCCTGCATGGCCGCTATACCTGCATCGCACGTAAGCCGCGCTGTGGCTCCTGCCTTATCGAAGACTTATGTGAATTCAAAGAGAAAGTCGATATCTGAAACCGTCATTCGACGGTTTTTTTAATCCTGTAAAGCTATCTCTGCTCCTGCGCAGTTTCACCCGCGATCCTGCTTCACCTTTACGCATGGGCCGGTCATTGTTCGGCTATATAACGTTCAAACAGGTTAATTCTTTTTTTAACAGCTAAAATTTCTATCAGTGTGTGATCGCGATCACCCTGATAACGCGATGTTGCTTTTTTGTGTATAAAATCGCGATAAGTCCTTACATCAACAAGAACCCAGCCGTATAACACCACATATCTGACCAGATAACTTTCAGATTATGGCCCATATCACTGCTTTTTACCTTTAACAGCAGAACATATCGCCACCCGCCCACTAATTACGCAATTCACTAGTGAAAAAAACCAGCAAATCAGGCTGACTGAAATTTAACGCTGAATAACATTTATGTTTCCGGTTAATTATAGCGACTGAGTTAAATGTAACGGAGTATTACAAACATCTTGCCAGACGGGTCAGGATAGTGAACATTAACCGCCGTTTCCCCTCCCACTATAACTATAAAGCGGATGGACTACGGTCATCACGCTGTGAACACCCCCTTAATATGGGATGTAAAAAAAGAGGTATATGTGTCTATTGCAAACAAAAAACCAGCAGATGAGAGCATAAGTCTTAACGCTTTCAAACAACCAAAATCGTTCTATCTCATTTTCTCTATCGAGCTGTGGGAGCGTTTTGGTTACTACGGCCTGCAGGGGATCATGGCGGTTTACCTGGTAAAACAACTGGGTATGTCCGAAGCGGATTCCATCACGCTGTTTTCTTCTTTTAGTGCCCTGGTATACGGTCTGGTCGCAGTCGGCGGCTGGCTGGGTGATAAAGTCCTCGGCACCAAACGTGTCATTTTGCTCGGCGCCATCGTACTGGCTATCGGTTACGGTCTGGTTGCCTGGTCTGGTCATGATGCCGGTGTGGTTTACATGGGTATGGCGACCATCGCAGTGGGTAACGGCCTGTTCAAAGCGAACCCGTCTTCCCTGCTTTCTACCTGCTATAACAAAGATGATCCGCGTCTGGACGGTGCATTTACCATGTACTACATGTCCATCAACATCGGTTCCTTCTTCTCGATGCTGGCAACCCCGTGGCTGGCGGCTAAATTCGGCTGGAGCGTGGCGTTTGCCCTGAGCTTCGTCGGAATGCTGATCACCGTGGTGAACTTCCTGTTCTGCCGCAGCTGGGTGAAGGACTACGGTTCAAAACCTGACTTTGCACCGGTACAGATGGGCAAGCTGCTGGCAACCCTCGTAGGCGTAGTGATTCTGGTTGCTGTTGCCACCTGGCTGCTGCACAACCAGGGTATCGCACGTGCGGTGCTGGGCGTTGTGGCACTGGGTATCATCGCTATCTTTGCGAAAGAAGCGTTTGCGATGCAGGGCGCTGCGCGCCGTAAGATGATCGTGGCGTTTATCCTGATGGTTGAAGCGATTTGCTTCTTCGTTCTGTACAGCCAGATGCCAACCTCACTGAACTTCTTTGCGATCCGTAACGTTGAGCACTCTATTCTGGGTATCGCGTTCGAACCAGAGCAGTTCCAGGCCCTCAACCCGTTCTGGATCATGATTGGTAGCCCGATTCTGGCCGCTATCTATAACAAGATGGGTGACCGTCTGCCGATGCCGCACAAATTTGCGGTCGGTATGGTGCTGTGTTCAGGTGCCTTCCTGGTGCTGCCGCTGGGTGCGAAATTCGCCAGCGACGCGGGTATTGTTTCCGTTAACTGGCTGATCCTGAGCTACGCCCTGCAGTCTATCGGTGAGCTGATGATCTCCGGTCTGGGCCTGGCGATGGTTGCACAGCTGGTTCCACAGCGCCTGATGGGCTTTATCATGGGTAGCTGGTTCCTGACTACCGCTGGTGCTGCACTGATCGCCGGTAAGATTGCTAACCTGATGGCCGTGCCTTCAGACGTGACTGACCCGCTGGTTTCCCTGCATGTTTACGGCGACGTGTTCCTGCAGATTGGTATTGCCACTGCGGTTATCGCCTTGCTGATGATGCTGACAGCACCGAAGCTGAACCGTATGACTCAGGACGACGACAGCACCGCTAAAGCGACCACCACCGCTACCGCGTAATGTCATCGGGAAACGACTGAACAGAAGCCGCTAACTGTGTGTTAGCGGCTTTTTTTTTATTCCGCAGAGCACTACCATACAGTAAACCTAGCCAACAGGAGTGACCGATGAAACTGTTCTACAAACCAGGCGCCTGCTCTCTTGCCTGCCACATTACGCTGCGCGAGAGCGGCAAAGACTTCACCCTTAACAGCGTTGACCTGATGAAGAAAAAGCTGGAAAACGGCGATGATTTCTTTGCGGTAAATCCAAAAGGCCAGGTTCCGGCTCTGCTGCTGGAAGACGGTACGCTGCTGACCGAAGGGGTAGCGATCATGCAATACCTGGCGGATGGCGTGGCCGATCGCCAGCTGCTGGCACCCACCGGCAGCATTGCGCGCTACAAGACCCTTGAGTGGATGAACTTCATCGCCACCGAGCTGCATAAAGGCTTTACGCCGCTGTTCCGCCCGGATACCCCGGAAGAGTACAAACCGACCGTACGCGCGCTGCTGGAGAAAAAACTGCAATACGTGAATGACCAGCTGAAAGACGAGCAGTGGATTTGCGGTCAACGCTTCACGATTGCCGATGCGTATCTGTTTACCGTCCTGCGCTGGGCGCGGGCAGTGAAGCTGAACATGGAAGGATTGCGCCATATCGACGCGTACATGGCGCGGATGGCGGAACGTCCGGACGTGGCTGCGGCGCTGGAAGCGGAAGGGTTGAAGTAAGTTTTAGCCGGGTGGCGCTGCGCTTACCCGGCCTACGGTTCCTGTAGGCTCGTGCAAGCGCAGCGCATCCGGGCATTTATATCAAAGCTGTGTCGCGCTAAACAGATGCTCTGGCCTGGCGATACGATCCTGCGCCGCCACGACCTGCAGCTCATACTCCTGCATATTCTTCGTCGCGATCATAATCTCGTACACCGCCGCCGTGACGTGCTCCAGCGCATCCCGCACCGTTGCACCCTGCAGCAGTTTCACCAGCAGCAGGCCGCTGGTCACATCGCCCACGCCCACCGGCTGACGAATGCCAAAATCCACCAGCGGACGGCTGATATGCCAGGCTTCATCTTTGGTCACCAGCAGCATCTCAAAGCGGTCCGGGCTTAACCCGGCGCGCGCCAGATGCTTCACCAGCACGATCTCAGGGCCCTGGGCAATCAGTTCCCGGGAGGCGGCAACCGCCTCATCCACGCTGTTGACGGCGTGTTCACAGAGGATTTCCAGCTCAATCAGGTTCGGGGCGATGATATCGCTGGCCGGTAACGCATGACGCACGTGAAACTCCGCGACGCCAGGGGCTACGATGCAGCCTTTTTCCGGATGACCCATCACCGGATCGCAGAAATATTTTGCTGCCGGGTTGGCCGCCTTCACCTGACGCACGATGCCGAGAATATGCTCGCCCTGCTCTGCCGAGCCCAGATAGCCGCTCAGAACGGCGTCACAGGTCTTCAGCTTGTCGATATCAGCAATGCCCTGCACGATTTCGCTCAGGTGCGCAGGCGGCATCACGCAGCCGGTCCACTTACCGTATTGCGTATGGTTGGAAAACTGAACGGTGTTTAACGGCCAGACATTGGCCCCAAGACGACGCATCGGAAATTCAGCGGCGCTGTTGCCAGCATGCCCAAAAACGACGTGGGACTGGATGGCGAGGATATTCTTCATTTTCTTACCACAACCCTGAAAAAATAAAGGGGCGTGGTTTCCCACGCCCCTGTGTTTTTATGCTGACTTCCAGCAAACCAGACAATAATTCTTTTTGCCGCGACGCAGTAAGGTGTAACGCCCATACAGACGATCGCTGTCCACAAAGGTATATTCCTCGTTGGACTCTTTTTCACCGTTGATGGTGATGGCGTTCGAGGCGATGGTTTTACGCGCCTGACCGCGGGACGGCTGCAGCTCGGAGTCAACCAGCGCCTGCATCAGGTCTGCGCCTCTCTCCATCTCAACCATCGGCACACCATCCTGCGCCAGCTGTTCGAAGTCGGCTTCGCTCAGATCGCTCAGGGTGCCGTTAAACAGGCTGGCGGTGATACGCTTCGCCGCCACCAGGCCCTCTTCACCGTGAACCAGACGGGTAACCTGCTCCGCCAGCACATACTGCGCGCGCGGGGCTTTACCGCTGGTCTTGTCTTCTTCTTCCAGGGCGTTAATCTCTTCCAGATCCATAAAGGTGAAGAACTTCAGGAAGCGATACACGTCGGCGTCGGCGGTGTTGATCCAGAACTGGTAGAACTTATACGGACTGGTTTTCTTCGGATCGAGCCAGACCGCGCCGCCTTCGGTTTTACCGAATTTGGTGCCGTCAGATTTGGTGATCAGGGGAACCGTCAGACCGAAGACCTGGTTCTGATGCAGACGACGGGTCAGATCGATACCGGAGGTGATGTTACCCCACTGATCGGAGCCGCCAATCTGCAGCGCCACGCCGTGCAGGTTGTTCAGACAGGCGAAGTCGTAACCCTGCAGCAGGTTATAGGAGAACTCGGTGAACGAGATACCCTGGTCGTCACGGTTCAGACGCTGCTTCACCGCTTCTTTGTTGATCATCTGGTTAACGGAGAAGTGCTTGCCGATATCACGCAGGAAGGTCAGCACGTTCATGCCGCCAAACCAGTCGTAGTTATTGGCCGCAATCGCCGAGTTTGCACCACAGTCGAAGTCGAGGAACGGGGCAACCTGTTTGCGGATTTTATCCACCCACTCCTGCACGGTGTCTGCCGTATTCAGTTTACGCTCAGCGGCTTTGAAGCTTGGGTCGCCAATCAGACCCGTTGCGCCGCCGACCAGTGCTACAGGCGTATGGCCTGCCAGCTGGAAGCGTTTCAGGCATAACAAAGGAACCAGATGCCCCAAATGCAAGCTGTCGGCGGTAGGATCGAAGCCGCAATAGAGGGCGATCGGGCCTTGCGCCAGTCGCTCTGCTAACGCTTCCTCGTCCGTCACCTGAGCCACGAGGCCCCGCTCTTGCAATTGTTTAATCAAGTTACTGCTTGCCATCAAATTCTCCATGTATAAAACGACTGCACCTTTGCCGGTACACGACTTTTCGCCAGACGCGAAAGGTACATAGAATAAAGCGCTGACACCGGTTGTACCAGCGCTTAAGCGAACAAATTTCGGGGATTAGGGTGCCAGTCGATCGATTTTCCACGCGTCGTTATCGCGCTGGTACAAAAAACGATCGTGCAGTCGATGTTCCCCGCCCTGCCAGAACTCCATTTGCTGGATAGGTACGCGGAATCCGCCCCAGAAACTGGGCAGCGGGACTTCACCCTGCTGAAATTTCTGTTTCAGTTCGAGGAATTTGCTTTCCAGCACGCCGCGGGCCGAGATGCGGCTCGACTGTTTCGACACCCAGGCACCGATCTGGCTGTCGCGCGGGCGGGAGTGGAAATATTTCAGCACTTCCAGCGTGGAGAGACGTTCGACGGTGCCGGTGACCATCACCTGACGCTCCAGCATGTGCCACGGGAACAGCAGGCTGATGCGCGGGTTGTTTTCGAGGTGGTGCGCTTTGCGGCTGCCAAGGTTGGTATAGAACACCAGACCTTTTTCATCGTAATGCTTGAGCAGCACGATGCGCTGATAAGGTTGACCGTGCTCGTCGACAGTCGCCACCACCATCGCGGTAGGATCGGCAAGACGGGCCTCACAGGCCTGTTTTAGCCAGTGTTCAAACAGCACCAGCGGCTCGGCGGGGAGATCCTGGCGACGCAGGCCGCCTTTGGTGTATTCGCGCCTAAGATGCGCAATTTGCTGCAATTCGTCGTTTTCTGACATGGCGTTAACTGAGGTAGTGATCGGGTGGCGCTATTGTGCGCCGCCCCCTGCAAAATCTCAACGCTTCGGATTTTGGATTTGACAATTGTTCAGCACGCTGCGATCGCGTTTGTAAACCGTGGCGCTGTCGCCTTTCGACCAGAACACGTACACACCGTCGGAATAACGGGTGCCCGAGGCAGACATCCCCTGCTTCAGCGTCAGCAGCTTATTGTCATACACAAAACTGACTTCCTGGCGCGGATTATTGAGCTTAACGGTGAGCGGCTTTTCGTCGCACTGGTAGGCCAGCGTGTCGGTTTGCATACGTTCAACAAACTGGTTGTAAACGCTACAGCCCGCCAGCAGGAAAGGAGTTAAAGCAAGAAGCAGTTTTTTCATGGGTGTGTTCCGAAGACTATCCTGGTCCCGGAGGGCAACGACGCCCTCCCGTTATCCTGTCATTTTACCTTTCACACCCGTAAGTAAAATTCGGTTAACTCTGATTTTGTCGCGGATTGGCTGGAAAAACAGCACCTAACACGCTGGCTTCACGCGCGCCAGTCACCGACGGTAAATTACCCGGCAGCCCCGCAACCGTACGCCAGGCCAGCCAGGCAAACGCCAGAGCCTCCATATCATCGCCGCTGATCCCCACCCGATCGGTGGTGGTCACTTCCGTGCCCGGCAGCAGGCCAGCGAGGCGCGCCATCAGCAGCGGATTACGGCTGCCGCCGCCGCACACCAGCAGCCGCACGCAGCCGCCGCTTAACAGCACTTGTTCGGCAATCGACACGGCGGTGAGTTCGGCAAGCGTGGCCTGTACGTCCTGCGGCGCCAGACCCGGGAAGCGGGCCAGATGGCGCTCCAGCCAGCTGTAGTTAAAGTACTCGCGTCCGGTGCTTTTTGGCGCCGGTGCCGCAAAATAGGGATCGAGCAGCATGTTTTGCAGCAGCGGGATGATGACCTTGCCGCTGCAGGCCCAGTTTGCGTCTTTATCGTAGCCTTTGCCCAGCTGGCGCCAGATCCAGGCATCCATCAGCATATTGCCCGGGCCGGTATCGAACCCGCGCACCGGCTGGTCAGGGATCAATAGCGACAGGTTGGCAATGCCGCCAATGTTCAACACCATCCGCCGCTCGTGGGGATGCGCGAGCAGCGCATGATGGAAGGCCGGCACCAGCGGTGCACCCTGCCCGCCAAGAGCCATATCCCGACGGCGGAAATCACCGACTACCGTCACGCCCGTTTTCGCCACGATCTGGTTATTGTCGCCAATTTGCAGAGTATGGGGATAATCGCTGCCCGGCTCATGCCAGACGGTTTGCCCGTGACAGCCGATGGCGACCACGTCCTGAGGGCGCAAATTTTCTTGATTCATCAGCGCCTGCACGGCATCGCCGAACAAGCGTCCGAGTTGGGTATCGAGCTGGCCCAGCTGCGACAGCGTCAGCTGCTGGCCCTGGCAGATGTTGAGGATCGCGTGCTTGATTTCTGGCGGAATCGGCCAGCTCAGGCTGGCCTGCTGTGCGACCATGTTCTCGTCTATTGCCGCAAGAACGACATCCACACCGTCAAGACTGGTACCTGACATTACGCCAATATAGCGACCCGATTTCATATGCTTTCCTTAATCCGCCTGGGCTGTGGGCACACTCCACCATAAACGCGTAATCAATGCTATGGCGGACATATACTTTTTAACAATACCTGAGACTTACGCGCATTCCAGGAATATTCCGCATCGCATTTTTGCGCCAGGTCAACGCCTGTTTATCTCTGGTTAAGTCAGAATCAAGTACAATTCTCTTATTGTTTAAGCGAAGATAGGATCTATGGCACCCGATGCCATATAATTTAGCCATACGGAGCGCATCGCGTTTATTTGGTGAACAGGAGATTCAAATGATTTTACGTGTACTGGCCGTGTCGATGATTGGTTTTACTCTGGCTGGTTGTGTTAATAGCAGCTCTATGTCCGGGGATGTCTACAGCGCTTCTGAAGCGAAACAGGTTCAGAACGTGACTTATGGCACCATTGTTCATACTCGCCCGGTACAAATTCAGGGTGGCGATGACGCTAACGTTATCGGTGCGATTGGCGGTGCAGTGCTGGGTGGTTTCCTCGGTAATACCGTGGGTGGCGGCACAGGTCGTTCTCTGGCAACCGCAGCTGGCGCAGTCGCCGGTGGCGTTGCGGGCCAGGGCGTGCAGGGCGCGATGAACAAAACTCAGGGCGTAGAGTTAGAAATTCGCAAGGATGACGGCAGCACCATCATGGTGGTACAGAAGCAGGGTAACACCCAGTTCGCTGCAGGTCAGCGCGTCGTGTTAGCCAGCAACGGCAGCCAGGTGACCGTTTCCCCACGCTAATATCCGGGCAGGTCAGTGACAAGAAAAAGCCTTGCGAATGCAAGGCTTTTTTATGGTCAGTCGCGAGACTGGAGCTCGTTAATATTGTGCTCAAGCCGGGCCACCAGCGAAATCAGCAGTTCCAGTTCAGCGGGCGATATTCCGGAGAGGATCTCACCGCGCGTTTTGCTGATCACCGTTTCCATCTCGGTAATGATGGGGGTGGCTTTTTCAGTCAGTTTAATTCGCTTAGCACGACGATCGCTGGCACAGGTCTGTCGAGAAATCAGTCCCTTATCTTCCAGTTGATCGAGCGTACGAACCAGTGACGGCTGCTCAATGCCTATCGCTTTAGCCAGTTGGATCTGCGACTGGTCGGGCGGCAGCTGATGAATATTATGCAGCGTAACCCAATGCGTCTGTGTCAATTCCAGAGGTTTCAGGCGATGGTCAATCAGAGCACGCCACACGCGTACTAACCTTGCCAGATCAGAACCTAATGGCGATTCCAATTTCATCTCCTTATAATTAGCTTGCTAAGTTATTATACTGATTTTAGAATAGTGTGCAGCATTTATATTGCCAAAACAAATGCAATACTGCATTCATCCTACAAGACTCTTTTGATTTACACTGAATTGTGACGCCCTTGTGCGTTATGGCGGGCCGCTGAGGCCACTTCCCCTTTGCAAAGGAACCGGCTCGTGAAGTTTACGTTTAACGCCACCGGGTTACCGCTTCAGGACTTGATTGTCGGTGCCTCTGTTTACTTTCCCCCTTTATTTAAGGCGGTGATGCTGGGTTTTATTCTCTGGCTGGTCACCCACCGTCTGCTGCGCGACTGGATGTATTCCGGTGAAATCTGGCACCCCATGCTGATGGATCTCTCGCTGTTTGTTCTTGCGGTCTGCCTGGGCCTTGTTGTGTTGATTGTCTGGTGACTCTCGTATGAAAACCCTGAAATATTTCTCATCTCTGTTGGTTCTCGCGCTGGCGCTGATCGCCGGATGGTGGCTGTGGAATTATTATATGCAATCCCCGTGGACCCGGGATGGCAAAGTACGTGCAGAGCAGGTCAGCGTCACACCGCAGGTCTCCGGCGCCATTATCATTCTGCAGATAAAAGATAACCAGTTCGTCCATGCCGGTGAGGTGCTGTTTCACATTGATGAAACCCCCTATCACATCGCGGTGCTGAATGCCGAAGCGCAGCTGGCGAAAGCCCGGACCGATCTGGCCAAAGCGGATAACGAAGCCAACCGCCGTCGCCATCTGTCGCGAAACTATATCTCCGCTGAAGATATGGATACGGCCAATATCAATGTCAAAGCGATGCAGGCCAGCGTCGAGGTAGCCGAAGCAGCGCTCAAGCAGGCCCAGTGGCAGCTGACGCAGACGGTGGTTAAAGCCCCGGTTGACGGCTGGGTAACGAATCTTTCTACCCGGGTGGGCGATTACGCCACCACCGGGCAGCCGCTGTTTGCGCTGGTCGATAGCCACTCATTTTACGTGGTCGGCTATTTTGAAGAGACTAAGCTGCGCCACATCCGCGAAGGCGCGCCGGCCCAGATTACCCTCTACAGCGGCTCGGTAACGTTACAGGGTCACGTATCCAGCATCGGGCGTGCCATCTACGATCAGAGCGTGGAGACCGATTCAGGGCTGGTGCCCGACGTGAAGCCAAATATCCCGTGGGTGCGGCTGGCGCAGCGCATTCCGGTGCGCATCACCTTCGACCAGCTTCCGGCGGGGCTGACTCTGGTCTCCGGCACCACCTGTAGCGTGGCGATCGGGACCCTGCCGTGAAGGTGTCCGCTTTTTCCTGGCGCAACCTGCCGTGGATAAAGGCAACCCCCGCCCAGTGGCGTTATGCCCTGCGCAACGGGATCGCGATGTGCCTGGCGCTGACCGTCGCGTATTGCCTGAATCTGGATGAACCCTACTGGGCAATGACCTCTGCGGCGGTGGTCAGCTTCCCGACGGTTGGCGGGGTGATCAGCAAAAGTCTCGGCCGCGTGGTGGGCAGCTTGCTGGGTGCCACCGCGGCGCTGATTATCGCCGGACATACCCTGAACGATCCGTGGCTGTTTTTGTTCAGCATGGCGGCGTGGCTCGGGATTTGCACCTGGGCCTGCGCCCACTTCACCAATAACGTCGCCTACGCCTTCCAGCTGGCGGGGTATACCGCCGCAATCATTGCCTTTCCGGTGGTCAATATTCTCGACACCACCCAGCTGTGGGACATTGCCCAGGCCCGCGTCTGCGAGGTCATTATCGGGATCCTCAGCGGCGGGGTGATGATGATGATCCTGCCCAGCACCTCCGACGGCACGGCGCTGATCGGCGCCCTGAAAAGCATGCACGCCCGGCTGCTTGAGCATGCCAGCCTGCTGTGGCAGCCCGACAGCAACGATGCCATCCGTCTGGCGCACGAGAAAGTTATCGCCCAGATCCTGACCACCAACCTGCTGCGCATTCAGGCCTTCTGGAGCCACTACCGCTTTCGGCGGCAAAACGCCCTGCTGAACTATCTTCTGCACCAGCAGCTGCGCATGACCAGCGCCATCTCCAGCTTACGACGGATGCTGGTCAACTGGCCCGATCCCCCGGCGCATACCCGGGAGGTGATCGACCAGCTGCTGGCCGCACTCGCCCGACCCGACGCCGATTTTTATACCGTCGCGCGTATTATCGCCCCGCTGAAACCCGATGCCGCGGGCGATTACCGCCATCGCGCCTTCTGGCAGCGGCTGCGCGATTTCTCCCGCCTGTATCTGCAGAGCAGCCGCTGGATAGCCGCGGTCGAGACGGCCACGCCGGTGACGGAATTCAGCGTTCCGCATAGCCCCGCGCTGGCGCGTCACACGGACAACCTTGAAGTCTTATGGAGTGGCTTTCGCACCTTCTGCGCGCTGTGCCTGGTAGGCGCCTGGAGCATTTCTGCCCAGTGGGAATCCGGTTCGTCTGCCCTGACGCTGGCGGCGATCAGCAGCGTGCTTTATTCCGTTTCGCCGTCACCTTTTAATTCGCTGACGCTGCTGCTGCGCACCCTGGTCCTGCTCTCACTGTTCAGTTTTGTCTTCAAATTTGGCCTGATGGTGCAGATATCGGATCTGTGGCTGTTCCTGCTGTTTCTGTTCCCGCTGCTCACCACCATGCAGCTTATGAAGCTGCAAATCCCTCGCCAGGCGGGCCTGTGGGGTCAGCTGATCGTCTTTATGGGTTCGTTTATTTCAGTGACCAATCCGCCGGTATATGACTTTGCCGATTTCCTGAATGACAATCTGGCGAAGATCCTCGGCGTGGGGTTAACCTGGCTGGCGTTCGCGGTGCTGCGACCGGGATCGGATGCGCGTAAAAGCCGCCGCCACATTAAGGAGTTGCGTCGCGGCTTTGTCGATCAGCTCAGCCGCCGACCGCGGCTGAGTGAAAATGGTTATGAGTCGCTGGTGTATCATCACGTCAGCCAGCTGAACACCAGCCAGGACGCACTCTCGCGCCGCTGGCTGCTGCGTTGGGGCGTGGTGCTGTTGAACTGCAGTCACGTGGTCTGGCAGCTGCGCGGATGGGAAACCCGCTCCGATCCGCTGGCGCAGGTGCGCGACGTGGCAGTTTCACTCCTGCGCGACATCATGAGCGAGCGCGGCGTGCAGCAACGCCCGCTGGCTGCCACCCTGGATGAATTAAAACGGATCTGTGACACCCTCGGGCACCATCCCCAGCCTGCGGCGCAGGATCTGGCCGCGCTTATCTGGCGGCTGCACTGTTCCCTGTCCCAGCTGGAGCAGGCGCCCGCTCCGGGCACGCTCAGCGATCAGATCACCCCGCAGGCGTAACGGGCCCCGCCACCGCCGAGCGGTTTGGGTTGATCGGACATATTATCGCCCCCGACGTGGATCATCAGCGCTTTGCCTTTCACCTCATCCAGCTTTTTGAGGCGTGGCGCGACGACGGGATCGGTGGCTTTGCCGTCGTTATTGACCACCAGCACCGGCAGATCGCCAAGATGTCCCATACCGTCCGGGCCTTCATGCTTGCCGCTGCTCTGCGGATCGAGATGCCCGCCCGCCGATTCGGCAGCAGAAGGCTTGCCCTCTTTCATGGCGGGTTCGCAGGAACCTTTAGCGTGAACGTGGAAGCCGTGTTCGCCCGGAGGAAGGGCTTTAAGATTGGGGGCGAACTCCAGTCCCTTGTCCGTTTCGGTGATTTTCACCGTCCCGACAGACTGGCCTACCCCCTGAGAGGTGACGAGGTTCATCTCAACTTCGTCGCTGGCAGCTTGCGCACCGGCGCACACCATCAACGTCAACATCGCCAGAGTAAAACGCTTCATAGGACCTCCTTCGGTTAATATTTGCCCCTTAAGCTTATACCAGGGGCAACGATTTCACCGGGAAGTCAACTGAATGCAGAATTACGGTACGTCGTAACCCAGCGCGGCTTTACGAATGCGGAACCACTGCTGGCGCGTCATCTGAAGCTGTTCTGCCGCCAGGGCGGAACGCACGCGTTCGATTTTACCGGAACCGATGATCGGCAACGGCTTCGACGGCAGACGCAGGATCCACGCGTACACCACCTGCTCGATGCTTTCTGCGTTTAGCTCCTGCGCCACCTGGGCCAGCTCATCGCGCAGCGGCTGGAAGGATTCGTCATTGAACAGGCGACCGCCGCCGAGACAAGACCAGGCCATTGGGCGAATGCGCAGCTGTTGCAGCTGGTCAAGGGTGCCATCCAGCAGCAGCGGCTGGTACACCGGAGAAATTTCCACCTGATTAGTGGCCAGGGTAAACGGCAGGCGCGACTGCAGCAGCGCAAACTGGGCCGGGGTAAAGTTAGACACGCCGAAATGGCGCACTTTGCCGCTCTGGTGCAGGGCGAGGAACGCTTCGGCGACCTCGTCTGCATCCATCAGCGGATCCGGGCGATGGATCAGCAGCAGATCGATGTGATCCGTTGCCAGATGGCTCAGCGACTGCTCGGCGCTCTGAATGATATGGTCGCTGTCAGTGATGTAATGGCCGAGGGCATGCTCAGGTTTTGCGGTGGTGGCAATGCCGCATTTGGTCACGATCTCCATGCGCTGACGCAGGGCCGGGGCCAGCTTCATTGCTTCGCCAAAAGCCGCTTCACACTGGTAGCCGCCGTAAATATCGGCGTGATCGACGGTGGTGATCCCCAGATCCAGATGCGCTTCAATAAAGCTCGCCAGCTGCTGAGCGGACATGTTCCAGTCCATCAGACGCCAGTAGCCCATAACAAAGCGGGAGAATTCCGGGCCCTGTGGGGCAAGGGTAATACGCTGAACCATAGCAATTTCCTCAAAAAAAGACTGGGGTGAGTATACGCAATTACGGGGCTAAAACAGTGAGGGTTGCTGCGGTTCTTCGGTTTCGGTGGCTTTGTTTGCGCGCATTTTGCGCAGCAGACGCTGGCGACACAGGCGCAGGATCTCCTGTTTCTGCGGATCGCTCATGGCTTGCCAGTTAAAACGTTCTTCCCGGCTGCGCATACAGCCGCGACAAAAGCCCCGCTCATCCGACTGGCAAATACCCCGGCACGGGCTCTGGACGGGAAAGAACTCCAGTTGTTCAGCCACACCCACCTCCCCGATCCCCATGATTACAGTAAAGTGAAGACCTTAAGTCGGGCTAACGCAAGACGTCAACCACAGAAATGCACATTAAGGTTTCACTAATCTTCGCTCCCTATACTCGCGTCATCAAAGCAATGAATGGTTCTGATGATGATGCTGTCGATTAAAAAGTTACAGTGTAACGATATAAAATTCACCCTGGGATGCGCCCTGTTATTTACATTGTTAAACGCTCTGTTTATTCAACGCAGCTGGGCGGTGATCGCCCCGACCCGGCTACATGATTTTATTTTTGCCCTGACGGTGCCGCTGGTGCTGTTTTGCGGCTGGGTAATGGTGTTCAGTATTCTGAATATTCCCCTGATCCGTAAACCGCTGCTGGTACTGCTGACGCTGGGCTGTGCCGCCGCAACCTATTTTATGTTCACCTACGGGGCCGTGATTGACCAGAATATGATGGTCAACGTCTTCGAAACCAATTCGCAGGAAGCCACCGCGCTGATCACCCCACAGCTGGTGCTGTGGCTGGCGGTTGCGGGTCTGGTGCCTTCGGCAGTGCTGGCCATGATCCGCATTCAGCCCGGTAAAGTCTGGCAAACGCTGCTGATGCGTCTAATGACGATCCTCGGCAGCCTGCTGATTATCATTCTGGTCGCGGCCGTGTTCTATAAAGACTACGCCTCGCTGTTTCGCAACAATAAAGGCATCGTTAAAATGGTGACCCCGGCGAACTACGTCAGCGCCATCGCAAAATACAGCAAGGCGCGCTGGTTTGCGGGCGATCAGACCTTAATCCGGCTGGGCGAAGATGCGCATAAAGGCCCGATGGTGCTGGCACAGCAGAAAAAAACCGTGCTGGTGCTGGTCGTTGGTGAAGCCTCCCGGGCGCAGAACTACTCACTGAACGGCTACGAACGCGAAACCAATCCTGAACTGAAAAAACAGAACGTCATCAACTTCCCGCAGGCCTCTTCCTGCGGGACTGAGACGGCCGTTTCGGTTCCGTGCATGTTCTCGGGGATGCCGCGCAAACAGTATGACGCCGACCTGGCCCATCATCAGGAAGGGTTAATGGACGTGTTGGCCCACGCGGGGGTCAATCTGCTGTGGCGGGATAACGACGGTGGCTGTAAAGGTGCCTGCAACCGCATCCCGCATACCGACATGACGCAGTGGAATCTGGGCACGCTGTGCAAAAACAACTCGTGTATTGATGACGCCAATCTCTGGCGTCTGGATAGCGTGTTAGACGGCCTGAAGCAGGACAGCGTGCTGGTGATCCACCTGATGGGCAGCCACGGTCCGGCCTATTTCCAGCGCTACCCGGAGCAGTACCGCCGCTTTACCCCTACCTGCGACACCAATGAGATCCAGGACTGCGACCATCAGCGGCTGATAAACACCTATGACAACACAATCCTGTATACCGACAGCGTCGTGAGTAAGACCATCGACATGCTGAAGGCTCGGCAATCCACGATGAACACGGCGCTGATTTACCTCTCCGATCACGGCGAGTCGCTGGGAGAAAATGGCCTGTATCTGCACGGTACCCCGTATATGCTGGCGCCCGAGCAGCAGACCCATATTCCGTTTATGTTCTGGCTGTCGCAAGACTACCGGCAAAACTACCGCGTTAATGAGCAGTGCCTGCGCGACCAGGCCGGGAAAGAGGCGGTATCGCAGGACAATCTGTTCGCCACGGTGCTGGGAATGATGAATATCCAGACATCGGTTTATCAGCCGCAAAGGGATCTCCTCACCCGCTGTCGTCGAACTTAACGCTTGCATTAGACCGACTGGTCTATTACATTGACCGCATGAATAAGCATACTGAACACGATACACGCGAACACCTGCTGGCAACCGGCGAGCGTCTGTGCATGCACCGGGGCTTCACCGGGATGGGGCTGAGCGAACTGCTCAAAACCGCCGACGTGCCGAAGGGATCGTTTTACCACTACTTTCGCTCGAAAGAGGCGTTTGGCGTGGCCCTGCTGGAGCGGCACTTCGCCAGCTACCATCAGCGTCTTGCCAGCCATTTCGCCAGCGGCGAAGGGAATTATCGCGATCGTGTTCTGGCTTATTATCAGGAAACGCTGACCCAGTTCTGTCAGCAGGGCCTGATCACGGGTTGCCTGACGGTGAAACTGTCTGCCGAAGTGTGCGATCTGTCAGAAGATATGCGTACCGCGATGGATAAAGGTGCCACCGGGGTGATCGTCCTGCTGGCACAGGCGCTGGAGAAAGGTCGTGATGAAAAGTCACTGGCTTTTATTGGCGAACCCTTCGCACAGGCACAGGTGCTTTACTCCCTGTGGCTGGGGGCGAATCTGCAGGCCAAAATGTCCCGCAGTTCGCTGCCGCTGGAAAGCGCGCTGGCCCACGTTCAGAACATCATTGCAACGCCTGGCGTATAACAGGCGTTTTTATTTAACGAATTACTAGTCGACCGGTCTATTCAGGAGCCACTATGTCAGCCGAAAAATTATTTACCCCGCTTAAAGTGGGCGCTATTGAAGCACCAAACCGCGTATTTATGGCACCCCTCACCCGCCTGCGCAGCATCGAGCCGGGTGATATTCCGACCCCACTGATGGGCGAATACTACCGCCAGCGCGTCAGCTCAGGGCTGATCATCTCGGAAGCCACGCAGATTTCTTTCCAGGCGAAAGGTTACGCTGGCGCACCGGGCCTGCACAGCCCGGAGCAGATCGCGGCGTGGAAGAAAATTACCGCGGGCGTTCATGCTGAAGACGGCCGTATTGCTGTCCAGCTGTGGCACACCGGCCGTATCTCACACAGCAGCCTGCAGCCAGGCGGTCAGGCCCCGGTTTCTGCCTCTGCCCTTAACGCGGGCACCCGCACCTCGCTGCGCGATGAAAACGGTCTTGCAACCCGCGAAGATACCTCTACCCCACGCGCGCTGGAGCTGAACGAAATCCCGGGCATCGTGAACGATTTCCGCCAGGCGGTCGCCAACGCCCGTGAAGCCGGTTTCGACCTCGTCGAGCTGCACTCGGCGCACGGCTACCTGCTGCACCAGTTCCTGTCACCTTCTTCTAACCAGCGTACCGATCAGTACGGCGGCAGCATCGAGAATCGTGCCCGTCTGGTGCTGGAAGTGGTGGATGCCGTTTCTCAGGAGTGGAGTGCCGATCGCATTGGGATCCGCGTCTCGCCAATCGGTTCGTTCCAGAACGTGGATAACGGTCCGAACGAAGAAGCTGACGCCCTGTACCTGATTGCCGAGCTGGCGAAACGCGGCATCGCGTATCTGCACATGTCCGAGCCAGACTGGGCCGGCGGCGAGCCGTACTCTGATGCCTTCCGTCAGAAAGTCCGCGACCGCTTCCCTGGCGTTATCATCGGTGCTGGTGCGTACACGCCAGAAAAAGCCGAAGATTTGATCAACAAAGGGCTGATCGATGCCGTGGCCTTTGGCCGCGCCTACATCGCCAACCCGGATCTGGTGGCGCGTCTTGAGCGTAAAACCGAGCTTAACCCACAGCGCCCGGAAAGCTTCTACGGCGGCGGTGCCGAAGGTTATACCGATTATCCTTCTTTATAATCCCTCCATTGATAGCGGCGACGATTCGCCGCTATACTAAAACATCGTTTCTGTTCAAGATGATAAAAGCAAAGAGGATATTATGCGCTTACTCCATACCATGCTGCGCGTTGGCGACCTGCAACGTTCCATCGAGTTTTACACCAACGTGCTGGGCATGACCCTGCTGCGCACCAGCGAAAACCCGGAATACAAATATTCGCTGGCGTTTGTTGGCTACGGCCAGGAAAGCGAAGAAGCGGTTATCGAACTGACCTATAACTGGGATGTTGATAGCTACGAGCTGGGCACCGCCTACGGCCACATCGCACTTGAAGTGGATAACGCGGCTGAAGCCTGCGAGCGCATCCGCAGCAACGGCGGCAACGTCACCCGTGAAGCGGGCCCGGTTAAAGGCGGCACCACGGTTATTGCCTTCGTCGAAGATCCCGACGGTTACAAAATCGAACTGATTGAAGCCAAAGACGCCGGTCGCGGTCTGGGCAACTGATCCTCCAGGGCGCGCGATGCGCCCGTTGTTTTACTGCATCCCGTTCTAAAATTTGCCATAATGCGCTCTGCTTTTTTTCCCTTGTAAGAGATCCAGATGTCCGATAACGCTCAAATTACCGGTCTGTGCGACCGTTTTCGTGGTTTTTATCCTGTTGTGATTGATGTTGAAACCGCAGGATTTAACGCCAAAACCGATGCGCTGCTGGAAATTGCCGCCATCACGTTGAAAATGGATGAACAGGGCAATTTGCTGCCGGACTCCACGCTGCATTTCCACGTCGAACCTTTTGAAGGGGCTAATCTGCAGCCCGAGGCGCTGGCGTTTAACGGCATTGACCCGAGTAACCCGCTGCGCGGGGCGGTCAGCGAATACGACGCGCTGCATGCCATTTTCAAAATGGTGCGCAAGGGCATGAAAGATCAGAACTGCAATCGCGCGATCATGGTGGCGCACAATGCCACGTTCGATCACAGCTTTATGATGGCCGCCGCCGAGCGCGCCTCGCTTAAGCGCAACCCGTTCCACCCGTTCGTTACCTTCGATACCGCCGCATTAAGCGGCCTGGCGCTGGGGCAAACGGTGCTGTCGAAAGCCTGTATCACGGCGGGTATTGCCTTTGACGGCACCCAGGCGCACTCTGCCCTGTACGATACCGAACGCACATCCGAACTGTTTTGCGAGATCGTTAACCGCTGGAAACGCCTCGGCGGCTGGCCGTTGCCGGAAGCGGAAACTGAAGCATAAAAAAAAGCGACCTTCGGTCGCTTTTTTGTGTCCATGACGCGAGAAATTACTCTGCGTCTGGCTCTTCTTTGTATTTCGCTGCGGTCTCTTTGATCAGCTGCTGCAGTTCGCCGCGCTGATACATTTCGATCAGGATGTCGCACCCACCGACCAGTTCGCCGTCAATCCACAGCTGTGGGAAGGTTGGCCAGTTAGCGTATTTTGGCAGCTCAGCGCGGATATCCGGGTTCTGCAGAATATCAACGTAAGCAAAACGTTCGCCACAGGCGGACAGCGCCTGAACTGCTTGTGCGGAGAAACCGCAGCTTGGCAGCTTTGGAGAACCTTTCATGTACAGGAGAATCGGGTTTTCAGCGATTTGTTGCTGAATTTTTTCAATAGTAGTGCTCATGTCTTGCTTCCTTAAACTTCTGTTACGGCAATCGTCTGACATTGTAGCGTCTCAGGCCGACAACGGAAAATAACATTTTCGTCACGTATCGTATTTTACCGCGTGCGGCATAAAGATGCATCAATAATACATGTTATATAGGTAAGGCGCTGATTTTTGCTCAGCGAATGACCAGGTCAGCGAAAGGATGTTTATTTTTTTTGCACTCGATTACAAAACGCAGTTTTAAGTGCAAAAAGTTTATTAACGTCAGGGCTTTTTATAGATTAGAATCGACAGGTTTTGTAAATCACCTGCCGGCATTATTCGTGCCAGCAATTACCAGGGGACTGCCCAGTGGCGCGAATAAATAAATTCTCGATCACGCTCTGTGCTTTGCTTTTTTCGACTCTCTCTTTCACGCCGCTGGCTAACGCCTCTGAGCAGGCGCGGTCTTCGGCTACGCATAAAACGCATCTGGCGAAAGTAACCGAACCCAAGAAAAAAAGCGCGACCAGCAAAACCACTAAAAAAGAGAGCACCAGTAAAAAAAGCACCACCAAAAAGAGCACCGCAAAGAAAGCCCTCGCGAAAACACCGCAAACCGCCTCCAGCAAGAAAAACAAAAATTCCCCCCGCAATGCCACCCGAGCCACGCAAACGGCTTCGCGCGTTGTGACAGAGAAGTGCACCACCCGTAAAGGCCATAAAAAGCAGTGCGTTAAAACCAGCAAAACCACAACCCTTGCTGCCGCACATAAAGTCCGGGTGCAAAAAGCACAAAGCACGGCGTTAAATAAATTGATGGGACAGATTGGCAAACCGTATCGCTGGGGCGGTAGCTCCCCGCGTACCGGTTTCGACTGCAGTGGTCTGGTCTATTACGCTTATAAAGATCTGGTGAAATTCCGTATTCCGCGCACCGCCAATGAAATGTACCATCTGCGCGATGCGTCCCCGGTCACCCGGGGTGAACTGGAAAGCGGCGATCTGGTGTTCTTCCGCACCCAGGGTCGCGGAACGGCCGATCACGTCGGCGTGTACGTCGGCAACGGCAAGTTTATCCAGTCCCCACGCAGCGGCCAGGATATCCAGATCACCTCCCTGAGCGAAGATTACTGGCAGCGTCACTACGTGGGCGCACGTCGTGTGATGAAGGCCAACACCATTCGTTAATCCCCTGCCCTGCTGGCTTTTCAGCAGGGTAAGTTCCTCTTTTGTCTACCCTTTCATTTTGCTACTCTACCCGCACATTCAATATGGTTATTGAATGAATCACTATAATAAGGAGAGAGCAATGTCGTTTGAACTACCTACATTACCGTATGCAAAAGACGCCCTGGTCCCGCACATTTCTGTGGAAACCCTGGAATACCACTACGGTAAGCATCACCAGACCTACGTCACCAACCTGAATAACCTGATCGCTGGCACCGCGTTTGAAGGGAAAACCCTCGAAGAGATCGTGCGCGGCTCCGAAGGCGGCGTGTTTAACAATGCTGCGCAGGTCTGGAATCACACCTTTTACTGGCACTGCCTGGCACCCAATGCCGGTGGCGAACCAGCGGGTGAACTGGCTGCGGCCATCAGCGCTACGTTTGGCAGCTTCGCTGCTTTTAAAGCGGCGTTTACCGATGCAGCAGTGAAGAACTTTGGCGCGGGCTGGACCTGGCTGGTTAAAGAGGCGGATGGCACGCTGGCAATCGTCTCGACGTCCAATGCAGGCACGCCGCTGACCACAAACGCTACGCCGCTGATGACCGTCGACGTGTGGGAACATGCTTACTACATTGATTACCGCAATGCGCGCCCGAACTACCTTGAGCACTTCTGGGCGCTGGTGAACTGGGAATTTGTGGCGAAGAACTTCGCTGCATAAATGCAATGCAGAAGGGTTTGCCCTTCTGCATTATTGTTACTCGGTGGCCCCCACTGGCTGCGGCTCTTTTCTGCCGGACGCGAGCACCAGAATCAACCCCAGCGCGGCAATCATTGCCCCCATCACCGGCACAAAGCTGTACCCCATGCCGCTGGAGATCACCGCCCCGCCTGCCGCCGCGCCGAGCGCATTGCCCAGATTGAAAGCACCGATATTCACTGACGACGACAGTCCCGGCGCATCGCTGGCGACGCGCATCACGCGCATCTGCAGCGGTGGCACCACCGCGAAAGTTGCCATCCCCCACACCACCATCGCCACTGCCGCCCCGACCTCATTGCGTGCCAGCCACGGGATTGCCAGCATAATCACGATCAGCAGCAGTAAAAAGCCCTTCAGCGTGCCGTTCACCGACTTATCCGCCAGCTTGCCGCCGAGGTAGTTGCCCAGTGAGAACCCAACGCCGATCAGCACCAGCATGGCGGTGACAAAGGCCGGGGTCGCCTGGTTGATGTCATGCAGGACCGGCGAAATATAGGTATAAAGGGTGAACATCGCCCCGGCGCCCAGCACCGTGGTCAGCAACGCAGACAGCACCTGCGGACGCATCAGCACCGCCAGCTCTTTGCGCACCTCCGGCTTTTCACCCGCCCCACCTTTCGGCAGCGAGAAGAACAGCGCGATCATCGCCACCACGCCAAGCCCAGCGGTCGCCAGGAACGACATCCGCCAACCAATCACTTCGCCCATCCACGTCGCCGCCGGGACGCCGCCAATATTGGCAATCGTCAGCCCCATAAACATGGTGGCCACCGCGCTCGCCTGCTTATGTTTTGGCACCACGCTTGCAGCCACCACTGAGCCCAGGCCAAAGAAGGCCCCGTGGTTCAGGCTGGTGAGGATACGGGACAGCATCAGGGTGGTGTAATCCGGCGCGAGGGCCGACAGCACGTTGCCAACGGTAAAAATCGCCATCAGGAAGATCAGCGCATTACGACGGCCACGATGCGAAAGGAGTAGCGTCATCAGCGGGGCCCCCACCATCACACCGATGGCATAGGCGCTGATCAGCATTCCTGCGGCGGGAATAGAGACATCCACCCCCCGGGCAATCACCGGTAACAATCCCATCGGGGAGAATTCAGTGGTGCCAATGCCAAATGCACCAATCGCCAGGGCCAGCAGGGGAAAATTGATTTTCATACTTCAACTCCAGACACCGTGTCGTCAGGCGACACAGAACAATGAAGGCGAAAGCATGACATCAATCACAAAAAATGAGAAGTTTACATTTTGGCAAAAGATTATTGCCGGAGGCGTAACAATCAGCGAGGAGAAACGAGGGAGAGCAGGCTCCCCCGTATCGATCAGTGCAGCGCAGCAGTAAAAGCACTCGCCACGATCAAACTCAGAACAATAACGGTCGTAACCAGCGAAAACTTAAGATCGGTACTCATCAATTTTTCTCCTTTTAATCACCCCATGAAGAGTGAGCTTGCTCATTTTTGCACAGTTCACAGCAAAAATCTTGCGGGTTTTAGGTGGATTACCGTTTTTGTTCTTCCCCTTTTGGTCAAGATCAGACAAAATTCCACGCTAAATTTATTAGCGTACCGGCCATTGACCCCCTCCTGACGTCCTGTGTCGTTTTCCCGGCGTACCGCAATTCAAATTGCGCAATTAGGGCGAGTGAAGGCAAACGTTTACCTATTGGTTTTTCAGGAGCTTAGATATGGTCTGGAGTGACATCTGATGGCAACAATTAAAGACGTGGCGAAACGCGCAAACGTTTCCACTACAACCGTATCACATGTGATTAACAAAACGCGCTTTGTCGCGGAAGAGACGCGCAACAACGTCTGGGCGGCGATTAAAGAGCTGCACTATTCCCCAAGCGCCGTGGCCCGCAGCCTGAAAGTGAATCACACCAAGACAATCGGCTTACTGGCGACCAGCAGCGAAGCGCCCTATTTTGCGGAAATTATTGAAGCCGTAGAGAAGAATTGCTTCCAGAAAGGCTACACCTTGATTCTGGGTAACGCCTGGAACAGCCTCGAGAAACAGCGGGCCTATCTGTCGATGATGGCGCAAAAGCGCGTTGATGGCCTGCTGGTGATGTGTTCCGAATACCCGGAATCGCTGCTCACCATGCTGGAGGAGTATCGCAATATTCCGATGGTGGTGATGGACTGGGGCGAAGCGAAAGCTGACTTTACCGACTCGGTAATCGATAACGCCTTTGAAGGCGGGTATATGGCCGGACGGTATCTGATCGAACGCGGTCACCGTGAAATTGGCGTGATCCCAGGGCCGCTGGAGCGCAACACCGGTGCCGGTCGACTGGCGGGCTTTATGAAAGCGATGGAAGAGACGCTGATCACCGTGCCGGAAAACTGGATTGTGCAGGGCGACTTTGAGCCGGAATCCGGCTACCGCGCAATGCAGCAGATCCTCTCCCAGACCCCGCGTCCAACGGCGATCTTCTGCGGCGGGGATATTATGGCAATGGGCGCGCTGTGCGCCGCCGACGAAATGGGCCTGCGCGTCCCGCAGGATATTTCGCTGATCGGCTATGATAACGTGCGCAACGCGCGCTTCTTTACCCCGGCGCTGACCACTATCCACCAGCCGAAGGATTCGCTGGGGGAGACGGCCTTCAATATGCTGCTGGATCGTATCGTCAGCAAGCGCGAAGAGTCACACTCCATTGAAGTGCATCCGCGCCTGATCGAACGCCGCTCGGTCGCGGATGGTCCTTTCCGCGACTACCGCCGTTAATCCTCCCCGGGAGCCAGCACCTCTGGCTCCCGCAGCCACTCCTTATTCATCGTTTCGCTGTCGCCGAGATACTCCAGCAGCCACGCCAGGGCCGGAGAGATATCGTTTTGCTGCCAGGTCAGGCAGCAGGCGGCGTCCGGGAAGGGATTTTCCAGCGACAGCGCCACCCACTTGCCGCTGTCAATCCACGGTCGGGCGACATGTGCCGGTACCATCCCTACGCACAGCCCGGCAGAGAGGCAGGACGCTGACGACTCCCAGTCCGGGGTCACGATCCGCCGCTGGTTATCCAGCAGCCAGGTGATACGTTTTGGCAACGACCGTGACGTATCTTCCCGCACCAGCGACGGCCAGTTGCGCAAGGTGTCATCGCTGAGCGGCCCGGCCATCGCGGCCAGCGGATGGTGGCTGGCCACCACGCAGTTCCAGCTCAGGGTGCCCATATCGCGAAATGCATAGCGCCCCCCCACCGGGATCGCCTGGGTCGCACCGATTGCCATCTCAACCCTGCCGTCCGCCAGCGCATCCCAGACGCCGTTGAAGACCTCCTGGGACACCCGCAGCTCCACGTCAGAAAAGTGACGATAGAAATCGACGATCATCTGACGGGTGCGCTCGGGGCGAACAATATTATCCACCGCAATCGACAGATGGCCTCGCCAGCCGTTGGCAATCTGCTGACACTGTTCCCGGGTGATCTGCATTTTTTTGATAACAGAACGCCCCTCCTTGAGAAACCATACCCCGGCGGGCGTCAGTTCCACATCCCGGTGACGCCGTTCAAACAGCGGCACTGCCAGCCACTCCTCCAGCTGACGCACCGTATAGCTGATGGCAGAAGGCACCCGGTGCAGCTCCTGCGCCGCACCGCTAAAACTGCCGTTGCGTGCGACGGCATCCACCACTTCAAGGGAATATTCTGACCACATTTTCTGCCTGCAAAATTTTTGAATGCAACCGCCAAATATTAGCGTTTCACAAGCCGGATTGCACTGCTTACACTCTGCGGCAATGACACCTGCACCTATAACGGAGAATAACCACAGTGATACCTGGGAAAGGATTTTTAGTCTGGCTTGCCGGCCTGAGCGTGCTGGGCTTCCTGGCAACCGACATGTACCTGCCCGCTTTTGCGGTCATGCAGGAAGATTTGCAAACCCCGGCGGCAGCCATCAGCGCCAGCCTGAGCCTGTTCCTGGCGGGCTTTGCCTTTGCGCAACTGCTGTGGGGACCGCTGTCCGATCGCTTCGGGCGTAAACCGATTCTGCTGGTCGGGCTGGCCATTTTTGCCCTCGGCTGTCTGGGGATGCTGTGGGTCCGCGACGCGACCTGGCTGCTGGCGTTGCGCTTTATTCAGGCGGTCGGGGTGTGCGCTGCGGCGGTCACCTGGCAGGCGCTGGTAACCGATTACTATCCGGCCTCGCGCGTTAACCGCATCTTTGCCACCATTATGCCGCTGGTCGGGCTTTCACCGGCGCTGGCGCCGCTGCTCGGCAGCTGGATCCTCGCCCATTTCGACTGGCAGTCAATTTTTGCCGTGCTGTTCGTTATCGCGCTGGTGCTGATGATCCCGGCCTTTAGCCTCAAGCCTGCTGCTGCGAAAGCGCCATCAGAATCACGCGTCACCTTTCTATCGCTGCTGCGCTCGCGCACCTACCGCGGCAACGTGCTGATCTACGCCGCCTGTTCGGCAAGCTTCTTCGCCTGGCTGACCGGCTCGCCGTTTATCCTCAGCGAAATGGGCTATAGCCCATCGGCAATCGGCCTGAGCTATGTCCCGCAAACCATCGCCTTTCTGATTGGCGGCTACGGCTGTCGCGCCGCGCTGCAAAAATGGCAAGGACCGCAGATGCTGCCGTGGCTGCTGGGCCTGTATGCACTCAGCGTCATCGCAACCTGGGCGGTTGGGTTTATTCCGGGCGTGGGTCTGGCTCCGCTGCTGGTGCCTTTCTGCCTGATGGCGGTAGCCAACGGCGCAATCTACCCGATTGTGGTGGCGCAGGCGCTGCGCCCCTTCCCACAAGCCACCGGCAGCGCGGCGGCCCTGCAGAACACCCTGCAGCTGGGCCTGTGTTTCCTGGCGAGCCTGCTGGTCTCGTGGCTGATCGCCACCCCGCTGCTGACCACCACCAGCGTGATGCTGGTGACCGTGGTGCTGGCGGTGATGGGTTATCGGATGCAGTACGTCCGCGCCCAGCCGCAGCAGGACGATCTGAGCACCGAATCCTCGCGTGCCTGATGGCACCAACAGCCTTTAATTAGCGTGCTAACGATTTTCTGTTGAATCACGCTTTTTTCAGGCCTATACTTATTTGTGCGTTCTAATAAATACGATAAATATTAGGTATTAACGGGAGCAGGAACGCTCCCGTTTCACCATGGATGGCCTTTCGGCAAGGGTAATCTCCCTTCCTCTGTTCTACGTCGGATATTAGCCTCGCGGGCCATCCCCGTGAGATTTCTCACAGCCCTAAGACACGGGTTATGATCACAGCAAGTGATGGAGAAGCTATGAGTTCATCGTGTATAGACGAAGTCAGTTTTCGCAACGACAACTGGTTCAGGATAGTCAATGAGATGCTGACCCGGGCGGGCATAACCGTCAACGGTCCGGCAGCGTCCGATCTGCAGATCAAACATCCCGACTTTTTTAAACGCATTATGCAGGAAGGTTCCCTCGGCCTTGGCGAGAGCTATATGGACGGCTGGTGGGAGTGCGAACGGCTGGATATTTTTTTCAATAAGGTCCTGCGGGCCGGACTGGAAAATCAGCTTCCCAGCCACCTGAAAGACACCCTGCGCATTGCCACCGCCCGCCTGTTCAATCTGCAAAATAAAAAACGTGCCTGGATTGTTGGCAAAGAGCATTACGATCTGGGCAACGATCTGTTCAGCCGCATGCTTGACCCAATGATGCAATACTCCTGCGGGTACTGGAAACAGGCCGAAAGCCTGGAACAGGCGCAGCAGGATAAGCTGCGGCTGATCGGTGAAAAACTGCAGCTCCAGCCCGGGATGCGGGTGCTCGATATTGGCTGCGGCTGGGGTGGACTGGCGCACTTTCTGGCTAAACACTATGGCGTCAGCATGGTGGGAGTGACCATTTCGGCGGAACAGCAAAAAATGGCCCAGACCCGCTGTCGCGATCTGGATGTGACTATTTTACTGCAGGATTACCGCGATCTGGACGATCAGTTTGACCGGATCGTCTCCGTGGGGATGTTTGAGCACGTGGGACCGAAAAACTACCCCACCTACTTTGACGTCGTCGATCGCAACCTCAAGCCGGACGGTCTTTTTCTGCTGCACACCATTGGTTCGCAAAAAACCGACCATAGCGTCGATCCGTGGATCGATAAATACATCTTTCCGAATGGCTGTTTACCCTCGGTTCGCCAGATAGCGAACGCCAGCGAGGGGCATTTTGTGATGGAAGACTGGCATAACTTTGGCGCAGATTACGACACCACCCTGATGGCGTGGCATTCACGTTTTCTCGCCAGCTGGCCGGAGATCGCAGACAACTATTCTGAACGATTTAAACGGATGTTCAGCTATTACCTGAACGCGTGTGCCGGTGCGTTTCGTGCGCGGGATATTCATCTGTGGCAGGTGGTCTTTAGCCGCGGGGTGGAGAACGGTCTGCGGGTGGCGCGCTAAAAAAACACCCCGGGGAACCGGGGTATTGTTTGTTATTCGATGTCGAGCGCTTGTTGAATGGCAGCCTCTTTTGCCGCCAGCACCCGCTCAACGGTATCCACTACCGCCTGGGTCTGGGGATCAATTTCGATATTGACCCGATGACCCAGTTTTTTCGACCCCAGCGTCGTGCGCAGCAGCGTCTCAGGGATCAGGTGCACACAGAAGCGGGTTGGCGTCACTTCACCGACGGTCAGGCTGATGCCGTCCACGCCGATAAAGCCTTTATACAGGATGTATTTCAGTAACAACGGATCCTGAACTTTAAACCAGATTTGGCGGTTATTTTCCGAGGTCAGGATTTTGGAAATTTCGGCGGTGGTCATAATATGACCGGACATTAAATGCCCGCCAATTTCATCGCTGAACTTTGCCGCACGCTCAACGTTAACGTCGTCGCCCACCACCAGCTCACCCAGATTGGTGATGCGCAGCGTCTCTTTCATTAAATCAAAGCTAATCAGGTTGCCGTTAATTTCGGTGACCGTCAGGCAACACCCGTTGTGTGCAACCGAAGCCCCCGTTTCCAGGCCATCGAGCATATACTCCGGCAATGCCACAATATGGGTACGGAAGTTCGGTTTTTCATCAATGGACACCAGTTTCGCGGTGCCCTGCACAATACCAGTAAACATGCTTACGACTCCTGTTTGTTCCTTCGGTGCTGACACCGTTTAATCGCACCACAATAACAGTTGAAAATAGAGGTTGCCAGCACCCTACCTTTTCTGGCGATTTTTTCACTAGATAATTAACCATTCCCCGCTACAATAGCTGGAATTCCCCGCATCTTCTTCTTGCTGCTTTTCGCAGCGGCTTTTTTATTCTCTCAAATAACAACAAGATCAAAGGTGTTCACGTGCAGAAGTACATCAGTGAAGCGCGTCAGTTATTAGCTCTGGCAATCCCGGTGATCCTCGCGCAAATCGCCCAAACCTCCATGGGATTCGTTGATACCGTCATGGCCGGGGGGTACAGCGCCACCGATATGGCCGCCGTCGCTATCGGTACCTCTATCTGGCTACCGGCTATTTTATTTGGTCACGGCCTGCTGCTGGCGCTCACCCCAACGGTGGCGCAGTTAAATGGCTCCGGCCGCCGGGAGCGCATTGCTCACCAGATCCGTCAGGGTTTCTGGCTGGCTGGCTTTGTCTCGGTGTTAATCATGATTGTGCTGTGGAATGCGGGCTATATTATTCACGCCATGCACAATATTGACCCAATGCTGGCGGATAAAGCCGTCGGCTATTTACGCGCCCTGCTGTTCGGGACGCCGGGTTATTTATTCTTCCAGGTGGTGCGTAATCAGTGCGAAGGTCTGGCAAAAACCAAACCGGGCATGGTGATGGGCTTTATCGGGTTGCTGATTAATATTCCGGTTAACTACGTCTTTATTTACGGTCACTTTGGTATGCCGGAACTCGGCGGCGTTGGCTGCGGCGTGGCGACGGCTGCGGTGTACTGGGTGATGTTCTTCTGCATGCACTCGTACGTGAAGCGCGCCCGCTCAATGCGCGACATTCGCAATGAACCCGGATTCAGCAAACCGGATATGGCGGTGGTGAAACGTCTGATGCAGCTTGGCCTGCCGATCGCGATGGCGCTGTTCTTTGAAGTCACCCTGTTTGCCGTGGTCGCCCTGCTGGTGTCGCCGCTGGGTATTGTCGATGTGGCCGGGCACCAGATTGCCCTTAACTTCAGCTCGCTGATGTTCGTGCTGCCGCTGTCGCTCGCCGCCTCCGTCACCATTCGCGTTGGGTATCGCCTCGGCCAGGGCTCGACGCTGGAGGCGCAAACCGCCGCCCGCACCGGAATCGCCGTCGGTATCTGCATGGCGATTTGCACCGCCCTGTTCACCGTCACCCTGCGCGAGCAGATTGCGCTGCTGTATAACGACAATCCCGAAGTGATAATCCTGGCCTCGCACCTGATGCTGCTGGCGGCGATCTATCAGATCTCCGACTCCATCCAGGTGGTCGGCAGCGGCGTGCTGCGCGGCTATAAAGATACGCGGTCGATTTTCTTTATCACTTTTATCGCCTACTGGGTGCTGGGCCTGCCGAGCGGCTATATCCTGGCGCTCACCGATCTGGTGGTTGACCGGATGGGCCCGGCCGGGTTCTGGATCGGCTTTATTATCGGCTTAACCTCTGCGGCTATCATGATGATGCTGCGGATGCGCTTCCTGCAGCGCCAGCCTTCAAGCGTGATTTTGCAGCGCGCTGCTCGTTAATGACTCACCGGCCGCCTGCGGGCGGCTACTTTCTCTTCACATTGCGCGGGAATGAAGCAATCGCGTGAAATCTGAAAGAAAAATGCAGTTTACCTCTTGCCTGATGCGGCCACTGCCGCTAATATTCGACCCCGTTGTCACACACAACATTGCGTTCATAGCTCAGTTGGTTAGAGCACCACCTTGACATGGTGGGGGTCGTTGGTTCGAGTCCAATTGAACGCACCATTCTCTACAGTGCGTCCGTAGCTCAGTTGGTTAGAGCACCACCTTGACATGGTGGGGGTCGGTGGTTCGAGTCCACTCGGACGCACCATTTCAGTTAGTCCTCAGTTCGTTCTCTTAGTTCACAATCCCAAACTTATTCTGCTTTTAACCTCGTGCTGTTTACGCTTCTCGCATTCCATGCTGATGTCGCAGACAAACAGAACACCGGTCACTGTCCGGGGTAAACGTCTTAAATTGACGCTGGCAGCAACGGCAGGTTTGTTGTGTCCAGGGAAAACGCAGGACCTGGTTTTCACCTACCCGCTTTTCCATATCAATGGCCTGCACGGGACACACCGCAGCGCAGCTTGCGCAGCCGGTACACAATGACGATGTGAACGTCAGTGCATCCTCAGTAAGCTGCAGCGCCTGTTGCGTGCAGACCCGGCTACACGCGCCACAGACCGTACACTGCGCCTGATCCAGCGCCAGCTGATATTCGCTGACGGCAGAAAACGCCTGACGGCGGGCCCGTCGCCCGGTAGAAACGGTACCTGTCTTCACGTCCACTTCATTGGCCTTCAAAAAGTGTCGGCGCTCGGCATTGATCGCCTTTTGCGGCGGCGGCAGGATCTGCCAGACCGGAGCATTCAATTCCCGCAGCCGGATATTCAGTGCCGCAACGGCGCGCACCCAGCCGGGGAAGGACTCCATATTCAGCGCCACAGCCCGGATGCCGTGCTGGTGATGCCACATCAACAGCTCTTCAACGGACGGTGCCAGCGTCGAAAACGGTGCCACCAGGGTAAAGGCGGTATAGCGGCGCGTTTCAGGCCGCAGGTTTTGCAGCGCATCCGTCGGACAGACAAACAAGCATTGTCCGCACCGAAGGCACGCATCCTCATTGATGGTCGGCATCGTTGCCGTGGGGGCAATGGCGTTCACCGGGCACGCCGTCACGCATGCCTGGCAGTCGTGGCGGGGAAACTGTTTGCGTAAGCAAGAGCCCCCCACGCCGGGCGGCGTGAGGGGCTGGGTCAGGCGAAATAACGCCATCAGTTAATGCAGAAGAACATAAAGCGGAACAGCACTTCAGACAGCACCAGCAGCACACTGCCAGCCATCAGACCGAACCGGCCCTGACGCCATGCGCTCACCGCAAACAGCAGTGCACCGAGCACGGACACGACCCAGCTAAATACGCGCAGACCGCTGAACTGGAGGAACGCGTCCAGCGGCTGATGAGGTAAGGTAACGACACCGCTCAGGCTGGCGTTCGCCAGATACTGCATATAGTCCGGTTGAGCCAGCAGACGAATCGCAACAATCGCGACCACCAGCATCCCGGCGAAGCGCAGCACCGACTGGCGCGCACTGGCCACGGCGTGTGCTTTCAGCATCGGCAGCCACACCAGCGCCACTGCACCTAGCACCCCAACGGCACCATAAGACATCAGCCAGGTGTTGAAATGGCTCCAGGTAATGACCGACGTATGCGCATAAATCGCACTCATGCACCAAACATCCACCAGGCCCAGCACGGTCGCAATCGGGAGTAAGCCCGTTATCAGCCTTTTTTTAACCAGCATGATCAGCGTACACAGCCCCAATACCGCCAGATAAAAGCTGGCAAAGACAATTTCACGGCTCAGCCACGAGCTGGCGACGTGGCGCAGCGCATTTAAGGCATTCAGCGGATAGCCGAGGTGCAGCGTAGAAACAATCAGCCCCAGGCCGCCCACCACGCAGGCGGTCAGCATCACCGGCAACAGCTGGCGCTTAGCCTGTGGAATGCGCGACGCGGGACGGGCGGATAGCGTCAGGAATAACGTCATCCCCACGGAGCCTTGTACCAGCAGGGTAAAGATCAGTAGCGGTAATTCATGCATGCGGGAGTTCCTCTTTTTCCGCACCCTGATGCGCTTTAATCACAAGGCTTGGATGGGTAATGGCCGAATCCGGTAAGCCCTGCACATCACAGAGGTTGCCGTATTTCGCGCGCAGTTCCTCAATCGGACCGAACTTAATCGCCCCCAGCGGACAGGTTGCAACGCAAATCGGCTGTTCGCCTTTCGCCTGCAAATCGACGCAGAAATCGCACTTTGACATCTGCCCGGCTTCCTCATTCATCTGCGGCGCACCGTAAGGACACGACCAGGCGCAATAGCCGCAGCCGACGCATTTGGTGGTATCGACGCGCACAATGCCGTCTCCCGGACGCTTGTGCATTGCCGTGGTCGGGCAGTTTTTGGTGCAGATCGGATCGGCACAATGGTTGCAGGAGATCGACAGCGTGTAGGCGTACACATTGTTAGTCACGCCCCCCTGCCCGGTCGGCATAAAGCCGCCGCCTTTCACTTCATAGACGCGGCGAAAACGCCGTCCGACGTCCAGATTATGCTTGTCTTTACAGGCCACCTGGCAGGCTTTACACCCGGAGCAACGCGAAGAATCGATGAAAAAGCCAAGCTGCTTGTCACTGACCGGTGGGTATTCCTTATACTGCTGCGTCATACTTTGCGACCTCCACAAGCATGGTTTGATGAGAATTGCCTTTCGCAAGTGGCGTAATACGCGCGGAACTCAGGACGTTGGCACACCCGCCGTGGTCCACCCCCTCGGCATCCGGCTGCCACCAGGCCCCTGCCTGCATGGCGACGACGCCTGGCATAATGCGCACCGTGACCTCCGCAGGCACCTGACAGATCCCCCGCTGGTTATAAATGCGCACCGCGTCCCCCTGGCGGATCCCGCGTTTTTGCGCGTCGAGTGGGTTGATCCACAGCTTCTGCATCTGTACTTCCTGCAGCCAGGGGTTGGCATACTGGGTGGAGTTCGCGCGGTTTTTGCCTTTCCAGGTGATCAGCTGCAGCGGGAACTGCTGCGCGAGCGCATCTTCCGGCCCTTCGTGCGCCGGGACGTAATGCGACAGCGCAGGAATTTCCGGGTTATTCATGTCGAACAGACGCTTTGAGAAAATCTCAATTTTTCCGGACGGCGTCGGGAACGGATGATTCTGCGGATCGCGGATGTTGTCCTCAAACGCCACGTACGGCTTGCTCTTAAACAGATGCTTACGTGTTTTCAGCAGCTCAGAGAAGGTCGGCAGATGTTCATCCGGCATCGACAGGCGGGTCTGCTCCCAGATATGTTCAATCCACTGCTGCTCGTTACGGCCTTCGCTGAACTGTGGCTCAACGCCCAGTTTCGCGGCCACTTCACGCTGCCAGTCATAGTCTGAGCGGCGTTCAAACTCCGGCTCAATCAGCTTTTCGGAGAGCACCAGGTAATTTGCCGTTCCCCAGGTTTCACCGATGTTCCAGCGTTCCATAAAGCTGGTTTCCGGCAACAGCAGGTCCGCGTAGCGGGCGCTTGGGGTCATGTAGAGATCGCTGACCACGATAAACTCGATGCGGGACTCATCCTCCAGTACCTTAACCGCCTGATGCAAATCTGGATTCTGGTTTGCCAGGTAGTTACCCGCCAGCGAAAACAGGATCCGAATATTACTTTTTAAGCTATCCGCCCCTTTCAGCCCCTGTTCCGGCGTGACCTTGCTGGCATCCTCGGCGGCCTGCACCCAGTTCATGATCGAGATGCTTTCTTTTACCGGGTTTTCCGGCATCTCCGGGCCTGCGGCAAATTTACGGTTGGCGCTGCCGCCGTAACCGGCTGCCCAGCCGCCTTTAATTCCCACGTTGCCAGTGAGGGTCGCCAGCAGCGTCGAACCACGGGCGGTACGCTCACCACAGTTATGTCGCTGCGGACCCCATCCCTGAATCAACGCCGCCGGTTTGGTGTTGGCATAATCCCGCGCCAGCTGGCGAATGGTTTGTGCCGGAACGTGGGTGATTTTTTCCGCCCACTCGGGGGTTTTGACCTGACCGTCTTTGTCGCCCATCAGATAGGCCACCAGCGACTCGTTAGCAGGCACGCCTTCTGGCATGGAGGCTTCGTCAAAGCCGAGGGTATAGCTGTCGATAAAGGCTTTGTCATGCAGATTTTCGCTGACGATGACGTACATCATCGCATCCATCAGCGCATTGTCGGTCGAGGGCAAAAGCGGGATCCACTCATCGGCCAGCGAGGCCACGGTATCGGAATAGCGTGGATCGACGACAATAAAGCGCGTGCCGTTTTGCTTCATCTGCTGAAAATAGTGGTTGCTGTGACCAAAAATGGTTTCGGTCGGGTTGTGCCCCCACAGGATCACCAGCCTGGTCTGAGCCAGCGTATCCAGCGAGTTGCCGCTGGCCACCGCACCATAGGTGTAAGGGGTAGCGGCGGCAGTGTTGCCCATGCTCACAGAGTGGTAATACTCCAGATATCCCCCGGTGAGATTCAGCAGGCGGCGCATCATCTTATCGCCGGAAAAGGTCCCGCCGCTGGTCGCCGTATTGTTATGCACAAAGCGGCATTCCGGGCCGTATTTTGCGCTGATGCGTTTCAGGTTGTCGGCGATAAGCGTGGTGGCTTCATCCCAGGAGATGCGTTCAAATTTGCCCTCCCCGCGCTTACCGACGCGCTTCATCGGGTACTTCAGGCGATCCGGGTGATAGACAAACTTGCGATAGCCGCGACCGCGAACGCAGGCGCGCATAATAGGCATTTCCGGGTCCAGATCGCTGTCCGGGCGGGTGGTGATTTGGGTGATCACACCGTGTGCGACGTGCGCGCGAATATCGCATTTTCCGCCGCAGTCAAAGGTGCTACAGGTTTGCACAACGCGTTCCGCAGCGCCGGACGTTTGTGCTGCCGGGCGGGCCTGGGCTGACGATGCCAGCGCTTTCCCGGACATGACAAACGGCAGCGTCACCAGCGCTGACCCTGCCTTGAGAAGGCCTCTGCGCGTGATCTGGGGAAAAAGAGTGTCCCGATTTTCTTTGTGTTCTGACATGTTATTCCCTCAAAAAAAGAGGTGCATTCTTCCTCATAACCCCCTCGAGGTATTTGATGTGAATCAACTCAGAAAATATGTCATCCAACAGGCCCGTTATTCGTTTTTTATTTAGGCAAAACAATAAAATACGGAAATATCAAAGATTAAACACATTCGCTAAATGAATATAATTACCGGGAGATGACGCGCCGGTTTGCTCATTCGCCATTTTGGACCACACTTATTTTTTAATGGATTTTTAGCGCGTTGACCTGAGGCATATTTCCAGGCGGGTAGTGATAAGTGATAAAGGGTGGCATTGATGAAAAGGATCGCAATTATCGGCGCAGGGCCGACCGGCATTTATACGTTTTTTTCGCTGCTGAACCTCCGGACGCCGCTGTGCATCTCGGTTTATGAGCAGGGTGACAAAGCTGGCGTGGGCATGCCCTACAGCAGCGAAGAGAACTCCAGAACGATGCTGGCCAACATCGCCAGCATCGAAATTCCCCCTGTTTTCTCGACCTATATCGACTGGCTGCGCAGCCAGAGCGACGCCCATCTGGCGCGCTACGGTGTGGAGAAATCGTCCCTGCACGTCCGGCAGTTCCTGCCGCGTATACTGCTGGGGGAGTATTTCCGCGATCAATTTATACAGCTGGTCGAACAGGCGAAAAAAGCGGGTTTTGAGGTCGAGGTGAACGAGTCCTGCCCGGTCATCGATCTGGCCGCCACGCCCGAGGGGGTCAACCTGTGGACGGAAGGTGAACCGGAGCCCAAATCATTCGACCTGGCGGTGATCGCCACCGGGCATGTCTGGCCGGAGGAAGACGCCTCGTCGCGAGCCTTCTTCCCCAGCCCGTGGTCCGGGCTGATGGAGGCCAAAATTGCGGCCGGCAACGTGGGGATTATGGGTACCTCCCTGAGCGGACTCGACGCGGCGATGGCGGTGGCCATTCAGCATGGCACCTTTATCGAATCCGATAACGAGGAGATCCAGTTCAGGCTGGATGAAGGCAGCGAGGCGCTGAAGATTGTGCTGATGTCCCGCTCGGGCATTCTGCCAGAGGCTGATTTTTACTGTCCGATCCCCTTCGAGCCGTTAACCATTGCTACCGAACAGGCGATTGACGCCGCTATCCAGCAGGGTTCAGAGGGCTTACTCGACCGCATCTTCCAGCTTATGGTGGAAGAACTGCAGCGCGCCGATCCGACCTGGAGCGAGGCGGTCGCGCTGAACACTCTCACGGCCGACAGCCTTCGCGAGGCCTGGTTTGCCGACCGGGAAAATAACGGCCCGTTCCGCTGGGCGGTGTCGAATCTGGATGAGGTGGAGCGCAACAAACGCGACCGGCGAACGGTGCCATGGCGCTACACCATCCTGCGCCTGCACGAAGCCGTCGAGAAGATTGTCCCTCACCTCACTGAACAGGATCGGGAGCGCTTCAATACCGGTCTGGCGCGGGTGTTTATCGACAACTATGCGGCCATCCCGTCCCGGTCGATTCGCCGACTTTTGGCCCTGCGCGAGGCGGGCGTCATCAGCATTCTGACCTTGGGCGCGGATTATGAAATGGCGCTAAAAACGGATCGGACGGTGATTAATGCTCAGGGTAACAGCTGGTCGTTCGATACCTTTATTGACGCCCGCGGGCAGAAGCCGCTCAAAACCAAAGACCTGCCGTTCCCGGTGTTGCGCAAACAGCTCGAGTCCGCCGGAGAGGCGATCCCGGACGTCGGGGACGATTACACCCTGCTGGCCCCGGAATACCTGCGCGGAAAAATTGCCTTTGGTGCGCTGCCCTACCTGATGCACGACCGGCCTTTTGTACAAGGTCTGGTGGTGTGCGCCGAAATCGGGGAGTCAATGGCGAAAGCCGCCGTCCAGCCCGCCTCCCGGGCGCGCAGACGGCTGCCGTTTATCGGGGAGTAAAGGCGGTTTCACAGGCGGCGGCCAGCGCCAGTAACGCGGACTCATCCTCTGCGGTCGAAAGGATTTCAAGCCCCACGGGGAAGTGGGTTCGCGTTCTTGCACAGGGGAGCGTGATGGCAGCAAAGCCGCTGATGGCCGCCAGCTCGGGCGCATGACCGGGCGGCATTTTTTCCAGGCTGTCCGGTAACCGGCACACCGTCGGGTAGATAAACGCGTCAATGCTTCCCTGCTCCGCCGCCTGTGCCAGCGCCATACGTAACGCACGCCGCAAGCGCCGTCCGGCGAGCCAGGCGGGATTTTTCAGCGTCTCGCAGGACAACATGCGGGTCAGCAGCGGCAAGAACTCCGCTAAATATTGCCCGGAGGCGACGATGGCCTGAAGATCGTGCGGGGCGCCAGGATGCTGTTGCAACCAGCCGTCAAAGGCCACGCGAAACTCATACAGACTCAGGCATGTCGCCATTTCAACGTCACGCAGCAGGGGAATGTCAACCGCCACCACCCCCGCGCCATGGAGTCTCAGCCTTCCGATGGCGGCGTGCCAGGCTTCAAGCTGGTGCGGATCGTCCCCTTCGAGGGCGCGGATCACGCCAAATCTCACCCCTTTCAGCGATACGGTTTCGACGGTTGACGGCGTATGCCCATGCATAATCCCGTGCAGCAATGCGGCATCCTGCACGCAGTGCACCATCGGCCCTACAGTATCTTTGCTCAACGACAGCGGCGCAATGCCCTGCATTTGTGCCCGGCGAACCCGCGGTCGTAGCCCCACCAGCCCGGTATAGCTGCACGGAATACGAATCGACCCGCCGGTGTCAGTGCCCAGCGCGCCTTCGGCCATCCCGGCCGCCACCGCCGCCGCGCTACCGCCGCTGGATCCGCCCGCCGTAATGGTGGGGAACTGCGGATGACGTACATCACCGCCAAGCGAGCTGCGGGAGCGGACGTCAAAGGCAAACTCGGACATATTCGCCCGCGCCAGAATAATCGCCCCGGCATCGCGCAACCGGCGAACCACCAGCGCATCGGTTGTCGGCTGTAGCGCGCTCAGCGACGAACTGCCCAGCGTCAGCGGTAGTCCGGCGCAGGCGATGTTATCTTTCACGATCAACGGCACGCCGTGTAATGGCCCGGCAAGCATGCCGCGACGCCGCAGCGTCTGACACTGCATCGCCTGCGACAGAGCGTCAGGATTGACGCCCAGAATGGCATTCAGATCCGCGCGACGTTCAATCATGGCCAGCCGTCGGGTTATCTCCTCGGGACAATCTGCCGGAGGGATCAGCCGTCTGTTTCGCATAGTGTTTCCTTAATCAATGCCGGAGGCCAGGCCAGCGCCCGACCTCCCGTCGCATTTAGTCCCGTAACCCGGAAGTAATGGCGTCAACCTCCTGCGGACGCAGGCGGATTTCCGCGGCACGACGGTGCCCCTGCATCCCTTCGGTGCGGCTCTGGCGGATCGCAGGCTCTGCAATTGCGGCAATCCCCTGATCGTCAATCCACTGGTGGGTACAAATTTTAACGTACGCCCCGACCCACAGGCCCCCGGTGTAGCGCGCTGCCGCCATGGTTGGCAGGGTGTGGTTGGTACCGCAGCATTTATCCGAGAACACCACGCTGGCGTTCTGGCCGATAAACAGCGATCCGTAGTTACGGATTTTGGCTGCCGTGCTGTGCGGATCCCGGGTATGCACCTGCAGATGCTCGGTCGCCATGTAATCCGCGAAGGCGATCAGTTGCTCTTCGCTGTCACAGACCACGATTTCCCCCTGCCGACGCCAGGCCTCACCTGCCGTGGCGGCAGTCGGCAGCGTCGTCAGCTGGCGTTCGATCTCTGCCAGGGTTCCTTCGGCAAGCGCCCTGCTGCTGGTCGCCAGCCCAACGCGGGTGTGGACATCATGTTCTGCCTGCGCCAGCAGATCGGCGGCAATAATGCGCGCGTCGGCGCTGTCATCGGCGACGGTAAAGATTTCGCTCGGCCCGGCCAGGGCGTCGATCCCCACTTTGCCGAACACCTGACGCTTGGCCTCATTCACAAAGGCATTGCCGGGCCCGACAATTTTATCCACCGCCGGGACGCTCTCGGTTCCCCAGGCCATCGCCGCAATTGCCTGCGCGCCGCCGATTTTAAAGATCCGGTGTGCGCCTGCCAGATGGCAGACCGCAATCATCGCCGGATGCGCCGCCGGTGGCAGACAGGCAATGATCTGCTCGCAGCCCGCCACCGTAGCCGGCACGATCGACATCACCGGCGCGGAAAGAATCGGGTAGCGACCACCCGGCACATAACAGCCCACCGTCTGGACCGGGATAATGCGATGCCCCAGATGCACGCCCGGCAGGGTTTCGATCTCCAGCGGCAGCATGGTGGCAAGCTGCGCCTGTGCAAAGCGGCGCACCTGCGCAATCGCAAACTCGCTGTCGCGACGCGTCTGGGGATCCATCTCCCGCAGGGCGATGTCGATCTCTTCCGCGGTGACTTCAAACTGCGCAGGTACCACCTTATCGAACTGCTGCGAATAGTCTTTCAGGGCGGCGTCGCCGTCACGCTTTACGCGTTCAATAATGGCGCTGACGGTGTCGGTTAACGACTTATCGGCCTGCGCGTCCTGTCCCTGCGGACGTTTGATCCAGCTGACCTGGTCAACAATCGATTGTGCTGTCATTACGCGTCCTCCATTTGACCGAGTTTGATCTGTGCCAGCAGCGCCAGGTGATCGTAAACCACCCACTCATCGACAATTTTGCCGTTGATGATGTGGTAATGGGACATGCCCATCACGAACAGGCGTTCGCCGGTCGGTTTACCCAGCTCGCCGTAGCCCAGGTGATGGCCTTCAATAATCCAGCGAACCGCCACTTTGGTGCCACCTTCTTCGCACGGGTTGGAGCAGATATGCTGCGGCAGCCAGGCGCCGTCGGGGATCATGCCGATCAGGGCCAGGGTCTGGTGGGTCACCGCCGCCACGCCGTACAGCTCTTTCATCAGCGGGCCGTGCCACTGCACGTTGGGTGCATACACCTCTTTGATCTTACCGAGCATCCGGCGGTTATAAATTTCGTGCAGCCAGCGCAGGCACTGCTCTTCGGTGTCGGTATGAGCGATGGAGACGTCGCAGACCATTTCCGGCGGATACTGGCCCAGCATGCGGCCGTTTTCGCCGATGTCGGTGACGCGGAAGCCCTTGTCGAACTGCTCCTTCGCCATGTTAAAGGCCACTTCGTCGGTGTTCAGCCCCAGCTGCTTCATCAGGGACATGTTGTCGCTGACCACCCACTCCCGGTAGATTTTGTTTTCGTGGATCATGCAGTCGGCCACGGTGCGGGTGACAAAGGTGCGGTTGGTCGGTTTGCCCAGATGGCTGAACTGAGTGTGGCGGCCGCTGCCGGTCACCAGATGCGAGGTATAAAACCCGTCAACGTCGTTACCGTTCCAGATAACCTGGGTGGCCATGCCCCGGCGCTCCGGGAAGGCCACCAGACGTTGCAACGTATCCTGCACCACCTGCTCGCGGTTATACAGGGTGCCGAGCGCATTATATAAAATACAGTTGTGCGTATAGTGGGTATAAATTAAGCCCACGTCGCGTTCATCCCATATTTTATGGGTGCAGCGAACGATATAGTCGACAATATCGGTATAGCAATCATCAAAGCCGCGTAATGATTGCACGCGCGGACGCTTTTCCGGCACCAAATCAATAAAGTCCCGACGTTCAACCTGTAATACCGGTTCGTCACGGGTCGGTTTATTATTTTTTTCAGGTACGGCTGGCGCTTTATTTGTTGCTTCAGTTGAAGACATATAAACTCCTGCTTCTATTTTCAGACAATACGATCCCGCACCCGGAATGGATGGAGAAGAGAACCGCAATTTGCATTGCGGCGGATTTAAAACACGTAACGGATAAGTTATATAACGGAGGCGAACCTCCGTTTAATTAACGATTTGCGACCAGATAGCTAATTCATCAATACCGAGATATTCGCGAATAATTAAACCATCGCGTAATTCGAGCTGGCTGATACCGGTAATCGACACCGGTTTGCGGGTCGGCATGCCAAATTTGCCGTAGCCGTCGTGCCAGGTCAGCAGCGACCAGCGCAGCGAAATGCGTACCGGCTCGTTGGCATCCCGACGCACAATCAAATGGTGCAGCTGGACTTCGCTGTCGGCGAACGAGGCCCGATAGCCCGACAGCAGCGCGGCGATTTCCTGCTCCCCGGTGCCGATGCAGTGCCCCGGGGCATACAGCGTGGCGGCCGGATGATACAGGCCCGGGACGGTGCCGCTGTTGCCGCCTGCCCACATCGTCAGATAGCGCTCGACGACCCCGGCAATTGGCCCCTCGACGTCATCGCCTTCAGGCCCACCGGCCCAGCGGGCGTCCAGCGTCTCGGCAGTTTCACGTGGGATCCCGAGCTGTTCCTGCATGTTCGCCAGATTGCGCGCAAATTCCTGCACGTTGAGCCCCAGCTGCGCCACTATCGCTGCCCGGTCCTGCAGGAGCCACTCCCGACGCACCGCGCCGTCGGCACAGATTCGGTCCGCCCAGGTGCGCACCCAGACGGTTTTCCCGGTCGGCGCACCGAAGAACCCTTCCCCCTGATGGCGGATGCATGCGATCGTGCGCTGGGCGGCGTAGTATTCATCCCCCGGATTATGGGTCGCCAGAATGTCCTCGGTCAGCACGGTACGCTGGGGAAAGCTGTGCATCGCCTCCAGGGTTAAGCGCATAAACTGGGAGAGATCGTTCAGCTGTTTTTCCGGGGTGACAAACACCACCGGCGTGGCGTAAAAGTCGGCGAGCTGGCCGATATCCTTCTGCTCCCAGACCACGTGGGTCAGGGTCAGAATAAACTGTTGAATGGAGTCGAACTGGGGGCTAAAGCCCGGCAATCTGCTCATTTATCCTCCTGCGTCTGGAACACCACTTTCCCGTTTTCTTCGACGACGCCCGCGTGCGGACGGCGTGCAGAGTGCCGAATCACCAGCGTGCCCGGCACGGTGATTTGTTCAGGCTCGATATTTCCACTCTCGATTTGCTTCATCAGTAACTCCACCGTCGCCGTCACCATCGCTTCCACCGGCTGCGACGCGGAGGTTAACGCATATGACGACCAGCCGGACGGCCCGATATCGTCATAGCCAATGACCGAGACGTCTTCCGGGATGCGCAGACCAAACTCGTAGCGGGCCACGTCCATCACGATCACCGCCATATGGTCGTTGGCGACAAAAATGGCGTCCGGCGCGGGGGCGGCAGAAAAGAGCGCATACGCCGCGCGGGTAGTTTGCCCGGCATCGTAATTGCCGTTGACCACCCGGACATCGTCGATGCCCTGCTCCGCCAGCGCAGCCAGATAACCGCGCTGGCGGGCGATATTCACCGACGAGTCCGCCACCCCGCCCACGTAGGCAAATCGCTGATGGCCTGCTGCCAGTAAAAACTCGGCAATCTGACGGGCGGCCACCTCGTTGTTGCTGTTGACGCTCGACGCCATTCCGCTCGCTTCGCTGCGGTTAAACAGCACCACCGGGATCCCGGCCGCCAGACACTCTTCTGAGAGGTCAAGCGACAGCGTGACGGACGCCAGCACGATGCCGTCCACCCGGTACTGCATGATCTGGTCGAAAATCCGATCCACATTGCCCTCTCTGTCACCGACAAACAGCAGCAGGTGATAGTTGAGGGTATCCAGCTTTTGCGCCAGCGCCTCAAGGACCTGGGGATAAAACTGGTTATCAAAATAGGAGATCACCACCCCGATGATGCGCGAGCGGGCGGTGTTCAGCGAGCGGGCTATCGCGTTTGGACGATAGCCCAGCTCGCGCGCTGCCTTGAGCACTTTTTCACGCGTGGCCGGCGAGATACTCGCCCCCGGCGTGAAGGTGCGGGACACCGCTGATTGTGATACGCCCGCCAGCTGAGCCACCTGCTGAGAGGTCACCGCCGTAAAAGTCTTACGTTTCATTGCCGTTTGTTCCTTATCCCTTGCACTTCCCGATTCTGGCACACTTTTCAAGAAGATAACGCGATGACCTTCCGCTCTACCCCGTTCTCGCTGCCTCAGGAAGCGGGTACTTTTTATACTTACACCATCTTTGCATGCGTATGCAACAGCCTAAATTATTTTTTTCACAATGGTGACAAACGACCTTTACAAAATTGAAACCTTTTCGTAACTTCAATTTTTGAATACGTATGCAGAAAAGTTTTCATACCGTCAATTGTACCGGGCAAAGTGGGCAGTCATCAAAAGGATTGAGCCGGTAAACGTTGTACTTGATTGGTTATAACCCATTGCTTATTAAGAGGTTCACAACCATGTTTCGAGCACTGTTACGTCGACCGGAAGCCCGGCTGTTTTTCTTCATCAGCGTGTTATTTTTCATCTGCATCCACAGCATCGATGCGTTTCTGGCCCCGATGATGATCAATCAGGGGATGGAACCGCAGATGATGGGTATCATCATGGGGGCCAGCGGGTTGGCCACGCTGTTGATTCGTTTTCCACTGGGGATCATCTCCGACGTGGTGAAGAGCCGGAAAATTTTTATCCAGGTCGCGCTGATCCTGCCGATTATCGCCTGGCCGCTGGCCTGGCTGGAGCCGAACGCCCTCACCCTGTATCTGGCTAAAGCGGCAGACGGCGTCACCGCCGCCACCTGGGTGCTCTACAACATCCTGTTTATGCGCTACTTTGACCGCAAAGATGCCCCTGCTGCCGTCGCCTTTCTGGCACTGGCGGGGCCAATTGGCGTGTTCCTCGGCAACTGCATCGGCGGGTTGTTGATTCACTATTTTGCCAACAACATCGCCTTCTTCGTCTCCTGCGTCTCGGCGCTGGTGGCATTGTTCCTGACCACCCGGATCCGCGATGTGCACGACCCGGTAAAAGCCCCGTCGCTGAAAGCCTGTATCGCCGGGGCCCGCCTGCAGCTCGCGGACCGTTCGGTGTGGCTGATTGGCATTCTGGCGACCCTTGTTATCCTGGTGCCATTTGCCACCCGCGATACCTTGACGCCCATCTATGCCGAGCAGCTTGGGGCGCGCGCCGGGATCCTGACCCTGCTGAGCAACATCCATCTGATTTTCTACGCGCTGGCGGTTGCCCTGTGCAGCAGCGTGTTTTACCAACGCTTGGGCCTGATGAAGACGGCGGTGCTGGGGATTGTGCTGCAGGTGGTGTCGACGTTTGGCATTCCGTTCACCAGCAACCTGTACGTGATCTACCTTCTGCAGGCGCTGGCCGGCTTCTCGTTCGGGATGGCGTTCGCGGCGTTTATGTCCCTGAGCGTGGTCAACACCAGCTCCGACGAGCAGTCGACCCGCATGGGGTTGTTCCAGACCATCTACTCGTGCGGCATGTTTGCCGGGCCGGTGATCATGGGCGTGATGATGCAGCACATTAACCTCTCTTCCGGGTATCTGTTTATTGCCGCCCTCTCGATTGTTGCGGCGCTGGCGACTCCGCTTTCCGTCCGCTGGGTGAATTCACGTAAAACGCCACCGACCGCAGAATTACCGCGTAACAGCGCCCTCGCGCCCGCGCGCGACCAATAAATTGCAGTAGCGATGCTTTATCCCGGTTCGCCGGGAGGCTCTCCGTCATCTTAAATATGAAAGGAAACGATTGTGGCTTATATATTGAAAACCAGTAAACCGGTTCAGGAACGTCAGGATGCACAGCGTCAGATAAGGGAAACGGTGGAACTTATTCTTGCGGATATTGAAAAACGCGGGAATAAAGCCATTCGCGAATTATCGATTAAATTCGACCGCTACGATCGCCAGGATTATCGTCTGACGGACGCGGAAATCAATGACTGTATTAAGAGACTCAGCCGCCAGGATATTCGCGATATTGAATTCGCTCAGGAGCAGGTCTTTAATTTTGCCCGCGCCCAGAGAGAATGCCTGCGCGATCTGGAAATTGAAACCCGCCCCGGGGTGATCCTCGGGCATAAAAACATTCCGATTAATGCGGTGGGATGCTACGTCCCCGGCGGCAAATATCCGCTGCTGGCCTCGGCGCATATGTCGATTATTACCGCCAACGTTGCGGGCTGCTCGCGCATCGTGAGCTGCGCCCCGCCGTTCGGCGGCGAACCGGCCCCGGCCATCGTGGCGGCACAAAAAATGGCCGGAGCGACCGAGATTTATGCCCTCGGCGGAATTCAGGCCATCGGCGCGATGGCGCTGGGCACCGATTCCCTGTCCCCGGTGGATATGCTGGTTGGCCCGGGCAACGCCTATGTCGCCGAAGCCAAGCGCCAGCTGTTTGGCCGGGTCGGCATTGACCTGTTTGCCGGTCCCACCGAGACGCTGGTGATTGCCGATGAAACGGTCGATGCCGAAATGTGCGCCACCGATCTGCTGGGCCAGGCCGAGCATGGGGTAACCACCCCCGCCATTCTGCTGACCAACTCGATGACGCTTGCCAAAGAGACGCTGCGGGAGATCGACCGCCTGCTGGAAAAACTGCCTACCGCCGACATTGCGCGCCAGGCGTGGCGCGACTATGGCGAAATCATCGTCTGCGACAGCTACGACGAAATGCTCGCCGAAGCCGACCGCATCGCCTCCGAGCACGTGCAGGTGATGACCGACCGCGACGACTGGTTCCTCGCCAACCTGACCAACTTTGGCGCGCTGTTCCTCGGCCCGCGCACCAACGTTGCCTACGGCGATAAGGTCATTGGCACCAACCACACCCTGCCGACGCAAAAAGCGGCGCGCTATACCGGCGGCCTGTGGGTCGGCAAGTTCATGAAGACCTGCACCTGGCAGAAGGTGCTCAGCGATGAAGCCACCGCCGAGATCGGCAGCTACTGCTCGCGTCTGTCGCTGCTGGAAGGCTTTGCCGGGCATGCCGAGCAGGCCAATATTCGCGTGCGCCGCTACGGCCAGGTGGATGTGCCGTACGCCACCCCCGCCCCGGTCAGAGAAAAGGTATAAGGCATGACGTTTCCTGAGATGCCTTCTTTTGACCTGCATGGGAAACGCGCGCTGGTGACGGGCGGCTCCAAAGGACTGGGGTTCGCCTGCGCCGTCGCCCTGGCGCAGGCCGGGGCCGAGGTGTGGATTGCCGCCCGGGATCGCCCGGCGCTGGACGCTGCCGCGACGCTCGCCGCCGAACGGGGGCTGACGCTGCACCCGGTGTCGCTGGATATCACCGACGTCGCGCAGGTCGAGCGAGTGCTTTCGCCCCTGCCCGCGTTCGACATTCTGGTGAACAGCGCCGGGCTGGCGCGCCACGAGCCGTTTCTGACGGTCAGTGAAGCCAGCTTCGATGCGGTGATGGCTATCAATCTGCGGGCCACCTTTTTTATCAGCCAGCAGGTGGCGGCGCGGATGCGCGACCAGCGGATTGCCGGGTCGATTATCCATATCTCATCGCAAATGGGCCACGTCGGCGGTCCAAGCCGCAGCGTCTACTGCGCCTCCAAATTTGCGCTGGAAGGGTTAACCAAATCGATGGCGCTGGAGCTGGGCGACGCCGGGATCCGGGTCAACACGCTGTGCCCGACCTTTATAGAGACCGCGCTGTCACAGCGTTCGCTGGGCGATCCCGCCTTTCGCCGCTACGTGCTGGACAACATCAAGCTTGGACGGCTGGGCACCGTCGAAGACGTGATGGGGCCGGTGGTGTTTCTGGCCTCCGATGCCGCCGGGATGATCACCGGCAGCGCGCTGCTGGTCGACGGCGGCTGGACCGCAACCTGAGGGCTATGATGACAACGCTCAACACGACCCACATACCGCTGGTGCTGATTGGCGGCACGCTGTGTAACCGCAGGCTCTGGCAGCCGATCGTTGACCGGCTGGCGGTGTCTGCCGCGATCTGCGTTGAGCCGACCGGGGCCACCACGGCGGAGCAGGTCTCCCAACGGCTGCTGGGTGCGTTGCCGCCGCGATTCCTGCTGGCGGGCTTTTCGCTGGGGGCGATTGTGGCCCTGCAGATGATCGCCGACGCCCCTGAGCGGGTTGCCGGGCTGGCGCTGCTGTCGGTCAACCCGCTCGCCGACAGCGCCGACAATGCCGCCCCACGCCGTCAGGCCGTGCGTGCGGCAGAGGAACAGGGCCTGGCGAACTGGCTGTCTGCCAGCCTGTGGCCAAAATACGTGGCTCCGTCGCGCCTGCACGACCAGGAACTGCATGCGGTTATCTGTCAGATGGCAGAGGCGTGCGGGCCTGAAGTGCTGGCGACCCAGACTGAAATCGCGATTTCCCGGCGCGATAACCGCGAGGCGCTGGCCGCCCTGACCTGCCCCATCCTCATTATGAACGGCTTGCACGATCCCATCTGCACGCCCCACCACCATCAGCTGGCCGCCGGGAGCGCCGCGCAGGCGACACAGGTGACCCTCAACAGTGCCGGGCACTTTACCGTGCTTGAAGCGCCGGATGAGGTTGCGCCCCCGCTGCGCCAGTGGATTCAGGAGTGTTTACATGCGACAGAATAAACTCAAGGCGCTGCGCGAGAACGCCGCCATTATCAACGGCTGGCTGGCGATCCCGTCCAGCTACAGCGCCGAAATCATGGGCCATCAGGGTTACGATGCCATCACCGTCGATCTCCAGCACGGGATGATTGATTTTGCCAGCGCGCTGAGCATGCTGCAGGCGCTCTCCGCCACCCCGGCGGTGCCGCTGGTGCGGGTGTCCGATAATGATCCGGCGCAAATCATGCGCATGCTCGATGCCGGTGCCTACGGCATTATCTGCCCGATGATCTCCACCCCGGAAGAGGCCCGCCGCTTTGTCGCCGCCTGCCGCTATCCCCCGCTGGGCAATCGCTCTTTTGGCCCGGCGCGCGGCCTGCTATACGGCGGGGCCGATTACCCCCAGCACGCCAACAGCGAAATTCTGACCCTCGCGATGATCGAAACCCGCGAAGGACTGGCAAACCTCGATGCGATTCTGGCGACGGACGGGTTAGACGGGGTGTTTATCGGCCCGAACGATCTGTCCCTGACCCTCACCGGCAGCGCCAGCGCCGAATCCCGCCATCCGGAGATGCTGGCCGCCGTTGAACGGGTGGTCAGCCGCTGCCGTCAGACCAACAAGTTGGCCGGTATTTTTTGTACCTCCGGCGACGCCGCCGCCCAGCGCATCAGCGAAGGTTTTCAGTTTGTCACCCCCGCCAACGATGTCATGCAGCTTGGCCGCGCTTCGCGCGTGGCCGTCGCCCAGGCGCGCAGCAACACCATCCCCACTACCGGCGCATCAGGCTATTAACAGGAGAGAACATGAAAGCACGTCACATTACCCCGGAACTGGCGAAAAGCCGCCTGGTGGCACCTGAAGATATGGTGTCCTGCAATCTTGCGTTTATCGACTGCAAGCTTCCGGGCTCGCACCTGAAACAGAACTACTCGTTTGTCGGCCCGGGCGTGACCCAGTCATCCGCCCAGGTGGTGAACATTCCTGAACCGCACGGCTTTAATATTGGCGCGGCGGCAATGCCGAAAGGCGTCACTAATAATTTGCACCTGCACTTCACGGCAGAAGTGTTTTTGATCCACGAAGGGACGTGGCGTTTTCGCTGGGGGGCGAACGGCGAAAATGAAGCCGAGCTCAGTGCCCCGGCCATTCTGTCTATCCCAACGTGGATCTTCCGCGGCTTTACTAACGTCAGCAAGGAAGAGACCTGCGGCATGGTCTACACGGTGCTGGGCGGCAACCATACCGGGGGAATTATCTGGCACCCGTCGATTCTGAATGCGGCCAGCGAGTATGGTCTGTATCTGAGCAAAGAGAATATGCTCATCGACGTGAATGCAGGCGATACGCTGCCGGAACCGGCGGGGCTGCTGACGCCGCTGCCGCCGGAAGAGATCGCCGCCCTGCGCCACTACTCCGTCGAGGAGATGCGTCAGCGGGCGGTGACCGGGGAGGATCGCCGCTGGTCTGCGGCAGGTCTGCTGGACTCTGTCCTGCCGGGCCACGGCGGCGAGATTGCGCCGGTGATTGGCTTTGGTATCAGCCAGGATAAACACGCGGCCCCGGCCATCGTTAACCCGCACGGCTTCTCGGTAGAATGGCTGCGCCTCGCTGATGAGCACATGGTCGGCCGGCACCTGTGTCCGGACGTTCAGGTGATCATGGTGTTTAAAGGCACGCTGGAAGTGACGTGGAATCTGGAGGGCGAAGAGGTGAGCATTGTGGCGCCTGAACGTTCGGTAATTTCGGTTCCGGCAAACAGCTGGCGGCGTTACCGCGCGCTGGAGGGTGACATGGAGTGTATCCTGACTACCGAAGGCGATCAGCGTAAGCGCCTCTACTGGGATGAGACCATCCTGCAACAAGCCCGGGCGGCAAACCGCTGTCTCGATCCGGATGGCTATGTCACGGCGGTCAATCTGCTGCCGGAAACCGCTAAACGTGCGGGTCTTCGACTCGAAGCCTTGCCTGTTTCATCCTGACCGTCAGTTCAGGGCGGGAAACCCCGCCCTGAACACCGTCATTTACTCGAAGTAAACGCCAGGATTGTCGGACAGGGAGACAAAGGTTTTGCTGTTTTTATCCAGCGCACGAATGTCGCCGCTTTCGATATCGTAAACCCAGCCGTGCAGGCGGATGGTGTCATTACGCAGACCCACGGCAACCGACGGGTGCGTTTTGATGTTGCTCAGCTGCGCGAAGACGTTCTCCTGCACCATCGCGTTCACTTTGTCAGTCGGGTCGTCCCAGGTTTTATTCTCCACCACCGCTTTCGCCGCGTCGGAATAGCGCAGCCAGTGGGATACCGCCGGCATCGGATCCAGGTTCGCGTTGTCGGCAATCGCCTTCATCGCGCCACAGTTGGAGTGGCCGCAGATCACGATATCGGTCACGCCCAGCACCACCACCGCGTATTCAATAGTGGCCGACACGCCGCCCGGCTCGGGCCCGAATGGCGGCACGATGTTGCCAGCATTACGAATGACAAAGAGCTGTCCAGGATCCTGCTGGGTGACGAGTTCCGGAACCAGTCGGCTGTCAGAGCAGGAGATGAAAAGCGCTTTGGGATTCTGACTGGAGGCCAGACTGCGGAAAAGTTCTTTACGTTGTGGAAAAACTTCTTTTTGAAAGCTGAGAAAACCTTCAATGATATGTTGCATGGCAATGTCTCATTTTTCTGTAATGGTTTAGACATGATCGAGATCATGTTTTTAGAGTTTAGCTACCGGGCCGGGGTTCAGACAAGCAATATATTTCTGGCCCGACCGCATAACGGCCTCCCACGCATCGGCAGTAATGTTCTGCCCCTCAAAGGCACCGTACAGCCGGGAGAAGCGCACCCCGTCCAGCCGCGAGGTGATGTCGCTCACCGTTGCGGCGGGTAGCGGCAGCATATTCGGGTAGCTCCACATAAAGGACACTGCGTCTTTTCCCGGGGTCACCTGCAGAATATCCCCCGCCAGCAGCACGCCCCGATCGCGGTTCCAGTGCAGCACCGTGCCACCGGCAAAATGCCCGCCGAGCCTGAGCAGCGTGACCGCCGGGGCAATCTCAAGCGCGTCGCCCTCCCAGAACCGCAGCGCCGGGCTGTCCCGCATCACCCACTCTCTGTCGCTGGCATGCAGATAAACCGGGGCGTTAAAAGCCGCCGCCCAGTCCTGCATCGTGGTGTAGTAGTGTGGGTGTGAGATGGCGATGGCGCTGATCCCGCCCAGCGCCGTCACCAGCGCGTGGGTAGCGCTGTCGAGATTGGCGATGCAGTCCCACAGCACGTTGCCCTGTGGGGTGCGCAGCAGCATGGCGCGCTGGTTAATGGCGAAGCTGGGCACGGTTTTGATGCTGAACAGATCTGCTTCGAGCTGCTGCCATGTGTTGGTGTGCGTTGCGGTCAGGGTGTCAAATGCAACCCACGCCTGGCCTGTCGAGGGCACGTACTGGCGCTCGTCTTCGCAAATGGGACAGCGTTTGGGTTCGGCGGGCCCGTCATAAGACGTACCGCAGGTCTGGCATAGCGTAATCATTCCCGCTCCTTAGCATCGTTAATGCCTGAGTATGGCAAGGATTATCCTTATGTGCGCTCTGCGCGGCGGGGTGCCTCATGCGCCCGTTTTGCCCTATAATACGACCTGGAACAAAAACTGAATAAAGCAGGTGCATGATGGAAATTGATCTCGAGAATCTGGTGTTTAACGGCCTGGAAGAAGCAGAAGAGCGCAACGCGGAACGTCTGGATGATGCGGATAAAAAAGCGCAGGCGATAGTCGCGGACGATGACTGCGGCGACGCCTGCAAGATCTAACAAAAAGCTCCGGATAATTTCCGGGGCTTTTTATTCTGATGACAAGTCGCCTTTCTGCCGGGTGGCGGCTGACGCCTTACCCGGCCTACAAACCGTAGGCCTGTGCAAGCGAAGCGCCGCCGGGCAATGTTCGGGCTTTTGATTACGCCTTCTTCAGGCTGTCAATCGCCTGCTGGGCGCAGGCTTCATCCAGATGCCCACCCGGTGCGCCACCGATACCGATCGCGCCAATCACGTCATCCCCTTCTTTTACCGGCAGGCCCCCGGCCAGCAGCAGCAGACCCGGAATATCACGCAGGTTTTGTGCCCCCGCATTGCTTTGCGCCGATTCCATCACTTTACCCGACGCATTTTTGGTGCTCAGCGCGGTAAAGGCTTTCATCTCGCTGGCTTTCAGGGTGTGCGGACCGGCGTTATCCGTGCGCTGTACCGCTTTAACTACCCCGGCACGATCCACCACCGTGACGCTCACCTGGTAGTTTTTCGCCATGCAGGCCTGCACGGCGGCGCTGGCCAGGGCGTTCGCCTGGGTCAGCGAAAGGCTGTTTTGCGCCACAGACTGTGCGTGCGCCGATACGCCGACCATTCCTGCGACCCCGATTACTGCCATCATTACCTTTTTCATCGCACATCCTCTTATCAGTGGGAACACCTGAAGCATATCGGGGAGGCGACGCGAATGTTATTCGGTCGATTACGCAGCTAGCCTGGTAGTTCTACGGATTGTAATTTGTCATATTCCCGGATGGCCTGAACCAGGCTCGAGACGCCCAGCTTAAGAAACACCGCCGCCCGGTGCGCTTCAACCGTGCGCGGCGAGAGGTTCAGCCGCGCGGCTACCTCTTTATTACTGCGCCCGTCCATCAGGGCATGCAGCACTTCGAACTCGCGGGCGGTGAGCTGGGCAAACAGCGCCCGCACGCGGGTGGTCTCCTGCCACGCGCCCACGCGCTGCTGGCTCTCTGCCAGCGCCGCGGTAATGGATTCGATCAGCTTGTCGGCATCCAGCGGCTTGGTGAAAAACTCAAACACCCCATTGTGAAAGGCGCGGCGACAGGCGTCGATGGTGCCATGCCCGGTCATCAGGATCACCGGCAGCAGCGGCCACGGCCATGCCCCCTCTTCCAGCCAGGCCAGCCCGCCTTTTCCCGGCATGCGCATGTCCAGCAGCAGGCAGCCGGTGAGCGCGGTATTGCTGCCTTGCACAGCCGTAAACGCCGCAATGCTGTCGAAGGCGGCGATCTGCCAGTTCATCCCCGACAGCAGGAACACCAGCGACTCCCGGACCGACGCATCATCGTCGATGAGGTAAATAACGTTATCCATGCCTGCGACTCCCCTCAGGACCAAACTGCAGCGTAACCTGCGCCCCGCCGTCCGGGGCATTATTCAGCGAAACAGTGCCATTCATGCGGATCAGTAACGACTCGGTTAAGGTCATACCCAGCCCAATCCCCTCTTTGCGCCCGCTGTAGAACGGCATAAAGGCATTTTCTAACGCCTCCGGGGTAAAGCCCGGCCCGCCGTCTGTCAGGGTCAGCGTGATACGACCCTCTTCTGCGCGGCTGGTGATATGCACCCAGCCTGCGGGCCTGTCCTGCTGGGCCTGAATCGCATTGCTGAGAAGATTGTGCAGCACCTGCTCCAGCCACAGCCGGTCTGCCTGGATCGTTTTCGCGTCCGGGGCGAAGTCATGGGTGACACGAATGTGCTTCGCGGTGCGTTCGTGCTCCAGCAGATTGCAGACATGCTGCCAGCATTCAGCCAGATCGACTTCGCGTAGGGTCACCTCTTCCTGGGCGACATGCTCGCGAAAACGCGTCAGCAAGGCGTTGATTCGCTGAGTCTGAATCAGGGCAGCGCCCAGCGCCTGCGCGACCGCCTCGGGATTGCCCTGCCCCAGCTGGCGCTGCGCCCCCTGGATCCAGGTCTGCACCGCCGTCAGCGGCTGATTGATCTCATGTACGATCCCGGCAGTGATCTCGCCCAGGGTGTTGAGTCGGGCATGTTGATAATACCGGGCGCGGTGGTCGGCATGCTGCCGCTGCGTTCGCTGCCAGACGATGGCGATCGCCGCCGCAGTGACTATCGCCCAGCCGAGAAATAGCAGCACGAAAGGCAGCGACGGAATCTGCCCCCAGGCGGGTTGGGCGCTGGCTGCGAGGGTAAACGGCTGGGTATGCTGTGAAAACTGCCGCTGCCAGTGCCAGAAGGCCTCCGTCTGAACCGGCGGCGTGCCGTCGAGGTGCAGGCTGATATGGGTAAAGCGCGGGTTGGCCTGAAGCACCGTTTGCGGGTCAATCAGCACCCGGATCTGCCGCCAGGGGTTATACAGCCAGTACTGCTCCCCTTCGGCAGGCTCCACCCGTGCGGCATCGAGCGCGCGACCGGTGGTCTTTTGCAGGGTAACAATGTGCGGGAATTTTTTGCGTAGCGCGGCCAGATCTTCATCGCCATTGAGCAGAGGGAGGATCGATTCATTTTGCGTGAGCATTGCCCCCACCTCAGCGAAGGCGGTAGCAAACTGCTGATCCAGCGCCCAGAACTGGCGGCGGATCTGTTCGGCATACAGCAGCGCGCTGCTGAGCAGGAAGAGCAATAACCCGAGGAGGATCCCGCGTTGTATAAAATGTTTGTTGTTCATCCGCTTAACTGGCGTCAGTGAGGTCGCCAGAAACCTTAGCAGGTTGCGGAGCCGGGGACAAAACGAAGGCGTGATTTTGGATGTTAACATCCAGTTTAGCGGTTAAGCACGCACACCTCGTTCCAGTAGGTTTCCCGCACCAGGCGGTGTTCAGCGTTGCGTTTGGTCATAGAACCACTCCGGATCGATAGTGGCAATGTCCACGCCGTACAGGCTGGCAGCAGGCAAGATCGACTCCAGAACACGTTGCGCACTGTTTTCCGCACCCTCGGTTCGACCCGCAAATAACCGTCGTAACGTACTCAGTAATTTTCCCATTGCCTGTTTCCTCTGTGTTCAGCCTGGATTCAGTAAACCTGCAATCTGGCGCAAAGGGAAATGCGAATACCGGCAGAGAATGTGCGCAAACTGCAAAAGCCCGCCAGCCTTTTACTTACGCGTAACACCCTGTTCACTAATCACTTTTTTCATATAGCAAAGACATTTTTCTTATTTGGCCGGACGTCACGGGTATGGGAGCGTAACAGGACAAAACCAAAACAGAGAGGCAGGGATATTTATGGCAATACACACAAAACTGGCGCTGGCACTCGGTCTGCTGACCGCAGGCGGCCTGCTTTCAACCCAGGTGCAGGCGGATCAGTTGGCGGATATTAAAGCCGCCGGGGTGGTCAAAGTGGCCACCTTCGATGCCAACCCGCCGTTCGGATCGGTGGATGCTAAAAGCCATGAGATTGTCGGTTACGACGTTGATTTTGCCCACGCGCTGGCAAAAGCGCTGGGGGTCAAACTCGAGTTAGTCGCCACTAACCCGGCAAACCGCATCCCGCTGCTGCAGTCCGGTAAAGCGGACCTGATCGTGGCGGACATCACCATTACTCCGGAGCGCGCACAGGTGATCGATTTTTCGACCCCTTATTTTGTGACCGGCCAGCAGTTCCTGGTTCCGGCCAGCGGCGCGGATAAGCTGGATGCCTACAGCAAGGCGCGCATTGGTGCCGTAAAAGGCACCACCGGGGAACAGGCCCTGCACCAGCGCTTCCCGCAGTCGCGGGTGCTGTCTTATGACGATATTCCGCTGGCGCTGACCGCACTGCGCAACGGCAACGTGCAGGCGATCACCCAGGACAGCACCATTCTGGCGGGTCTGCTGGCCCAGGCGCCGGATAAGGCTAGCTTCAAAATTCTGCCCGACCTGCTGAGTAAAGAGGAGATCGGCGTCGGGGTGAAAAAAGGCGAAACCGCACTGCTGAAGGTGGTTAACGACGAGCTGGTGAAACTGGAGGGCCGCGGCGACGCGGCGAAGATTTACGACGTCTGGTTTGGCCCGCAGACCCCCTCCCCGCAGCCGCGCGCTTTTAAAATAGAAGCCCAGTGATATGTTCTCCGGTCTCTTTTCTTCCTCCGCGGCCGATGCCGCGGATTTTGCACATCTGGAGCAGGCCAGCGTCACCTTTTGCGATGTGGTGAAACGCTACGGCGATCGCCCGGTGCTGAAAGGTGTCAACCTTAGCGTCACGCCCGGGGAGGTGGTAGCGATCCTTGGCCCCTCCGGCTCCGGTAAATCCACCCTGATTCGCCTGATCAACCAGCTCGAAACCTTAACCTCCGGCGAGATCCTGATTGACGGAAAACCCACCCGCCAGCTCAGTCGCCGGGGATTGCGGCAGTTGCGCAGCCGGGTCGGCTTCGTGTTCCAGCAGTTTAATCTGTACAGCCATCTGACAGCCCGGGAAAACATCACCCTGGCGCTGGAGCAGGTTCACGGCTGGCCATCCGCGCAGGCGCACGCGCGGGCCGACGCCCTGCTCAGCCAGGTGGGGATGGCGGACAAAGCCGAACAGTATCCCGACACCCTCTCCGGTGGGCAGCAGCAGCGGGTGGCAATTGCCCGGGCGCTGGCCTCCTCACCGCAAATCATCCTGTTCGACGAGCCCACCTCGGCGCTCGATCCCGAGATGATTGGCGAGGTGCTGCTGGTGATGAAAGCTCTCGCCCACAGCGGGATCACCATGATTGTCGTCACCCACGAGATGCAGTTCGCCCGCGAGATTGCCGATCGGGTGGTGTTTATCGATGGCGGACAGATTCTGGAAGTGGCACCGCCCGAGCAGTTCTTTTTGCATCCCAGCCATCCGCGCGCCCGGCGTTTTCTGCAGAAGGTGCTTAACCCACTTCATCAGGACGCGGTGTAATGCCCGCCCTTGACTGGCAAGGGGTGCTGACCGGCCAGCCCTTGCAGTGGATCTTGTCCGGTTTCTTGACCACCCTGTGGGTGACGCTGGCGGGCGCGCTGGTCGCCAGCCTCCTTACCCTTACCTGCCTCGGGTTGCGCCTCGCCGGGGGCCGTATCGGTACTGCCGTCGTCGCCGTGTGGGTCTCGCTGTTTCGCAATACGCCGCTGCTGGTGCAGCTCCTGTTCTGGTATTTCGCCGCCTGGAACGGCCTGCCGCAGGATTTTCGCGCGGTGGTGATGGCCGATCACCCCTGGTCGGTGCTGCCGGGCAACGTCTGGTGGTTCACGCCGGAGTTTCTATGCTCCGCCTGGGGGCTGGGGGTCTTTACCTCGGCATTTTTGACCGAAGAGGTCACCGCCGGACTGCGGGCGGTCTCCAGCGGACAGCGGGAGGCGGCGCTGGCTCAGGGTTTCTCGTCCTGGCGGTTACTGCGTCATATTCTGCTGCCACAGGGGCTGGCCAACGCCTGGCAGCCGGTGGTGGGTCAGTACCTTAATCTGATGAAGCTCTCGTCGCTCGCGAGCGGCATTGGCTTTGCTGAACTCACCTATCAGGTGCGCCAGATCGAAAGCTATAACGCCCACGCGCTGGAAGCCTTCAGCGTCGGCACGGTGCTGTACCTGCTGACCGGCATCGCGCTGGGCTTACTGCTGGCAAAGCTGGGCCCTTCGCCCGCGCGGCGGCGTAAAACACACACCGTCTTAAGGAGTGAAGAGCCATGTTAGCCGGGTTTAACGTGATTACCGACAACCTTGATTATCTGCTGTGGGGACGCATGAGCGTCGGGCAGCCCGGCGGCGTGCTGCTGACGCTGCTGATGGCCCTTGGCGCAGCGGCGCTGGCGCTCCCGGCCGGGATTGCGCTGGCGGGCCTCGCCTGGCGTTTTCCGGGCGTTATTCGTCAGACCTTGTTTGCGTGGGCAGAGCTGATTCGCGGGATCCCGCTGATATTTGTTATTTTCTGGATGTGGTATCTGCTGCCGCTGATCACCGGGGGCGATCTGCCCGGTGCCTTGACCGTGACGCTGGCGCTGGCGTGGTTTACCGCGGCGGCGGTGATGCACTCGGTGCTGGCGGGGCTGCGCGCGTTGCCTGTCGGGCAGTATGAGGCGGCGCAGTCGCAGGGGTTTGGCGCACTGCAGACCTTATGGTATCTGCTGCTGCCGCAGGTGCTGCGCAATACGTTGCCGTCGCTGTCGGGGATTTTTATCAGCCTGCTGAAGGACACCTCGCTGGCTTTTATTGTCAACGTGCCGGAGCTGACCACCGTGGCCGGGCAGGTTAACAACCGGGTACAGATTTACCCGGCGGCTATTTTTATCTTTACGGGGCTGGTCTATTACCTGCTGTGCTGCACCGTTGAGCAGCTGGCAAAACGCATTACCCGGCCAGCGCTTTAACCACCGTTTCCATCGCCTGAGTCGTTAATTCACTGCGTGGCACGCGCTGGTTCGCCAGCGCGGTGCGTACGACGCCCGCGATCACGATATGCTTGGGCTCCTGCCCCAGGTCGCGCATCTCAAGAACGACTTTGCCCACCACACGACACATCTCCTGATACAGCGCTTCGTCTTTGGTCACATTGCCCATTACTCTCACTCCATTGCCTGAAAACGTCAGCTTAATTGATTCACTGGCCGTATACAAAAAAGAAGCCCGGCGAGACACTCGCCGGGCTTGCAAAAAGCATCCGTGAATCAGTTATTAACCGGGATCACAGCGCCTTTGTATTTGGTGCGGATCCACTCCTGAATCTCTTTGGAGTGCAGGACGTTCACCAGGGCAACAATATCCTTTTTCTTCTCATCGCCACGGTGCACGGTAATGATGTTGGCGTACGGGTTGTTTTCACCGCTTTCGACCGCAATCGGATCGTGAACCGGGTCCAGACCGGCGTCGATGGCGTAGTTGGCGTTGATCACTACCGCCGCGCCTTCGTCGTTGTTATACATCTGCGGCAGCAGCGCGGCTTCGACGTTCGGGGTGAACTGCAGTTTTTTCGGGTTCTCAATGATGTCGCTGATGCGCGCGGTCACTTTGTCGATGCCCGGCTTCAGCTTGATCACGCCCTCTTTCTCGAAGATAGAGAGGATACGACCCTCTTCGGACACCGCATCACGCATGATGATTTTGCCGCCTTCCGGCAGATCTTTCAGCGATTTGAATTTTTTAGAGTAGATACCGATCGGCTCGATGTGGATCGCACCGGCGCTGACAAAATCATAAGTCTTATCGCCAGCGTGATCTTTCAGGACGCTGTTCAGATAAGGAATGTGCTGGAAGTAGTTGGCGTCGATGTCACGACCCGCCAGCGCGGTGTTCGGCAGGATGTAATCCTGGAACGGTTTGATCTCCAGGTCGATACCCTGTTTAGCGAGGATAGGCTTCGCCTGCTCGAGGATTTCGGCGTGCGGCGTGTTGGACGCGCCCACGGTCAGGGTATCAGCCCAGGAGGCAAAGCTCAGGGCGCTCAGGGTTGCTGCGGCGATCAACGTCAGTGTTTTTTTCATGATGTGGTTCCTGTGTGTTTGTATTATTAGCGTTTATCTAAGACAGAAGTAATGGCATCGCCGCAGAGCTGGATAATGAAAACGATGATTAAAATGGTCACCGTTGCCACCAGCGTGACGTCACCGTGGTTGCGCTGGAATCCTTCCAGATAAGCCAGATTCCCCAGACCACCCGCGCCAATCACCCCCGCCATGGCGCTGTAGCTGACCAGCGCAATAAGCGTGACGGTGATACCTGACACCAGCGCAGGCGATGACTCTGGCAGTAAAACCCGAAAAATTAAGGTGCTCAGTCGGGCGCCCATCGAACGGGTCGCCTCAATCACCCCTTTGTCCACTTCACGCAGGGCGATCTCCACCAGCCGGGCGTAGAACGGCGCGGCCCCGACAATCAGCGCGGGCAACGCCGCGTTAGCGCCCAGAATGGTGCCGACCACGGTTTTGGTAAACGGGATCAGCAGCACGATCAGAATGATGAACGGGATGGAACGAAACACGTTCACCACAATAGAGATAACGCTGTAGAGCGCGCGGTTGTGGAACAGCCCACCGCGGGCGGTTAAAAACAGCGCCAGACCGAGCACCAGGCCCAGTACGAAGGTCGCGATACCCGAGAGCGCGGTCATGTACAGCGTCTCCAGCGTGGCCGCCCACAGTTGGTCCCACTTCAGATGCGGAAAAAGTGTCTCAGCCATGCTTAATTACCTCGCCTTCAATATCACTGTGCTGCAAATCGGCGAGGATATTGTTCAGTTGTTCTTCCGTGGCCACCACGTGCAGCCACAGCTGGCCGAAAACGCCGTGAGCGGTTTGGGTCATTTTTCCGTGCAGAATGTTAAACGGCAGGCCGTAGCGCAGCGTCAGTTCACCGACAATCGGCTTATGGGTGCTGTGTCCGGTAAAGGTCAGCTTGATGACCGTGCCTTCCAGATCGTTCGCCAGCTCGCTGTTAAAGGTCTCTTCTTCCGCGTACTGGCTCACCTGACGGACAAACTGTTGGGTGATGGCCTGCTGCGGGTGGGTAAACACCTGCAGCACCTCGCCCTCTTCCACCACCTTGCCGTTCTCCATTACCGCCACGCGGTCGCAAATTTTACGCACCACGTGCATCTCATGGGTGATGAGGACAATGGTCAGGCCGAAGCGGCGGTTAATATCCAGCAGCAGATCGAGGATCTGATCGGTGGTCTGCGGATCCAGCGCCGAGGTGGCTTCATCGCAGAGCAGAACGTCAGGGTTGTTCGCCAGCGCACGGGCAATGCCGACGCGCTGCTTTTGTCCGCCGCTCAGCTGGGACGGGTAAGCCTGCTCGCGCCCTTTCAGGCCGACCAGATCCACCAGCTCGGCGACGCGGGCTTTGATTTTGGCTTTTGGCACACCGGCAATCTGCATCGAGAACGCAATGTTGTCGTTAACCGTGCGCGACCACAGCAGGTTGAAGTGCTGAAACACCATACTGATTTTCAGTCGTGCCTGGCGCAGGGCTTCGCCCTTTGCGGCTGAAATGTCGTGACCGTTAATGGTGACGCTGCCGGTGGTCGGCTTTTCCAGACCGTTCAGCAGGCGAATCAAGGTACTTTTTCCGGCGCCGCTGTAGCCGATAATGCCGTAAATTTGCCCCTGCTCAACAGAGAGATTTACGCTATCAACGGCCGTCAGCGCCACTTTTCCGTTGTCAAAAATCTTCGAAATATTCCTGAGAACAATCATTCTTATTGTTATCCGTGCCGCATTTAGCGGTTTAGCAGTATGGATGTCCAAACGATAGTAAGCACAGGTTATCATTTTTTAAATGAACAAAAAAGAATAAACATATAACCAAGAGATATAAGTTGCGCGCCGACTGGGGCAAAGCCCACCTGCGGTAAATAGCTGATTTTCAGTAATGAATAGTCATCTGGCGCAAATGTCCGGCAGCGTGTTGCGCAACGTTCAACAAAAAAAGCAAAATCCAACACGAAAGTTTAGGTTTTTAGCGACGGTTTTACTTAACGTCCCCCTCCTCGGGGATAACCTTAACGCATTGATAACATTCCTTTGTGAAACTGCACATAAAATTTTTGAAACGCTGTTTTCATTTTCCTTTTGCGTATTTTTCAGCGTATAATGCGCCCCTAATTCCTGATGAATGGTTTCAGCGCTTGGACTGCAAAAAAAGACGCACACAACTTCCTCTCCTCTGTTGGGCTGAAACTCAGGCACACATTCCTCGGCACGCTCATTTGATGTCACCTATCCTTAGTGCGTGCCATCGTAGATTTCGCAATACAGGTTTGACTCCACGGCAGTGCGCCCCCGGAGCGATATTTCCCTATCCTTCTCAACTTTCTCAACTTAAAGACTAAGACTGTCATGAAAAAGACGAAAATTGTTTGCACCATCGGCCCGAAAACCGAATCTGAAGAGATGCTGACCAAAATGCTGGACGCCGGCATGAACGTTATGCGTCTGAACTTCTCTCACGGTGACTATGCTGAGCACGGCCAGCGCATCCAGAACTTGCGCAACGTGATGAGCAAGACCGGCAAAAAAGCCGCTATCCTGCTGGATACCAAAGGTCCGGAAATTCGTACCATTAAGCTGGAAGGCGGCAACGACGTTGCGCTGAAAGCGGGCCAGACCTTCACCTTCACCACTGACAAGTCCGTGGTCGGCAACAACGAAACCGTTGCTGTGACCTACGAAGGCTTCACCAGCGATCTGTCCGTTGGCAACACCATTCTGGTGGATGACGGCCTGATCGGGATGGAAGTCACCGCGATCGAAGGTAAAAACGTTGTTTGTAAAGTACTGAACAACGGCGACCTGGGCGAAAACAAAGGCGTTAACCTGCCGGGCGTTTCCATCGCGCTGCCAGCACTGGCTGAAAAAGACAAACAGGATCTGATCTTCGGTTGTGAGCAAGGCGTTGACTTCGTTGCTGCCTCCTTCATCCGTAAGCGTTCCGACGTGGTTGAAATCCGTGAGCACCTGAAGGCCCACGGCGGCGAGAAGATCCAGATCATCTCCAAAATCGAAAACCAGGAAGGCCTGAACAACTTCGACGAAATCCTCGAAGCGTCTGACGGTATCATGGTGGCACGTGGTGACCTGGGCGTTGAGATCCCGGTTGAAGAAGTTATCTTCGCGCAGAAGATGATGATCGAGAAGTGTGTTCGCGCGCGTAAAGTGGTTATCACCGCAACGCAGATGCTGGACTCCATGATCAAAAACCCACGTCCAACCCGCGCAGAAGCTGGCGACGTTGCCAACGCCATCCTCGACGGTACCGATGCAGTTATGCTGTCCGGTGAATCCGCGAAGGGTAAATACCCGCTGGAAGCCGTGACCATCATGGCCACCATCTGCGAACGTACCGATCGCGTGATGACCAGCCGTCTGGACAACAACAACGACAGCCGTAAGCTGCGCATCACCGAAGCGGTTTGCCGCGGTGCAGTAGAAACCGCAGAGAAACTGGAAGCGCCACTGATCGTTGTCGCCACCCAGGGCGGTAAATCCGCTAAAGCTGTGCGTAAATACTTCCCGAACGCCACCATCCTGGCGCTGACCACTAACGAAGTGACTGCGCGTCAGCTGGTGCTGAGCAAAGGTATCGTTCCACACCTGGTGAAAGAGATCGCCTCTACAGACGATTTCTACCGTCTGGGTAAAGAAGTGGCTCTGCAGCTGGTTGAACGTGGCCTGGCGCAGAAAGGTGACGTTGTGGTGATGGTTTCCGGTGCGCTGGTACCAAGCGGCACCACCAATACCGCATCTGTTCACGTGCTGTAATAATTCCGAAAGAATTAATTCGATTAAAAAGCGCCCTTCGGGGCGCTTTTTTATTTCCGCTATCAGCCAAACTTATTAAAAAATCAAATCGAGTTTCTCTATTTAACGGGTGCGTTTTCTAAGATGAATCCGATGAAAGTGGTCTGTTTTAATACAACAATTTTAATGAAATAGCCAAAACAGATGGTTCTTTGAGCGAACGATCAAAAATAGGCGTATTCCCATCAAAAAAATATTCTCAACCTAAAAAACTTTGTGTAATACTTGTAACGCTACATGGAGATTAACTCAATCTAGAGGGTATAAATAATGAATCGTACTAAACTGGTACTGGGCGCGGTAATCCTGGCTTCTACTATGCTGGCTGGTTGTTCTAGCAATGCTAAAATCGACCAACTGTCTTCTGACGTTCAGACTCTGAACGCTAAAGTTGACCAGCTGAGCAACGACGTGAACGCAATGCGTTCTGACGTTCAGGCTGCTAAAGACGACGCAGCACGCGCTAACCAGCGTCTGGACAACCAGGCTACTAAATACCGTAAGTAATAGTACCTGTTAATAAAAATGGCGCACATCGTGCGCCATTTTTTTTGCCCTGAATTCGCCTTACTGCAGCGCCTGCGTTACCGCCACCGGCATCTCACGGTTCAGCGCTGACTGCCCCGTACTCTCGATAGCCGTTCCGGCACCCGTTGACACCACTACCGGGATCCCTGCCCGACGCGACAACGCTTTATTGACCAGCACCTTATCGCTCCCCCCCTGCGATACAAACGATGCCAGACCTGCTGTCTGCGTAATCGGAACCGTTTGTGGGTTTTCACCTTCCAGCATAGCCAGCGGGCGATGTACCTCAACGTAGCGCTTACCGTCCGGCTCCACCGAGAACTTCACCGGCTCATTGATAATCTGCACCCGCGTGCCCACCCGTGCCTGCGCGAACAGCGCTTTAATATCAGGGGCATTCATGCGCATGCAGCCGGAGCTGACGCGCAGCCCGACGCTGTCCGGGGCGCTGGTACCGTGAATGAGGTATTCGCCGTTACCGATGCCCAGACGCAGCGCATAGCGCCCCAGCGGGTTATTCGGCCCTGCCGGTACCACCGGGGGCAGTTTGATGCCCTGCGCTAACGAGCGCGCTCTGATGCCCGGTGTGGGCGTCCAGGTCGGATTGGGGATTTTCTGGCTGACGCGGGTGGTCGACACCGGCGTCTCCAGCCCTAACTGACCAATTCCCAGCGGATAGACCTGGACGCTGTTTTCACCCGGCGGGAAGTAATACAGCCGCAGTTCCGCCAGGTTCACCACAATGCCTTCCCGCGGGGTATCTGGCAGCAGCATCTGCGACGGAATAGTGATTACCGTTCCCGGTGCCGGATAGACCGGCGCGATGGTGTTATTGGTTTCGAGAATTAAATGGGCAGCGGTATTAAACCGGCGCGCGATGGCCTGCAGGTTATTATCGCCTTCCTGAATGGTGTAGGTCTGATTTTGCCCAATCAAGCGGCTGCCCGCCGGGGGCAAGGGATAGTCCATCGCTCTGACGCTATTCACTGCGCTAAGCGAACCAAAAAGAATAAGAGTAATGAGAGACGCGCGCTTCATGCTGAGATTCCTTATTCACTGACAGAACGTCAGAAAGCTGAAAAACCAGCGAGGCGGGAACCGCCTCGCGAAACAGAATGAGAGCTGTCCTGATAGTTTAGCTAATGTTGGCGGCTTTGGAGCGGATTGCGCGGATCATCGCTTCCAGCCCTTGGGACCGGGAGGGGGTTAAATGCTGGGCCAGCGCCATTTGTTCAAACCACGGGCGCACGTCGAAAGCCGCAATATCCTGGGCGGACATCTGCTGATAGAGAATAAACACCACCGCGATAAGGCCTTTCACAATTGCCGCATCACTGTCGCCGGTTAATTCAATCATCCCGGCGTCGTTCTGGCGCATGATTATCCACACCTGGCTCTGACAGCCCTGAATACTGTTTTCCGGGCGGTGCTCATCCTCACTAAGCGCAGGCAGTCGCTGCCCCAGCTCAATAATGTAGAGGTATTTTTCTTCCCAGTTAGCGCAACGCGTAAAGTTACGCAGTAATTTTTCTTTGTCCGGCAACGCGGCCATCTCTTGCCTCTCTGTTAGCCCAGCAGATGGTGGGTGCGTTTCAGCCCGGCCACCAGTCTGTCGACCTCTTCCATTGTGTTGTACATCACCAGCGATGCGCGGCACATCGCCGGTACCTGGTAGAACGCCATCAGCGGCATGGCGCAGTGGTGCCCGGTTCGCACCGCCACCCCGTAGTTATCGAGGAAGCTACCGACGTCATAGGCGTGATGCTTGCCGAGGTTAAAGGCAATTACTCCCAGCCGGTCGGCGGGGCCATACAGCCTGAGATCCGGTACGCTGGCCAGCTCCGCCAGCGCGTAGTGCATCAGCACCTGCTCGTACTCCGCAATGGCGTCAAGGCCAATCGCGGAGACATACTCAATGGCCGCCCCGAGCCCGATAATGCCCCCGGTGTTGGGGGTCCCGGCTTCAAAGCGCCACGGCGCGCGCGCGTAGGTGGTGCCTTCGCTCAGGCTGACGGTGGCGATCATCGACCCGCCCCCTTCCCACGGCGGCATCGCCTGTAGGATTTCATCTTTGACGTACAGCACGCCGATGCCGGTCGGTCCGTACAGCTTATGCCCGGAGAAGACGTAAAAATCGCAGTCCAGCGCCTGCACGTCAACCTTGTGGTGCATCACCGCCTGAGCGCCATCCACCAGCACTTTCGCGCCGACCTGATGCGCCTTGGCGATGATCTCCGCCACCGGGTTTTCGGTGCCCAGCACGTTCGAGACCTGAGTGATAGCGACCAGCCGGGAACGTTCATCCAGCAGGGTATCCAGCTGCTCAAGCTGTAAGGTTCCGTCTGCGTTCAGCGGGATCACCCTAAGCTGTGCGCCCACGCGCTCGCACAGCATCTGCCAGGGCACGATGTTAGCGTGGTGCTCCATCTGGCTTATCAGAATGTTGTCCCCGGCGTGGACCTGATCGCTGCCCCAGCTGTTGGCCACCAGGTTGATCCCTTCGGTGGTGCCGCGCACAAATATCAGCTCCTCCGGCGAGCGGGCATTAAGAAACGCGCCAGTCTGGGTACGGACATTCTCCATCCGCTGGGTGGCTTCCGCGCTGAGGGTATGGATCCCCCGGTGCACCGCCGCGTAGCCGTGGCGGTAAAACTCCGCTTCGGCATCGATCACCTGCGCAGGCTTTTGCGCGCTGGCGGCGCTGTCGAGATAGGCAAGCGGCAGACCGTTCACTTCACGGGTCAGGACGGGAAAATCCGCCCGCACTTTCTCTACGGGGAAACTCATGCGGCACCTCCAGGCAGACGCTGGCCGATACGCGCCAGCACCTGCTGTCTTAACGTTTCGTCGTCGAGCGCTTCGGTCAGCTCGGCGGCAAACGCGTAAATGATCATCTTCTCTGCCGCCTGCCGGTCGATCCCGCGCGAGCGCAGATAGAACATCTGTTCATCATCAATCCGCCCCACCGTCGCGCCGTGGCTGCACTTCACGTCATCGGCGTAGATCACCAGCTGCGGTTTGGTGTCCACCTCTGCAAGACGCCCCAGCAACAGGTTGTTGTTGGTCATCTGGCCATCGGTTTTAATCGCGTGCTGCGCAACGTTAATCAGCCCGTTAAACACCGCCCGACCTTTGTCGCTGACGATGGTTTTGTGCAGCTGACGGCTGTTGCAGTAGCCCTTGTTGTGCTCCAGCCAGGTACGGGTGTCGCACACTTCGTTTTTCACCGGCATCGCCAGGCTGTTGATGCGCAGCGTGGTGTTTTCGCCGTTCAGCTGGGTGCTGGTGTTGTGGCGCAGCACCGCCCCGCCGAGCAGGAAGCTGTGGCTGAACGCCGAGGCGTCCGCCGCAAGCTGGATATCGTTGTGGGCGAAGTGGTGGCTCACCGCATTCTCAAACGCCAGCTTGATATGGTGCAGGCGGGCGTTGGCCGCCACGTTCATCGTCAGGCGCGCGCCGGTAAAATGCCGGGCCGACGTCAGGCTGACGTAATGCTCAACGATGGTCGCTTCTGCCCCTTCGGCCAGCGTCAGGTGATGGCGGTAGTGAGCGGTGTTGATCTCCTCCCCCTCCAGACCCTGAGTGATGTGCATAATCAGCAGCGGCTTCGCCGGACGCTGGTTACGCTTCACGCTGATATGGGTGACGCTTTGCGCCAGGCTCTCGGTCAGATGCAAAAACAGCTCCGGCTGAACGGGGGCCGCCAGCGTCTGACGATCATCGTTTAGGGTTACCTCAAAGCCGCTGTCGTCGGTGCTGTCGCTCAAGGCCGGGCTAAAGCGCCCGTCAACGAACACCAGCCGCGTGGCATCCAGCTGCAGCGCCAGCGCGTCGCAACGCGCCTTTTCCACCTCGGCGAGTCGGGAGACAAACTCACCGTTGGTCAGCCCCTCCAGCGGAGTGTATTTCCAGTCTTCATGCTTGCGCGTCGGCAAGCCCAGGCGCAGCATCTGCTGCAGGTGCTGTTGCGCCTGCTCAGAGCGTTTTTCGCCCTGCGCCTCAAACAGACGGTGCCACTGTTGCAGCGCGTTACTGCTGTTCGCTAAGCCAGCCATAGCCCTGCTCCTCCAGCTGTTTCACCAGCGAGAAATCACCTGATTTCACAATCCGTCCCTGATACAGCACGTGCACGTAGTCCGGCTTGATGTAGTCAAGGATGCGCTGATAGTGGGTGACGATGATGAACGAGCGCTTACCGTCGCGCAGGGCGTTAACGCCATCGGCGACGATTTTCAGGGCGTCGATGTCCAGCCCGGAGTCGGTTTCATCAAGGATACACAGCTCTGGCTCCAGCACCGCCATCTGCAAAATGTCGTTGCGCTTCTTCTCGCCGCCGGAGAAACCGACGTTGACCGAGCGGGTGAGCAGATCTTCCGGCATTTTCAGCAGCTGGATTTTCTCTTCCATCAGATCCTGAAAATCGAAGCGGTCCAGCGCCTCTTCGCTACGGTACTTACGCACGGCATTCAGCGCGGTCTGCAAAAAGAACTGATTGCTGACGCCGGGAATTTCGACCGGATACTGGAAGGCCATAAAGATGCCTTCGCCCGCGCGATCTTCCGGGGACAGTTCAAGCAGATCTTTGCCCTTAAAGTCGACCGAACCGCCGACGACCTCGTAATCTTCACGCCCGGCCAGAGTGGCTGAGAGCGTACTTTTCCCCGACCCGTTCGGCCCCATAATGGCGTGGACTTCGCCCGGGCGCACCTCGAGGCTCAGACCGCGCAGGATCGCTTTATCTTCCACACTGACCTGTAAATCTTTGATGCTTAACATGTGCTTTCCTTAATGCTTAACCGACGCTGTGTTCAAGGCTAATCGCCAGTAATTTCTGGGCTTCCACGGCAAACTCCAGCGGCAGTTCAGAGAATACGTCCTTACAGAAACCGTTTACGATCATCGAGATGGCATCTTCTTCGCTGATGCCGCGCTGCAGACAGTAGAACAGCTGATCTTCGCCAATGCGCGAGGTGGTGGCTTCGTGTTCGAGCTGGGCGCTGTTGTTACGGCACTCGACGTATGGGAAGGTATGCGCCCCGCAGTCCGGGCCGATCAGCATCGAGTCACACTGGGTAAAGTTGCGCGCGTTGGTGGCGGTCGGCATGATTTTGACCAGCCCGCGATAGCTGTTCTGGCTTTTGCCCGCCGAGATCCCTTTCGAGATGATGGTGGATTTGGTGTTTTTACCGATGTGGATCATCTTGGTGCCGGTGTCGGCCTGCTGATGTCCGCTGGTCAGCGCCACCGAGTAAAACTCGCCGATGGAGTTGTCGCCGCGCAGAATGCAGCTCGGGTATTTCCAGGTGATGGCCGAGCCGGTTTCCGACTGGGTCCACGACATTTTACTGTTCTCACCTTCGCACAGCGCACGCTTGGTGACGAAGTTTAGAATGCCGCCGGTATTGCCATCCCCCGGGAACCAGTTCTGCACCGTCGAGTACTTCACTTCGGCGTCTTTGTGGATGATCACTTCTACCACCGCCGCGTGCAGCTGATAGCTGTCGCGCACCGGGGCGGAACAGCCCTCAATGTAGCTGACGTAGCTGCCTTCATCCGCCACCAGGATCGTGCGTTCAAACTGGCCGGTTTTTTCGGCGTTGATGCGGAAATAGGTCGAGAGCTCCATCGGACAGCGCACGCCTTTCGGCACGTAGATAAAGGTGCCGTCGGAGGCCACTGCCGCGTTAAGGGCGGCAAAGAAGTTGTCGTTACCGGGCACCACGGTGCCGAGGTATTTCTTAATCAGCTCCGGGTGATCGTGAATGGCTTCGCCAAACGAACAGAAGATGATCCCCTGCTCACCGAGCTTTTCCCGGTAGGTAGTGGCGACGGAGACGGAGTCGAAGATGGCGTCAACCGCGACTTCGCGTCCTTCGCGCACCGGCACGCCGAGCTGCTCGAAGGCCTCTTCCACCTCTTTACTGAGGAAGGTATTGGCCCCGGTCTGCTGCACCGCACCCGGCTCCGAGGCGCAGGTGTCGTCACAGTTCCCGCAGGACGGCGCCGAGTAGTAGCTGTAATCCTGATAGTTAAGCTTGTCGTAATGCGCCTTCAGCCAGTGCGGCTCCTCCATCTCCAGCCAGGCTTTAAACGCATTCAGGCGGAATTCGAGCATCCACTCAGGTTCGTTACGCTTAGCGGAAATGGCGCGAATGACCTCTTCGTTGATCCCCTTTGCCAGCTCATCGGTCTGCAATTGGGTGAAGAAGCCCTCTTTGTAATTAAGATGGCCGCCGGACCAGGTGTTGACATCGTCAGTTGCTTCAGTTTGTCGAGACATAATACCGCCTATACCCCAAAACTTTCGCCGCAGCCGCATTCGTTCTGGGCTTTCGGGTTATTGAATTTGAATAACTGGTTTAAGCCTTCGCGCACGTAATCCACCTCCGTGCCGTCAATAAACGGCATCGCCTGCAGCGGTACGTACAGCCTTGCGCCATCACGCTCGAAGACCAGATCGTCTTTCTCCGGTTGAGTGACGGTACCCAGCACATAACCAAAACCGGCGCAGCCGGTGGTCTTCACGCCTAAGCGCACGCCCAGCAAGCCGGACTGTTTGCTGGCCAGCTCGCGAATATGCGCCGCCGCGGCAGAGGTCAGCGTTAATCCACGCCATGCAAAATCTGTCGGGTCAAACGTTTCTGAATGCAGTTCCATAGGTCCACCTTATGTATTGCGCCATCAGGGCATAACACCATGTTAGTGATAACGATTATCACTTCAACCCCCTGACAGCAGGGGCTTTCGCCTTAATCGCCCTTTTTGGTGACTTTTATTAAGCATAGACCCTGCACGGAGGGTTATCAGGGTTCGATTTTTTTCTGCAATCCATTGATTATTAATGGCTTTAGAAAGGCTAATCGACGAAAACGGTTACAAGGGAAAAGATGTATAGGGAGTACCTATTTTTGAGATAGGGGTGAAAAAAATTATCACGCTGGCAATAGCAGGCAAATCAAACAGTTATATTACGGACGCCAGCGTAATCATGGGCTTGCCGCACCGCAGTGGGGCCGGATGGGGTTATCCGGCCACGTTTATTTATTCGGTTGCGAGCTGAACGGGCGCATTTCTGGCGCTGAACTGCGCGAGAATAGCCAACCCGAGGGCGATGAATGACAGGGCTGCCCCGGCCCAGTTAGGCGAGGCCAACCCGAATCCGGCGGCGATGGTCACCCCACCAGCCCAGGCACCTAACGCATTCCCGAGGTTAAACATGCCGATATTCACCGACGCCGCCATGGTGGGCGCGCCTGCCCGGCTTGCACGATCCATTACCAGCTTCTGGATCGGCGAAACCGTCGCGAAGCCAAACGCCGCCATCAGGAACACACAGACTGAGGCGACAATCCCGTTCCCGGCACCTATCCAGAATACCAGCAGCACCATCCCCTGTGCCGCCAGGGTCGCGTACAGCGTCCCGAACAGCGAGCGGTCGGCGAAGCGTCCGCCGATCCCGTTCCCTACCGCCAGCCCGAGACCAAACAGCACCATCAGCCCTGCCACCTGGGCGTCGGAAAAACCCGCCTCGCCGGTCATCATCGGCGCAATATAGGTGATAGAGGTGAAAAAGGCCGCCGGACCAAAAACGGTGATCCCCATCGCCAGCAGTACCTGTGGATCGATAAACGCCCGCAGTTCGGTGCGCAGTGCAATCGCCGGGCCTTTTTTGATGTGTGGCACCAGCAGGGCAATACAGGCCATCGTCACCAGACCAATACCGGCGATCGCCCAGAACACCAGCCGCCAGCCATAGGCCTGCGCCAGCCATGTTCCCGCCGGGACACCGAGCAGATTCGCCAGCGTCAACCCGGAGAACATAAAGGCAATCGCGCTGGCCTGGCGGCCCGGTGCCACCAGCGACGCCGCAATAATGGAGCCGATGCCAAAGAACGCGCCGTGATTAAAGGAGGTGATCACCCGTCCGAGCAGCGCGATATTCAACGTCGGCGCGATGGCGGTAATCACATTCCCGAGGGTGAAAATGAACGCCAGCCCGATCAGCAGGCTCTTGCGGGGAAAGCGCCCACCGATGACCGTCAGCACCGGCGCGCCGACAAACACCCCCAGCGCGTAGGTGGTGGCCATCAGCCCGGCGGTAGGAATATCGACACCGAAACCGTCCGCGATCTGCGGCAGAATGCCCGCGACGACAAACTCGGTCAGGCCTATTCCAAAAGCACCGATAGCGAGGGCGAATAAAGCAAGGGGCATATTAACTCCATTAGGGTATTTTGACTGAATGGTATAAGGTCAAAACAAATATAAATGCCATTCCGTTCGGCAGGAGAGCGTTATGAGTGCAGATGAGAAAGAAACAGATGTGATTAGGCAGACCCGGCATAAACCTGCCGATCTGGACCGGATCGACCGAAAAATATTAAGTGCGCTGATGGAGGATGCATCGCGCAGTTACACCGACCTGAGCAAAATCGTGAACCTGTCCGCACCCGCGGTTCACGATCGGGTGAAGCGTCTGAAGCGCGATGGGGTGATCAAGAAAACCGTGGCGGTACTCGATGGCTGCAAGCTGGGAAGGACGCTGCTATCGTTTCTGATCATCGATACCAGCAGCTATAACGCCACCCGCGAACTGCTGAAATTTACCAGCCGACCGGAAGTGGAAGAGCTGCATACGGTTGCCGGGGATGGGTGCGTGTTTATCAAAGTGCGGGCGAATGATACGGAGTCGTTAGAGACCTTCCTGATGGAGATCCAGAGCCTGGAGGGCGTGCGTTCTGTACGCAGCTATATCGCGCTTTCGACGTTTCTGGAGCGTGGGCCCTCTCCGGATACGGTCACGCATTGCGCGTGAGGCACAAAAAAGAAAACCCTTAAGACTACCAGCGGCAATCTTAAGGGTTCCTTACTCCATCCGGCGCTTATCTCCGGCACTCTTCATGGCTTAGCTCTTGAAGGAGCATCAGAATAGTCTCACAAATGCGGCGCGCGGCTTTGTCAAAAATGGCGAATTATGACAAAAGCCGGCCAGCTTGCTGTTTTACACCACTGCGGTGGTTAGGCGCGAGGAACAGCACAGGCGTTCCTGCTCATCAAGAATATCGATCTGCCACACCTGATGTCGGCTGCCGTTGTGCAGCGCCCGACAGACGCCGCGCACCCGCCCGCTGCGCACGGAACGCAGATGGTTGGCGTTAATTTCAACCCCCACCACCTTCTGTTCGCCTTCGGTGCAGAGATAGCCCGCCACCGAGCCCAGGGTTTCGGCCAGCACCACCGACGCGCCGCCGTGCAGCAGCCCAAACGGCTGATGGGTGCGGCTGTCCACCGGCATCGTCGCTTCCAGTTCGCTGTCACCGATACGGGTAAACTGGATATCCAGCAGCCCGACCATATTACCCTCGCCCATGGCGTTTAACGCCTGCAGCGTGACGGCACGTTTCCAGATCATCCCATAATCTCCAGTAAAGCCTGCAGTGGATGGCGCACGCCGCTGCCCTCGACGCGTTTCACCTGGCTGCGACAGGAATAACCCGTCGCCAGGCAGCGATTACGCGGCAGACGCTGCATTGCCTGATGCCAGCTGAGCTCATAAATTCCCAGTGAGTTGGCATGATTCACCACCTCATGCCCGTAAGTACCCGCCATGCCGCAGCAGCCGACGCTGACGCTCTCGAGCTTCGCGCCAAAGCGGGCAAAGATTGAGGCCCATTGTGAAGGTGCCGTCGGCAGGGCGGTCACTTCGGTGCAGTGCCCGAACAGATACCACGACTCCCCGCTGGTTTCCTGGACGGCTTGCGCGTTGACGATCGCCGGAAGCCACTCGTGGACCAGCATCACGTTAAAGTCGCCGCGCGCGTCGCCCAGCGTCTGCTTGTACTCATCGCGATAGCACAGCACCAGCGCCGGATCGACCCCGACCATCGGCATCCCCAGCAGCGCGACCCGGTTGAGGAAGTCAGAGGTTTTTTGCGCGGTTCTGGCAAAGCGATTGAGGAAGCCCTTAATGTGCTGGGCCTTGCCGTTCGGCGAGAACGGCAGCAGCACCGGCTGGTAGCCTAAACGCTCCACCAGGCGGATAAAGTCAGCCACCACTTGCGCGTCGTAGTAGCTGGTAAACGGATCCTGCACCACCAGCACCGTTTTGGCTTTTTGCTCCGGGCTCAGCGCTTCAAGCTGCTCCAGGGTCAGGTTGGCCGAACGGTGGCCAACCATCTGACGCTGCAGCGACGGCGTGGAGAGCAGCGGCAGATCGATCATGCCGATATGCTTCTCGGACAGCTTGCGCACCAGCGGCTGGTTGATAAAGAAATTGAAGGTTTTCGGCGCACGCGCCATCAGCGGGGCGTAGATCTCGACCGTCGCCACCAGATGATCGCGCATCGGGCGCAGGTAGCGGGTGTGATAGAGCTGCAGGAAGCGCGAGCGGAATTCCGGCACGTCGATCTTGATCGGACACTGGGTGGAACAGGCTTTACAGGCCAGGCAGCCCGACATCGCCTCTTTCACTTCGTGGGAAAAATCGTACTCGCCTTTGCGCGCGTGCCAGCTGTTGCGGGTCCGCTCGACGAGGGTACGCAGGCTGGCGCGTTTTTCCGGCAGCTCTTTTTCCAGCGCCAGCGGATCCACGCCGCGGTCGGCCAGCAGACGCAGCCACTCGCGCACCAGCGTCGCGCGCCCTTTCGGGGAGTGAATGCGGTTGCTGGTGATTTTCATCGATGGGCACATCGGGCTTTTGGCATCGAAGTTAAAGCACAGACCGTTGCCGTTACACTCCATCGCCCCGCGCCAGGAAGAGCGCACCGCAATCGGGATCTGGCGATCGTAGGTGCCGCGTTTGACCGCATCCACCTTCATCATCGGGGCGTCGATGCCCGCAGGCGGGCAGATCTTACCCGGGTTGAGGCGGTTATCCGGGTCGAAGGCAGCTTTGATTTTACGCAGCTCGGCGTACAGTTGCTCGCCAAAAAAAGCCGGGCTGTATTCGGCGCGGAAGCCTTTTCCGTGCTCACCCCACAGCAGGCCGCCGTATTTAGCGGTAAGCGTCACCACGTCGTCGGAGATCTTCTTCATCAGGATCTCCTGCTGCGGATCGCACATGTCCAGCGCCGGGCGCACGTGCAGCACCCCGGCATCCACGTGGCCGAACATGCCGTAGCTCAGGCCGTGGCTGTCGAGCAGCGCGCGGAACTCGACAATATAGTCCGCCAGATGTTCCGGCGGCACGCAGGTGTCTTCAGCAAACGGGATCGGCTTGGCCGCGCCTTTGGCGTTACCCAGCAGACCAACCGCTTTTTTACGCATCGCGTAGATACGCTCGATGCCGGAGAGATCCTGGCACAGCTGCCAGCCAATCACCCCGCCCTCACCCAGCACCATCAGCTCATCCAGACGCTGACACAGGCTGGTGACCTGGCTGTCAATCAGTTCGCCGTCATCACCGGCAAACTCGACGATGTTCAGGCCCAGCATCTCTTTATCGGGCACGTCGGTGATAAGCTCGCTGACCGAGTGCCAGACGATATCTTCCCGCGCCAGATTCAGCACTTTTGAGTCGACGGTTTCCACCGACAGCGCGCGGGCCTCCACCATAAACGGCGCGTTGCGCAGGGCAGAGTCAAAGGAGTTGTACTTCACGTTCACCAGACGGCGCACTTTCGGCAGCCGGGTGATGTCGAGACGCGCCTCGGTGATCATCGCCAGCGTCCCTTCCGAACCGGTCAGGATGCGGGTCAGATCGAACTGGCTCAGGGAGTCATTAAACACATGACGCAGATCGTAGCCGGTGAGGAAGCGGTTCAGTTTCGGGAATTTATCAATAATCAGCTGACGGTTATCGCGGCAGCTGTCCAGTACGGTACGGTAGATCCGCCCGCTGGTGGTGGTCTCTTTGCCGAGCGTTTCAGCAAGCTCAACCGGCATCGGCTGGGTATCGAGAATATCGCCACCCAACAAAACCGCCCGCACGCCGAGGACGTGATCGGAGGTTTTACCGTACACCAGCGACCCCTGCCCGGAGGCATCGGTGTTGATCATCCCGCCCAGGGTCGCGCGGTTACTGGTAGACAGCTCCGGGGCAAAGAAATAGCCGTACGGCTTGAGATACTGATTGAGCTGATCTTTGATAACTCCGGCCTCAACGCGCACCCAGCCCTCTTCAGGATTGATCTCGATGATGCGGTTCATGTAGCGGGACATATCGACGATGATCCCCTGGTTCAGCGCCTGACCGTTGGTGCCGGTACCGCCGCCGCGGGGAGTGAAGATCAGCGAAGTGAAAAGTTCCTGTGACGCCAGACGGGCAATTAATGCCACATCAGCGGTCGAACGGGGGAAAACGACGGCATCGGGAAGTAGCTGGTAGATACTGTTGTCGGTCGCCATGGTCAGCCTGTCGGCATAACGTGTGGCGGTATCGCCGGTAAAACCCTGTTGCTCCAAAGCCTGCAAAAAATTGAGCACCAGCTGAACGACGCCCGGTGCCTGAGAAATTTGTGGGATCATTACTGTCGACCCTGCCCCATCTAAATTGTTGTAGATAATCGTTTGCGTTGTGTCTCCCTGTTTGTATCACATTTTTTTCTTATGCGCCCGACAGAATTACAGGCAGAATCTGCCTGTCAAAAATCGCTGAAATCACTAATCATTAGAGTCACGTGGTTTCATGTTCTCACCAGCCATGCTGGTGTCCTTCAAAGGTAAATTCAAACTATGGTCAATCGACATCAGCCCAGGGACGTTGCGCAAATTTTGCTGTCGGTGCTGTTCCTGGCAATCATGATTATTGCGTGTCTGTGGATCGTTCAACCCTTTATTCTTGGCTTCGCGTGGGCGGGAACGGTGGTGATTGCCACCTGGCCGCTGTTTATCCGCCTTGAGCGCCTGCTGTTTGGTCGTCGTTCGCTGGCGGTGCTGGTAATGACCCTGCTGCTGGTCCTGCTGTTTGTGATCCCGATTGCCCTGCTGGTCAATAGTCTGGTGGACGGCAGCGGGCCGCTTATCACCAGCATTTCCAGCGGCGATATGTCGCTACCGGATCTGGCGTGGCTGAACGACATCCCGCTGGTTGGCGATAAGCTGTATGCCGGCTGGCACAACCTGCTGGAGATGGGCGGCAGCGCGATTATGGCTAAAGTCCGGCCTTATATCGGTGCCACTACGACCTGGTTTGTCGGTACCGCTGCGCACCTTGGCCGCTTTGTGGTCCACTGCGTGCTGATGCTGCTGTTCAGCGCCCTGCTGTACTGGCGCGGCGAGCAGGTGGCGCTTGGGGTGCGTCATTTTGCAACACGCCTCGCCTCCGCGCGCGGTGATGCCGCAATGCTGCTGGCAGCGCAGGCTGTCCGGGCAGTTGCTCTGGGCGTGGTCGTAACGGCGCTGGTGCAGTCGGTGCTGGGCGGAATTGGTCTGGCGATTGCTGGCGTGCCTTACGCCACGCTGTTCACCGTGCTGATGCTGTTAACCTGCCTGATGCAGCTGGGGCCGCTGCTGGTGCTGGTTCCGGCCATCATCTGGCTGTACTGGAGTGGCGATACCACCTGGGGCACGGTGCTGCTGGTCTGGAGCTGCGTAGTGGGAACGATGGATAACGTAATTCGGCCGATGCTGATCCGTATGGGTGCCGACTTGCCGTTAATCCTGATCCTCTCCGGCGTCATCGGCGGGCTGATTGCCTTCGGGATGATTGGCCTGTTTATCGGTCCGGTGCTGCTGGCGGTCTCCTGGCGACTGTTCTCCGCCTGGGTGCATGAAGTACCGATGCCGCAGACCGATCCCGATGTGCTGCTGGCAACCCTTAATGAAAGCGAAGAGTTGAAGAAGTAATCTGCCAGCATTCTGGTGGGTTCGCCCACCAGAAAGTTAAGCGTTACTTAACATTCGCTTTTTATTTAACCGCACCTGAACTGACTTCCTCACGTAATCGCCTCATTCACCTCACAAAATCTTCACCTCCGTTAAACTATTGAGACGAATCTGATCGACGCAAAAATTCACCATGCCTACTATTAGGTCACGGTTATGAATCAACACCTTGATTTATAAGCATGGAAATCCCCTGAGTGAAATATGAATTGCTGTGTGTAGTCTTTGCCCATCTCCCACGATGGGCTTTTTTTTATCCTGAAAACACACAGCATTACAGCAACTTACCTTAATTCACCACGCAGTGGCTCAGCATGCGCCACGCACCAGACAGTATCCGGGTCTCCCCCGTTGCCTCAACGGTGATCACCTCGCGAATATCTGCCGACGATGCGCCAATTTGCAGCTCAAACTCACCGGGCTCGACGATGCGTTTACCGTCCCGACGGGTGAAGTTGAACAGATCAACCGGCAGCGTGAAGGTGAGCGTGGCGCTTGCGCCCGGCGAGAGCGTGACGCGCTGAAACGCCTTTAGCTCCTGCAACGGTCGCACCAGGCTGGCGACCTTATCCCGGACGTAGACCTGCACCACCTCGCTGCCGCTGCGCTCGCCACTGTTTGTCACCTCGATACTCAGGGTCACCTCCCCGTCGACGGGCACCTTGCTGTGCGCCACGCGCGCGGCCCCCCAACTGAACGTGGTCCAGCCAAGACCGAAGCCAAAAGGATAGCGAGCCCCGAAGTGGAACGCGAACGGCGTCCCGCCACTTTTTAGCTTGTGGTTGTAATAAAACGGCATCGCCCCGGCGCTTTTTGGCACGCTGACCACCAGCCGGCCCTGGGGCTCTGCGCGTCCGGTCAGCACGTCGGCGATGGCCCAGCCGCCCTCCTGCCCCGGCGCCCACGCCATCATCAGGGCCGCGACACGACCCTCCAGCCCCTGAAGGTTGTAAGGCCGACCGCCGGTCATCACCACCACAATCGGTTTGCCGGTGGCGACCAGGGCTTCCAGCAGCTGTTGCTGTACGCCGGGCAAATTCAGGCTGTCGGTATCCGAGCCCTCCCCAACGGTACCGCTCTGGAACAGGCCCGCCAGGTCGCCCACGCAGGCCACCACCAGATCGCTGTCGTTCGCCACCCGCACGGCGTGGGGGATCAGGCTGGTATCTGTTGATACCGGGGACTGCTGCATCGGTTTTCCGCTGCTGTCCCCCGGGAACACCGGTGCGCCCGCCATCCGTGTTTCAATAATGTGGCACCCTTTGGCGTACTGAACGTGGCTCTCGCCAAGGTAGTGCGTCAGCGCCTGCAGCGGGGTGGTGACCTGGGCGGTCTCTTCCAGCATGTCGCTGATGATCAAATGCACCGGGAAGCTGTACCCGCTCAGCAGTGCCAGCGGATCGTCAGCGGTGGGGCCCACCACGGCAATCCGCGACTTACCACTCAGGGGCAAAATGCCGTTGTTTTCCAACAGGGTGAGGGAGCGGCTGGCTACCTCGCGTGCGACCTGCCGCGTTTCATCGCTTTGCAAATCAATGCCGCTTTCATCAACATAAGGGTGTTCAAACAGCCCGAGGCGGAACTTCTCCCGCAGCACGCGGGTGACGATCGCGTCGATTTGGGTCATCGATATCAAGCCACGGTCTACCGCATCGGCGAGATGGCGGGCGCAGTCATCTTTCGGCAGCTCCACGTCGAGCCCGGCGTTAAATGCCAGCGCCGCCGATTCGGCCGCATCATGGGCAATGCCGTGATGCTGATGCAATAAACTGACGCCGCCATAATCGGCCACCACGATCCCGTCAAAGCCCCACTGTTCGCGTAACACGGTGGTGAGCAGGAAGTGGTCGCTGTGGCCGGGCTGATTATCGATATCGTGATAGGCGGGCATTACCGACCCGGCATTCGCCAGCTTGACCGCCATCTCAAACGGCAGCAGGAAGGTGTCGTTGAGTTCGCTAAAGCCCAGATGCACCGGGGCATGGTTGCGCGCCCCTTCGCTAAACGAGTGGCCGACATAGTGTTTGAGGGTTGCCAGCAGGTCGCGCTTATCCCCCTGCAGCCCGTTAACATAGGCCGTTGCCATCACGCCCACCAGCCAGGGATCTTCGCCAAAGGTCTCTTCCGTGCGCCCCCAGCGCACGTCGCGAGAGACGTCCAGCACCGGCGCCAGCCCCTGCTGGCAGCCAACCGAGCGCGCTTCTTTGCCAATCTGCTGGGCTGCGCGCATCACTAAATCGGGATCCCAGGTGGAGCCGTAGTTGAGCGAGGACGGGAACAGCGTTGCGTCTTTGCACAGTAATCCCACCAGGCACTCCTCGTGGAACAGCGCCGGAATGCCGAGTCGCGTCTCCTCCATCATCATCCGCTGCAGGCGGTTGGCGGCGCGTACCCCCTTACTGGCCTCGACAATGTGGGTGCCCAGCGGGCGGGTGATCTGCCCGACCCCCAGCTTCAGGCGTTCACTCAGGGCGGCCTGCTCGCTGACGCCGGCAAATTCGTCGCTCAGATCGCTACGCTCGCGGTGATTGCCCTGTTCATCGAGGATGAGCCAGTAAGCGTGCATCTGGGCAAATTTCTCTTCCGGGGTCATGCGTGCCAGTAAATCGGCAACGCGTTCATCAACGGGGTGGCCCGCGTCCTTGTAGATAGCAGTCATCGGTTACTCCTGAGTCGCAGAATGAATGGCCGGGTTAAGCGTTCCGGCATCGGTACGGGATTCGCGTTTGCTTGCCAGTTCACGCGCAATGGCATCCACCCGCTGGCTGTTAAGCGCATAGCGGGAGAGCAGCGCCACCATGGCGATAAACAGCGCGCAGGGAATGAGGGTAAACAGCGCATTGATGGTCGAGAGAACAGCAGGTGCCTGGGTCTCCAGACCGGGAACGTAATCCACCGTTCCCAGCACCCAGCCCACCACCGCGCCGCCCAGCGCCAGACCAAACTTAATGGCGAACAGCGCCGTCGAGAACACCAGCCCGTCCAGCCGACGACCGCTGCGCTGCTCTTCGTAGTCGACCACGTCCGAGAACATGGTCCACTGCAGTGGGGTGGTCAGGTTTTGAATAAAGCTAAAGACAATGTTCAGGCCCATGATCAGCCCCACCTGCGAAGGGGGAATGAAGAAAATCAGCGCGCCAAAAATCACAAAGGAAATAATGGTCCACTGATAGGCACGCACGCGGTCAAATTTCCCTAATAACCGTTCGGATAATAGGGCACCGGTTAATGACGCCACCATCCCCGAGACAATAAAAGCAAAGACCAGTTCAGGGCGCAGCAGCACATATTTGACGTAATACAGGGTTGCAGAGCCGCGGGTGACCACGGCGGTTAACAGTAAAATATTGAACAGAAAAACAATCCGCCACTGGCTATTACCGGCCAGCAGTTTTAAATCAGACAGCATAGAACCGGTGGTGTCATTACGCGGGGAATAACGTTCGCGGGTCATAAAGAAACAGCAGAAGAATAAAACAATCCCTAATAATCCCATCAGGCTCATGGCATAGAAGTAGCCTTTCTGCACGTTGCCCTGGCCCAAATGAGAGACCAGCGGCAGGGCGATCACCGTGACGATCAGCCCGCCGATAAACGACAGGCCAAAGCGCCAGGACTGCAGGGAGTGACGTTCACGCGGGTCCAGCGTCAGGGCGCCGGGCATTGCGCAGTACGGCACGTTAATGGCGGAGTAGATCAGGCTTAACAGGGTATAGGTGACGCAGGCATAGAGGATTTTTGCCGTCGGCCCGACATCGGGTACGTAGAAGGTAATCAGGCAGCTGACGCCAAACGGAATGGCAAACCACAGCAGCCAGGGACGAAAGCGACCGTGGCGCGTTTGGGTGCGATCCACCAGCGCGCCAATGCAGGGATCGACAAAAGCATCCACCACCCGCACCACCAAAAACATGGTGCCCATAATCGCCGCCGGTAGGCCAAAAACATCGGTATAAAAGTAAGCCAGAAATAAGGTTGCGGTCTGCCAGACCAACGCGCTGGCCATATCACCTAAGCCGTAACCTATTTTATCTTTGGTACGCAAAACAGAGGAGAGTGTCATTTTTAATGAGCCTTATTGTCAGGTTAAAACGTATTTCAACCAGATGCGCATGCTGTAGGGTAATGCGCAGTGAGGCTCAAGTATTAGCAACGCCTTGCAGGCTAACAATTGTCTAAATGCCCAGACAAATTATGATATTTGGTTTTTTGTTTTATTTGTGACGGGGTGCAAATAGTCGTGCGGAAATAAAAAAGGTGAGGATATTATCCTCACCTTTTATGCGGCATAACCGACGGATTACTTGTTGAGTTCAGCCAGGCTCAGCCAGGTTTGCACCACGGTGTCCGGGTTCAGGGACAGGCTGTCGATCCCCTCTTCCATCAGCCAGGCAGCAAAGTCTTCGTGATCCGACGGACCCTGACCACAAATACCGACGTACTTGCCCTGCTTCTTCGCCGCGCGGATGGACATCGACAGCAGCGCTTTCACCGCTTCGTTACGTTCATCGAACAGGGCCGATACCACGCCAGAGTCGCGATCCAGACCCAGCGCCAGCTGCGTCATGTCGTTGGAGCCGATAGAGAAGCCGTCGAAGTGCTCGAGGAACTGCTCTGCCAGCAGGGCGTTGGAAGGGATCTCACACATCATGATGATTTTGAGCCCGTTTTCGCCGCGCTTCAGACCCTGACGCGCCAGCTCGTCCACCACCGCCTTGGCCTGATCGACGGTACGCACGAACGGCACCATGATCTCGACGTTGGTCAGCCCCATCTCGTTACGCACATATTTCACCGCGTCGCACTCCAGCGCAAAGCAGTCGCGGAAGCTGTCGGAGACGTAACGACCGGCCCCGCGGAAGCCCAGCATCGGGTTCTCTTCTTCCGGCTCGTAGCGCTTGCCGCCCACCAGGTTGGCGTATTCGTTGGATTTGAAGTCGGACAGACGCACGATGACGCGTTTCGGGTAGAACGCCGCACCGAGGGTAGCAATCCCCTCGCTCAGGCGACCCACGTAGAACGCTTTCGGCGAGTCGTAGCCTTTCATCATCTCGCGTATTTCTTTCTGCAGCTTTGGATCCTGGTCGTCAAACTCCAGCAGCGCACGCGGGTGAACCCCGATCATGCGGTTGATGATAAATTCCAGACGCGCCAGGCCGACCCCTTCGTTTGGTAGACAGGCAAAGTCAAATGCCCGGTCCGGGTTGCCGACGTTCATCATGATCTTCAGCGGCAGATCCGGCATGGTATCGACGCTGGAGCTTTTCACGCTGAAGTCCAGCAGCTCGGCGTAGACGTAGCCGGTGTCGCCTTCGGCACAGGAGACGGTAACGTTCTCGTCGTCCTTCATGCGCTCGGTGGCGTCGCCGCAGCCAACCACTGCCGGAATGCCCAGCTCACGGGCGATGATCGCCGCGTGACAGGTCCGCCCGCCGCGGTTAGTGACAATCGCCGCGGCCTTTTTCATGATCGGTTCCCAGTCCGGGTCGGTCATGTCGGTTACCAGCACGTCGCCCGGCTGGATACGGTTCATCTCGCTGATGTCGTGGATCACCTTCACCGGGCCTGCGCCGATACGATGGCCGATAGCGCGACCCTCGGCGATAATATTGCCCTGCGCATGCAGCGTATACCGCTCCATCACCTGGCCGCGCGAGCGCACGGTTTCCGGACGCGCCTGCACAATAAACAGCTTGCCGGTGTTGCCGTCTTTCGCCCACTCGATATCCATCGGGCGGCCGTAGTGTTTTTCAATCTGCACCGCCTGCTTCGCCAGCTCCTGCACTTCGGCATCGGTCAGCGAGAAGCGATCGCACTGCTCCTGCGGGACGTCTTCAATGCGAACCTGTTTGCCGTGCTCCTGCGACGGGGCATAAATCATGCGGATCTTTTTCGATCCCATGGTGCGACGCACGATGGCCGGACGATCCGCGGCCAGGGTCGGTTTATGCACGTAAAATTCGTCCGGGTTGACCGCGCCCTGCACCACCATCTCGCCCAGACCCCAGGCGGAGGTGATAAAGACCACCTGATCGAAACCCGATTCGGTATCAATAGAGAACATCACGCCTGACGATGCTAAGTCCGAACGCACCATACGCTGTACGCCCGCCGACAGCGCGACGCCGCGGTGGTCGTAACCCTGATGCACGCGATAGGAGATGGCGCGGTCATTGAACAGGGAGGCAAAGACGTGTTTGACCGCCACCAGCACGGCATCATAGCCCTGCACGTTGAGGAAGGTCTCCTGCTGCCCGGCAAACGAGGCGTCTGGCATATCTTCGGCGGTGGCGGAGGAGCGCACGGCGAAAGAGGCCTGAGCATCATCAGCGGAGAGCTGGTCATAGGCGTCGTGGATAGCGTGTTCCAGTTCAGGCTGGAAAGGTGTATCGATGATCCACTGGCGGATCTGTGCCCCGGCTTTGGCAAGCTCAGAAACATCATCAATGTCCGTGTTGTCCAGTAGTTCGTAAATGCGCTGGTTTACACCGCTTTGGTCTAAAAAGTCGTTAAACGCATCGGCGGAGGTGGCAAATCCATTCGGTACGGAGACACCCATACTGGACAGATTGGTAATCATTTCACCCAGGGAGGCATTTTTGCCTCCAACTCTGTCTACATCATTCATGCCGAGTTGGTTATACCAAAGCACCAGCGGTGACGAGCCATTGTTGGACATCGAAACAATCCTTTTGTGATATATGAACGGGTTTTAAGAAACTCCTTACTACGTATTTATACTGGCATATTTATCCGCGCTAAAAAAACGGTGAATCGTGTAAGCAATTTTATTTTTTAGCTTTTAAGACTGTTCCCGCTTAAATCATAACCTGATGATTAATATAGATTCCCACAGAAAATATCAGACTTTAGGGTGATTTATAAAAATGAAACACCCCTTTCATTAAAAATAAAAATAGCGTTTCATTTTTAATTTCCGCACCGCGTTGACTGTTGTATTTAACTTTTTTAATTTATGCTTTCAGGTAATTACCTCTGAGAGTTAAGGTGCGCAAAATGGATAATGCTGTCGATCGCCACGTTTTTTATATTTCCGATGGTACGGCGATCACCGCCGAAGTGCTGGGCCACGCGGTGATGTCACAATTTCCGGTCGCCATCAACAGCATCACCCTGCCGTTCGTTGAAAACGAAAGCCGCGCCAAAGCGGTTAAAGACCAAATTGACGCCATCTTCCAGCAAACCGGCGAACGTCCGCTGGTGTTTTACTCGATTGTGATCCCGGAAATCCGCAATATCATTTTGCAGAGCGAAGGCTTTTGTCAGGATATCGTCCAGGCGCTGGTGGCTCCGCTGCAGCAAGAGCTGAAGCTGGATCCGACCCCGGTCGCCCACCGCACCCACGGTCTCAACCCGGCAAATATCATCAAGTACGACGCCCGTATCGCCGCCATTGACTACACCCTCGCCCATGATGACGGCATTTCGATGCGCAACCTCGATCAGGCGCAGGTGATTTTACTCGGCGTCTCACGCTGCGGGAAAACCCCCACCAGCCTGTATCTGGCGCTGCAGTTTGGTATCCGCGCCGCCAACTACCCCTTTATTGCCGACGATATGGATAATCTGGTGCTTCCCGCCGCGCTGAAACCGCTGCAGCACAAGCTGTTTGGCCTGACGATTAACCCGGAACGGCTGGCGGCGATCCGCGAAGAGCGCCGGGAGAACAGCCGCTACGCCTCGATACGCCAGTGTCGCCTTGAGGTGGCAGAAGTCGAAGCGCTGTACCGGAAAAACAACATTCCGTGGCTGAACAGCACGAACTATTCCGTAGAAGAAATCGCCACCAAGATCCTTGATATCATGGGCCTGAACCGCCGCATGTACTAACAGGCTAGTACACAAGTTCGCGTTCATGTATACTCCCACCCCATGCCAGGGCAGAGATGCCCTGCACTTGAAATCAGCGGGGATTGGTTTAAGGTGATGCCCATCACTTCCCGGTAAGTTACCGATGAAGCACTACATTCTGAGAAACACCATGAACAAAACCGATGAACTGCGCACGGCGCGTATCGACAGCCTGGTTACGCCAGCCGAACTGGCCCAGCGGCATCCCGTCTCTGCGGCAGTAGCCGAAAACGTGACAACGTCACGCAAACGTATTGAAAAAATCCTTAATGGCGAAGATCGCCGCCTGTTGGTCATTGTTGGCCCCTGCTCTATTCACGACCTTGATGCCGCGATGGACTATGCCCAGCGCCTGAAGGGGCTGCGCGACAAGCACGCCGCGCGCCTCGAAATCGTGATGCGCACCTACTTTGAAAAACCGCGCACCGTGGTGGGCTGGAAAGGGCTGATTTCCGATCCCGACCTGAACGGCAGCTACCGCGTTAATCACGGCATTGAGCTGGCGCGCAAGCTGCTGCTGCAGGTCAACGCGCTGGGCGTCCCGACCGCCACCGAGTTCCTTGATATGGTGACCGGACAGTTTATCGCCGATCTGATCAGCTGGGGCGCAATTGGCGCACGCACGACCGAAAGCCAGATCCACCGGGAAATGGCCTCGGCGCTCTCCTGCCCGGTCGGCTTTAAGAACGGCACCGACGGTAACACGCACATTGCGGTGGATGCGATCCGCGCCGCCCGCGCCAGCCATATGTTCCTCTCCCCGGATAAAACCGGCCAGATGACCATCTACCAGACCAGCGGCAACCCGTACGGCCATATCATTATGCGCGGCGGCAAGCAGCCGAACTATCACCCACAGGATATCGCCGAAGCCTGTGACACCCTGCGTGAGTTCGACCTGCCCGAGCAGCTGGTAGTGGATTTCAGCCACGGCAACTGCCAGAAGCAGCACCGCCGCCAGCTGGACGTCTGCGATGACATTTGCCAGCAGATCCGCAACGGCTCCACCGCCATTGCCGGGATAATGGCAGAGAGCTTCCTGCGGGAAGGCACGCAAAAAGTGGTCGTCGGCCAGCCAATCACCTACGGCCAGTCGATTACTGACCCGTGCCTGAGCTGGGAAGATACCGAGCTGCTGCTGGACAAACTTGCCGCTGCGGTTGATTCGCGTTTTTAACCTTTTTGCCGGGTAGCGCTGCGCTTACCCGGCCTGTTCACGCTTCCTGTAATCTGTTGTAACCCTCTGCTTTTCCCCTCTTTTGTCTGTAAATTGATCCCTTCAAGGTTTTTACATAAAAATGCTTGCCGTTAAAATCGATTTGTTGATAATGATTATCATTGTTACATTGATTATTATTTTGAAAAACACTATGTCACGCATGGATAACATCGCCGCAACGCTTCCACATCCAGAAAAGACCACACAGCCTGCACCAGGCGCGACCGATCGCCGCATCGACAGCAAACAGCTGTTGGGCCCCGAAGGGCGCGTCATTATTGAGCATGACGGTCAGCACTACCTGCTGCGCCAGACACATGCCGGAAAATTGATCCTCACAAAATAAGCACCTCGCCAGCCACCCAGGTTATCCCCAGGCAGCCAGCGCTTTTCACTTTTAAAATGGAGAGTGGCCATGCCATACCTGAACACCGCGTCTTTGCGCCCGTCGCTGTTGACGCTGGCGATCGTCAGTGCCCTGCCGGGGGCCGCGTTTGCGGCATCCGAAGAGATGACCGTTACCGCCACCGGCAATGCCCGTAGCGCTTTTGAAGCCCCGATGATGGTGAGCGTGATTGACGCCACCGCCCCGGAAAATCAAACCGCCAACTCCGCCGCCGATCTGCTGCGTCACGTTCCCGGCCTGACCCTCGACGGCACCGGCCGCACGAACGGTCAGGACGTTAATCTGCGCGGCTACGATCGTCGCGGCGTGCTGGTGCTGGTGGACGGCATTCGCCAGGGCACCGATACCGGGCATATCAACAGCACCTTCCTCGATCCGGCGCTGATCAAGCGCATCGAGATTGTGCGTGGCCCGTCTGCCCTGCTGTACGGCAGCGGCGCAATGGGCGGGGTGATCGCCTATGACACCGCCGATGCGAAAGATCTTCTGCAACCTGGCCAGCAGAGCGGATTCCGCGTGTTCAGCACCGCCGCTACCGGCGATCACAGCCTCGGGATGGGGGCCAGCGCCTTTGGCCGCACCGATACCCTCGACGGGCTGGTGGCCTGGTCAAGCCGCGATCGCGGTGATATCCGTCAGGGCGGCGGCGGGACGGCACCGAATGACGAGTCAATCAACAACATGCTGGCTAAAGGGAGCTGGCAGCTGGACAGCGCCCAGTCCCTGAACGGCTCGCTGCGCTATTACAACAACGCAGCGCAGGAGCCGAAGAACCCGCAGACTATCGACGCGGATGCCACGTCGAATCCCATGACCGACCGCTCCACCATCCAGCGCGATGCCCAGCTGGGCTATCACATCGCGCCGGAGGGCAACGACTGGCTGAACGCCGACGCGAAAGTCTACTGGTCAGAAGCGCGGATTAACGCCCAGAACCTGGACGGCACCGGCGAATTCCGCCAGCAGACCACCAAAGGGGCGAAAGTCGAAAACCGCACCCGGCTGTTCGCCGACTCCTTTGCTTCACACCTGCTGACCTACGGCGGGGAGTATTATCGTCAGGAGCAGGAGCCATCCGGTGCCACCACCGGCTTCCCGGATGCGAGCATCGATTTCAGCTCCGGCTGGATCCAGGATGAGATCACCCTGCGCGATCTGCCCGTCACCCTGCTCGGCGGCACCCGCTACGATAACTACAGCGGCAGCAGCGACGGATACGACGACGTGGATGCCGACAAATGGTCCTCCCGCGCCGGGATAACCGTTACCCCGGCTGAATGGCTGATGCTGTTCGGCTCCTACGCGCAGGCGTTCCGCGCGCCGACAATGGGCGAGATGTACAACGACGCCAAGCACTTCTCGATTGGTCGCTTCTACACTAACTACTGGGTGCCGAACCCGAACCTGCGTCCGGAAACCAACGAAACCCAGGAGTACGGCTTTGGTCTGCGCTTCGACGACCTGATGCTGGCCGATGATGCGCTGGAATTCAAAGCCAGCTACTTTGATACCAACGCCAAAGATTACATCTCGACCACCGTCGATTTCGCGGCGGCCACCACCATGTCCTACAACGTGCCGAACGCCAAAATCTGGGGCTGGGACCTGATGGCGAAATACTCCGCCAGCCTGTTCAGCCTCGACGTGGCCTATAACCGTACCCGTGGCAAAGATACCGACACCGGGGAGTACATCTCCAGCATCAGCCCGGACACCGTCTCCAGCAAGCTGGATATCCCGCTGGCGCAGAGCGGCTTTAACGTCGGCTGGATCGGCACCTTCGCCGATCGTTCCACCCATGTGAGCAGCGGCACCAGCAAACAGCCGGGCTACGCGGTAAATGATTTCTACGTCAGCTATCAGGGCCAGCAGGCGCTGAAGGGCGTGACCACCACCCTGGTACTGGGTAATGCCTTCGACAAGGAATACTGGTCACCGCAGGGCATCCCGCAGGACGGTCGCAACGGCAAGATTTTCGTCAGTTATCAGTGGTAATGACCCTGCCCCGGTTTTAGGGCGTTTATCTGGAAGGAAGAGACAATGAATCACTACACGCGCTGGCTTGCGCTAAAAGAAGAGAATCCTGGGAAATACGCGCGTGATATCGCCGGTCTGATGAACATCAGCGAAGCCGAGCTGGCCTGGGCGCGGGTGGGTCACGATGCCGCGCGCCTGCAGGGCGAGATCCGCGCGATCATCGGCGCACTGGAAGCGGTAGGCGAAACTAAGTGCATCTGCCGCAACGAATACGCGGTGCATGAGCAGGTGGGTGCCTTCACCCATCAGCACCTTAACGGCCACGCCGGACTGGTACTGAACCCACGCGCGCTTGATCTGCGCCTGTTCCTGAATCAGTGGGCGAACGTGTTTACCCTCCGCGAAACCAGCGCCCATGGCGTACGTCAGAGTATTCAGTTCTTCGACCAGCAGGGTGATGCTCTGCTGAAGGTCTACACCACTGACAATACCGACCTGGCCGCCTGGGGCGAGGTGCTGGCCCGCTTTACCGTGGCCGATAACTCGCCGCTGGAACTGAAAGCCGCCGACGCTGCAGCCAATGTTGCCAGTGCTGACGCCGCTACGGTCGACAGCGAGTGGCGGGCGATGACCGACGTGCACCAGTTCTTCGGCCTGCTGAAACGCCACAGCCTGACGCGCCAGCAGGCGTTCCGTCTGGTGGGTGACGACCTCGCCTGTCAGGTGGATAACAGCGCGCTGGCCCAGCTGCTGGGGGCCGCCCGTCAGGAGGCCAACGAAATCATGATTTTCGTCGGCAACCGCGGCTGCGTGCAGATCTTCACCGGTGCCATTGAGAAAGTAGTACCGATGAAAGGCTGGCTGAACATCTTCAACCCGGCCTTTACCCTGCATCTGCTGGAAGAGACCATCGCCGAAACCTGGGTCACGCGTAAGCCCACTGCCGACGGCCACGTCACCAGCCTGGAGCTGTTTGCCGCCGACGGTACCCAAATCGCCCAGCTGTACGGGCAGCGTACCGAAGGTGAACCCGAGCAGAATCAGTGGCGGGCGCAGATTGATGCCCTGACGGTAAAAGGGCTGGCCGCATGAGAAAACTGCTGGTTCTGATCGCCGCGCTCCCGCTGGCGGCCTTTGCCGCCAGCCAGGAGAAGATCGTCGCCCTTGGGGGCGACGTGACCGAAATTGTCTACGCGCTGGGAGCGGACGGGTCGCTGGTGGCGCGTGACAGCACCAGCCAGTGGCCGACGCAGGCCGTTTCGCTGCCGAACGTGGGCTACCTGCGCCAGCTGAATGCCGAAGGGATCCTCGCGATGCGCCCGACGTTGGTGTTAGCCAGCGCCCAGGCGCAGCCCTCACTGGCGCTGAAGCAGGTCGAGCAGAGCCAGGTCAAGGTGGTGACAATCCCGGCCAGTAACGCCCTGAGCGTCATAGACGAGAAGGTCCGCGTCGTGGCGCAGGCCACGCACCGGGTAGCCGAAGGTGAAGCCCTGCGTACGACCCTTCGTCAGCAACTGGCCGCGCTCCCCGCGACGGCGCTCAATAAGCGGGTGCTGTTTATCCTCAACCACGGCGGGATGACCGCAATGGCGGCCGGTCAGGACACCGGTGCCGATGCGGCGATCCGCGCGGCGGGTCTACACAATGCGATGCAGGGATTCTCCCGCTATCAGCCGCTGTCCCAGGAAGGGGTGATCGCCAGCCAGCCGGATCTGGTGCTGATTTCTAAAGACGGAATTAAAGCACTGGGCGGGGAAGCCAATCTGTGGAAGCTGCCAGGTCTGGCGCAAACCCCTGCCGGTCGCAACAAACAGGTGCTGCAGATTGACGACATGGCGCTGCTCGGCTTTAGCGTGCGTACGCCGGAAGCGATTGGTCAGCTGCGCACCCGGGCGGAGCAGTTGCCCTGATGCCCCGGCGTATCCACTGCTCGCTGTGGGGGCTGGCGTTATTGCTGTCGCTGATGACCCTGCTGGCCACCGGTTTTGGTGCGTTGCGCCTGCCGGTGAGCCTGCTGTGGAACACCAGTGATGAGGCTCTGCGCCAGATCTGGTTCACCATCCGCCTGCCGCGCGTGCTGCTGGCGCTGGTGATTGGCGGGTCGCTGGCGCTGGCGGGCTGCGTGATGCAGGGACTGTTTCGCAATCCGCTCGCCGACCCCGGTTTACTGGGGATCAGCAGCGGCGCCGCCTGTGCTGTGGCCCTGTGGGTGGTGCTGCCCATCACCCTGCCCGCGCTGCTGATGCTGTACGCCCCGATGCTGGCGGCCTTTCTCGGCGCACTGGCGGCCACCGTGGTGATCTTCCTTCTCAGCCAGCAGCGCGACAGTTCGTTGTCGCGCCTGCTGCTGGTGGGGATTGCCATCAATGCCCTGTGCGGTGCGGCGGTGGGCGTGCTGTCGTGGGTGAGCAACGATGCCCAGCTACGCCAGCTCTCCCTGTGGGGAATGGGCAGCCTCGGTCAGGCCCAGTGGTCAACGTTATTCGCGGTCGCCTCGCTGATGATCCCGACGGTGTTGATTATCTGGCGGCTGGCAGCGGCGCTGAACCTGCTGCAGCTTGGCGAGGAAGAGGCCCACTATCTGGGCGTGGATGTGCGTATCGTCCAGCGCATTTTGCTGCTGTGCAGCGCCCTGCTGGTGGCTGCGGCGGTAGCGGTCAGCGGAGTGATTGGCTTTATCGGGCTGGTGGTGCCGCACCTGATGCGCATGTGGCTGGGCTCGGATCACCGGGCGGTGATCCCCGGCTCGGTGCTGGCGGGCGCGTTTCTGCTGCTGGTTGCCGACACCGCCGCGCGCACGCTGGTGGCCCCGGCAGAGATGCCGGTCGGCCTGCTGACCAGCATTCTCGGCGCGCCGTGGTTCCTGTGGCTTATTTTCCGCCGTGGAGGTCAGCATGGCTAAACCCTTTGTTGCCGAAGGTTTAACGTACCGCGTAGCGGGCCGGGCGGTACTGCGCGATGTGTCGCTCTCGCTGGCCCAAGGTGAGCTGGTGGCGCTGATCGGCCCGAATGGCGCAGGCAAATCCACCCTGCTGCGCCTGCTGACCGGCTATCTTAAACCGGATGCCGGGCACTGTTTGATGGGTGGAAAACGGCTTGAGTCGTGGAGTACGCAGACGCTGTCGCGTCAGCGGGCGGTGATGCGTCAGCACACCCAGCTGGGTTTTGACTGGCTGGTGGAAGCGGTTGTCGGGATGGGACGTTCTCCCTGGACGCCGCAGCCCGAGCCGCAGATCGTCCGCGAGGTGATGCAGATCACCGGCTGTCAGCCGCTTGCCAGGCGGCAATACGCGGCGCTGTCGGGCGGAGAACAGCAGCGGGTGCAGCTGGCCCGCGCGCTGGCACAGCTGTGGCGCGACGGCACGCCGCGCGGCTGGCTGTTTCTTGATGAACCGACCTCAGCGCTGGATCTCTACCACCAGCAGCATCTGCTGCGGCTGCTGAAGGCGTTAACCCGTCAGGGCAATCTGCACGTCTGCGTGGTGCTGCACGATCTGAACCTCGCCGCCTTGTGGGCGGATCGGATCGTGTTGCTGCACGAGGGCCAGATTGTCTCGCAGGGGGCGCCGCACAGGGTACTGCAGGCCGACGATCTTGCCCGCTGGTATGGCGCGCAGGTTCACGTTGGCCGGCATCCGCTGAACGCCTCCCCGCAGGTGTTTCTCGCCCCTTAGCTCGAGCAACTCACTTCCAGCCGCTTACCCCAGTCGGGTGGGCGGCTGACATAGTCATCGTCCCGGTCGACAAACGGCGTACGCAGGGCTTCATGTAAACGATGCAGCTCGGCGTAGTCGCCGTTCTCGGCCCCATCGATGGCCCGCTGCGCCAGCCAGTTGCGCAACACCATCGCCGGATTAACCGCATTCATCTGCGCCTGACGGACGTCATCAGCCACGCTCTCCTGCGCCAGACGCGCGCGGTAGGTCGTAAACCAGTCATCAAAGGCCTGACGGTCAACAAACTCATCGCGCAACGGCGAGGCGGCGCTGCGCTGCTCAGTCTGGCCCAGCATGTGGAAGGTGCGGGTAAAGTCGCTGCCTTCGCGCGCCATCAGCGCAAACAGGGCATTGAGAATGTCATTATCGCCCTTCTCCTGCGTCATCAGTCCCAGCTTGCGGCGCATCAGCTTGCCGAACTGCTGCAGGAGCACCTCCTGATAGCTGTCCAGCGCGTCGTTCAGCGCCTCAACGCCGATAAACGGCGACAGGGACTGCGCCAGACGCTGCAGATTCCACAGGCCCACCGAAGGCTGATTATCAAAGCTGTAGCGCCCCTGATAGTCGGAGTGGTTGCAGATAAAGCCGGGCTGGTAGTCATCGAGGAAGCCGTAAGGGCCATAGTCGATGGTCAGTCCGAGGATTGACATGTTATCGGTGTTCATCACCCCGTGGGCAAAGCCGACGGTTTGCCAGCAGGCCATCAGGGAGGCGGTACGCGCGACCACGTCGCGGAACCAAAGCAGGTATTTATCGGCGTCGTCTTTCCACTGCGGCCAGTGATGGTTAATCACAAAATCCGCCAGCTGGCGTACCTTGTCCGGCTCGCGGCGGTAATAGAAGTGTTCGAAGTGGCCGAAGCGGACATGGCTTTGCGCAATGCGCATCAGCATCGCGCCCTGCTCCATGGTTTCTCGCGCCACGGGGGTGTCGCTGGTGACAATCGACAGGGCGCGCGACGTCGGGATCCCGAGCGCATGCATCGCTTCCGACACCAGGCTTTCGCGGATCGTTGAGCGCAACACCGCACGCCCGTCACCCATCCGCGAGTAAGGCGTTAGCCCTGCCCCTTTCAGGTGCCAGTCGACGGTCTGCCCGTTGGCGAGCTGCTGTTCACCCAGCAGGATGCCGCGCCCGTCGCCGAGCTGCCCGGCCCAGACGCCAAACTGATGCCCGCTGTAAACCTGCGCCAGCGGCTGCATCCCCGGCAGTAATTTTTCGCCACCCCAGACGCCCGCGCCCTGCTCAGGCGTAAACAGCGCGGCGGGGACGGCAAGCTCCTCGGCCAGCGGCGCGTTATGCCAGATCAGGCGAGCGTTGCTCAGTGGCGTAGGGTTCAGTGCGGTATAAAAGCCCGGCAGTTCATCATGCCAGTGTGCGGTAAAAGACAGGGTCATAGGTCCTCCTGCCTTTAGTGTAGTGGGTTTAGCGGGGGTTAAACACCAGGTATTACAAGGGTTATCCCTGTACCAGGGTGGTAATTTTGTCGACGGTCACCGCAGGCCAGAGATTTCCCTGCATCGCACTGAACTGATAAGGGGATAAGCGTTGCAGGGTGCTGACATCATCCACGCCAGCGACCATCACCGATTGACAGTACGGAGTCACCTGGCTGACGATTGCCCGTAAAAAGGGATCAAATGTATTATCGGTCAAATGCTGCTGGATGAAGTTTTTATCCAGCGCGACCCGATTAAACAGGCCATCGAAAATGGCTTTGGTTGACGCATCACCGGCACCAAAATTGGCAAGCACCAGCGGAAAGCGCAGCGCGAAGTTCATCAGCACCGTATTCATGTTGCCTTTATTCAGATCGGGATAATTCTCATTTATCGAAAACTCCAGCCACGGGTGGCGTTCACATATAGCAACACCCTTACCGTCCATTATTAGATGTTCAACAATGGCAGGCGTAATATTTATCCAGGCGAGAAGTTGTTGCTGAATAAAAAACAGTTTACAGGTTTCGAGTAACGCCAGCTTTTCCTGAAACAGCGCCAGCTCTTGCGCGGGCGACAGATAGGCCAGCACCAGCTCCGTGGGAATACGCACCTGAGACTCGACGCCGACAAAGTTGGCGATTATTTCTATGCCTTTGAGCATCCCTGAATCATGACGCGCAGGGAGGAATAACAGTTCAGATTGATAAGCATTATCCAGCGTGACAATCATGGTGTCCGCCTCACATTAAAGGCAATAAATGACATCCTGAAACTTAAGCGACAGCAATTCAACGTTATGACGTGTAATAAGAATGATTTCATTCGTTCCATTTGAATATCGGATTTTCCTTAGTCCCGAAATAATCTTATCCTGGTTATCTATTAATAGCCAGTTTTCCCTCCCCCACCAGAAATGGCTTCTGATTAATTCATTGGCTAATAATTGCATTGAAAGTAATGCGACGAAAGTTGCGGCATTTAATGTTGATGAATCTGGTCGCGCCGGAGGGCGCGACAGGAGCTAGATGCGTCTGGCCTGCCAGAAGTTTTTGCGCCAGTACACATTATTGAGAGAAGAGCGCATCACGCCCCGGCTGGTTGAGGCGTGAATAAATTGATTATCGGTGTCATAAATACCGACGTGGAGTCCGCTTTCTCCGGAGCCGGTTTTGAAGAATACCAGGTCGCCGGGCAGAAGATCGTCTTTGGTAATTTCGGTTCCGATTGTCGCCTGCTGACGGGTTTCACGTGGGAGCTGCAGTGCAAACCGATCGCGGAAGGTCATCAGCACAAAGCCCGAACAGTCGACCCCGCGGCGGCTCATTCCCCCGTAGCGATAAGGCGTTCCGCCCCAGTTTTGCAACTGATCGTTGAGGCTGGCAATGACGGCAATGGAATCAGACAGCCGCGCATTAGGCGGTGGCGCACGGTGGCTGCTGCATCCTGCCAGCACCAGCGCGATCAGCAAAATAAAACAGCATCGCATTTCGGACGAAACCCCTACTTTTTATCGATTTTGCGTAATTTAGCCTGTGTCTGTACCGCTTCGCAACACGCAATTATTCCTGGGACGTTGAGATGATCATTCTGTGACCTTCTATATCCAGACGCCGGAAGGACATATCGTATGCGCGGGCCAGATTCGGCGGCGTCAGCACGCTGTCGCGCGCGCCGCTGGCAATCAGCTGACCGCGTTTCAGCAGCCAGACGCGGTGGGCATGGCGTAACGTGTGGTTCAGATCATGACTGCTCATGACAATGGCAAGCCCCTGACGCGATAGCGCGCTGAGCACCCTGTCGAGCGCCACCTGCTGGGCGACATCAAGGCTGTTCATCGGCTCATCCAGCAGCAGCAGCTGACCGTGCGGATTGCCGCCGGGATGAATTTGCAGAATGACGGCCGCGAGGCGCACCCGCTGCCACTCCCCGCCGGAGAGCTGGCTTGTGGGACGCGAGAGCTTATCTTCAACGCCCAGCGCCGCTGCCACCTCGCTCAGAAGCGCCTTTTGCTGACTGTCGTACTGATGCAGCGTCAGATAGTGCCAGACGGGCATGGCGAACGGCGGGGTCTGCTGCTGGGCCAGATAGGCCCGGCGGCAGGCCAGTGACGCTGAGGTCCACGCCTCAAGCGGCTGACCCTGAAACGCGATCGTCCCTTCGCCCCCGGTTAACCCGGCCATCCGGGCGAGCAGCGTGCTTTTCCCGGCGCCGTTTGGCCCGACAAGATGCACAATTTCACCCGGATTGACGCTCACGTCGAGCGGCCCCAGCCGCCCTTTGACCGCCACGGCGTTGAGCTGCATCAGTACGGTCATTAGCTGGCCAGCGCCTGCTTAATGGCGGCGGTAAGAAGCGGATCCTGCGGCGTCATGTCCGGGGAGAAGCGCTGGATCACGTTTCCGTCGCGGCCAATCAGGAATTTTTCAAAGTTCCACAGAATGTCACCAGGCTGGGCTGGCGCGCGCCCTTTGCTGGCCATCCGCTCATAAAAGCCGCTGCCTTCCGGCGCAACCGCAGTCGGTGCGGCGGCGACCAGCTTCTGATAGATCGGATGACGGTTGTCACCGTTGACCTCCACTTTGCTGAACATCGGGAAGGTGACGCCGTAGGTCATGCTGCAGAAGGTTTTAATCTCGTCTTCACTCCCCGGCTCTTGCCCCAGGAACTGGTTGCAAGGGAAGCCCAGCACGGAGAAGCCGTCGCCTTCCAGCGCCTTATGCATCTCTTCCAGCTGCTCGTACTGCGGTGTCAGGCCGCATTTTGAGGCCACGTTAACCACCAGCAGCACCTGGCCTTTATAGCCTTCCAGGGTGGTTTTTTCGCCATCAATGGTTGTTACTTCGGTGTTCAGAATATCGTTCGGCATAGCTTTCCCTCAGGTTGTCATTCAGATTGGCTGCACTAACGTCCGGCTTTTAAGAGTAGCCAGATAAACACAGGCGCGCCCAGCGTGGCCGTCACGACGCCAATCGGCAGTTCTGCGGCAGTCAGCGCCAGGCGCGCAATAATATCGGCAATCAGTAGCGTAGCGCCGCCTGTCACCGCCGCAGCGGGCAACAGCAGCCGATGGTCAGTGATACCACACAAACGCAGCATATGGGGGATGATAAGCCCAATAAAACCAATCGCTCCGGCCAATGCGACGCTTACCCCCACCATCCAGCCGATGGCAATCACCAGCGTGTTGCGCCAGAAGGTGAGCGGCAACCCCAGCTGGCGGGCGGATATTTCGCCCAGCACCAGGATGTTGAGCGGTGAGGCCTGGAAACAGGCCCAGACGATGGCCGGAATCAGCAGCAGCATTAGCCAACCCTGCCCCCAGTCCACGCCGCCGAAGCCGCCCATCATCCAGTACATCAGCTGGCGCAGATCGAACGAGGTGGAGAAATAGACCGCCCAGGTCATCAGGGCGCTACAGATGATCCCCAGCGCCACTCCAGCAAGGAGCAGGCGGCTGGAGGAGAGATGACGGCGGGCAAAACGCAGCAGGATCACGGTGATAAGCAGCGCCCCGGCGATAGCACAGAGGCTGAGTGCCCAGCCGGAAAGCGCACCACCGCCCAACATCACGGCGGCAATCAGCCCCACCCCGGCACCGTTGGATACCCCTAACAGGCCGGGTTCTGCCAGCGGGTTATCGAACAGGGCCTGCATGATGGTCCCGCTCAGGGCCAGCGCGGCCCCCACCAGCACCACGGCCAGGGTCCGCGGCAAACGAATTTGCCAGATGAATAACTCACCCTGCGGGCCAAACCACGCCTGCGGACCGATCCATTGCTCACCGGCGCAGAGACTGAACCCCAGCGCGAGCACCAGCGCAACCAGCAGCAAAAGCACCTTACGCAGGTCGGAACGGTATTGCAGACGGGCAAATTCGGGCATGTGAGTCATTTTGCAGATGAATGATGTAATTGATTTTACGGTGGGTTTACAGGAGCGCAAAGAAAAAAGGCCGCATCAGCGGCCTTTTTAGTTAGATAGTATCACTCTGCTTTGGGTGAAGCGTTTTCGACACGGCTTTTTAACTTCTGGCCGGGTCTGAAGGTCACCACGCGGCGAGCTGTAATGGGAATATCCTCACCCGTTTTGGGGTTGCGGCCCGGACGTTGATTCTTGTCGCGCAAATCAAAGTTACCAAAGCCGGAGAGTTTTACCTGCTCACCGTTTTCCAGAGCGCGACGGATCTCTTCGAAAAACAGTTCTACCAGCTCTTTGGCATCCCGTTTGCTAAGCCCAAGCTTATCAAACAGATATTCGGACATTTCAGCTTTTGTAAGCGCCATAGGTTCAATCCCTCAATGATGCCTGGAATCGCTCTTTTAATGCCTCTACACATTTGGCGACGGTAGCGGCAATCTCCTCTTCTTCGAGTGTACGGCTGGTATCCTGAAGGATAAGGCTGATAGCCAGGCTCTTAAAGCCCTCTGCTACGCCCTTGCCGCGGTACACGTCAAATAAGTTTACGCCAACTACCTGATTTACGCCAACTTTCTTACATTCGGCCAAAACATCTGCGGCAGGCACGTTTTCGGCCACCACAACAGCGATATCACGACGGTTTGCAGGGAAGCGAGAAACGTCCTGAGCCTGAGGAATGACGCGGTCTGCGACCTTGTTCCACTCCAGCTCAAACGCCAGCGTACGGCCGTTCAGGTCGAGTTTGCGCTCCAGTTCCGGATGCACAACGCCAATGAAACCAACGCGTTCACCTTGCAGATAAATCGCTGCACTTTGGCCCGGATGCAGGGCTGGAATGGCCTCAGCACGGAACTCAATTTCAGATAATTTACCGGTCAGCTCGAGAACGGACTCCAGGTCGCCTTTCAGATCGTAGAAATCGACGCTGTTTTTGGTCAGGTCCCAGTGCTCTTCATAGCGGTTACCGCAGATTGCGCCCGCTAGCATCAGGTCCTGACGAATGCCCAGGTTAGCCTGAGTATCCGGGACAAAGCGCAGGCCAGTCTCGAAGATACGCACGCGGGTCTGCTGGCGATTCTGGTTGTAGACGATGGTGCTGAGCAAGCCGGTCAGCAGCGACAGGCGCATTGCGGACATTTCGCTGGAGATTGGGCTTGGCAGGATCAGCGCTTCCTGGCCTGGGTGGATCAGCTGCTGCACTTTCGGGTCAACGAAACTGTAGGTGATCACTTCCTGGAAGCCTTTGTCGTTGAGCAGGGTTTTCACACGCTTCAGCGAGAGATCCGCTTCACGGTGCGAACCCATCACCAGACCCGCCTGCACCGGCTCATCAGGGATGTTGTTGTAGCCGTATACGCGGGCCACTTCCTCGACCAGATCCTCTTCGATTGAAATATCGAAACGCCAGCTCGGCGCAACGGCCTGCCACTGGTCCTGACCTTCGGTCACTTCGCAGCCCAGACGGCGCAGAATGTCGCTCACCTGCGCATCGGCAATGTGATGGCCAATCAGGCGATCCAGCTTGCTGCGACGCAGAGTGATGGTTGCACGCTTCGGCAGATGCTCATCGCTGGTGACATCGATAACCGGACCGGCTTCGCCGCCGCAGATATCGATCAGCAGGCGCGTTGCACGCTCAATCGCTTTGTACTGCAGCGCAGGATCCACGCCACGCTCGTAGCGGTGAGAGGCATCGGTATGCAGGCCATGACGGCGCGCGCGACCGGTGATGGACAGCGGGCTGAAGAAGGCACACTCCAGCAGCACGTTTTGCGTTTCATCATTGACGCCAGAGTGGTCGCCGCCAAAGATGCCGCCCATCGCCAGCGCTTTGCCGTGGTCGGCAATCACCAGCGTATCGGTATTCAGCTTCGCTTCGCTACCGTCCAGCAGTACCAGCGTCTCGCCCTCTTTCGCCATGCGCACCACGATCCCGCCTTCGATACGATCTTTATCGAACGCGTGCATCGGCTGACCCAGCTCCAGCAGAACATAGTTGGTCACGTCAACCACCGCATCGATGGAACGGATCCCACAGCGACGCAGCTTCTCTTTCATCCACAGTGGCGTAGGGGCTTTAACGTTGATCCCTTTCACGACGCGACCGAGGTAGCGTGGGCAGGCATCAGCCGCATCCACCTGAATCGGCAGCGTGTCGTTGATGGTGGCGGCAACCGGGGTAATCTCCGGTGCATTCAGTTCGGCCTGATTCAGTACCGCCACGTCGCGCGCTACGCCGATAATTCCTAAGCAGTCGGCACGGTTCGGGGTTACGCTGATTTCGATGGTGTTGTCATCGAGCTTCAGGTATTCGCGGATGTCGGTACCGATTGGTGCATCAGCTGGCAGCTCAATGATGCCGTTATGATCGTCGGAAATACCCAGCTCAGAGAAAGAGCACAGCATCCCTTCCGACGGCTCACCGCGCAGTTTTGCCGCTTTGATTTTGAAATCGCCCGGCAGCACCGCACCCACGGTTGCGACGGCCACTTTCAGGCCCTGGCGGCAGTTTGGCGCGCCGCAGACGATATCCAGCAGGCGTTCGCCGCCGACGTTAATTTTGGTCACCCGCAGTTTGTCTGCGTTCGGGTGCTGACCGCACTCCACCACTTCGCCCACCACTACGCCGTTAAAGGCGCCGGCAACCGGCTCAACGCCGTCGACTTCCAGGCCTGCCATGGTGATCTGGTTAGAGAGCGCCTCGCTATCAAGCGCGGTGTTCACCCATTCGCGTAACCACAGTTCACTGAATTTCATTGTTCTGTCCTGCCCTTATTTAAACTGTTTGAGGAAACGCAGATCGTTTTCGAAGAATGCACGTAAGTCGGTCACGCCATAGCGCAGCATGGTCAGACGTTCCATGCCCATACCAAAGGCGAAGCCGGAGTACACTTCCGGGTCAATGCCGACGTTACGCAGCACGTTCGGGTGAACCATGCCGCAGCCCAGCACTTCCAGCCACTTGCCGTTTTTACCCATTACGTCAACTTCAGCGGACGGCTCGGTGAACGGGAAGTAGGACGGACGGAAACGGATCTGCAGATCTTCTTCAAAGAAGTTGCTCAGGAAGTCGTGCAGGGTGCCCTTCAGGTTGGTGAAGCTGATGTTTTTATCAACGATCAGGCCTTCCATCTGATGGAACATTGGGGTGTGAGTCTGGTCGTAATCGTTACGGTAGACGCGGCCCGGCGCAATGATGCGGATCGGTGGCTGCTTCTCTTTCATGGTGCGGATCTGCACGCCAGAGGTCTGGGTACGCAGCAGACGCGTCGCATCAAACCAGAAGGTGTCGTGGTCGGCGCGCGCCGGGTGATGGCCAGGAATGTTCAGGGCATCAAAGTTGTGATAGTCATCTTCGATTTCCGGACCGGTCGCGACGGTAAAGCCCAGCTCACCAAAGAAGCTTTCAATACGGTCGATCGTGCGCGTGACCGGATGCAGACCACCGTTTTCAATGCGACGGCCCGGCAGGGAGACGTCGATGGTTTCTGCGGCCAGACGGGCGTTCAGCGCGGCGCTTTCCAGCGCATTTTTACGCTCGTTCAGTACCAGCTGAACCTGCTCTTTGGCTTCGTTAATTACCGCGCCTGCGGCTGGACGCTCTTCTGGCGGCAGCTCACGCAGGGTAGTCATTTGCAGGGTCAAATGCCCTTTCTTGCCCAGATATTCGACGCGGACGTTGTCTAACGCGGCAACATCTGAGGCCTGGTTAATGGCAGCCGTTGCACTGGCAACCAGCTCTGCGAGATGTGACATGGTTTTCCTCGTTATGTAGCGATATTTACAAGCGGCAGATACGAAAAAAGCCTCCATCAGGAGGCTTTCTGGCGCTGTTTTCCGTTTCGTCTTTCACGCGCTAGCCTCCTGAAGTCAGGTGCTAAAGTAAAAGAAGAAGCGGAAAATAGCAGCATTCATGCTTGCGTTACCTTGTGTGGTAAGAGACGTAAGACCTTATTGAAAAGGCTCGCCGGAAAATTGTCAATCTTTTGATGCGCTTGAAACGAAAAGAGGGAGCAGAGCTCCCTCTTTAACTGGCTTATGCCAGAGCTGCTTTCGCTTTTTCGACCAGCGCGGTGAACGCTAACTTGTCGAATACTGCGATGTCAGCCAGGATCTTACGGTCGATTTCAACAGAGGCTTTTTTCAGGCCGTTGATGAATTTGCTGTAAGAAATACCGTTCTGACGTGCTGCTGCGTTGATACGCGCAATCCACAGTTGACGGAACTGACGCTTACGTTGACGACGGTCACGGTAAGCGTACTGACCAGCTTTGATAACTGCCTGGAAGGCAACGCGGTATACGCGTGAACGCGCACCGTAGTAGCCTTTGGCTTGTTTCAAAATTTTCTTGTGACGTGCACGGGCAACTACACCACGTTTTACGCGAGCCATATGTGCTCTCCTGTATCTATTCTAATTAAAAAGTTAAAAAACGTTAACGACTTATGCGTACGGAAGGCACGCGATTACCAGACCCAGATCGCCTTTAGAAACAAGGCCTTTTGGACGCAGGTGACGTTTACGCTTAGTAGATTTTTTGGTCAGAATATGACGCAGGTTTGCGTGCTTACGCTTAAATCCACCACCACCGGTTTTTTTGAAGCGCTTAGCAGCACCGCGTACGGTCTTAATTTTTGGCATCTTAATAACTTCCACTTCGCATTGTTAATAAACGAAACATAGGCGAACAAAACCTGCGAAGCCTGTAGGCTCCACAGGAATTGCTACTTGAAGGCCTTACTGTTTCTTCTTAGGAGCAAGCACCATGATCATCTGGCGGCCTTCGATCTTCGTAGGGAAGGATTCGACTACTGCCAGTTCACTCAGATCGTCACGGACGCGGTTAAGCACTTCCATACCAATCTGTTGGTGGGCCATCTCACGACCGCGGAAACGCAGTGTGATCTTGGCCTTATCGCCCTCTTCCAGAAAGCGTATCAGGCTGCGGAGTTTTACCTGATAATCGCCATCGTCGGTACCAGGACGGAATTTGATTTCCTTAACCTGGATAACTTTTTGCTTCTTCTTCTGTTCCTTAGAAGATTTACTCTTTTCATAAAGGAACTTGCCGTAGTCCATGATACGACAAACTGGCGGTTCGGCGTTAGGGCTGATTTCAACTAAATCTACTCCAGCTTCTTCAGCTTTTTCGATAGCTTCTCTCAGACTCACAATACCCAGTGGCTCACCTTCCAGATCTGTTAAGCGAACTTCCTGGGCGCGAATCTCGCCATTGATACGATTCGGACGTGCCGTTTGAACTCGTTTTCCGCCTTTAATACCTTATTCCTCCAGTTGTTGAAGACTGCGGCTGCGAATCTCTTGTTGCAGCTTCTCAATCACTTCATTTACGTCCAGGCTACCCAGGTCTTTACCGCGGCGGGTGCGAACGGCAACTTTGCCTGCTTCCACCTCTTTATCACCACAGACCAGCATATACGGGACCCTACGTAAAGTGTGCTCGCGGATTTTAAAGCCAATCTTCTCATTTCTCAAGTCCGCTTTTACGCGAATGCCCGCATTTTGTAGTTTCTGCGTCAATTCTTTAACGTATTCGGCCTGAGAATCAGTAATATTCATGACCACAACCTGCACTGGCGCCAGCCAGGTCGGGAAGAAGCCAGCGAATTCTTCGGTCAGGATGCCGATGAAGCGTTCCAGTGACCCCAGAATTGCGCGGTGAATCATTACTGGTACCTGACGCTCGTTGTCTTCGCCTACATAAGAGGCGCTCAGACGCTGCGGCAGGGAGAAGTCCAGCTGTACAGTACCGCACTGCCACGCACGATCGAGACAGTCATACAGGGTAAATTCAATTTTCGGACCGTAGAACGCGCCTTCACCCACCTGATACTCAAACGGGATGTTGTTCTCTTCCAGCGCGACTGCCAGATCCGCCTCAGCACGATCCCAGGTCTCGTCACTACCGATACGTTTTTCCGGACGAGTTGAGAGTTTGACGACGATTTTCTCGAAGCCAAACGTGCTGTACATATCGTAGACCATACGAATGCAGGCGTTTACTTCATCACGCACCTGTTCTTCTGTACAGAAGATATGGGCGTCATCCTGAGTAAAGCCACGCACACGCATCAGACCATGCAGCGCGCCTGACGGCTCGTTACGATGGCAACTACCGAACTCTGCCATACGCAGCGGCAGATCGCGATAGGATTTCAGACCCTGGTTAAAGATCTGAACGTGACCCGGACAGTTCATTGGCTTAATGCAGTATTCACGGTTCTCAGAAGAGGTGGTGAACATCGCATCTTTGTAGTTGTCCCAGTGGCCGGTTTTTTCCCACAGCACACGGTCCATCATGAACGGGCCTTTGACTTCCTGATACTGATACGCTTTCAGCTTGGAACGCACGAAGGTTTCGAGCTCGCGGAAGATAGTCCAGCCATCGTTGTGCCAGAATACCATACCCGGCGCTTCTTCCTGCATGTGATACAGGTCAAGCTGTTTACCGATTTTACGGTGATCGCGTTTTGCCGCTTCTTCGAGGCGCAGCAGGTAAGCACTGAGCGCTTTTTTATCGGCCCATGCGGTACCGTAAATACGCTGCAGCATCTTATTGTTGCTGTCGCCACGCCAGTAGGCGCCTGCGATTTTCATCAGTTTAAAGTGATGGCAAAAACGCATATTCGGCACGTGCGGTCCACGGCACATGTCGATGTATTCTTCATGATGATACAAGCCAGGCTGGTCATCATGCGCAATATTTTCATCAAGAATAGTGACTTTGTAGCTTTCGCCACGCTTCACGAAGGTTTCACGCGCTTCGTGCCAGCTCACTTTCTTCTTAATGACGTCGTAGTTGCTCTCAGCAAGCTCGTGCATCCGTTTTTCAAGCGCTTCGATATCTTCCTGGGTCAGCGTGTGATCGAGGTCAACGTCGTAGTAGAAGCCGTTGTCGATAACCGGGCCGATAGCCATTTTGGTATTAGGCCACAGCTGTTTGATCGCATGACCTAACAGGTGCGCGCAAGAGTGACGAATGATCTCCAGACCGTCTTCGTCCTTAGCGGTGATGATAGACAGCTTCGCGTCGTTTTCGATCAGATCGGAAGCATCAACCAGCTCACCATTGACACGGCCAGCGAGGGTGGCTTTCGCCAGACCCGGACCGATATCCAGCGCGACGTCCATTGGGCTGACAGCGCGGTCAAAATGGCGTTGGCTGCCATCAGGAAGAGTAATAACAGGCATTTTATGTCCTTATTTGCAGTGGTGCCCCGCACGTAAGAGCACATACAAAGAAAATAATCTTTAATTTACAATAGATTGCAGAACCATCTGACCAACAATCGTCAAATTGGCTCGCCATCATGCACAGGATCGAAATCAGAAAAAGGCCAATTTACGATCAGCGTGCCAATGGTAACACTAACAAAAGGGTGAAAAAACCCTTTACGGGCAGATGAAATGCTCTGGCACTTTTGTATGAGTTTTGCAGGGAATGGTTGACAGCGACTCGCAATCCGTTTTCGCTGAGCTATTCTTGAACAGGTCTTTAATTACACGCAGAATGAGGAGTAATAACATGAACGTATCCAGTAGAACCGTTGTCGTCCTGAACATTGTTTCTGCCACCGCGTTGATCATCATTCTGGCTGACAAGTTCCAGTGGTTTTGAATGAATTCGGCACGGGTCAGTTGAATCTTAAACCCTCCTGCGACGTGGGTTTATTTTTTTGTAAAGTTATTTAGATATAAACTCACGTTTTAATTATATTTAAGTAAACAAATAAAATAAAAAAACCGGTACATCAGAATCCGGTTTTTTAGTGGCATATTATGCCCGACGGTGATTCACATTTGTTTGACGGGTCAATCAGGACCATTCACCAGCGACCAGTTTATGCACGTCAAATGCGTCATCCATCGATTGCCCGGTAGACTGGGAGCCCGGAGCGATGTTCGAGCCGGCTTCTACGTCAGAGGCGTGGGTAATACCGATTTGACTTGAGGTATTATCTACCGTATCGGCGGCAAATACGCCGAATGACAGTGCAGAAAGCACCATTGCTGCAGTAGCAGTTGCGATTTTATTCATAATTTTTATTCTCTTACTGAATTAATACAGATTTACTTAAGGCGTTATTAAGCCTGTGATGACAGTGTAGATCTGGATCACACTTTTGCCTAGTCAAAATATTTATCAATTCGTGTCAAATAAACTGATTAATTAACAAAAAGTGGCATTGTGGAGAGAATATGGAGATATCGGCTGGAGGGGCTATTTTAAAACAGTGTTTATTATTTATCAGCACAAATAATAAAAAGGGCCAATATAGATTGGCCCGACGCGATTACATTTTGTAGCCGAGAGATAACGTCGTTCTGCGATCCGTATGCTCAGGCGCCGATGCTGGCGGCTCGGAGTTCCAGGTAACGTTGTACGCCACTTTCAGGCCGAAGTGGGCGTTAATCGCCACGTTCAAGGCCGTCTCTGAGTTCACCGTCGTGTCGTCAGCACCAAAGACGGATACACCCTGGGTAAATTTGGTGTTATCCGAAACTTGCCATGCATAGGTACCGGACGCATAGCCAAGCGGCTGCGTCTCCGTATTGCCATCGGTGTATTCGTCATAACGTACACCTGGACCGAATTCAAAACGGAAGCTGTGTACCGGACCGTTCAGGAACTGGCGACCATAACCGGCGGTGGCGACATCACGCTGGCGATAACCGTTGTAGCGATCGGTTAACCAGCTCGCCTGACCGAACAGGTAGTCAAAATCGGTCATGTTGTAACGGCTACGCCCACCCACCGCATATTTCTCGGAAGAGCGCTCGTCGTTGGAAGAGGTGTTGCTGGCGTTACCCCACAGGGACCAGGCGGTGGAAGTGCCGTACCAGGTCAGGGTAGTGTCGGCGGTCAGTGAGGAGCTTTTCGTGTTACCGGATTGCGCCAGATAGCCTGCGTTCAGGTTACCTTCAAAGGGTTTCTGTGCAGTGGAGGGATCATCCATGACAGTAAAAACGGAATTATCGGCGAATGCGTTCAGTGACGCAAACACGCCTCCCGCCAGAATCATTGCAGCGGGTACTGTCTTTAAGAGCTTCATTAATAAAGAGTCCAACAACAAAAAAAGAGACCATTACGGTCCCGGAAACTTTCCAGGGGATCAATGCCATGGGATCAGCTGAAAGGTTACAAATTATAAAAAGGCTCAAATAACATAGCAATGATTTCTTGTTTCATTTTTGGAATAAGAACGATCTCAAACCTGTCGATTAATCATAATAAAAAGCCGCATTATTGAAGCGGATTTATTTTTAAAATCATATTGTTATTCGCTTTCCCTTCCCGTGGTTTGGTGCCAGGCTTAAGGCTATCCCGATGCACAGGAGGTTAAAATGGACCGTATCTTTACCTTGACGCTCTCCCCTTCTCTGGACAGCGCCACCCTGACGGCTCAGCTTTACCCTGAAGGAAAGTTACGCTGCAGCGTACCCGTCTTCGAACCCGGCGGAGGAGGCATTAATGTGGCGCGCGCGATTACCCACCTTGGCGGCAAAGCCACGGCTATTTTCCCTGCGGGCGGCGCGACCGGCGAGCACCTGGTCTCGCTGCTTGCTGATGAGCAGGTTGCCGTCGAGACAGTAAATGCCCACGACTGGACCCGCCAGAACCTGCACGTTCACGTTGAATCCACGCACGAGCAGTATCGCTTTGTGATGCCAGGCGCCACGCTGAGCGAGGACGAGTTCCGCCAGCTGGAAGAGAAAGTGCTAGCGATCGATTCCGGCGCATGGCTGGTGATCAGCGGCAGCCTGCCCCCCGGCGTCAAAACCGAAAAACTGACCCAGCTTATCCGCGCGGCCCAGCAGAAAGGGATCCGCTGTATCGTCGACAGCTCCGGCGATGCCCTCAGCGCCGCGCTTGCCCTTGGCAACATTGAGCTGGTTAAACCCAATCAGAAAGAACTCAGCGCGCTGGTGAATCGCGATCTTAGCCAACCAGATGATGTGCGCGCGGCGGCGATGGAGCTGATCGCCCGCGGCAAAGCGAACCGCGTGGTGGTGTCTCTCGGTCCGCAGGGGGCGCTGGCGGTCGATGCCACCGGTTCAGTGCAGGTTGTTCCCCCGCCGATGAAAAGCCAAAGTACCGTCGGGGCCGGTGACAGCATGGTTGGCGCGATGACGCTTAAACTGGCGCAAGGCGCATCGTTACTGGAGATGACCCGGTACGGCGTGGCGGCCGGTAGCGCGGCGACCATTAATCATGGCACCCGACTTTGCTCGCTGGACGATACGCAGAAAATTTACGCTTACCTGGCAAAAGCCTGACGATCGCTCTTTATGCTTAGCGGCAAAGGGCGACAAATAGCCGTTATCGACTATGCTAAAAAAACTTTCATGATAACAACGAGGTGAATTATGAGCAGTGGAGAGATCACTCGCTACGTGGTAACCGTCAACATTCATGAAGACTCGCTGACAGAACTCAATGAAATCAATAACCATCTCACACGGGGCGGGTTTTTAATGACCCTGACGGACGACGATGGCAATCTCCACGAGCTGGGCCCCCATACCTATGGTCTGCTCAGCCCCTTAAGTGAAGATGAGGTCAAGGCGCTGGCCAGTGGTCTTGTTGAAAGCGCCACCGGGAAAGCGCCCAGCATCGATATCACGACCTGGGATGACTGGCTAAAGCAACAGCAATAAAGGCCCGGCAGCGCGCCAAACGGCACAGATGTGCGCTGGTTCGTGTTTTTTGACCATCGTTTTACGCTAACGTTATGATCTGGCAGACAACATGGGAGAGAGAGCATGTGGCAGGCTATCAGTCATCTTTTACGTGAACCACTGGGCGAAGGTGAAATTGAACTGCGTAACGAACTGCCCGGTGGCGAGATCCATGCCGCATGGCATCTGCGCTATGCGGGACGCGATCTTTTCGTTAAATGTGATGAGCGTGAACTATTACCTATCTTCACTGCGGAAGCCGACCAGCTGGAACTGCTCTCCCGCAGCAAAACCGTCAGGGTTCCCCAGGTCTGGGCGGTCGGCAGCGACCGCGACTACAGCTTCCTGGTAATGGATTATCTCCCTGCCCGTCCACTCGATGCGCATAATGCCTTTATTCTGGGGCAACAGCTTGCCCGCCTGCATCAATGGAGCGAACAGCCGCAGTTCGGGCTGGATTTCGATAACGACCTTTCCACCACCCCGCAGCCGAACGCCTGGCAACGACGCTGGTCAACCTTCTTTGCGGAACAGCGTATTGGCTGGCAACTGGAACTGGCGGCGGAAAAAGGGCTGGAGTTTGGCAATATCGACGCCATTGTCGAGCATATCCAGCAGCGGCTGGCCTCACATCAGCCGCAGCCCTCGCTGCTGCACGGCGATTTATGGTCAGGTAACTGCGCGCTGGGTCCGGATGGCCCTTATATCTTCGACCCGGCCTGCTACTGGGGCGATCGTGAGTGCGATCTCGCCATGCTACCGCTGCACCCTGAACAGCCGACGCAGATTTACGACGGCTATCAGTCGGTGTCACCCCTCCCGGCCGGATTTTTACAACGCCAACCGGTGTATCAACTGTATACGCTGATGAATCGCGCCATTCTGTTTGGCGGTGAGCATCTGGTGATTGCGCAGAAAGCGCTGGAAAGGGTGCTGGCGGCATAAGGCACTGCTGCCGGGCAGACTTTGTCCGGCAGCAGGCGGTTACAGCAATCCGAGCAGCGAAAACAGGAAATACCCGGCAATAATCATCAGCACGGGCAGAACATACAGCGAAGAAATTTGCAGGAAAATCGTGTGCTTAGGTACCACGATGCGCGCTTCGAGCTGCTCGCGACTCAGGCCCTCTTCGCCCTTCGCCTTCTCCAGAATCAGCTGATTTTCAATCCCTTCACGCAGGAAGCGCGTCTGACGGCGCATCCGCGCGCCGGATGCCTGCAGCGCCAGCGCAATAAAGATCAGCGCGTAAATAATCCAGAACGCAATATTTGCCCCGTGCTGAAAATCGGGCGTCGGCGAATTGAACCAGAAAAAGTTCAGAAACGGCGTGTTAAAGCGCGCCATCTCGATCATGACGTGGGCAAAATCCAGCATCACCGCATTAATCCCGGCCTGTTTTTCGCTGTGATCAAAGATGAATTTCAATACAGAAATAATTGTGGAGATCACCGCCGGGATAAAAATTATCCAGCCCGCAATCAGTTTCAGTATCGCTACACGTCCAGCTTGTTGATATGTCATCGGTTCCTCATTAATCAGGGTGCTTCCTTTGTGGCTAAGTCTACCTGCTGGTCATCATTTTCGCCCGCTCTTTACAGGTGATATGGTAAATTCCAGAAATATACAGAATTTACCCCTGCTAAAGACCAACGAAAGGAGAAGTTGCCATGTCGACTCAGCGTCAAATTGTTGCTGCCATTTTTGATATGGATGGATTACTGATCGATTCCGAGCCGCTGTGGGATCGTGCTGAGCTGGACGTGATGGCAAGCCTGGGCGTGGATATCACCCGCCGCAGCGAGCTGCCCGATACGCTGGGGCTGCGCATTGATATGGTGGTGGAGCTGTGGTTCGCCCATCAGCCGTGGAATGGCCCAAGCCGTGAAGAGGTGACGGATCGCATCATCAACCGGGCGATTACGCTGGTTGAAGAGAACCGCCCGCTGCTGGCTGGGGCGCGTGAAGCCATTGCCCTGTGCAAAGCGCAGGGACTGAAAGTCGGGCTCGCGTCCGCCTCACCGCTGCATATGCTGGAAAAAGTGCTGACCATGTTCAGTCTGCGCGACAGCTTTGACGCGCTGGCATCGGCCGAAAAACTGCCCTACAGCAAGCCGCATCCGCAGGTATATATGGATTGCGCCGCTAAGCTCGGCGTTGACCCTACCACCTGCGTCGCGCTGGAAGACTCAGTCAACGGCATGATCGCCAGCAAAGCTGCCCGCATGCGCTCGATTGTGGTCCCGGCAGAAGAAAACCAGCACGATGCGCGTTTTGCGTTGGCTGACGCTAAACTGCACTCGCTGCAGGAACTCACCGTCGCCCATCTGCGCGGGTAATGTTGGTTTGCGGGCAGTGCAAAATTGCCCGCAAACATGATCCATTTAAAATTTTTGAAACATCATTTCATTTTTGTTTGAATTTCTCCCGCCCTACTTCTATGCTTACCGCAGAACGACAATAACCCTACATTCTGAGGTCGATATGATACTGGACGCCTTTAATCTTTCTGGAAAAGTTGCCATCGTAACCGGGTGTGATACCGGGCTGGGTCAGGGTATGGCGCTGGGTCTGGCCCAGGCTGGCTGCGACATCGTGAGCGTGAATCGTCGAATCCCCGAAGAGACCGCCGCCGGCGTCAAAGCGCTGGGACGTCGGTTTTTTGCCATCCGGGCCGACCTCAGTCAGCAAACGGCGATCGACAGCATTGTCGGGCAGGCCGTCGCCGAGATGGGCCGGGTCGACATTCTGGTGAACAACGCCGGTACCATTCGTCGGGAAGATGCCCTGTCGTTCAGTGAAAAGGACTGGGATGACGTGATGAACCTTAACCTGAAATCGGTCTTTTTCCTGTCGCAGGCGGTAGCCCGTCGGTTTATCCAGCAGGGTCAAGGCGGCAAAATTATCAATATCGCCTCGATGCTCTCCTTCCAGGGCGGGATCCGCGTCCCCTCTTACACCGCGTCAAAAAGTGGCGTACTGGGCATTACCCGCCTGCTGGCGAATGAGTGGGCCCATCACGGGATTAACGTTAACGCGATTGCGCCGGGCTACATGGCAACCAACAATACCCAGCAGTTGCGCGACGACGAAGATCGCAGCAAAGCGATCCTCGAGCGCATTCCGGCGGGACGTTGGGGCACGCCGGACGATCTGCAGGGCCCGGCGGTGTTTCTGGCCTCGTCGGCATCCGACTACATCAACGGCTTTACTCTCGCCGTTGACGGTGGCTGGCTGGCGCGCTAACGCGGATTTGTGACAAAGAGTTACACCGTCACCTCTTCCGTCTACTGTATAAAATCCCTATACTGGATGAATTGACAGTTTAGTGGGTTTTATCATGACGGCGGAAGGTCATCTGCTCTTTTCTCTCGCCTGCGCAGTGTTTGCCAAAAACGCTGAGCTTACGCCTGTGCTGGCGCAAGGTGACTGGTGGCATATCGTGCCCTCGGCGGTCCTTACCTGTCTGCTGCCGGATATTGATCATCCTAAGTCGCTGCTTGGGCAACGGCTGAGCTGGATCTCAAAACCCATCGCCCGTGCCTGCGGCCATCGCGGCTTTACCCACAGCCTGCTGGCGGTATTTGCCGCTCTGACCCTCTTCTATTTAAAAGTGCCGGACAGCTGGCTGATCCCGGCCGATGCCATTCAGGGGATGGTGTTAGGTTACCTGAGCCATATTCTTGCCGACATGCTGACTCCGGCGGGCGTTCCGCTGCTGTGGCCCTGCCGCTGGCGTTTTCGTCTGCCGATCCTGCGGCCGCAAAAAGGCAACCAGCTTGAGCGCGCTCTGTGCATGGCGCTGTTCGCCTGGGCGGTGTGGATGCCGCAGACGATGCCCGAAAATGGTGCAGTGCGCTGGTCCTCGCACATGATTAATTCGCTGCAATTTCAGTTCAACCGCTTCATTCATCATCAGATTGAGCAGTAATCGGACAAACCTGGCGAATTTGGCATAAAACATTCCATTTGGATATAAGCGCGTTTTCGCACTTCTGATAACCTTGCGCCAACAGGATCGGACTCAATACCGATCTGATAATAAATCAGGAGAACGGGGATGAATTTTCCATTAATCGCGAACATTGTGGTGTTCGTGGCTTTGCTGTTGCTACTGGCGCAGACGCGTCATAAGCAGTGGAGCCTGGCTAAAAAGGTGCTGGTCGGTCTGGCGATGGGCGTGGTGTTTGGCCTTGCGCTGCAGGCTATTTACGGCTCGAGCAATCCAGTACTGAAAGACTCTATCCAGTGGTTCAACATTGTCGGTAACGGCTATGTGCAGTTGCTGCAGATGATTGTTATGCCGCTGGTGTTTGCCTCGATTCTGAGTGCAGTGGCGCGTCTGCATAATGCCTCCCAGCTGGGTAAAATCAGTTTCCTGACCATTGGCACCCTGCTGTTTACCACGCTGATTTCCGCGCTGGTCGGCGTGCTGGTCACTAACCTGTTTGGCCTGACCGCAGAAGGTCTGGTGCAGGGCACTGCCGAAACGGCGCGTCTGACTGCCATTGAGACCAACTATGCCGGCAAAGTTGCGGACCTGTCCGTGCCGCAGATGGTGCTCTCCTTTATTCCGAAAAACCCGTTTGCTGAACTGACCGGAGCTAACCCGACGTCAATCATCAGCGTGGTGATTTTCGCTGCCTTCCTCGGCGTGGCCGCGCTGAAGCTGCTGAAAGACGATGCCCCGAAAGGCGAGCGCGTCCTGACCGCCATCGATACCCTGCAGAGCTGGGTGATGAAGCTGGTGCGTCTGGTCATGCAGTTGACCCCGTACGGCGTGCTGGCGCTGATGACCAAAGTGGTGGCCGGTTCCAACCTGCAGGACATCATCAAGCTGGGTAGCTTCGTGGTCGCCTCTTACCTCGGTCTGGGCATCATGTTTGTGGTTCACGGCATTCTGCTCGGCGTAAATGGCGTCAGCCCGCTGAAATTCTTCCGTAAAGTCTGGCCGGTACTGACCTTTGCCTTTACCAGCCGCTCCAGCGCAGCGTCTATTCCGCTGAACGTGGAAGCGCAGACCCGTCGTCTGGGCGTGCCTGAATCGATCGCCAGCTTCTCCGCCTCGTTTGGCGCAACCATTGGTCAGAACGGCTGTGCGGGTCTCTACCCGGCAATGCTGGCGGTGATGGTGGCCCCAACGGTCGGGATTAACCCGCTGGATCCGGTGTGGATTGCGACCCTGGTCGGGATTGTGACCGTGAGCTCTGCCGGGGTAGCCGGTGTGGGTGGCGGTGCAACCTTCGCAGCCCTGATCGTCCTGCCTGCGCTGGGCCTGCCGGTGACGCTGGTCGCCCTGCTGATCTCCGTTGAGCCGCTGATCGACATGGGCCGTACTGCCCTGAACGTGAGTGGTTCGATGACCGCAGGTACGCTGACCAGCCAGTGGCTGAAGCAGACCGACAAAACGGTTATGGACAGCGAAGAACATGCGGATCTCGCGCACCGTTAATCGCCCATTGCAGTAAAAAAAACCGCCTTCAGTGATGAAGGCGGTTTTTTTATTGGCTGTTACTCATCAACCTCTTCTTCCTGGCGGACTTGCGCCGCCCAGCGCTGGGCCGACTCCGGTACGGTAAACGTCGGTGAACGGCGGAAACGCTCTCCCATCAGCACAAACGCAACATACTTGCCGCGCAGCAGCCAGACGTCACGAAACCCATCCAGCTTGGTGGCATGATCGGGTGGCGCGGGTTCCACGCGGGGCCGATAACTAATAACAACACGATTTTGTTGGCGAAGAGGTTTCATAAGCGACGGGTTCACTAAAGCAAACTCAAAAATCAGTAAATTCCTATGATAGCGGATTGGCCCACCAGAGTCGCGCCCTGCGTGCCTTGTACGGGGCAAGCGGCAGGAAGAAATCGGGGTCTCACCCGGTCGTCCCCCACCATTGTTCTATAGTTATTGAGTTTTGACGCAATAACGACCGCGTTTCAGCAATGAAAACAGGAGACGAGTGCAATGTCGCAAAAAGATAAGACCCATAATCCACAGCAATCACCGGTTCATGATGATAATGAATCAAAACCCGGCCTGGACTCGCTGGCACCCGAGGATGGGTCCCACCTTGCTACGCCAACCCCGACGCCTCCCGGACAGGAGCCGACGGCACCGGGCAGCCTGAAGGCGCCGGACGTAAGCAATCAAAAGCTCACCTCGCTGGAGGATGTCCGCAAAGGCAGTGAAAACGTCCCGCTCACCACCAATCAGGGGGTGCGCATCGCCGACGATCAAAACTCGCTTCGTGCCGGATCGCGCGGCCCGACTCTGCTGGAAGACTTTATCCTGCGCGAGAAGATCACCCATTTTGACCATGAGCGCATACCGGAACGTATCGTCCACGCGCGTGGCTCGGCCGCTCACGGCTATTTTCAGCCTTATAAGAACCTCAGCGCGCTGACCAAAGCCGATTTCCTCTCCGACCCGGATAAGACCACCCCGGTTTTCGTGCGTTTTTCTACCGTACAGGGCGGGGTAGGTTCCGCCGATACGGTGCGGGATATCCGCGGGTTTGCCACCAAGTTTTATACCGAAGAGGGCATTTTTGACCTCGTCGGCAACAATACGCCGGTCTTCTTTATTCAGGATGCGCACAAGTTCCCGGATTTTGTCCATGCGGTAAAACCGGAGCCTCACTGGGCGATCCCGCAGGGCCAGAGCGCGCACGACACCTTCTGGGATTACGTCTCGCTCCAGCCGGAAACCCTGCATAACGTGATGTGGGCGATGTCCGACCGCGGCATTCCCCGCAGCTATCGCACCATGGAAGGCTTTGGCATTCACACCTTCCGGCTGATTAACGCCGACGGGAAAGCCACGTTTGTGCGTTTCCACTGGAAGCCGGTGGCGGGCAAAGCTTCGCTGGTGTGGGATGAGTCGCAGAAGCTGACCGGGCGCGATCCGGATTTCCACCGCCGCGAGCTGTGGGAAGCCATCGAAGCGGGCGATTACCCGGAATATGAACTTGGCTTCCAGCTGATCCCGGAAGAGGACGAGTTCAAGTTTGATTTTGATATCCTCGACCCGACCAAGCTGATCCCCGAGGAGCTGGTACCGGTCCAGCTGGTGGGCAAAATGGTGCTCAACCGCAACCCGGACAACTTCTTTGCCGAGAACGAACAGGTGGCATTCCACCCAGGCCATATCGTCCCGGGGCTGGACTTCACCAACGATCCGCTGTTGCAGGGGCGTTTGTTCTCCTACACCGACACGCAAATCAGCCGCCTGGGCGGACCGAATTTCCACGAAATCCCGATTAACCGCCCGACCTGCCCGTACCATAACTTCCAGCGGGACGGGATGCACCGCATGGAGATCGACACCAATCCGGCAAACTATGAGCCGAATTCGATCAACGATAACTGGCCGCGCGAAACCCCACCCGGCCCGAAACGGGGTGGATTCGAATCGTATCAGGAGCGCGTGGAAGGGACCAAAATCCGCGAGCGCAGCCCCTCCTTCGGCGAGTACTACGCCCATCCGCGCCTGTTCTGGCAGAGTCAGACGCCCGTCGAGCAGGAGCATATTATTGGCGCGTTCAGCTTTGAGCTGAGCAAAGTGGTGCGGGCCTATATTCGCGAGCGGGTGGTCGATCAGCTGGCGCATATTGATATCACCCTCGCCCAGGGCGTGGCGGATAACTTAGGGCTCACCCTCAGCGACGAGCAATGCAAAATTGCGCCGCCGAAAGCGGTCAACGGCGTGAAAAAAGATCCGTCGCTTAGCCTGTATGCCGTTCCCGGCGGCAGCATCAAAGGCCGGGTGGTGGCGGTGCTGCTGAACGACAGCGTCCGGGCCGCTGACGTGCTGGCGGCGCTGAAGGCGCTGAAGGGTAAAGGGGTACATGCCAAACTGCTCTACTCACGGATGGGCGACGTGACCGCCGACGACGGCTCGGTGCTGCCGGTTGCCGCGACCTTTGCCGGATCGCCGTCATTGACGGTTGATGCGGTGATCGTGCCGGGCGGCGACATTCAGAGCCTGCTCAGCAACGGTGATGCGGTCTATTACCTGCTGGAAGCCTATAAGCACCTCAAGCCGATTGCGCTGGCTGGCGATGCCAGACAGTTCAAAGCCCGGCTGAACGTAGCCGATAAAGGCGAAGAAGGGATTGTCGAAGGTGATAGCGCCGACCAGGCGTTTATGGACGATCTGCTGTCACTTATTGCCGCGCACCGCGTCTGGTCGCGCAGCAGTAAAATCGCCAGCGTTCCGGCGTAAAAAAAACGGGTGGCGAAACCGCCACCCGATATTTCTCTCAGAGATCCCTGAAGGTTCCCAGTCGATACCCGCGCTCGGCAATGGCATATTTCAGCGACGTCGAGGTCAGGACATCCACCTCCGCCAGCCGCGGCCAGCAGTAGGCGCTTTTACGGATCGTGTTATCGATAAAGGCCGGATGGGCCATCACCTCCAGCGAACGCTCCCCGTTTTGTACCGAACTGTCCAGCACGCTTAAAAACAGTGCTTCACTGATCTCATCCCCGTAGAAACCGCTGCTGAAGCCCTCGGTAGAAGGCGGCAGTGTAACGTCCGTCTCACTGAGCACGCTTTCCTGACGATCCACCCGCAGCGCGACCCCTTTTCGGCGGGCAAACTCGGCCACCAGCGGGAAAATCGCCGGGATCATATGCACGTGATGATGGCTGTCGATGTGCGTCGGCTCGCGGCCGAAGAGATCGACAAAGCGATTAAACTGGCAGTCGAGCTCGCGGGCAATCTCGTCCAGCGGCAGCGTGCCCTGCTCTGCCATGCTCCAGATCCATTTCCCCAGCACGCCGTCTCGCGTCAGCCCAGGCATCGGGGTCAGCGGTATGCCGAGGGTCAGGACAAAGTGCATCCCGACGCCCAGCGCGGGCAGATCCCGGCTGAGCGCAACGGCATGCTCAATGGCGTCACCGTTGACCAGCGCAGTGGCCGAGGTCACCACGCCGTGCCGACAGGCTTCCGTAATGCCGTAGTTTTGCCCCTTCGACAGACCAAAGTCATCGGCATTCACGATCAGCAGATATTCCATAGCGATCCCTCTCAGTGCTGCTCGCTTTTCAGTTTATCGACGGTGGCCGCGAAGTTCGGCAGCCATTTTTCATGGGCCAGAATCAGCTCCCGGGCCAGTAGTTCGGCATCACGATCGGATTGCACCAGCGGGCTCAGGTTGAGCGCCAGCAGGACGTCGTTCAGCTCGCCGCTGAGCGCCGCATGGCTTGCCGCCACCTCAAAGCCCTTGATGGTGTGGATCAGGCCCATCACTTTGTCGTCAAAGTGGGTCAGACGCGGATGCGGCTTCGCCCCATCACGGCCCAGAATACAGGTCATCTCCACCGCCCAGTCTGCCGGGATGTTGTCTATGTGGCCGTGGTGCGGCACGTTGACGTAATGCTCGGCCTGCTTGTCATTGTAGATGGCGTTGATCACTTCGCAGGCCGCGTCGGAGTAGTACGCTCCCCCGCGCTGCTCCAGCTCTTTCGGCTTGACGTTAAGGTCCGGATTTTTATACAGCTCAAACAGCTGCTTCTCGACCTTCTGCACCACTTGCGCACGGGCACCGCCCTTATAGTACTCGCCCATCTCAATCGCCAGCATCTCTTTCAGCTTGAAGTAGTACAGCAGGTAGGAGCACGGCAGCAGGTTGAGCGAGCGGATCAGCCCTTCGCTAAACGGCAGGTCGAAGATATTCTTCACCGAACTGGCTTTCAGGGTGCCGCTGGCGACGCCATCCAGCAGTTCAGCAAAGCGAGACTGGCCGTTGACCAGCACGTCTTTGATAAACACCATGTGGTTGAGGCCAAACAGGTCGATAGAGAGGTCGTCGTTATCGGTCAGGGCCAGCACGTCGCGGATAAACATCTTCATGCCAATCGGAATATTGCACACGCCGATAAAGCGTTTGAAGCCGGTGTGGCGATAAACCGCTTCGGTCACCATCCCGGCCGGGTTGGTAAAGTTAATCACCCACGCCTGCGGGCAGATCGCCTCCACATCTTTAATGATGTCGAAAATCACCGGAATGGTGCGCAGCCCTTTGAAAAGACCGCCCGCGCCGTTGGTCTCCTGACCGAGGTAGCCGTGGCTGAGAGGAATACGCTCATCCAGTTCACGGGCTTTAAGCTGACCCACGCGCAGCTGAGTAGTAACGAAGTCAGCATCTTTGAGCGCTTCGCGACGATCCAGCGTTTTGTGCACGGTCAGCGGCACGCCCGCTTTTTTTACCATTCGCTGACAGAGGTCAAAAATAATATCGAGCTTCTCCTGCCCTTCTTTTACATCCACCAGCCATAATTCGCTGACCGGTAATTCATGATAGCGCTTGAGGAACCCTTCCAGTAATTCTGGGGTATAGCTGCTTCCACCGCCGATGGTGACGACTTTCAGTTTCTTTTGCATAATATTCTCCCTGGGGGATGCACTATTAGAGTATAGCGATCCCTTCCCTCGTAATGAGGGCAAGCATTGAAATTGATATTCCCGACGACAAACCGTCGGGCGTTAATTTATAACCGTAAGGTTTTTCCGGTAGCTGTTAGGGGTAAAAGAGGTTAATTTTTTGAAGGTTTTAATAAACAGGCTCGGGCTGCTATAACCGGATTCATAAGCAATATCGGTCACCGAATAATTGGTGATCTCCAGCTGTTTCTTCGCAAAATTAATCCGTATCTCATTAATAATTTGCACCGGCGTTTTTTGGTAATAACGTTGGGTGGCACGCGTCAGATATTCCTGTGACTTACCGGACAGCGAAACCATATTCTCCAGCGCGTTATCACCAAAGCGCAGCTTGTCGTGCATCCTCTCTACGGTACTGCGCAACCACTGAGGGACATCGTCCGTCTCCTGCTGCTCTTCGCGATAATGGCGTAAGCGGTTGATGACATAGAAGGTCACCGTTTCGATAAATTCATCAAACTCATTGTCGCGGAAGTTAAGCGAGGCAATAACGGTCTCTATCCAGGTCAGGAACTCATTTTTAACGTGATACACCTGAGAAGCGACAAAGCAGAACGGCACCAGCGGGGAGTAATGGGTCTCGAAAAAGCGCTTACTGACGCCCACGTTCAGAATGCGGGTGGCGCCAAATTCATACAGGCTCTGATGATGCGAGCCCAGCGGAATAAAAACAAAATCGCCCCGCTCCAGCAGCACACGCTTGCCGTTGATCTCCTGGAAATAGCGGCCGGTCAGCACAATGGTGAACTCATAGTAGTCATGCTGATGCAGACCGCTGATGCTTTCCACCTTGTTGTAGATAAACACATGAAAATTTTTACCATTGAACAACTGCAGTTCCCGGGCGGTATTGATTTCCATCGCGCTGACCTCCTGCTAAGCCTGACTTATTGAATTTTCTCGTGAAGTTCGATGAGTTCCGCCACCAGCTCACGCGCCAGCATCGAGGTCATCAGATGGTCCTGGGCGTGTACCAGCACCAGGCTCACCTTCATTTTACCCTCACCTTGATCGCTTTCGATCAGTTTTGTTTGCACCAGGTGTGCTTCGTTCAGTGCGGTGCGGGAGTCGGCCATCATGGCTTTCGCGGCGTCGAAGTCACCCAGCTTGGCCTTTTTCAGGGCGGCGTACGCGAGGCTGCGCGCCTGTCCCGAGTTAATAATAAGACCCATCACCACTTCTTCCAGGTCGTTTTCGACAACGTCTTCGGCAACCACATTCTCTAAATCAAACATCTCTTTCACTCCTGTGATGGCGCGGGTTGCCCCGCGCCGGGTGATATCAGAATTTCAGGGCCAGAGCGATCTCTTCTTCGCTCTGCTCTTCATCAATGGTGGTCTGCGCTTTATTGGCGATGACCACAAACGGCATGTACAGCAGGGTGGCGACACCGAGGTTGAACATCGCCACCAGGAAGGCCGCAACGCTGCCGTTGGTGTTGAAGAACGCCCCCAGACCAGCTGGCATTGTCCACGGGGCAATGTTGGTCACCGGCGGAATAATCCCCAGATAGTAGGCCGTCAGGGTAATGGCGGCCAGCAGCGGCTGCACCAGTACGAACGGGATAAACATCACCGGGTTCATGATAATCGGCAGGCCAAACAGGATGGGCTCGTTAATCTGGAAGATGCCTGACGGCAACGCCAGCTTCGCCACCTGACGGTGATCGGCACGGCGGGAGGTGATAAACACCGCGATGATCAGGCCCAGCGTCGCCCCGGTACCGCCCAGGAAGATGTAGGAATCCAGCATCGGTTTTGCCCAGACGTGGAAGGTTTTACCCGCCGCCAGGGCGGCATCCACAGAGCCGTACTGCTGATAAAGCGCCACGTTTTCCAGCGCCCACGGGGTCATGATGCCGCTGTCGAGCGCAGCCAGCGCCAGAGAACCGTGCACACCGAAGAACCACAGCAAGGAGGTGAAGATAACGTATGCCCAGCCCACTACGCCGCCCATCGCTGCCAGCGGGGTGGAGATGGTGTCCATAATGATCTGGTGGAAGTTGGTGCCCCAATGCGAGAGCGCCCAGGCCACAATCCCCATAATGGAAAGAATGATAAAGCCGGGGATCAGCGCCGAGAACGAGCGTGACACCGACTCAGGTACGCTGTCAGGTAAACGGATCACCCAGTTGCGGCGTATAATGAAGGTAAACATCTCCGCCACGACCAGACCAATCACAATACCCGAGATAATGTTCGCCCCGCCCAGCCAGTTCGCCCCCACCGCGTAGGCTTCACCCACGCTGTACGGCGTCACGGTCATAAACGCAGCGACGGATAATAAACCGGCAGCCAGCGAGTCGACTTTTCGCTCTTCTGCCAACGCCATCCCAATAAAGAAAGGGGCCATCAGCGACATAATACCCAGTGTACCGTTGTACACATTGCCGCCGATAGCCTTGAAACCATTTAGCGTTTCAATAGTCGAGGGATCTAAACGGATACCTAATGAGTAGAAAAAAGAACCATCACCGAAGCTCAGAAAAACGTTATTAATTAAAACGAACATCGCCCCCGCCAGGGTTAACGGCATAACCTTAATAAAACCGTTTTTAATGGCGTTGACATGCGGTTGCTTTCCTATTTTAACTGCAAAAGGAAGGAGTACCTTTTCAAGTGCACCAATGAATCCACTCATAGAATAATACCCTTAAATGCCGCAATAACATTGCGGCGTAAGTGTGTGTGAAATAGCTCTTTGACGGGAAAAATAAAAATAAATTAATTAGCAGCTTTTTTAATGGCCGCAACAGCAGCTTTAAGAACACCCAAACCATCAATCTTGCCGTACAGCGCAGAATCGATCACTTCAACCGGTTTATTCGGTAACAAACGCTGGATCTCAGGCAGCATATAGGCAATTTGTGGCCCCAGCAGAATCACATCGGCGTGGGTGCCTTTTTCGCCTGCCAGCGTTTCCGGAAATGCTTCAATCACAACGGGTACTTCGTATTTTTCAGCCTGCGCACGCATCTTTGACACCAGCAGTGACGTTGACATGCCCGCCGAGCAGAACAGATAGATATGTTTCTTTTCCATAGCGACTTCCCTCTTATATGCTCACCGCTTTCGCCGCGATCCCAGCGCGTTAACCGTGTCGGATTCATCGCTGGCGTATCTGATGGATTCAGTATACGGCAACCGATTTGCCACGGATAATCTCTGACGATTTGCAATTGTCTCTCATTGACCTGCGGTTATGACTCCCTTCACATTTTAGGCAAATAATTCGCGCAAAGAAATAAGATTAGGTGCGACGTAAAAAAACCGGCCAGGTGGCCGGTTTGTTTGTTTGCTCAGGAAAGCGTGTTATCAGGCTTTTGGCGCCTGCGGATCTGTATCGTATTCCGCACAGGTCTGGTAGCCCGAGTTAATCACGTGGCCTGTATCATCGAGGGCCACAAAGTAGGTTTGTGCTTTACCATCCCGTTGACCGAGGATGTAAGTCTGACAGGTGCCGCGAGCGTGGACCATCGTCACTTCGGATGACGGTTTGCCGGCAACCTGCATCACCTGGGCACGGCTCATGCCTTTTTTAACGTCTTTAACGACGGGCTCTTTAAACTGATCGGTAGTACGATCGTAAGCGGTACACCCCGCCAGCAAAGTCAATACTGCCGCTGCACCCAACATTCCTGCTATATTCTTGTTCATATTCCGTCCTCTTGTTTTTCAGCGTGTTAAGTAAGCCTGGAATAGAAAATCACTTTTTTCAACTCTAAGCGTAACGGCGCAGGTTTTTCGGAAAATTCTAATCAAACCAAGATAAGCGGCAGAATCGATGCATTTCGCCTCACATAAAAATGTGATCCTTGTCGTTTCAGACCTGACGGGTTAGCTTTAACAGAACATTCATCAGGCAAATTTGCGTAAATGGAGGGGCTTAATGGCTCTGCAACAAGAGATTATTCAGGCGCTGGGTGTCAAACCCACCATCAATGCGGAAGAAGAGATCCGCCGCAGCGTTGATTTTTTGAAGTCCTATCTTCAAACCTACCCGTTTCTGAAATCCCTGATCCTCGGTATCAGCGGCGGCCAGGACTCCACTCTCGCCGGAAAGCTTTCCCAGATGGCCATCACTGAGCTGCGCGAAGAGACCGGCAATGATGCGCTGCAGTTTATCGCGGTCCGCCTCCCCTATGGCGTACAGGCCGACGAACAGGACTGCCAGGATGCCATCGGTTTTATTCAGCCGGATCGGGTGCTGACGGTCAATATCAAAAGTGCGGTCCTGGCCAGCGAGCAGGCACTACGCGAGGCGGGCCTTGAGCTGAGCGATTTTGTGCGCGGCAACGAAAAAGCCCGCGAGCGAATGAAAGCCCAGTACAGCATCGCCGGGATGACCAGCGGTGTCGTGGTCGGCACTGACCATGCGGCAGAAGCGCTGACCGGCTTCTTCACCAAGTACGGCGACGGCGGCACCGACATTAATCCGCTGTTCCGTCTGAACAAGCGTCAGGGCAAACAGCTGCTGGCCGCGCTGGGCTGTCCGGAGCATCTGTACAAGAAAGCGCCCACCGCCGATTTGGAAGACGATCGCCCATCCCTGCCGGATGAAGCCGCGCTGGGGGTCACCTATGAAAACATTGATGATTATCTGGAAGGCAAAGTGCTGGATGAAGGCACCGGGCGCATTATTGAAGGCTGGTATCTGAAGACCGAGCATAAGCGCCGTCCACCGATCACGGTGTTCGACGATTTCTGGAAACGTTAATTTGACCGGGGCGGCATCAGCCGCCTCTTTTTTAACCAGCGCACAGCTGCTACACTGTATGCCTGAACAGTATCAGGAGTACGTTGTGAGCAGGCGTCAATCGGCACCGCGGCTTGAATTTGAAGCTGCCGCCATCTATGAATACCCCGAACATCTACGACCGTGGCTCGAAGCATTGCCCAAACAGCCCGGCGTCTACTTTTTTCATGGCGACAGTGACGCCATGCCGCTGTACATCGGTAAAAGCGTCAATATTCGCAGCCGGGTGCTGTCACATCTGCGCACCCCGGACGAGGCCGCCATGCTGCGTCAGTCCCGGCGCATCAGCTGGACGCAAACCGCCGGTGAGCTAGGGGCTTTACTGCTGGAAGCCCGCTTAATCAAGGAGCAGCAGCCGCTGTTCAATAAGCGGCTGCGCCGCAATCGTCAGCTGTGTTCCTTGCACATCAACGAGGGCAAACCGCAGATCGTGTATGCCCGCGAGGTGGATTTTTCCCACACCCCGAATTTGTTTGGTCTTTTCGCTAACCGCCGGGCGGCGCTGCAAACCCTGCAGGCGCTGGCCGACGAGCGTCAGCTCTGCTATGGCCTGCTGGGGCTGGAGTCAGTCAGTCGGGGCCGGGCCTGCTTCCGGTCAGCCCTGAAGCGCTGCGCCGGTGCCTGCTGCGGGAAAGAGAGCGTAGAGGAACATCAGCAGCGTTTAGTCGAGGGGCTACAGGCGATTGGCATCACCTGCTGGCCGTGGGACAGCGCCGTGGCGCTGAAAGAGTCGCGCGCAGAGATGACCCATTTTCATATCATTCATAACTGGCTGTGGCTCGGCGCGGTAGAGTCCCTGGACCAGGCGGCGGAATTGCTCCGCACGCCTTCTGGTTTTGACCAGGACGGCTATAAAATTCTCTGTAAGCCACTGCTCACGGGTAACTACGAAATCATCCCGCTCAGTGACCTGGCAGCCAAACGATCTCGCTGAACAGCAGTTCACCCTCCTCCTTCAGCAGCCGCAACGTATGTTCACCGTCGTGCCAGTAAGCGCCCTGGTCGGCGGTGAGCAGCTTTTCACCCAGCTGCCACGCGCCGCTCAGCACAAATACCACGCCACCGCGCGAGGCAAACGTCGTAAAGGTGCGGTCCGCCACCCGAACCTTTGCCCGACAGCGATCCCGGCGGGTCATGATATTGAGATCCATCGACATCCGCCCTTCCGTCAGCTGCGCTTTCACCGGCAGGTCACCGGCAAAGCTGAAGGGTTGATGACGCCTGAGCGTATGGTTAAAAGCGTGCCCGCCATCCAGGCTGACTTCTCCCCCTTCCAGCAGGGTGATCACCCGGTCGACGCCGGGAAATGTCGCAAACTCGCCGTTGCTGGCGATGGACGCAATACTGGCACGCCAGGTAAAGTCCCGGGTAGCAGGAGGAAAACAACATATTTCTCGCGTCTCGCCTGCCCCGTTGCGCCAGAGGTTGACCGGCATTTTGCGAATATCAAAGAACTCCATCATCACTCCTGAAGGACGCAATACGCGCCAGAGCGGCTCGCGTAGGGCGAGTCGCTTTTCGATTGTTATCGTTAGGTCACTACAGATGCATTATCGGCAGGTGTGCAGAAAGGCCTTAGTATGATGGCGAATAAAAATCGCTAACGTCATAACTATTAAACACATTCAGAAAACCGACTACAGGAGAATACCGCGCTGGCGGCGGCTGGCAAGAGGGGTACAAAGAAAAAACCGCCGGACCTGCCCACAGCGATTTCGCTTTCGTGAACAGGATCCGGCGGTCTTAAATGTTTAACGGCTTATTCAGCAGGTGCGTCCATTTTACCTTCCGGCGCATGACGTTCTGTCAGACGCTTCTCAAAATTGGCATTAAACTGCTTTTTCTGCTCAGGGGTCAGAATGTTGTAAATCTTGTTCTGGGTTTCCATGTGCGCCAGCATGCGGGTTTTATGCTGCTCGGCCATCTTCTCGACCTGTGCCTGGGCTTTCGCTTTATCGAAGCTGTCGCTGGCAACAATGTCATGCATTGCGCGGCGCTCTTCCAGCGGCGGACGTTTCATCTGGTCGCGCTGGGCCTTCATGATGTCGCGAACCTGCTGCTTCTGCGCATCGGTCAGGTTCAGGTCTTTAAACATCATGTCGTGATGCATACCCGGCTTACCTTTGTGATGCATCGTTTTGCTTTCGGTCGGTGCGGCGGTGGTCGTGGTGGCGGTATCTGCGGCGAACGCCGCGCTGGTAGCGCCCAGAGCCAGGGTAGAGGCAACAAACAGTGCAGTTAATTTACGCATAATTTTGTCCTTCCTTTCAGTTATTCTTCGGCGCTATGCCGTGTTGACGGGATTAACTTTACGGGGTTTATCGTCAATAAGTCAGAGCAACGGTAAAACAATGAAAGTGTAAAAAACACTTTATCGCCAAATATGGAGAAAATAAGGAAAAAGCGTGGAGAGTTGCAACAAAAATATTCAAATCGATGATTTCAAAGAGATTATGAAGGAGTATACCGGCAAGACGATTAATAATAAAGCAAACCACCAGGAATAATCTGCAATAAAACGATAGACGTAAGAAATGGTTGGCAAAATAAACCACCCCGGCCGTTACGCTTACCGGGGTCGAATAATCAGAAGATGACTTTTTCCAGCATCAGCCCGGCTCGCAGGCCAAACGCAACGCCGGGGTTAGGAAACAGGACATACTCCGTCTGCTTTTGCACTTCATAGCGATCTTCACCGTCTTCCGCCAGCAGTACGCCCTGGCGAAACGGCGTAAAGTTCAGCGTATGGGCCGCCATATGCAGGCGAAACGCCTCGCTCCGCCGGGTGATCTGCTGCACCACCCGATAGCGCTCGACGGTTCCGCTGTGCGCCTGGGGTGCTTCCCCGCCCAGCAGCGCATGCAGCGCCTGGTGCGTGGCGGCAAAGCGCGTCAGGTCGTTATGACCAAACGGCAGCGCTTTTCCCAGCTCCAGGGTACAGGCCAGCGCGCCAAAGCGTTCGCAGCAAAAATGAGTGAACGTCCCGCCCGGTACCTGATGGAACACCAGTGCCTCCAGCCCGGCATCCCCCAGCCACTGCAGAAACGCCTCATCCCACGGCTGGCTGCGCTGCGGCAGTACGCCAAAACGCTCATGATATGAGGCGCGGATCGCGGTATGCAGATCGAGATGCCAACGCTCATCGCTGGCCTGCTGATAAAACGCCGTGACGGTCTCTTCCAGCAAGGTAGCCCGCGCCGTCTCCGCGCAGGCCGGGAACTGTGCCCCGCGCCCGCCGAACAGGCGATTGAGATCGCAGGTCAGGTAGCGTTTGTTGGCCGCCAGCGCCGGGGGGTTGCCGAGGATAATCAGCACCCGGCAGCGCAGGGTCAGCTCGCCGCGAAACAGCGCCCCAACCAGCCGATCAACGATTTCAACCGGGGCGGTTTCATTCCCGTGGATCCCGGTGGAGAGCACCAGCGCACGCGTGCTCGCCACCTCCGGGGTCAGTTCCAGCACGCCCGTAGCATGCCAGCGCCAGTGAAATGAAGGACCCGCGCCTTCGCGCTGGACCGGTGTCGCTTCCGCCAGGGTCAGCGCCAGTAAGTTTTCCATCGCGCCTCCTTTATTGCTGGAACGGGTAGACCGATCCCAGCTGCAGGATCCGGGTCAGTTCATCCAGCGCCTCGCGCCCTTCGCGCAGCAGCTGCGGATCGATCAGATCGGCCTGGGTCAGACGGTCGCGATAGTAACGATCCACCCAATCGTTCAGCGCAGTAAACAGGGTGTCATTCATCATCACCGCCGGGTTCACCGCCCGCTGCTCGTCTGCCGTCAGCACCACGCGCAGACGTAGGCACGCCGGGCCGCCACCGTTGGCCATACTCTCGCGGAGATCGAACACCCGCAGCTCGCTTATCGGGTTATCGTCCGCCACCAGTCCGCTGAGATAGCGCCAGACGCCCGCATGATCCTGCGACTCCTGCGGCAAGACCAGCATCATGCTGCCGTCGTCCCGGCTCAGCAGCTGGCTGTTAAACAGATAGGTTGCCACCGCGTCGTCAACCGAGACCGCCCCGGTCGGCACCTGGATGGGCGTAAAGCCGGGCACCCGCACCGCCAGGGTCTGGAACAACGCCTGCTGGCCGACGAACGCCTGCTCATGGCAAAACAGCACCTGGCGATTCGACACGGCGATGACGTCGTTATGGAATACGCCTTTATCGATCACCTGCGGGTTCTGCTGGGCAAACAGGATCTGCCCCGGATTAACCTGATTAAGCCGCGCAACCGCCTGGCTCGCAGCCAGCGTCTGGCGGGCCGGATAGCGGGCCGGTGCGGCATGAACCCCTTCATCACGGCCATATACAAACAGCTGCAGGCCTGGCTCGCCGTAATCCCCACCGAGGCGGTTATGGTTGGCGGCCCCTTCGTCGCCGAACATCGCCACCTGCGGCAGCGCGGTATGCACATTAAAGCGACTTTCATCGCGGAAAATCGCCCGCAGCACCTGTTCGGTGGTCACCGCTTCGCTGGCGCGGTGGAATTTGTTATTCAGGTTGGCGACCGTCAGATGCACTTTGCCATCCAGCGTATCGGCCGAGGGTGCCACGGTCGCGGCATTCGCCACCCACATAGACGAGGCCGAACTGGCAGCAGAGAGCAGCTGCGGCACCTGCGTTCCGGCTTTTTCCACCACCTGCTCGTCGGTGCCGGTAAAGCCCAGCTGGCGCAGCACGCCGACGTTAGGCCGCTCCTGAGGCGGGATCACCGCCTGAGGAAAGCCCGCATCCGCCAGCGCCTTCATTTTTGACAGCCCCTGTTTCGCCGCCAGCTTCGGGTTAGAAACCTGAAAACGGTGTCTGGTGGAGGCCTCATTACCAAACGACAGTCCGGCATAGTGGTGCGTTAACCCCACCAGCCCGTCAAAGTTCACTTCACGCGCTTTCATGGCGCTTCCCCCGTACGCAATCGAGGCCCGGACTCAGCTGCTCCGGCAGCACAATGGCCGGGGTTTCAAGGCTCGCCATCGGCCAGGCGCAGTAGTCCGCCGCATACCAGGCGCTGGCGCGATGGTTACCGGATGCGCCTACGCCACCAAACGGCGCCGTGCTGGCCGCACCGGTCAGCGGTTTGTTCCAGTTAACGATCCCGGCCCGGGCCTCCAGCAGCAGCTGGTCGAAGCGCTCACGATCCGGCGAAATCAACCCGCACGACAGGCCGTAGCGGGTGGCATTAGCCAGCGCAATGGCCTGCTCAAAATCATCATAACGCCAGACGCACAGCAGCGGGCCAAAGGTCTCCTCATCCGGGACGTCAGCCACGCCGGTCATCTCCACAATCCCCGGGGTCAGTAGCGAGGTCCCTGCTTTCACCAGACGCGGATCGAGCAATGACTGGCCGCCGCGGGCCACATGCTCGCGCCAGACGTGATAGACATTTTTTGCCGCCTGCTCTGAAATCAGGCCGCCGATAAACGGCTGATCGCCGTCATCCCACGCGCCAGGCAGCAGGTGGGCACTCACCTCGACCAGTCGGGCGAGAAACGCGTCGCCCTCTGCGCCGCGCTTCACCAGCAGGCGACGCGCGCAGGTGCAGCGCTGTCCGGCGGTAATAAAGGCCGACTGAATCGTCAGATGGACCGCCGCATCAATGTCGGCCGGATCGTCAACGATCAGCGCATTATTGCCGCCCATCTCCAGCGCCAGAATTTTTTCTGGCTGACCGGCCAGCTGGCGATGCAGCTGATACCCGGTCCCGGCGCTGCCGGTGAACAGCAGGCCGTCAATATCGGTCAACGCACTCAGCGCCTGCCCGGTTTCACGCCCGCCCTGCAGCAGGTTGAGCACGCCCGGCGGCAGCCCGGCCTGCTCCCACAGCTTCACCACCGCCTCACCGCTCCACGGCGTCAGCTCGCTCGGTTTGAATATCACCGTGTTGCCCGCCAGCAGCGCCGGCACGATATGGCCGTTCGGCAGATGGCCGGGGAAGTTATACGGCCCGAAGACCGCCAGCACGCCGTGCGGACGATGGCGCAGGGTAGCCGCGCCGTCGGCCATCTCGGTATGCTGTTCGCCGGTACGGGTGTGATATGCCTTTACTGAAATGGCGATTTTATTGATCATCGCCGTGATTTCGGTTGCGGCCTCCCAGCGGGGTTTGCCGGTTTCCCTGGCGATAATGCCGGTCAGCTCCTGTTTGTTGGCCTCCAGCAGGGCGGCAAATTTCTCCACAACCGTCTGACGAGCGGTAAACGGCAGTCGGGCCCAGCCCGGGAATGCGCTGCGCGCTGCGCGGCAGGCCTGCTCGACCTGCGCGGGACTGGCATCTGCACCCTGCCAGAGCACCTCCTGCCCTACCGGATTGTGTTTAGTCCGCGCCTCACCTTCGCCCGTTACCCAGTCACCGTTAATCCATAAGTTCATACCGTTTTCTCCTCGGGGCACAGGCGTACCATGCGAATACGATCGCCTGCGCTGCATTTCAGGGCATCCAGTTGCGCGGGGGTCAGCACCAGACGTTCACAATCAGGGTCCACGCGGATCAGCGTGGCGCGGAAATGGTCATACTGTTCATTGGCGACCAGGCAGGCTGGCCATTCGCCCGGCGCGGGCTGGCCTTCAGCCACCTCCACCAGACGGCTTTTGCGGATCGCCCGTACCCGGTCGATATCGCACTCCAGCGTCGGGCCGCCATCAAAGATGTCGACATAGTTGCAATAGCGAAAGCCCTCTTTCTCCAGCACTGCGCGCGCCGGGGCGGTTTGCGGATGGACTTCGCCAATTACCGCCTGCGCTTCCTCGCTCAGAAAGTGGGTATAGATGGGGTGTTTGGGCATCAGTTCGGCGATAAAGGCTTTCTGCCCGGTGCCACAGAGGTGATCGGCCTGGCTAAATTCCATCGAGAAGAAGCGCTCCCCGAGGCTTTCCCAGAACGGTGAGAAGCCGGTTTCGTCGATCACGCCGCGCATCTCGGCCACCACTTTGTCATTAAAGCGATCGCGGAAGGCGGCCATAAACAGAAAGCGGGATTTCGACAGCAGGTAGCCGTTGCCCTCTTTACGCCACTCCGGGTCAAGAAACAGAGTACATAGCTCACTGCTGCCGGTGTGATCGTTACTGAGAAACAGGGTCGGCAGCGCGTTATAGACGTTCAGCTCTTTCGAGGCGTGCACCAGGGTACCGACCCGGTAGTTGTACCAGGGATCGTTAAGCCCCACCGCCACTTCAATGGCGCAGATCCCCGCCACGGTGCCGGTGTCGGTATTTTCCAGCACAAACACATAACCTTGTTCGCCTTTCGGCAGCGTCCCTTGCCAGGTCTGCAGGGCGCGCTCAATGCGCGCTGAAAGCGTCTGTTCATCGACGGGAAGCGAGGTCAGCCCGCCTCCTGTTTTAGCGGCAAGCTGCATGAGGGCGGGAAGATCCCCGCGCTCAACGGGACGGATGACCATCATGATGACACCCCGGATTTGACCTGTTCACAGGCCAGCGCAAAGCGATCTAACCCGGTCTGCACCTCTTCTTCGCTTACGATCAGCGCAGGCGCAAACCGCACCACGTTAGCCCCGGCGATCAATACCATCACGCCCGCTTTTGCCGCTTCCTGTGAAATAAGTTTAGCTTTTCCGGCGAATTCGTCCGTAAGAACGCAGCCAATCAGCAGGCCCAGACCGCGAATTTCTTTGAACAGGCCGGTTTTGCTGTTGATGGCGTCCAGACGCTCGACAAACCAGTCGTGGCGCTGTTTCACGCCGTTGAGCACTTCCGGGGTGTTGATGATATCCAGCACCTGGCATGCTACCGCCGACGCCAGCGGGTTGCCGCCGTAGGTGGTACCGTGGGTGCCGACGGTCATCACCCGGGCGAATTTGTCGGTGGTCAGCATCGCCCCCACCGGGAAGCCGCCGCCGAGCGCTTTGGCGGTAGAGAGCACGTCCGGGGTCACGCCGTAGTGCATATAGGCGTACAGCTCGCCGGTGCGGCCCACGCCGGTTTGCACTTCATCAAAAATCAGCACCGCGTTGTGGCGATCGCACAGCTCGCGCAGCCCCTGCAGGAAGGCAATATCAGCCGGCAGCACGCCGCCCTCACCTTGCATCGGCTCAACGATCACCGCGCAGGTGGTGTCGTCAATCAACTCGCTGGCGGACTGCAAATCGTTAAATACCGCATGGCGAATATCCGGCGGCAGCGGGGCAAAGTCCTGCGAATAAGCAGGCTGACCGCCCGCGCTAACGGTAAACAGCGTGCGGCCGTGGAAGGCATTCTTGAAGGCGACAATCCCGCTCTTCTGGTTACCAAAATTGTCATGGGCGTATTTACGCGCCAGCTTCAGCGCCGCTTCGTTGGCTTCGGCCCCGGAGTTACAGAAGAACACTTTTTCGGCAAAGGTGGCGTCAATCAGGCGTTTCGCCAGGCGCAGGACCGGTTCGTTGGTAAAGCCGTTACCGGTATGCCAGAACTTCGCTGCCTGGTCATTCAGCGCCTGACGCAGCGCCGGATGGGCGTGGCCCAGGGCGTTGACCGCAATTCCCCCGGCAAAGTCGATGTACTCTTTACCCTGCTGATCCCACAGGCGTGAGCCCTCTCCCCGAACCGGAATAAAAGCCGCCGGGGCGTAAACCGGCATCATCCATTCATCAAAGTTTTCACGCGTAATTGACAGAGACATAGCGACCTCATCCGGGTAAACAAAAGGTTGATTAAATGTTAAATATTTATGTGTTTGCGCTGTAAATGTAGATTGCAGCGATCGTGCCAGCCAGCGGAAAAAATGCATAAACGAGGAGGTGAGCAGAAATATCAACAGGTTACGATATGGAGTTATTCACTGTTATTGCATAAAAAGTGAATATTTTTGCAGCAAGCGCGGCTTTGCCGGAGGAAAAACAGAAATATTATTCATAAGCCAAATATAATTCTGGAATTGTGATCGCTCGCGAAATTTGTGGACCCTTTACGCGCCATCAGAGGGCAGCACGCGCCAGAACGGTGCAAAAATTGCACTGTCGGCGAAGTCTGTCGCAGTAATTGGCGATTCCCGCCTGCCTGCGGCAGTCAGCCAGGCGAAATTCTGCTACCATCCTTGCACTATTCACCAAGCACCGGCAGCGACTATGAAATTTGTCTCTTTTAATATCAACGGCCTGCGCGCCCGTCCTCACCAACTGCAAGCCATCGTCGAGCAACATCAGCCCGACGTGATTGGCCTGCAGGAGACAAAAGTACACGACGATATGTTCCCTCTCGAAGAGGTGGCAAAGCTCGGTTACAACGTCTTTTACCACGGCCAGAAAGGCCATTACGGCGTGGCCCTGCTGACCAAAGAGACGCCTGTCTCTGTACGTCGTGGTTTTCCGGGTGATAACGAAGAGTCCCAGCGCCGCATCATCATGGCGGAAATCCCCTCGCCGCTGGGGAACATCACCGTTATCAATGGTTACTTCCCGCAGGGCGAAAGCCGCGACCACCCGCTGAAGTTCCCGGCAAAAGAGAAGTTTTATCAGGATCTGCAGTCGTTCCTCGAAACCGAGCTGAAAAAAGAGAACCCGGTGCTGATCATGGGCGACATGAACATCAGCCATACCGATCTGGATATCGGTATCGGCGAAGACAGCCGTAAGCGCTGGCTGCGCACCGGAAAATGCTCCTTCCTGCCGGAAGAGCGCGAGTGGATGGCACGTTTGCTGGACTGGGGTCTGGTGGATACTTTCCGTCACGCCAATCCACAGACGCTGGACCGCTTCTCGTGGTTTGATTACCGCTCCAAAGGCTTTGATGACAACCGCGGCCTGCGTATTGACCTGCTGCTGGCCAGCCCGGTGCTGGCCGAACGCTGCATCGAAACCGGGATCGACTACGAGATCCGCAGCATGGAAAAACCGTCCGATCACGCCCCGGTGTGGGCCAAATTCAGCGTGTAATGGATGACCGCGAACGGCCGTAAAATCACCCTCCTGTGCGCCCTTCTGGGCGCATTTGTCATTATCGTTACGCAATTACCGCCCGGTGCGCTGACGCTGGGATCCCTGCAGGCGCACCATCAGGCGTTGCTGGATTATTGCCAGCAGTCACCGCTGCAAAGCGCGGCCCTCTTTTTCGTCGCCTACGTGCTGGTGACCGCCCTGTCCGTACCTGGCGCGGCGGTATTAACCCTGCTCGGCGGGGCGCTGTTCGGCCTTTGGCCGGGGATCCTGCTGGTGTCGTTCGCCTCCACGCTTGGGGCAACGCTGGCGATGCTGACCAGCCGCTACCTGCTGCGCGACTGGGTCCAGCGCCGCTTTGCCGGGCCGATGCGTACCGTCAATGACGGGGTGGCGCACAGCGGGGCATGTTATCTGTTTGCCCTGCGCCTGATGCCGCTGTTTCCGTTCTTCCTGGTGAATCTGCTGGCGGGCGTCACCACCCTGGGGGTGCGCCGCTACTGGTGGGTCAGCCAGGCCGGAATGCTGCCCGGTGCCATTGTCTATCTTAATGCCGGACACCAGTTGGGGCAGATTGCCTCACTGCGTGATATCCTCTCGCCCGGTGTGGTTTTTGCCTTTACGCTGCTGGGACTGCTGCCGCTCGTTACCCGCTGGCTGTTCGCCCGCTTTTCCCGACCTTCTCCATAACAGGGGGCATTATGCGCCGTGTGCGTTTTTGCATGTTACTGACCGGTCTGCTGCTTGCAGGCCCGGCGCTGGCTGATGACAGCTGGCAACAAATCAAAGAAGACGCCCGCGGGCAGACCGTCTGGTTTAACGCCTGGGGCGGCGATGCCGCGGTGAACCGCTACCTCGACTGGGTCAGCGGCGAGATGCAAAGCCACTACGCCATCACCCTGAAAATTGTCCGTCTGGCGGATGCCGCCGACGCGGTGAAGCGCATCCAGACCGAGGCCAGTGCCGGGCGCAAAACCAACGGTTCTGTCGATCTGCTGTGGGTGAACGGGGAAAACTTCCGCACCCTGAAAACCGCCGGGCTGTTGCAGACCGGCTGGGCGCAGACGCTCCCCAACTGGCGCTATGTCGACACGACTAAACCGGTCACGGAAGATTTTGCCATTCCTACCGAGGGGGCAGAATCCCCGTGGGGCAGCGCGCAGCTCACTTTTATCGCCACCCGCCAGTACTTGCCTGAACCGCTGGCAGACCCTCAGGCGCTGCTCGAGTACGCCCGTCAGCACCCCGGCACCGTCACCTACCCGCGCCCGCCCGACTTTACCGGCACCGCGTTTCTGCAGCAGATCCTGCTGACGCAAACCACCCGGCCCGATGCCCTGAAGCAGCCGCCGGACAGCGCCACCTTCGCCGCCGTGACGGCCCCGCTGTGGACGTATCTGGATAAACTGCACCCGCATCTGTGGCGCAACGGCAAAGACTTCCCTCCGTCGCCCGCACGGATGGATGCCTTGCTGGCCGCCGGAAGCCTGAACCTCTCCATCACCTTTAACCCGGCCCACGCCCGGCAAAAGGTCAGCAGCAAAGAGCTGCCGCCGGACAGCTACAGCTTTGGCTTTCAGCAAGGGATGATTGGCAACGTCCATTTTGTGACGATTCCGGCCAATGCCTCCGCTACCGCGGGTGCGAAAGTAGTCGCTAACTTTTTACTCTCGCCGCAGGCGCAGATCCGCAAGGCGGATCCGGCCAACTGGGGGGATCCGAGCGTCCTTGCGCCAGACACATTGCCCGCCGCTGAGGCCGCCGTACTGCGTCAGTTTATCCCGACCGGGTTACCCACCACCCTGGGCGAACCGCATGCCGCCTGGGTGAATGCACTGGAGCAGGAATGGCTGCGCCGCTACGGCACCCACTAAGCTGGCTAGCCTGGCTGCTGCTGCTTGCTCTCTATCTGCCGCTGCTGCCTGCCCTCGCTCTGCTGTTGCCGCCGGTCTTCTCGGTGGACAACTGGCGGGCGCTGGCCGCGGACAGCCAGCTTCCGCAGGCGCTTATCGCCACCCTGGTGTCGACGCTCATCGCCGCCGTCGGCGCTTTGCTGCTGGCGCTGGCGGTGGTCGCCGCCCTGTGGCCCGGCACCCGCTGGCGTCGGCTATGTTCACAGTTGCCATGGCTACTGGCGATCCCCCACGTGGCCTTTGCGGTCAGCGTGCTGCTGATTTTTGCCGAAGGCGGTGCCCTGTACCGGGTCTGCACCTTCTGCTCGCCGGTGGCGGATCGCTACGGTATCGGGCTGGGGCTGACCCTTGCGGTTAAAGAGAGCGCCTTTGTGATCTGGGCGATTTACGCCTCGCTGCCGGAAAAAGAGCTGGCGCAAAAAGTCACCGTGCTGCGATCGATGGGCTATGGCCGCTGGCAGGCGCTGCGCTGGCTGATCCTGCCCGCCATTGCCCCCGCGCTGGGGGCGGTGATGCTGGCGGTAATCGCCTGGTCGCTGTCGGTGGTGGATGTGGCCCTGATCCTTGGCCCGGGCAACCCGCCCACGCTGGCGGTGCTGGCCTGGCAGTGGCTCTCGCAGGGCGATCCCGACCAGCAGGCTAAAGGGATGCTGCTGTGCGTGATCCTGCTGGTGCTGCTGGAAATCATCGCCGTCGCGCTGTTTATCGGCTGGCGGCGCTGGCGGCGCGCAATTCCCGCCGTTTCGGGGGTACGTTCGGCCCCCCGCCCGCTGGTGATGGGTCGCGCCTTTGGCCTGCTGCTGCCGCTCATTGGGCTGCTCAGCGTGGTGGTGCTGGCCGTTGTGGCAGGTGAGAGCACGTTTTCCAGCACTCACGCCGCAACCAGCCTGGCGCTGGGATTATGCTCTGCCGCCATTGCGCTGGGGGTCATCCTGCTGTGGCTGGAGTGGGGACCGCAGCGCGGGGCATTCTGGGTGTGGCTGCCGCTGGCGCTGCCCGCCCTGCCGCTGGTGGCCGGGCAGTATCAGCTGGCGCTGGCGTTGCAGCTCGACGGGCAGTTTATCGCCGTGCTGTGGGGGCATCTGCTGTGGGTGCTGCCGTGGATGCTGCTGGTAATGCAGCCCGCGTGGCGCAGGCTCGATCCGCGCCTGATCCTCATCGCCCGCACGCTCGGCTGGAGGTCAGGCAAAATCTTCTGGCTGGTCAAATGCCCGCAGATGATCCGCCCGGCCCTCACCGCCTTTGCGGTCGGGTTTTCGGTCAGCATGGCGCAGTATCTGCCCACCCTGTGGCTGGGCAGCGGACGGGTGACCACGTTTACCACCGAGGCCGTGGCGCTCAGCAGCGGGGGCAGCAGCGCGGTACTGGCGGCGCAGGCCCTGTGGCAACTGTTGCTGCCCGCGCTGGTGTTCGCCGCCTGCGTGGCTTTATCCCGGCTGATTGGCCGCTTCCGACAGGGGTTACGTTAATGCTGATGGTCACCGATTTTTCGCTTTCTCTGCGCCAGACACGGCTGCTTAATCAGGTCAGTTTTACCGTGCAGCCCGGCGAAATCCTCACCCTGATGGGCCCATCCGGCAGCGGCAAATCGTCGCTGTTCGCCTGGATGGCCGGGGCGCTGCCCGGCGATTTTCGCGCCGAGGGGGAGCTGTGGATCAACGCCCGGCGCTGCGACGGTCTGCCGACTGAACAGCGCGGACTGGGCCTGCTGTTTCAGGATCCGTTACTGTTCGAGCACTTCAGCGTCGGGCAAAATTTACTGCTGGCGCTGCCAGCGGCGATAACAGGCACCCAGCGTAAAAGCCAGGTGCTGGAGGCGCTGAACGCCGCCGATCTTGAAGGCTTTTTTCACCGCGATCCCGCCACCCTCTCCGGGGGCCAGCGCGCCAGAGTCAGCCTGCTGCGAGCCCTGCTGGCGCAGCCGCAGGCGCTGCTGCTTGATGAACCCTTCAGCCGGCTGGATCAACACCTGCGGGCGCAGTTTCGCCGCTGGGTGTTGGCCGAAGTCCGCGCCCGCGGGATCCCCGTGGTGCAGGTGACGCACGATGCGGCCGACGTTCCCGCCGACGGTTGCGTCCTGCCAATCGCAAACTGGCAATGAATCGTGCTGCAACCTGCGCGAACGCAACGTTTTCTGTTGCGCAGGTTGCCACAATCAGCGCTCTTTTCTTTCCGTACGGGCATTTCGATGAAACGTGTTTCTCAACTGACCGCGCTGACCGCCGCTTTAGGTCTCGCCTCTTTTTGTTCTTTTGCCGCTGACATGGCGCATTCCCTGACCCTCGCACAGCTGCAACAGCAGCAGGGTGCCGTTATCGATACCCGCGCCAGCGCCTTTTATAACGGCTGGCCACAGGCGCTGAACGGCCCTTCCGGGCATGAACCCGCGGCCCTGAATCTCTCCGCCAGCTGGCTTGGCGCGATGAATGATACCCAGCTGAAAACCTGGGCGACCCAGCACCAGCTGACGCCAACCACCCCGGTCGCCTTATACGGCAACGAAGGGGAGAATCAGGCGGTCAAAACACGGCTGGCGCAGGCGGGCTTTACCCACGTCACGCTGTTAAGCGATGCCCTGCAGACGCCGGATCGCCTCCAGCGTCTGGCCCATTTCGAACAGCTGGTTTATCCCCAGTGGCTGCATCAGCTCCAGCAGGGTAAGCCGGTTGCCGCCGCCCCTGCCGGGGAGTGGAAGGTGATTGAGGCCGCCTGGGGCGCGCCTAAATTTTATCTGCTGAACCATATTCCCGGCGCGGGCTATATCGACACCAACGAAGTCGAAAGCGAGCCGCTGTGGAATAAAGTCTCCGATGCGGATCTGAAAGCGATGCTGGCAAAACATGGGATCCGCCATGACACCACGGTGATCCTCTACGGACGCGACGTGTATGCCGCCGCGCGCGTGGCGCAGATCATGCTGTATGCCGGGGTGAAAGACGTGCGTCTGCTCGATGGCGGCTGGAAAGCCTGGGATGATGCGAAGCTCCCGGTTGAGCGCGGGACGCCGGACAAGGTGACGCCAGCAGCCGACTTTGGCGCGCCAATACCGGGTCAGCCGCAGCTGATGCTGGATATGGAACAGGCCCGCGGCCTGCTGCATCGCAAAGACGCGTCGCTGGTCAGCATCCGCTCGTGGCCGGAATTTACCGGCGTCACCAGCGGCTACAGCTACATCAAGCCGAAGGGTGAAATCAAAGGGGCCCGCTGGGGCCATGCGGGCAGCGACGCCACCCATATGGAAGATTTCCACAACCCGGACGGCACCATGCGCAGCGCGGCAGATATCGCCGCCATGTGGAAGCAGTGGAACATTCTGCCGAATCAGCAGGTGGCGTTCTACTGCGGTACCGGCTGGCGCGCCTCTGAAACCTTTATGTACGCCCGGGCGATGGGCTGGAAGCATGTCGGCGTCTACGACGGCGGCTGGTACGAGTGGAGCAGTCACCCGCAGAACCCGGTCTCAACCGGTGAACGCGGGCCAGAAAGCGCCCTGTAAGCCGTCCTACTGGCGCTGAATGTTCTTCAGCGTCAGATACCCGCTCCAGATGCGCGTTGCGGTGGTCAGCCAGCACAGCGCGCCAAATACCCACGCCAGTAACGCAAACTGTGCCGGGAACAGGCAGCACAGCGCAAACATCAGCAGCGTTTCCGTCCCTTCCGTCAGCCCGCCCAGATAATAAAACGACTTATGGGCATAGCCTGGATTGTCGATATCGTGCTTTGCTGCCAGCGCCGCAAAGGCCAGAAAACTGCTGCCGGTGCCGATAAACGCAAACAGCAGCCAGGCCGCCGGGAGCGCGTTGTTGATGGGATCGGCCAGCGCAAAACCAAACGGCACCAGGGCATAAAACAAAAAGTCGAGGGCGATATCGAGAAAGCCCCCGGCATCGGTTAACCCGCGCCGCCGCGCCAGCGCCCCGTCCAGTCCGTCCAGCAGGCGGTTCAGCAGGACAGCCACCAGCGCCGGGAAATACCAGCCCAGCGCGAGGAACGGCAGCGCCAGCACCCCGATCGCAAAGCCAATCAGCGTGATCCCGTCGGGAGTAATACCGGGTTTATCGAGTCTCGCCACCAGCTGGTTAAGCAGCGGCTTAAGACGCGGATGAAGGTGACGATCAAGCATCGCGGTTTTCTCCCGGGAGGGAACACAGCCCCTGAGCAGGGATATCCAGCGCCGCATTGAAGCGTGCCGACAGATTCTGAAATGCGATAAGCGCCGTCATCTCGGTAATGGCGTTGTCACCAAAGTGGCGGCCCAGCTGGGCTTTGATCGCGTCGTCCACTCCCGGTGGCGTGGCGGTGACCGCCTCGGCGTAGGCCAGTGCGGCGCGTTCTTCTTCGCTAAACAGCGGACTGTCGCGCCAGCGTTGTACCGCCTGCACTTTATCCAGCGCCCCACAGCGTTCCGCCAGCCGCAGGGAATTGGCATCGATACAAAACGCGCAGTGGCACACCTGCGAGATGCGGGTCATCAGCAGGGCGCGCAGCACCGGGTTGAGAGGCGATTTTCGGCGTTCAAGAAAGCCAACGAACAGCGCCACCAGCCAGAACAGCCGGGGCATTCTTCCCCACCAGCGCAGCGGATTGAGCACCGCGCCGTAATGTTTTTTCTGCATCCTGGCAATCGGCGTTAAACTGGCGGGTATCGATTCGATGGGTTTAACCCAGGCTGGGGGCGTTTCGTTCACAGGATCCTCACGGGTATCGGTTAAGTCCGCAAATATTATCTCTTTTTCTGACAACCATTATTGATGACCATGCTAAAAACACTCGATGTTGTCTGCGCTATTCTCGAACGGGATGGCAAAATTTTACTGGCGCAGCGCCCGGCGCATGCCGACCAGCCGGGGATGTGGGAGTTTGCCGGCGGCAAAGTCGAAAGCGGCGAAACCCAGCCCGCGGCGCTTCACCGCGAGCTGCGTGAGGAGCTGGGCATCGAGGCGCAGCCGACCCGCTACATCGCCAGCCATCAGCGCGAAGTCTCCCAACGTCTGATCCACCTTCACGCCTGGCACGTGGCGCATTTTGTCGGTACGCCGGTGGCGCATTACCACAGCCAGCTGGTGTGGTGTACGCCGCAGGAGGCCTTCGGCTACGATTTAGCCCCGGCGGATATCCCCGCTGCTGGAAGCCTTTATTCTCTTACCCGCCGCCACACCAGCGGATTCGTGCTGATCGCCTGCGGATCGCGCTGGCACTGCAACATCACGCCATCGGCTTTCACCACCGCCCCTTCTGAATAGTTCTGATCCTGATAGATGCAGCACTGATTACAGGGCTGCGCACGCTGACCGCCGGAGCTAAAGACCTCTGGCGGCACGCTGACATCCACGTTCGAGCCAAACCGCTGCTCGGCCTGACTGCCCGCAGCGAAAAGCCCAAGTACAACAATCATCACCAAACGGTTCATCGACGCCTCTTCCTGTTGTGTCCTGATAATGACTATAACGGTAAAAATCCCGCGAAGCTTTAATCCTGTCCGTCATCGTTTTTTGTTATGACCCGGCGCGTTTAATGAATTTATCTGGACGCCGAAATTTTGCTTGCGCCACAAAGCGCAACGGGTGGTATAGTCGAAAAACACAACATCACGCACATTTTTGTTACAAATAAAATAATCCCAATATATTAGAGGAACTTATAGTTATGGACCAGGCTTACTCTCTTGAATCCTTCCTGAACCGCGTTCAACAGCGTGACCCACATCAGAGCGAATTTGCTCAGGCAGTACGGGAAGTTATGACCACCTTGTGGCCATTCCTGGAACAAAACCCCCGCTACCGTCAGATGTCGCTGCTTGAGCGCCTGGTTGAACCCGAGCGCGTGATTCAGTTCCGCGTGGTGTGGGTCGATGACCGCAATCAGGTGCAGGTTAACCGTGCCTGGCGTGTGCAGTTCAACTCCGCTATCGGCCCGTTCAAAGGCGGCATGCGCTTCCACCCGTCGGTAAACCTGTCGATCCTCAAGTTCCTGGGCTTTGAGCAGACCTTTAAAAACGCGCTGACCACCCTGCCTATGGGCGGCGGCAAAGGCGGCAGCGATTTTGATCCGAAAGGCAAAAGCGAAGGCGAAGTGATGCGCTTCTGCCAGTCGCTGATGACCGAACTGTACCGTCACCTGGGCGCAGATACTGACGTACCGGCCGGAGATATCGGCGTGGGCGGGCGCGAAGTGGGCTTTATGGCCGGGATGATGAAAAAACTCTCCAACAACAGCGCCTGCGTCTTTACCGGGAAAGGCCTCTCCTTCGGCGGCAGCCTGATCCGTCCGGAAGCCACCGGCTACGGCCTGGTCTATTTCACCGAAGCGATGCTCAAGCGTCACGGCCTGAGCTTTGAAGGGATGCGCGTGGCAGTGTCTGGCTCCGGCAACGTGGCCCAGTACGCCATCGAAAAAGCAATGCAGTTTGGCGCGCGTGTTATCACCGCGTCTGACTCCAGCGGCACCGTGGTCGATGAAGCGGGCTTCACCGCTGAAAAACTGGCGCGTCTGTGCGAAATCAAAGCCAGCCGCGACGGTCGCGTGGCGGACTACGCCCGTGAGTTCGGCCTGACCTATCTGGAAGGCAAACAGCCGTGGTCTGTGCCGGTCGATATCGCACTGCCGTGCGCTACTCAGAACGAACTGGACGTGGATGCGGCGCACCAGCTGATCGCTAACGGCGTGAAAGCGGTTGCCGAAGGTGCCAACATGCCGACCACCATCGAAGCCACCGACCTGTTCCTGCAGGCGGGCGTGCTGTTCGCACCGGGTAAAGCGGCTAACGCTGGCGGTGTGGCCACCTCCGGTCTGGAAATGGCGCAGAACGCCGCGCGTATGGGCTGGAAGGCAGAGAAAGTGGATGCGCGTCTGCACCACATCATGCTGGATATTCACCATGCCTGCGTCGAGTACGGCGGGGAAGACAAGCAAACCAACTACGTGCGCGGGGCGAACATTGCCGGGTTTGTGAAGGTGGCAGATGCGATGATGGGTCAGGGTGTGATCTGATTCTGCGGCTGTGCCGGGCGGCGCTGCGCTTGCCCGGCCTACGGTTCGTGCTTTTGTAGGCCGGGCAAGGCATCGCCGCCGCCCGGCACTTTTTTACGCCGCACTCTTCTTCTTAAACTTTTTCTTCTTGTCGCCGCCGCCCGGCGCGACGATACCGCGAAAATCCCTCACCGGCGTAGTGCGTGCCTGGTTAATCAGATCGAATAGCGTCCCCACCAGCGGCTGCATAAAGTCCTGGTAGCGGCACTGTTTTTCGCTGATCTGGGTCAGGGTCGACTCCCAGTGCGCAGTCATGTCCGGCCTGGCGGCCATCTCAGGGAGGGAGTGGATCAGCGCCCTTCCGGCATCCGACGAGAGGATAGACCGCCCCTTCTTATGCAGAAAACCGCGCTTGAACAACAGTTCGATGATCCCGGCGCGGGTGGCCTCGGTTCCAAGACCGTCGGTAGCGCGCAGGATTTTTTTCAGCTCTTTATCCTGCACGAAGCGGGCGATCCCGGTCATCGCCGACAGCAGCGTAGCGTCGGTAAAGTGGCGCGGCGGCTGGGTCTGACGCTCGACCACTTCACCCTTCTCGCACAGCAGTTGATCCTCTTTTTTCACGACCGGTAGCGGCGTGCCGTCGTTCTCTTCATCACGCTCTTTATTGCCCAGCAGCGTGCGCCAACCCGCCTCCGCGAGGAAGCGCGCTTTAGCCACAAACTTGCCTTTAGCGATCTCCAGCTCAATGACGCACTTGCGGAACAGCGCGTCCGGGCAGAACTGCATCAGATACTGACGTGCGACGAGGTGATACACCTTCGCTTCGTTGTCGGTCAGGTTGACGGAACTGCTGCGCGCCGTCGGGATGATGGCGTGGTGGGCATCCACCTTCTTATCGTCCCAGCAGCGGTTGCGGATATCCGGATTTACCACCGGCTGCGGCACCAGATCCGGCGCATGGGCGGCAATGGCGTTCAGCACCGCGTGACGACCGGCAAAATGCTCTTCCGGCAGATAACGGCTGTCGGAACGCGGGTAGGTGATAAGCTTGTGGGTTTCATACAGCTTCTGGCAGATATCCAGCACGTTCTGCGCGCTCATGCCGTAGCGTTTCGCTGCCTCGATCTGCAGCGAAGACAGGGAGAACGGCAGCGGCGCAGGTTCTGATTCCCGTTTATCGTTATAGCTGGTGACGATGGCTGGCTGGCCGTCAATGCGCTTAACGACGTGCTCGGCCAGCGTTCGATTGAGTAAACGGCCCTCTTCGTCCTGATAGGGTTCACAGGCGTCGCTCGGCTGCCAGATAGCCGTGAAGCGTTCGTCCTTCGGGGTGACGATGTGGGCTTTGACCTCGAAGAAGTCTTTGGCGACAAAGTTCTCGATCTCTTCGTCGCGGCGCACCACCAGACCCAGCACCGGGGTCTGCACGCGTCCGACGGAGAGTACGCCCTGATAACCCGCGTTACGCCCAAGAATGGTATAGGCGCGGGTCATGTTGATGCCGTACAGCCAGTCGGCGCGAGCGCGGGCCAGCGCTGAGACGCACAGCGGGACAAACTCGCTGTTCGAGCGTAAGCGCGATATAGCGCGTTCGACCGCCTGCGGGTTGAGATCGTTAATCAGGCAGCGCTGCACCAGCTTGCGTTTTTCGGGCGCCAGGCTCAGGTAATCGAGCACCTCATCCACCAGCAGCTGCCCTTCCCTGTCCGGGTCACCGGCGTGGATCACTTCGGCGGCATCGTGCAGCAGACGCTTAATCACGTTCAGCTGTTTGGTCACCGACGGACGCGGCTGGAGCTGCCATTTTTCCGGCACGATCGGCAGATCGTTCAGATTCCAGCGCGCGTAGCGGCTGTCGTAAGCATCCGGCTGGGCCTGCTCTAACAGGTGGCCGATGCACCAGGTGACCACCTGTCCGTTGCCACATTCGATATAGCCATCGCCTTTGCGGTGCGGTTTAGGCAGCACGTCGGCGATGGCGCGAGCGAGGCTCGGTTTTTCGGCAATAAATAACCGCATTGAATTAACGGATCTCAATCATCGGACGACCACCGCGGGCGGTCACCAGCTCGCCAATGGCGGTCAGGGTGATGCCAAACTCGGCGGCGGTGGCCTGGGCTTCGGCTTCAGCTTCCGGCGTCACCGCCAGCAGCAGGCCGCCGGAAGTTTGCGGATCGCAGAGCAGATCGCGCCACTCGGTTGGCATGTCGCCCATCAGGTGGCCGTAGCTGGCAAAGTTACGCTGTGTACCGCCCGGGACCGCGCCTTGGGCAATATAGGCTTCGACGCCCGGCAGCTTCGGCACATCCTGATACCAGACCTGCGCCTGCACGCCCGCGCCCTGGCACACTTCGCTGAGGTGTCCCAGCAGGCCAAAGCCCGTGACATCGGTCATCGCCTTCACGCCATCAATGTTGGCAAACGCCGCTCCCGCCAGGTTCATCTGGCACATCACCTCTGTCGCCAGCCCAACGTGCTCCGGCTGCAGCAGCGATTTTTTCTCGGCGGTGGTGAGCACGCCAATGCCCAGCGGCTTGGTGAGGAACAGCTTGCAGCCCGCCTCGGCGGTACTGTTGCGTTTAACGCGCTCGGTCGGCACCACGCCGGTGACCGCGAGGCCAAAGATCGGTTCCGGGGCATCAATCGAGTGCCCACCCGCCAGAGCGATTCCCGCCTGCTGGCAGGCAAAACGTCCGCCTTCAATCACCTCACGGGCGATCTCCGGCGCGAGGGTGTTAATCGGCCAGCCGAGGATCGCAATTGCCATGATCGGCTTGCCGCCCATCGCAAAGATGTCGCTGATGGCGTTGGTGGCAGCAATACGGCCAAAATCATACGGATTGTCGACAATCGGCATGAAGAAATCAGTGGTGCTGATAACGCTGGTGCCGTTACCTAAATCGTACACCGCAGCGTCGTCGCGCGTTTCGTTGCCAACAAGCAGGTTCGGGTCGACAAACTTCGCCTGCTCGCTGTGCAGAATGGTTTCGAGCACTTTGGGGGAAATTTTACAACCGCAACCGGCTCCGTGGCTGTATTGCGTTAAACGAATGGTTTGCTCGCTCATAGACAATCTCCTTTTATAGCAATGACGTTATGTTAACGCTCATTCCATTACGTGGTAAGTATGACTGTCTGAATTCTGCGGTACTTGCTCAGGATCCAGACAGTTTTGCGACGTCACATCAGAAATGGGTAACGAAAGGCGAGGTATCAGGCACGGAGACGGTGGTCGAGGCTTTCAGCTGCGGAGTACCAAGATAAAGGAAACCGACGATTTTATCGTCTGCACCACAGTGAAGGCCCTCGCGGACAATCGGGCTGTCGGTTAAGGCACCGCTGCGCCAGATGCCGTTAAAGCCCTGCGCGACGGCAGCCATCTGCATTGCCATCACCGCACAGCCTGCGGACATCTCCTGCTCCCACACCGGCACCTTATGCTGCGGCTGGCATTTGGCCACCACGGCGATAATCATCGGCGCACGGAACGGTGCACTGCGCGCTTTTTCAATCGCTTTCTCATCCTGCGGATCGGCGGCTGTGGCCCCTTTTTGCAGCAGGGCGCTGAAACGCTCGCGGCCTTCGCCTTCAATAACAAAGAAGTGCCATGGCTGTAGCGTGCCATGATCGGGGGCACGCATCCCGGCGCGCAGGATATTGTCCAGCTGTTCGCCCGCCGGTGCGGGCTCCGCCAGACGCGACGCGCTACGGCGGTTAACAAGCAGTTCGAGTGCATCCATGGGTTAGCTCCTGTCTTAAAATTTACCCGAAATTAACACGGCCGCAGATTTTGTTACAGCGTAGCGGGCGATTCCTGCTGACAAGTGGCGGTTGGGTCATTACGATAGCCCGACAATACCGTCCCATGGCGACGGGTAAGGTCATAACCTGGACAGGGAGAATACATGCGAACCCTTTGGCGATTTATTGCCGGCTTTTTTAAATGGACGTGGCGACTACTGAATTTCGTCCGTAATCTGGTGATGAACCTCTTCTTCATCCTGTTAGTGATGGTGTGCGTGGGCGTCTGGATGCAGCTCAGCAGCGGCAGTTCGTCGCAGCACGCCGGGCGCGGAGCGCTGCTGCTGGATATCGCCGGGGTGGTGGTAGATAAACCCTCGACCAGCAACCGGATCGGCGTGATTGGCCGTCAGCTGTTTGGCGCGGGCGGCGATCGTCTGCAGGAAAACTCCCTGTTCGATATCGTCGATGCGATTCGTCAGGCGAAAGATGATCGCAACATTACCGGCATCGTGCTCGACCTGAAGAACTTCGCCGGAGCCGATCAGCCGTCCATGCAGTATATCGGCAAGGCGCTGCGCGAATTCCGCGACAGCGGCAAACCGGTGATTGCGGTGGGCGACAACTACAGCCAAGGGCAATATTATCTGGCGAGCTTTGCCAATAAAGTGTGGCTCTCGCCGCAGGGCACCGTCGATCTGCACGGTTTCGCCACCAATGGCCTTTACTACAAATCCCTGCTCGACAAGCTGAAAGTGACCACCCACGTATTCCGCGTCGGGACCTACAAGTCAGCGGTTGAGCCGTTTATCCGCGACGATATGTCCCCTGCCGCCCGCGAAGCGGACAGCCGCTGGATTGGCGAGCTGTGGCAGAACTATCTCGGTACCGTAGCCGCGAACCGTCAGATCACTCCCGCTCAGGTCTTCCCTGGCGCGCAGGCGATGCTCGACGGGCTGCGTAAAGCCGATGGCGATACCGCGAAGTATGCCCTCGATAACAAACTGGTGGATGCCCTGGGCTCCAGCGCCGAGATTGAAAAATCCCTGACCAAGGCGTTCGGCTGGAGCAAAGAGGATAAAAACTACAGCGCGATTAGCTTCTACGACTATCAGGCGAAAAAACCGTCCGACATCGGTGACAGCATCGCCGTGGTGTTCGCCAACGGGGCGATCATGGATGGCAAAGAGACGCCGGGTAACGTCGGGGGTGATACCACTGCCGCGCAGATCCGCGACGCGCGCCTCGATCCGAAAGTGAAAGCGATTGTACTGCGGGTGAACAGCCCAGGCGGCAGCGTCAGCGCATCGGAAGTGATCCGCGCTGAACTGTCAGCCGCCCGCGCGGCAGGCAAACCGGTGGTGGTTTCTATGGGCGGGATGGCGGCCTCCGGCGGTTACTGGATCTCGACCCCGGCGAACTACATCGTGGCGAACCCGAGCACCCTGACCGGCTCCATCGGCATCTTTGGGGTGATTAATACCCTGGAAAACAGCCTCGATTATCTGGGCGTGCATACCGACGGGGTGGCGACGTCGCCGCTGGCGGATATCGCCGTCACCAAAGCGTTACCGCCGGAAGTGTCGCAGATGATGCAGCTCAGCATCGAAAACGGCTACAAGCGCTTTATCACCCTGGTTGCCGATTCGCGGAAGAAAACGCCGGAGCAGATCGATGAGATTGCGCAGGGCCACGTCTGGACGGGCCAGGATGCGAAGAACAACGGTCTGGTAGATAACCTGGGCGATTTCGATGACGCCGTGGCGAAAGCCGCCGAGCTGGCCAAACTGAAGCAGTGGCATATCGACTTCTACCAGGACGAGCCATCGTTCGTGGATATGCTGATGAACAACTTCTCCGGCTCCGTGCGCGCCATGCTGCCAGAAGCCATTCAGGCGTACCTGCCAGCCCCGGTGGCGGTGGCCGCAAAAGCGGTGAAGGCCGAAGGCGATAAGCTGGCCGCGTTTAACGATCCGCAAAACCGCTACGCGTTCTGCCTCACCTGCGCAAACGTCCGTTAATCCCCATCCCCTCTTCCGTGAAGAGGGGATTTTTTTTTGAAGCCCAAGAACATTACATCATGCAGAAGAAATCAATTTATGTGGCCTATACCGGCGGTACGATCGGTATGCAGCGTTCTGAAAATGGCTATATTCCGGTCTCCGGCCACCTGCAGCGCCAGCTGGCGTTGATGCCCGAATTCCATCGCCAGGAGATGCCGGACTTTACCATCCATGAATATGCCCCGCTGATGGACTCGTCCGATATGACGCCGGAAGACTGGCTGCATATTGCCGAGGATATTCAGGCCCATTACAACGACTATGATGGCTTTGTGATCCTGCATGGCACCGACACCATGGCGTTTACCGCCTCGGCGCTCTCCTTCATGCTGGAAAATCTCGGTAAACCGGTGATTGTTACCGGATCGCAGATCCCGCTGGCAGAGCTGCGTTCCGACGGGCAGATTAACCTGCTGAATTCGCTGTACGTGGCGGCGAACTACCCGATTAACGAAGTTAGCCTGTTCTTCAATAACCGCCTGTATCGCGGGAATCGTACCACCAAAGCCCATGCCGACGGCTTTGACGCATTTGCCTCGCCGAACCTGGCCCCGCTGCTGGAAGCCGGGATCCACATCCGCCGCCTCGGTACGCCACCCGCTCCCCACACCGCTGGTGAGCTGGTGGTTCATCCGATCACCCCCCAACCGATTGGCGTGGTGACCATTTATCCCGGGATCTCCGCCGACGTGGTGCGAAACTTCCTGCGCCAGCCGGTCAAAGCGCTGATCCTGCGCTCATACGGCGTGGGCAATGCGCCACAGAACGGTGAGTTCCTGAAAGAGCTGCAGGAGGCGAGCAGCCGCGGGATCGTGGTGGTGAACCTGACCCAGTGCATGTCCGGCAAAGTGAACATGGGCGGCTACGCCACCGGTAACGCGCTGGCGCACGCCGGGGTAATCAGTGGCTTCGATATGACGGTAGAGGCCACGCTGACTAAACTTCACTACTTACTCAGTCAGGATCTGGATGTGCAGTCGATCCGCACAGCGATGATGCAAAACCTGCGCGGCGAACTGACGCCAGACGAATAAGGAGGCAGCATGAAACAACGGGCTCTGTTACTGGTCGATCTGCAGAACGATTTTTGCGCCGGCGGCGCGCTGGCGGTGGCCGAAGGCGACAGTACCGTCGACGTGGCGAATACCTTGATTGCGTGGTGTAAAGCGCGCGGCGAGGCGGTGGTCGCCAGCCAGGACTGGCATCCGGCGGATCACGGCAGCTTTGCCAGTCAGCATAACGTCGAGCCATTCACCCAGGGCGAGCTGGATGGTTTGCCGCAAACCTTCTGGCCCGATCACTGCGTGCAGCACAGCGAAGGCGCCGAGCTGCATCCACTGCTGGATAGCCTTGCCCTGGATGCAGTCTTTCAGAAGGGTGAAAACCCGGACATCGACAGCTATAGCGCCTTTTTTGATAACGGCCACCGGCAGAAAACGGGGCTGGATCAGTGGCTGCGCCATCACGAAATCGAAACGCTTATCGTGATGGGTCTGGCGACCGATTACTGCGTGAAGTTTACCGTGCTGGACGCGTTAAAGCTGGGCTATACGGTCAATGTCATCACCGACGGGTGTCGTGGCGTGAATATTCAGCCGAAGGATAGCAACCACGCGTTTATGGAGATGGCGGCAGAAGGCGCGACCCTGTATACGCTGGCAGACTGGCTGGAAACGCAGGCCTAGCTGCTTTTGCCGGGTGGCGCTGCGCTTACCCGGCTTACAACATACCACCCCGTCGTTACGCAACAATTTCCTATAAATCACATAAAGTGAACTCCCTCGCACTCCCAACGAAGCGGCAATGCTATTCTTTTTTGGCACTTTTTTGCCACGCCATTACGTGGCGTGTTTGTTTTTTTTAACGTCAAAGCCAAAGAGGAACCGCTATGAAACGTTTGCCATTACTGGCAGCCTTGCCCCTGCTTTGCGCCTCCGTTGCGTCCGCCAGCTCCCTGATGTCAGTCGGATATTTTAACGGGGGCGGGGATGTCACCGCCGGGCCTGGAGGCGATATCAACACCCTGGATGTGCGTCAGATAACTCACCTCAACTACTCGTTTGGTCTGGTCTATAACGACGAGAAAGATGAAACCAACGCCGCGCTGAAAGATCCAACCAGACTGCATCAAATCTGGCTCTCGCCGAAGGTCGCCGCCGATTTAGCGCTAATCCCCACCCTGCGTAAACAAAACCCGAATCTGAAGGTGCTGCTCTCCGTGGGCGGCTGGGGCGCGCGTGGCTTCTCGGGCGCAGCGTCAAGCGCAGAGACCCGGGCGGTGTTTATTCGTTCCGCACAGGAGATCGTCGAAAAATACGGACTGGACGGCATCGATCTCGACTGGGAGTTCCCGGTAAATGGCGCATGGGGCCTGGTTGCCAGTAAGCCTGAGGATCGGGATAACTTCACCGCGCTGCTGAAAGAACTGCGTGAGGCGTTCGGCAAGAAAAAACTGGTTACGATTGCCGTGGGTGCCAACGCGGAAAGCCCAAAAACATGGGTAGACGTGAAGGCGGTAGCGCCGCTGCTGGATTACATCAACCTGATGACCTACGACATGGCCTACGGGACGCAGTATTTCAACGCCAATTTATATGATTCCAGCGCCTGGCCTACCGTTGCCGCAGCGGATAAATACAGCGTCGACTTTGTGGTCAATAACTATCTGGCCGCCGGGCTGAAGCCGCAGCAGATGAACCTGGGCATCGGTTTCTATGGTCGCGTACCGAAGCGCTCCGTTGAACCGGGTATCGACTGGAGTAAACCGGATGCGCAAAAAAATCCGGTGACGCAGCCCTACTTTGGCCCGCAGGAGATTGGCCTGTTCAAATCGCTGGGTTACGACCTGACCAAAGATACCTATGTGAAGTACAACGATATCGTGAAGACGTTGTTAAACGATCCGCAGAAACGCTTTACCGAACACTGGGACGATCAGGCTCAGGTGCCGTGGCTGTCGGTTAAGTCTGCCGAGGGCAAGGCGCTGTTTGCCCTGTCTTACGAGAACCCGCGCTCGGTCGCCATTAAAGCGGAGTACATCAAAGCGAAGGGACTGGCCGGCGCGATGTTCTGGGAGTACGGCGCGGATGACAACAACCAGCTGGCGAAACAGCTGGCAGAGTCGCTGGGGATCCAACACTAGCATCGATGAGTAAAATGCCCGGTGAACCGCGTCACCGGGCATTTCATCTGCCTCCCCTCTGCCCTGCTTTAGCTCAGGCTGGCGATCTCCTCCAGTGAAACCATCCGCGTTTCAATGCCAAAGAAAAACAGAATCAGTGAGCACACCACCAGCATCACCCCCAGTACGATAAACACGGTAACAGACCCATACTCGGTCAGGAGGGCTGCGACGCCATAGGGGGTAAAGACGGCGACAATGCGCCCCACCGCATTCACGAAGCCAGACCCGCGCAGGCGCAAATGGGTTGGCCACAGCTCCGGCACGTAGACCGCAGAGGCGAAGCAGACGTACATGTAGAGGAAAAATATCATCACCAGGCCATAGCTCAGAATGGCCCACTCCGCGGTTTGAATCGAGTAGACATATCCCAGCACCGCAATCAGCACCAGCAGGAACGAACCGAATAAACGGCGCGGAAAACGGTCAATAACCAGCGCGGCAATAAATATCCCTACCGGCGCGCCAATCATAATAATGGCAGTCATGAAGATCGATTTGGTGACATCAATACCGGAGTTCACAAAAATGGTCGGGATCCACACTGTGATGGTGTACAGCGAGATATTCATGGCAATCAGCACGGTAATAGCAACAAGAGTACGGCGCAGCATCTGACCTTTGAATAACAGCCAGAATGCACCACGCTCTTCGCAACCAGCAGGGGAGCCCTCAGGGCAATCAGACGCGGAGAGCGTGATGTTATGCTCTTTTTCGATCTGCGTTTCGATCTCCCGCAGGTGTTGCTCGGCGAGGTTTTTTTGCCCCTTCCCGGCCAGCCAGCGCGGTGATTCAATAAAATACTTACCCGAAAGATACCAGGCCAGCAGCATGCCTGCCCCGCCGAGCAAAAACATCATCCGCCAGCTCAGAAAGGCAATAATGACCACGCCAATCGCCGCCGAAAGCATCGGCGACCAGTTGCCGACAAATGAGAGACGCGCAGACCATTTCCCGCGCACTCCCGCCGGAATAAATTCAGTGAACGAGGCATAGCCGACCATGATCAACGCGCCCATTCCGACCCCCATCAGGCCGCGGAAAAAGATCAGCCAGAACATATTGGGAACAAATGCGGCCGCGGTTGCCGAAATACCCACAATCAGTAAATTGATGCGGAAGGCTTTACGGCGTCCGAAGTAGTCGCCAATAAATCCCGCGGTAAGCGAACCGACAAAATAACCAAACATTAATGACGAGGTAAAAGCCGCATTCAGGAAATTATTCGACCAGCCGTTACTGACCAGTTTGGCGAGCACGACATTCCCGGAATAGCTCAAAAAACCGGTCAGTAATAAACCTAAACTGATAATGCCGAATATACGAAAATGAAAGCGGGCCAATGGCAGGCGGTCCAGCCTTGCGCCGATATAATCATATTGTTCCATCTGGTTGCCTCAAATGCCGATTGTCATTCTCCTGCGAGAACTTACCGAACATAATGTGTATTTTATTGTGTTATCGCGGTCGCGGCTGGGTAAATCCGGCCGTGACCGCCATCAATTTTATGGGGCACTGACAGGGTACAAATTAAAATAATATCGACATGATAGCGTTAATAGACCAGCTGGATATTATTTTGTTTACAAAATGCGATCCACTCCGCAGCAGGTGCCTTATTAGTAATAATGTAATTGATATGGCTTAAATCAATTAAGCGGACAAACGCTTTGCGATCAAACTTAGAGTGGTCGACCAACAGTGCCACTTCTGTTGCCTGACGGATCATGGTTTTTTTGATTTCGGCTTCTGCTTCGTTCGAGTCCAGCGCCCCGCTCTCCATGTCCAGCCCTTTACAGCTCATCACCATAATATCAACGTGATAGCGGCTGATGATCTCTTTAGTGATCCGCCCCTGCAGTGAGAGGGTGTTTTTATTCAGCTCGCCGCCCGTAGACACGACGTTAATTTCCGACTGCGCCAGTTCATGAAAGGCCTCGGCAGAATTAGTTAATAACGTGAGGTCATTGCGCTCTTTTAAGAGTTTCAATAACTCCATCGCGGTACTACTGGAATCTGCCGCCAGTGTCGTTTTGTTACTAATAAAGGGTAATGCATTGCGAGCGATAATCTGTTTCTCTTCAAAAAACGATTTCGCGCGTTTATAAAAGTGAACATTATCAGACAATGTGCTGGCGTTTAATACCGCACCGCCATAAGTTCGGGTTAAAAAACCTTCGTCTTCAAGTTTCTCCAGATCGCGTCGAATAGTTTCTTCCGTTACCTGAAATAATGCACTTAAACTGGAGACTGCTACTTTTTTATCATTGGCAACCCGCTGTTTAATTGCCTGTATTCTGTCTTTCGCCGCCACGATTCCACCTCTGTTTCTCACCTGGTCATGATATGTTGTCAGTATCGCACAGACCATGTTTATTTTCAAAAGAACATGTCCGAATCACAGATTTTCATATTTTTTTACACAGAAACAGAGGTGGCTCATATTTACTTTATTTATTATCCAGCGCCTCTGCCATTTCTCTCATCAATAACGAATCTGCATCCGTTAAGGTGATAGCGAGCGCCTGGACATTCTCGCGCACCTGTTCCGGCGCAGTGGCTCCGCTAAGGATGGAGATTAACTCGCTCTGTTTGAGGATCCACGCCAGCGCCAGCGTAGGAACAGAACATCGATACTTGTCGCACAGAGGCCGCCACTGCTCCAGCATATCGATGACGCGCAGCATATTTTCGCGCTGGAACCAGACTTTGTTCGCCTGTGCACCACCAGGCACGTAGTCGCGCGTAACAGTGCCGGTCAGTAGCCCCTGTTCAAGCGGGGAGTAGACCTGCACTACAATCCCGTGCTCGCGACACAGTGGCAGCAAATCGGACTCCAGCCCCCGATCGAGAATGCTGTACTTGGCCTGCACAATATCCAGCTCGCCGTGTCTGAGGTATTCGCGGATATGGTCGGCATCCACATTCGCGGCACCAATGGCGCGGATTTTGCCCTCGGCTTTCAGCGCGTTGAGCACGCCCATGGTTTCTGCAATCGGGGTAAAATACGGCGGCACCGACTGCCAGTGGGTCATATAAATATCAATGCAATCAATACCGAGTCGCTCAAGGCTGACCTCTACCTCTTCGCGGATGGATTCCTTAGAGAGATTTTTATACAGCTGTCTGTCGCCGACTTTATTGAACAGGCTGCCCTGACGTTCCCAGACTATCCCGCATTTGGTTTCTACCACCATCTCATCCCGCGGGAGCTGCTTCAGCGCCTGGCCGACAATCACTTCGCTGTTGCCAAAGTTATAGCCCGGCGCGGTATCGATAAGATTAATGCCGCAACGATGTGCTTCGATAATGGTATCGATGCAGATCTGCAGGTCGAGATCGCCCTTCCATGCCGGGCCGCCGCCGATGGCCCAGGTGCCTAATCCCATTCGCGAGAGCGTTAAATCGGTACAGCCTAAAGGTATCATTTTCATCTGCTGTTCTTATCCTTCGTATTCATCAAGAAGTTGTTCCACCAGCTTTCGGTTCTGCACACCCGTTGTGGCGCCAACGCTGAGCACCGAGATTGCCGCGGTGGCATTGGCAAACAGCGCGCAGTCACGCAGAGCTTTGCCCTCCAGCAGGGCGGAGATAAACCCTGAGGCAAAGTTGTCACCCGCGCCTATGGTGTCGATGGCGGTGATCCCCGATACCGCAGGCACCGCCATTCGCACATTGTCCCCTTTGATAAAGCAGCCCTTCTTGCCAGTTTTAATGACCACCGTTTTGACGCCGCACTGCAGAAAACTGTCGGCGATCTCATCCAGGGTCTCTTTCCCGGTCAGCAGTTTTGCTTCGTCGAAATTGGGAAACAGATAGTCGACAAAACTCAGCGCGTCGCGAATATCGTCCAGCGTCTCATTCAGGCGAGGCTTGATCATGTCAGCGCATATCACCATCTGGTGAGCCTTCGCCTGGGTAAAGATCTCGGTTAACGCGTTGCCGTCCAGCAGCGGGCTGTTAAAAATACTCGCCAGAGATAGCAGCTTCGCCTGCGAAAAACGGTCGAAATCGACATCATTAATATTTAACTTCCACAGGCTGCCATTGCGATTGGTGACAAACGTCCGCTCACCGTCTGCGGTGACCAGCCCGACATTAATTGAGGTGTCAATATTCGCGTCCTGCTTCAGACTGTGAATATCAATATTCTCCCGACGACAGTGATCAACAATAAAATGCCCTGCTGCGTCGTCGCCCACCCGGCTCATTAATGCGGTCCGGTGGCCAAGGCGAGAAATAATGGTGGCTTCGTTAATGGCATCTCCTCCCGTGGTCATCGCAATACGCTCTAACGGGTAAGAATCGACATCAAATATATTTTTACTGACGGGCTGCAGCGGAATATCGACTATTGCAGCGCCTATACACAGAACCTCGATGTCATCCATGGCGTCATTCCGCTTTACCGTCTGAACCAAAGAGTTTGATTTTTTCCAGCGCGCGTTCTTTTACCGCCTTGCGTACTTCACGCTCGACATGAAGGAACGGCTGATGCTGATTCTCTTTTACCGCGACCATTGCGGCCTGGCACAGCTCGGTGTGAATATTGATTTTGGCAATCCCTAGCGAAATGGCTTTTCTGATATCCGCATCGCTGATACCGGAGGCACCGTGCAACACCAGAGGAACGGACACCGCCTGACGGACGCGTTCGACCACTTCAAAGTTCAGCTTAGGCGCCGAGGTATAGACACCGTGCTGGTTGCCGATTGCCACGGCCAGTGAATCGCAGCCGGTGCGTTCGACAAATTCTGCCGCCTGGTCCGGATCGGTATAGTGATACCCCGCCAGCGCTTCTTCATAGACCGTTTCATTACCCACATGCCCCAGCTCCGCCTCGACCGGAATACCCAGCGGATGGAAGAAATCGACCGCCTCTTTGGTCAGACGAATGTTCTCTTCAAAATCGCAGGCTGAGGCATCGCGCATCAGTGAGTTCATGCCGTGTGTCCAGGCATTATGGATAATCTCCATGCTGCGCCCGTGATCCCAGTGGGTAATGACCGGTACTGAGGCCTTTTTCGCCATCGATACCATCATGTGCGAGAAGTCCTCGAAGGAGGTATTGCCGACAAACCCGGTACCAAAGGAGATAATAACCGGTGAATTTGTCTCTTCTGCCGCATCAATAACGCCCATCAACATTTCTGCATTCCAGACGTTGAAGTGTGCAATAGCGTAATGTCTGTTTTGCGCGTCGTTTTCCCAATATTTAATATCTGCCAGCATCGTTGTCTCTCCCGTGTTAATTAATGGCTAATTTTAATAACGCCTTTAATGATGTCGCGTTTGTTATTGACCGACTCATCAAATGCGCGTTGTACTTCTTCGTAATCGTAAATATGCGTCACCATCGATTTGACATCGAAACGACCAGAGGAAATGGCGTCAATAGTGACCGGATAACGGTTGGCGTAGCGGAAAACAGTCTGGATAGTCACTTCACGGTTAATTTTGAGGAAATTAATCGCTGAGTCGCCCGGCACGGTACCGACAATCATGATCCTGCCGCCGCGCATTACCAGATAAGGGGCCTGTTTAACTGTGACGGCAGAGCCCGCTGTTTCAAAGACTATGTCGGCGCCCATATCACCCGAGAACTGCTGGCAGCGGGCCAGGGTGTCTTCTTTCGCCCCGTTGATAACGGTGGTGGCACCCAGCTGTTCCGCCATCGCCAGACGTTTTTCCAGTACGTCCACCACCGCAATGTCGGTCGCCCCCAGGCATTTACAGGCCTGCAGCGTCATCAGGCCGATGCAGCCCGCCCCCAGAATGACGATTTTCTTGCCCGGTTTAACATCTGCCAGCATCGCGGCGTGCATGCCCACAGCTGCCGGTTCGACCAGCGCCCCTTCGAGAGTGTCCATATTGTCGGGCAGCTTGTAGGTAAAGCTCTCCGGGTGGCACAGATAGTGGGTTAACGCACCACGGTAGTTGGGCTGGGTCGCCATAAAATCGACGTCCGGACAGATGTTATACTTGCCCTCAAGACAATAGCGGCAGTGTCCACATGGTACGCCAGGCTCGATATTTACCCGGTCGCCGGCTTTAAATTTCGTGACCTGGTTACCCACGGCTATTACCGTACCGGCACATTCATGCCCCAGACCAATCTCCTGATTCGGATCTTTCGGCGGAATAAAAGGACCGGATTCAAAGCCGTGCACATCTGAGCCACAAATACCGACATATTCGACTTTGATCAGCACTTCATTATCTTTGGGCACCGGAATATCGGCGGTAATAATTTTCATTGTGCCCGGGGTTGTTAAAATCGCTTTTGAATTGTTCATCATATTTCCTTTATTTATGGGTAACCGCATCGATGCCCAGGCTTTCTACCGAGACGCCTTTGGTTTCAATTCCGATGGTCGCAATGGCGATGGCAACAATAATGGAGACTGCGCCCAGCAGGATGAATACGCCGGTTACGCCATAGCCATTGAGCAGGACGGCGACGGCATAGGGTGCAGCAATACCACTGATCCTACCGACGGCGTTCGCCAGGCCCGAACCGCGGAGCTTCGCTTCTGTTGGCCAGATTTCTGGAACATAAACTGCGGAGGCGTAGCAAACGTACATATAGACAAAGGTAATCAGGAAGAAGCCAATAACGGTGATGTACAGCATGCTGGTTTGTAATGAGTAGATATACCCCAGCACTGCAATTAACAGTAATAACCCGACGCCCATAGTTTTGCGTGGGATTTTATCCATCACCAGCATGGCGATAAAGATACCGAAGGGTGCGCCAAACATGCTCATGGTATTTAAGACAATAGAGTCTTTCAGGTTAATACCTTGGGTCATGAATATGGTCGGCAACCAGTTAATTAACGTGTATTGCACAACGTTCATGGCGATCAGCACAAAGGAACCTAATATCACCCGCTTCAGTAGTACTCCTGACAGCAATGCCGAATAGGGTACGGTGCGCGGCTGGTAGTTATTATCTTCAATCACCACTGGCGGCAACGGTTTACCCGTCTGACGAGCGACCCCCTCTTCTATCGCCTGCATCACCTGTTCAGCTTCCTGATAACGCCCACGCGATTCCAGCCAACGGGGCGATTCCGGGAACCAACGCCAGGCGAAGGCCGTGGCAATCAAAGAAAGCAGCGCCGGGATGAGTAACTGCACACGCCAGTTCCATTCTGCGCTGATAAGCGGCGTTAACCCCATCGCGATCAGTGAGCATAGCGGATAGGACCAGTTGCCAATAAAGGAGACCCGGCTCGACCAGGTGCCTCGGTTTCTGCCCGGCATGTATTCAGTAAAGCCAGCAAACAGGGTAACCAGCAGCGCGCCAAGCCCTACCCCCATGACAAAACGGCAGGCGATGAGGAAATCCATATTCGGCGAGAATGCCCCCACCACCATGGCAGCAATATGTATCGCCTCATACAGTAGGAAGGCGTTGCGGCGTCCTGTTTTATCGCCGATGATCCCGCCAACCAGCGCGCCAAGAAACATCCCCGCCGTGGTAATTGCGGAAAAAGTAGCGGTAGTGGAATTATCGGTCCAGCCAAGTTCTTTTAACTGCGCGAGAATTAATCCGCCAACGGCATTACTCCAGCACACGAGCAAGCCAAAGGCGACTACGGCAAACATCGATGAATGCCAGCGGCAGTCCGGCAGACGATCCAGCCGGGCGCCACACTGCGGTTTTGTTATCTGTTCCATACGACAACCCTCCTTCATCGAGTGTTATTCATCAAAGTCGTAGGTCATGATCACTTTAATCGCGGTCTTATCGACCATGGCGTCAAAGCCTTCGCGCCAGCGAGAGAGGCCGATACGGTGCGTGATCATCGGTTTAACTTTGATTGCGCCACTGGCTAACAGACGGATGGCGTTGCGCCAGGAGGTCGAGTCGTAGGCCATATGCCCGATGATGCTTTTGTTCCAGGCGGTGATGTCGTTGATGGAGAAATCGAGCGGTTTGAATCCCATGCCAATGCGCACCACTTCACCGTTCGGGCGCAGCATCTCAATTGATTGCTTAAGGGCGATATTGGCACCGGAACATTCGAGAACCAGGCCGAGATTATCTTTCCCGCAAATTTCCTGGCAACGCGCCACCACATGCTCAGTGGAACCATTCACCACCGCCGTGGCCCCCAGTTCTCTGGCGATCGGGAAACGCACGGCCACATCGTCATCAAGACCAACCACCACGATATTGACAGCGCCCATGATGCGGGCCATCTGTACCGAGAACAGCCCCAGCGGACCCGTGCCGATAACCACCACGTCCTGACCCGGCAAGAATTTTGACTGTTGGGCAATGGATTTGTATGCATTGCAAACCGGATCGAGTACGGCGGCGTCTTCGTAGTCCACGCCGTCGGGGATTTCCCACAGGGCATGACGGTGAATTTTAAGGATCTCGCCTGGCACCAGGCAGTACTTTGAAAAGCCACCGCCCCAGGTATTGTTATCCAGACCCAGGTTCACTTTTTCTGTACAACACAGAAAATCACCCTGTTCACAGGCCGGGCAGATCCCGCAAACATGTCCGCTGTTATCTGACACAACCCGCTGCCCCACCGACCAGTGTTTGACCTTCTCGCCCACCTTTGCGATGCGGCCTGCAAATTCGTGCCCACGAATCGAGTTAAACTGATCGGAGCCGCTATCGACATTGTAGTGTTTCATGTCGGCACCACAGATTGCCGCCGCTTTGATTTCAATCACAATGTCCTCTGGGCCGCAGACGGGCTCCGGAACGTCGATCATTTTGTAGCCGCCAAAGGCCTTACCAAATCTTGCCAGTGCTTTCATTGCGTTTTCCTTTGTGAGTCGTTTTGCATCAATGGCGAGCATACTTACCCACAAAATCTTTGAGGTCAACATTGAATCTTCATAACACAGATAACAATCTTCATTTCACAATACCGATCACAAATACACAGAAAATGGATGTTGGAAAACACGCGTCAGTGGAAGCCACGTCGTAAACTGCACGACGCCGGACGAAGGATGCCAGGTTGGATTAATGTAGGAAGTGGGGAAGTAAGGGCGAAGGAATGCAGCAGAAGAAGCCGGAGAGCAGGACGCCCTACCCGGCTTACAGAACGGAAATTATGATTTGAACGTCGCGATCGGTTTCGGGGTGATGCCGAAATCTTCTTTCAGCTCGCGCTTGCTCTTCATCACCATCTGACCTTGGGTGTCGATGGTCATGTGCTGCGCCTCGGTGTTGTGACGCGCTTGCCAAAGCATTACCAGCTGCAGGCAATTCTCTTTTTGTTCCGGCGTCAGGGCCACGCCATCTGCCCATTTACCGAGCTCAACGGCCGTCACCAGCCGCTGATATACCTCTGGCGTCATGCCGTTAATCATCTCATCAATATTCATGCTCACCCTGGCTCCGAAGGAATAATTTGCTGAATCGATTTTTCAACCTTTTGTCTGGTCGCCATTCTGATCATCGGTGAAGCTTAACGAGGCAGAATTGACGCAGAAACGCTCGCCGGTCGGCTGAGGACCATCCGGGAAGACGTGACCGAGATGCGCGTCACAGTTCCCGCAGCGGATCTCGATGCGCTGCATACCGTGGGTGGTGTCGTCCAGGTAGCGAACAGCGTCTTCACTGACCGGCTCGTAAAAGCTTGGCCAGCCGCAGCCAGAATCGTACTTACTCTGGGCGTTAAACAGTGCCGAGTCGCACACCAGGCAGTGGTATACGCCATCGCGCTTATTATGCAGCAAACGCCCGGTAAACGGCGGTTCAGTGCCGCGGTTTTGCGTCACGTAAAACTGCATTTCTGTTAGGTTTTTTTTGAGTTCTTCTGGGTTTTGTTGATTCGACATATGCTGACATCTCGCCGTTGAAACAGACAACTTTTAACGTCGATTCTAACAAAATATTAACAATGGAGTATGAACTTTTGTTCTAAACTTACTCGTCGCGTACAGGCACGCAGCAAAATGTGATCTACTCCACATTTTTATATGGGGAGCCCTTTAAACTTCCGGGCGCAGCCCCCACATGTGTGCAAGCTCAAAGGGAATGTGAGGCGAGTCAGTCGAACAAAGGTAATGCGAAGGATTGATTTGTCGCAATGATTGACACGATTCCGCTTGACGCTGCGTAAGGTTTTTGTAATTTTACACGCAACCTTTTATTCACTAACAAATAGCTGGTGGAATATATGACTATCAAAGTAGGTATCAACGGTTTTGGCCGTATCGGCCGTATTGTTTTCCGTGCTGCTCAGGAACGTTCTGACATCGAAATCGTTGGTATCAACGATCTGTTGGACGCTGAATACATGGCGTACATGCTGAAGTACGACTCAACTCACGGTCGTTTCAACGGCACCGTTGAAGTGAAAGACGGCCACCTGGTTGTTAACGGCAAAACCATCCGTGTTACTGCTGAAAAAGATCCAGCTAACCTGAAGTGGAACGAAATCGGTGTTGATGTTGTTGCTGAAGCAACAGGTATCTTCCTGACCGACGAAACCGCGCGTAAACACATCACTGCGGGTGCGAAGAAAGTTGTTCTGACTGGTCCTTCCAAAGACAACACCCCGATGTTCGTTAAAGGCGCAAACTTCGAGAAGTATGCTGGCCAGGATATCGTTTCTAACGCATCTTGCACCACCAACTGCCTGGCACCACTGGCTAAAGTTATCAACGACAACTTCGGTATCGTTGAAGGCCTGATGACCACTGTTCACGCAACCACCGCAACTCAGAAAACTGTTGATGGCCCGTCTCACAAAGACTGGCGCGGCGGCCGCGGCGCAGCTCAGAACATCATCCCTTCTTCTACCGGTGCTGCTAAAGCTGTAGGCGTTGTACTGCCAGAGCTGAACGGTAAAATCACTGGTATGGCGTTCCGCGTTCCAACTCCAAACGTGTCTGTAGTTGACCTGACCGTTCGTCTGGAAAAAGCAGCGTCTTACGAAGAAATCAAGAAAGCAATCAAAGCGGCTTCTGAAGGCCCAATGAAAGGCGTTCTGGGTTACACCGAAGATGACGTTGTTTCTACCGACTTCAACGGCGAAATCTGCACTTCAGTGTTCGATGCTAAAGCAGGTATCGCACTGAACGACAACTTCGTTAAACTGGTTTCCTGGTACGACAACGAAACTGGTTACTCTAACAAAGTACTGGACCTGGTCGCTCACATCTCCAAATAAGTTCTGGAGATTCTGACCCAAAAAGGCGACCTCGGTCGCCTTTTTTTATGGCTTTAAAAGACAGAGGATTGCGTAATGATTAAAACAATTTTTGCACTTCCGGTAGTCGAACAACTTACCCCTGTGCTCTCACGCCGTCAGATTGATGATGTGGAAGTGATCGTGGTCGATCACCCGCAGGTTAAAGCTTCCGTTGCCCTGCATGGCGCGCATCTGCTCTCCTGGCAGCCAGAAGGCGAAGTCGAAGCCCTTTGGCTGAGCGATATCACCTCCTTTAAAAAAGGGGCGGCCATTCGCGGCGGCGTGCCGATTTGCTGGCCATGGTTTGGCCCGGCGGCTGAACAGGGTTTACCCTCCCATGGTTTTGCCCGCAATCTGCCGTGGACGCTGAAAAACCATAGCGAAGACAATTCCGGCGTGGCGTTGACCTTTGAACTGCAAAGCAGCGACGAGACGCGTCAGCTCTGGCCGCACGACTTCACCCTGTATGCTCACTTTACGCTGGGTAAAACCTGCGAAATTGAACTGGAAGCGCACGGCGAATTCGAGACCACCTCGGCCCTGCACACCTACTTCAACGTGGGTGATATTGCGGCGGTGACGGTGAGCGGTCTGGGCGATACCTTTATCGATAAGGTGAATAACGCCAAAGAGGGCAATCTGAGCGACGGCATCCAGGCCTTCCCGGATCGTACCGACCGCGTTTATCTGAACCCGGAAGCCTGCAGCGTGATTCATGATGCGGCGCTTAACCGCAGCATTGAAGTCATCCACCAGCATCACAGCAATGTGGTCGGCTGGAACCCGGGCCCGGCGCTGTCGGTAAGCATGGGTGACGTACCGGATGACGGATACAAAACCTTCGTGTGCGTAGAAACTGCCTGCGTCAGCGAACCGCAAACCACACGTGAAGCGCAGCCTTCACGTCTGGGACAGACAATTCACATTGTGAAGCGTTAATCCCCGCGCGATTGCCCTTTCCTCCCGGAGAGGGCATTAACATGAATTCACACCACATCTAATGCCGTTTTCTGTCCCGGAGCCGGGAAGGCCTGATCCAGTTGTAATAATGCATCGGCGGACAGCGTAATCGTCAGCGCACCCGCATTCTCTGCCACATGGTCGGTCGAGGAGGCTTTAGGAATGGCGATCACCCCCTGGTGGCTGATTACCCAGGCCAGCAGCACCTGCGCCGCACTGGCGTTATAGTCTTGCGCAATCGCCTGTACGACCGGATGATTCATCAGCCCGGAGCGTAAACGCCCGGCTTGCGCCAGCGGACAATAGGCCATCACCGGCATCTGCTGATGCTGACACCAGGGCAACAGATCGTACTCAATGCCGCGTGAGGCCAGGTGGTACAGCACCTGATTAGTCGCACAGTGCTTGCCGCCCGGTACCTGCTCCAGCTCCTGCATATCTGCATAATCCAGATTTGACACACCCCAGCGACCTATCTTGCCCTGTTGTTGCAGGGTCTCCATCAATTTGACGGTTTCCGCCAGCGGATAATTCCCGCGCCAGTGCAGCAGATTGAGGTCGATACGATCGGTGCCCAGGCGACGCAGGCTCGCGTCACAGGCGGCAATCCCTTTTTGCCCGCCCGCGTTCCAGGGGTAAACCTTGGAGACCAGATACACCTTATCGCGCTGGCCTTTGATCGCCTCGCCCACCACCTCTTCAGCCCCGCCGTCGGCGTACATTTCTGCGGTGTCGATGAGCGTCAGCCCGAGATCAATGCCCGCCCGCAGGGCAGCCACTTCCTGGCGGCGCTGGCCTGCCTTTTCACCCATATACCACGTGCCCTGCCCAATGGCGGGGATCACAATGCTGTCGCCGAAGGTCACGGTTTTTTCGCTCATAACGTTCTCCTGGTTTGTCTGCCTCACCGTAATGCAAACGGGGCGCAAGCGCCCCGTTGTGATGCACAGAATGCACTATAAAAATGCACAATCAGAAACTGTATGTCACGCCCACAGAAAACAGCCCGGCCCAGGACTTATCGACCATCGGGCTGTCTTTTACTTCATCGCTCAGGTGCGAGTAACGGCCGGTGCCGTACACGTTCCAGTCGGCGGCAAATTTATAGCTTGCCGTCAACTCGAGGTATGGGCTCCAGCCGTCGTCAGCATTGTAGCTGTGCAGGCCGCTGCGATTAGCTTCCCGCTGCGACACGCCGTAGTAGTAGTCGTTGTAGTTTTCGCTGCTGTATTCCACACCGATCCCCGGCGTCAGCGTCAGCCCACCGTTGTTATAACGGTACAGCCACGCCAGATCCCAGATAAAGCCGTTGCTGTTGTCGAGGGTATCGCCCGCAAGCGCGGTACGCAGGAAGCCGTACTCGGTGTTATGCACATAAGAGAGGCCCGCCATCATGGTGCTCTTACGTTTGTCGAGCTGACGCAGCTGGTAGTTGTCGCTGTCTCCCGGCTTAAAGTGCATTGGCGAGTAATAGGCCATGATCGACAGTTTGTCGGTCTGGTCATTCCACAGGTAGTAGCCCCCGCCCAGTCCACGGAACCAGAAGTTATCCCCTTCATAGGTAATAACCGGAACCGGATAGACGTCGCGATCGTACTGTTTATACGGGCTATTAATCACGCCGACGCCCGCGCCAACGGACCAATGGTTTTCCGCGTTTGCGGATCCCATTGAAGCGGCAACGAGAACGCCCAATGCCAGAAGTTTGAGTTTGGTCACAATCCTTTTTTCCTGTAGTCAAATAATCAGCGAATGAAGTGTAACCGCCCTTTCCCTCCTACCTCAAAACTTTTTTGCAGGCTAATCATTTTGAGCAACCGGTCATTTTGCGCATAAAAGATGACGGAGCGCAGTCAGCTGGATGACAGTTTCACGAAGGCACAAGGTTTGACTTTCAGGATAAGGCTGAATTTTTGGATGAGTTATTGATATGTCATTGAAATTAGATTTTGCATGCAGGCAAGTTTTGCAAATGCCATCTACGCTTAATTTTAAGAAGCTGAATACCCGATCACCCCGCAGTTTTAGCGCCCGATCTGGCATACGGGTTGCTGCTCTGGCAGTGAGGTGTAAGGGATCCCGCTTCCGGGAGCCTCTACTACTCATATGAACGGCTCTTTTCCTGTGCTAAAAAACGAAAGGACGGCATGCCATGAATATATTCGATCACTATCGCCAGCGCTATGAAGCTGCCAAGGACGAAGAGTTCACACTGCAGGAGTTTCTTACCATCTGTCGGCAAGATCGCAGTGCCTATGCCAACGCGGCAGAACGACTATTGATGGCTATTGGTGAGCCGAATATGGTTGATACTGCCCAAGAGCCCCGGCTTTCCCGTCTGTTTTCGAATCGGGTTGTTGCCCGATATCCAGCGTTTGAAGAATTTTATGGCATGGAAGATGCCATCGAGCAGATCGTTTCCTATCTGAAGCATGCAGCGCAAGGCCTGGAAGAGAAGAAACAGATCCTCTATCTGCTGGGTCCGGTCGGGGGCGGTAAATCCTCGCTGGCGGAGCGTCTTAAATCGTTAATGCAGCGCGTGCCTATTTACGTGCTCAGCGCTAACGGTGAACGCAGCCCGGTCAACGATCATCCGCTGTGCCTGTTTAACCCGCAGGAAGATGCGCAGATTCTGGATAAAGAGTACGGCATTCCGCGTCGCTACCTTGGCACCATCATGTCGCCGTGGGCCGCGAAGCGCCTGCACGATTTTGGCGGTGATATCACCAAATTCCGCGTGGTGAAGGTCTGGCCGTCCATTCTTGAACAGATTGCGATTGCCAAAACGGAACCGGGTGATGAGAACAACCAGGATATATCTGCCCTGGTCGGTAAAGTGGACATCCGTAAACTGGAAAACCACGCGCAAAACGATCCGGATGCTTACGGCTATTCCGGTGCGCTGTGCCGTGCCAACCAAGGGGTGATGGAGTTCGTCGAGATGTTTAAAGCGCCGATTAAGGTGCTGCATCCGCTGCTGACCGCCACTCAGGAAGGTAACTACAACGGGACGGAGGGGATTTCCGCTCTGCCATTTAACGGCATTATTCTTGCCCACTCGAACGAATCGGAATGGGTCACCTTCCGTAACAACAAAAACAATGAGGCGTTCCTTGACCGTGTTTACATTGTCAAAGTGCCTTACTGCCTGCGGATCTCCGAAGAGATCAAGATTTACGAAAAACTGCTTAACCACAGTGAGCTGGTGCATGCCCCATGCGCCCCGGGGACCCTGGAAACGCTGTCGCGCTTCTCGATCCTGTCGCGCCTGAAAGAGCCGGAAAACTCGAGCATGTACTCGAAGATGCGCGTCTACGACGGTGAAAGCCTGAAAGACACCGACCCGAAAGCGAAGTCCTATCAGGAGTATCGCGATTACGCCGGGGTCGATGAAGGGATGAACGGGCTCTCCACGCGCTTTGCGTTCAAAATCCTCTCCCGCGTGTTCAACTTTGACCATGCCGAAGTGGCGGCGAACCCGGTGCATCTGTTCTACGTGCTGGAGCAGCAAATTGAGCGCGAACAGTTCCCGCAAGAGCTGGCTGAACGCTACCTTGAGTTCCTCAAAGGCTATCTGATCCCGAAATACGCCGAGTTTATCGGCAAAGAGATCCAGACCGCCTACCTGGAATCTTACTCCGAGTACGGGCAGAACATCTTTGACCGCTACGTTACCTATGCGGATTTCTGGATCCAGGATCAGGAGTATCGTGACCCGGATACCGGCCAGCTGTTTGACCGCGAATCGCTGAATGCCGAACTGGAAAAAATCGAGAAGCCAGCCGGGATCAGTAATCCGAAAGACTTCCGTAACGAGATCGTCAACTTCGTGCTGCGCGCCCGTGCGAACTTCAGCGGACGGAATCCGAACTGGACCAGCTACGAAAAACTGCGCACCGTTATTGAGAAGAAAATGTTCTCCAATACCGAGGAGCTGTTGCCGGTTATTTCGTTCAACGCCAAAACCTCAACCGACGAGCAGAAAAAGCACGACGATTTTGTCGACCGTATGATGGAGAAAGGATACACCCGCAAACAGGTTCGCCTGCTGTGCGAATGGTATCTGCGCGTACGTAAATCGTCATAACAGCCCAAAAAGCCCGGCGGCAGATGGCTTGCCGGGCATACAACAATGTTCCGTAGGCCGGGTAAGCAAAACGCCCCGGCACTTACGGGCACTGAAAGTTGGCAAATGCAGTACGGGGGGCATATGACCTGGTTTATTGACCGGCGTCTTAACGGCAAAAACAAGAGCACGGTGAATCGCCAGCGCTTCTTGCGTCGTTATAAAGCGCAAATCAAACAGTCGATCTCCGAGGCCATTAATAAGCGTTCGGTAACCGACGTAAACAGTGGGGAGTCCGTCTCTATCCCGACGGACGATATCAGCGAACCGATTTTTCATCAGGGGCGCGGCGGCTTACGCCATCGCGTTCATCCAGGTAACGATCACTTTGTACAGAACGACCGCATCGAACGTCCGCAAGGCGGCGGGGGCGGCGGCGGAAGTGGTCAGGGCCAGGCCAGTCAGGACGGCGAAGGTCAGGACGAATTTGTGTTTCAAATCTCCAAGGATGAGTATCTGGATCTGTTGTTCGAAGATTTGGCCCTGCCAAATCTGAAGAAAAACCAGCACCGGCAGTTGAATGAGTACAAAACCCACCGCGCAGGGTATACGGCCAACGGCGTACCGGCCAACATCAGCGTGGTGCGTTCATTGCAGAATTCGCTGGCGCGACGCACGGCGATGACGGCGGGCAAAAAGCGCGAACTCCGCGAGCTGGAAGCCAGTCTGGGTATCATCGAGAACAGCGAGCCCGTCCAGTTGCTGGAAGAGGAACGCCTGCGTAAAGAGATCGCTGAGCTGCGCGCAAAAATTGAACGCGTGCCATTTATCGACACCTTCGACCTGCGTTACAAGAACTACGAGAAACGCCCGGAGCCCTCCAGCCAGGCGGTGATGTTCTGCCTGATGGACGTTTCCGGCTCGATGGATCAGGCCACCAAGGACATGGCGAAGCGCTTTTATATCCTGCTGTATCTGTTCCTCAGCAGAACCTATAAGAACGTGGACGTGGTCTATATCCGCCACCACACCCAGGCGAAAGAAGTCGATGAACATGAGTTCTTCTACTCGCAGGAAACCGGGGGCACCATCGTCTCCAGCGCCCTGAAGTTGATGGATGAGGTGGTGAAAGAGCGTTACGATCCGGCGCAGTGGAACATCTATGCCGCGCAGGCTTCGGACGGTGACAACTGGGCAGATGATTCACCCCTGTGTCATGAAATTCTGGCCAAAAAATTACTGCCGGTAGTGCGTTATTATAGCTATATCGAGATCACCCGCCGCGCTCATCAGACGCTGTGGCGTGAGTATGAGCATCTGCAAACCACGTTTGATAACTTTGCGATGCAGCACATTCGCGATCAGGACGATATCTATCCGGTGTTCAGAGAGCTGTTCCATAAGCAATCTACCACCAGCAACAGCTAATCCCGCCGCCGGTCCTTGACCGGCGGCGTCATTTTTATCAGAAGTTCACGTTCATCTTCGCCCAGAAGGTACGGCCTGGCTCGTTTACCGGGGTGTCCGATGAGTAGCCAAAGCTGCTGTTGCCGGCCAGGTTAAGATGCTCGCTGTAGGCTTTATCCAGCAGGTTATCCACCCCGCTGCTCAGCTTCAGGTTCTTATTCACTTTATACGCCGCATTGGCAGAGACAATCGCGAACCCGGCGCTCTGGTCAAAGTCTTTCCCCACCACGTTTCCTTCGTTCATCGCCACCCGATGCTGCGGGCTGACCATGCGTAGCAGCCCGGTCGAACTCCAGCTGTCTTTCTCCCACGTCAGACCGAGACGCGCTTCCAGCGGCGGCATCTGCGGCAGCGGCTGGTTGTCGTCGGTGTTCTGGCCCCAGGAGTAGTTCAGCGTGGCGTCGGTTTTCCACTGGTCGCTCAGCTGATATGAGGTTCCCATTTCGCCGCCCATAATGGTGGCATCGACGTTGTCGGCCTGACTGACGTGGCTGTCGTCCGGATCGTAGATAAAGAGAATGTAGTCGTTGATGCGCCCGACGTAAGCGGAGATCCAGCCGGTTGTGCGTTCACCTTTATACTGGGCACCGATGTCCAGCTGGGTGGTTTTTTCCGGCTTCAGGTTGTCGAACACGTCCGAGGTGCCGTCCGGCCCGTAGGTCGGGGAGAACAGTTCCCAGTAATCCGGGAAGCGTTCGGTGTAGCCGAGCCCGGCGTAGACCATCGCCGGTGCCGTGCCGAGGTTATGCTCCACGCGTAAAAAGCCCGCAGGCAAAATATCTTCGCGGCTGTCGCTGCCCACACCGGTGTAATTATCCACTTCGACTTTATCCAGACGCGCACCGCCAATCACTTTGCTCAGATCGGTGGCATTCCAGGTCAGCTCGCTGAACGCGCCGTAATCGTGGAAGCGGGCATCCTCCTGCCAGCCGGCATCTTCGTCGTCTTCATTGCTGCGATGGGTGTTGGTTTGCATATCCACGCCGCTCTGCAGCTGATAGTCCGACCACAGCCAGGTGCCCATCATCCTGCCGCCGACGGTCCGGCGATCGACCTGTTTTTCCATCGGCATCGACATATCCATCGAGCCCATCGGCATCCCGCCCGACATCGTGCCCGGCGAGCGCATCGAGTAGTTATCCATGATGTGGTTGGCATAGTTGTAATACATGCTCATATCCAGCGAGTCGAAGACCTCGCCGATATTCTGTTTCTTAAAGCGTAGGCCCAGGCTTTCGCGTTTGAACTGGGAACCGTCCATCCCGCGTCCTGCGTAGCTTGCGTCGCCATTGCCCTGCCCGGCGGTCAGCTCCAGCAGCGTGTCGGCATCCGGGGTCCAGCCGATGGCCAGATCGGTGTTCCATTTGTCCCATTTCGAGGCCACGCTATCGCCATTCCCGTCTTTGTAATCGCCGGATTTTGATTTATTGCCGTTCAGGCGCACATAGCCCGTCTCGTTGCCAAAGCTGACGTCGGCATTCTCATCGAAGCGATCGTTAGAGGCAGCCAGCAAGCTGGCGTCGCCCTTGATCCCCGCTTTATCAAAGCGCGGTGGTTCACGGTCGAAGCGCACCGTCCCGGCAGAGTTGCCTGGCCCCCAGAGCACGGTCTCCGGCCCTTTTGTCACCGTCAGCAGGTCATAGCTTTCCGGCGAGATGTACGAGCTGGGAGCATCCATGCGTGACGGGCAGGCGCCGAGCATTTCGCTGTCGTTGGTAAGCAGGCGCAGGCGCGAGCCAAACATCCCGCGAAATACCGGGTCGCCATTGCTGCCGCCGTTGCGGATTTGGCTGAACCCAGGAATGGTTTTCAGGTAATCGGAACCGTCGCTGGCCGGTACCGGCTGGCGGGGCGCTTTCGGGGAGGTCACCACTTCAAGGGGCGAAAGCACCGGCGCGGTCACGGTGATCACATCGTCATCGTCTGGCAGCGGAGCCGCGTTTTTTTCTGCGGCAAGCGTCGAACACGAGATCGCGACCAGCAGCGACCACGCCAGCGGATGAGGGGCAAATTTGACTTTTTTCATTACGGTACCTGGGCTTATCATTTCGTGATGTACCGCTGCAAAGAACGAATCCCTTAGTTCAGAGAATGACCGTAACGAGCAGGCACATAAGACAGGCCGAAATTTTGCCGGGGAGAATGAAGGGGAACAACGATTAGTGAAGAGAATATAAAGTGCAGAAAGGGGTTGAAATTAAATGCAGCCAGTGATTAATTCCCTGGCTGCTTTCATTTAGTCACTGAATTTTTGCGTTTCCAGTTGTTGATTAATCAACTGAATGCAGTTGCGGCCGCTTTTCTTGCCGATATACAAGGCCTGATCCGCTCGCTCAAGCACTTCACGCAGAACTTCGCCGGGATGAATCCGCGTCAGGCCGCCAGTAAAGGTAATGCGAATAATATGCTCTCCGGCAATCGTTTCCAGTTGCGCAAGGTCGCGGCGAAGGCGTTCGGCAATTGTGACGGCCTCGCGATCGTCGCTGGCATGCAGTAAAACAATAAACTCCTCGCCGCCATAGCGATACATCGATTCAGACCGACGAATATTATTACTCATATTCAGGGCCAGAGAACGCAGCACAATATCCCCGTTGAGATGCCCGTAAGTATCATTCACTTTTTTAAAGTGGTCGATATCCAGTAATAATAAATACAGCCCCTCAGCGCCCAGCTCTTTATTCATGCTGGCAAAAGATTCGTCGAGGATCCGCCGCAGGGGCAAACCGGTCAGCGCGTCATAGCTGGTGCGCAGCTGCAGAAGATGGACTTTGTAAGTGGTCAGGGCTTCGGTAAATGCCAGCAGCGACTGTTCGAAAACGTCAAATACGCCGTCGGTCTGATATTTGTCATTGATGGCAGTAATAAGATTGCGGCAAGCCTGATGCACGCGAATATGCTTTTTACTGATATCCAGTAAAAAGTTTTTCCCTTCCCGTTCCTCTAACAGCCGGGTATGAATCCAGTGGCCAAAGTCACAATGCTGGTGGGCGTCATCACAGGTTATTTCCGGTAAATCGACGTCATGATTAGCAATAAAACGCAGTATTTTGACTAACCATTTAAAATGCGCATCCGTAGACTGATTTAACCCACGGATGGTTTCATCAATCTCTGCGAACTTCCTGTTCATAGGATCTCCTAAATAACAAATTAATAACATTAAAAATCATAACAGATTTAATCTCAATAACTGTCAAGGTATTTAAATATTATATAGAGGGCTATTAATAAAGCCATGAAATGATTGTTTCCAATTATCTGTAAGCCTTTCTTTGTTCCACGCCTCGGGCATTCGCCCAAATCAGCACATTTTTTGGATAAAAACCCTGTTTCCCGGCGGTCGAGGGCGTAAAGTAAGCACACTTACTTTTCTTTTTTTGGCAAGGAATACAACATGCTTGACCCTACCCTGCTCATTCTTCTGGGCCTCGCCGCGCTGGGCTTTGTCAGCCACAACACCACGGTCGCTATTTCCATTCTGGTGCTCATTATTGTGCGGGTAACCCCGCTCAACACCTTTTTTCCGTGGATTGAAAAACAGGGCCTTACCGTCGGCATTATCATCCTGACCATCGGGGTGATGGCGCCAATCGCCAGCGGCACGCTACCGGCCTCCACGCTGATCCATGCCTTTATGAACTGGAAATCTCTGATCGCCATCGCCGTTGGCGTGTTTGTCTCCTGGCTGGGCGGACGCGGGGTGACGCTGATGAGCTCTCAGCCGACGCTGGTTGCCGGACTGCTGGTAGGAACCGTGCTTGGTGTGGCGCTGTTTCGTGGCGTCCCGGTCGGGCCGCTTATCGCCGCCGGGCTGGTGTCGCTGTTTATCGGGAAGTCGTAGCAAGGCTGGCAATATAGCGGGCCGGGGTCTGGCCGAGCCCCTTCTTAAACATGGTGATAAACGCGGTGGTGGAGTCATAGCCCAGGGCCTGCGCCACCTGCTGCACCGACTGGCCGCCAATCAGCCCCTGGAGCGCCAGAATCAGCTGGAGCTGGTGCCGCCAGCGCCGAAAACTGAGCCCGGTTTCGCTCACCACCAGCCGGGCCAGATTGCGCTCACTCATCGCAAAATGCTGTGCCCACTGGTGCAGCGTCTGCCAGGCGGCGGGCGCTTCGGCCATCATTTCACTCATCAGGCGAATTTTGGGGTGGGATGATACCGGAAGCTGGAGCTGCTCCTGCGGCTGGCGGGGCAACTCATCAAACAGCACCTCCACCAGCCGCGAGGTGGCAGGCTGCTGTTGACCCGGGCTGCGCTCGGCCAGCGTCAGGATCAGCTCCCGCACCAGCGGCGAAATTTTTAGCGTGCAGCAGCGCGTCGGCAGCGTCACCGCGCCGGGCTCAATAAACAAAAAGCAGAGCCGGGCGCTGGGCGTGGCTTTATTGCTGTGCGCCAGCTGTCCGGGGATCCAGACGGCGTACTGCGGAGGCACCATCCACAGGGCGTTATCCACTTCGCAGGTGATGGCCCCGTGCAGCGCAAGGATCAGCTGCCCCTTGCGATGCTGATGTCGGGGGATACGCTGCTCGTCTTCCACCACCCGCACATGAAATGCCACCGCCGCATCGTGCTGGCTGTCAGGATCGTAACCCTCAAGACCGAGACCAATCATCATGTTGTCCGATATTAGCGATAATCTGTCATTTTAGCTTGATTTCATCTGCGCTGAAAACGCGTATCGTGTGGGCTCATTTCGACGTAAGAGAAAATCATGACTACTGCCACGCCTGCCTCCGGTAAACAACACGCCCTGCTGATTGCCGGGATCCTGATGATTGCCACCACGCTGCGGGTGACCTTTACCGGCGCCGCGCCGCTGCTTGACGCCATCCGCAGCGATTATGGCTTAACCACGGCGCAGACAGGGCTGCTGACCACCCTTCCCCTGCTGGCCTTCGCGCTGATCTCTCCGCTGGCAGCCGGCGTTGCCCGCCGGATCGGCATGGAGCGCAGCCTGTTTATCGCCCTGCTGCTGATTATGGCCGGGATCGCCCTGCGCTCCGTGCCCCATGCCACGATGCTGTTTGTCGGGACGGCGGTGATTGGCTCCGGGATTGCGCTGGGCAACGTGCTTCTGCCGGGGCTGATTAAACGCGATTTCCCCGGCCAGGTGGCAAAGCTGACCGGGGCCTATTCCCTGACGATGGGGGCCGCCGCCGCGCTGGGCTCTGCGCTGGTGGTGCCCGTGGCGCTTGGCGGCGCAGGCTGGAACGGGGCGCTGCTGATGCTGATGGTCTTCCCGCTGCTGGCGTTTGCCCTGTGGCTGCCGCAGTGGCGTCAGCGCCCGGCCGGTTCCCTGAGCGGTGCCCGCGCACTGCATCACCGGGGCATCTGGCGCTCTGCCCTTGCGTGGCAGGTGACGCTGTTCCTGGGGATTAACTCCCTGATTTATTATGTGATTATCGGCTGGCTGCCGGCGATCCTGCAGAGCCACGGCTACAGCGAAACCCAGGCGGGTTCCCTGCACGGACTGCTGCAGCTGGCGACGGCGGCACCGGGCATTGTGGTTCCGCTGATCCTGCTCCGGGTAAAGGATCAGCGCGGCATTGCCGGGCTGGCGGCATTGATGTGTGCGGTGAGTGCGGCGGGACTGTGGTTTATGCCTGACCAGGCGGTGATGTGGACGCTGATTTTTGGCTTTGGCTCAGGGGCAACGATGATCCTCGGCCTGACCTTTATTGGCCTGCGCGCCAGTTCGGCGCATCAGGCGGCGGCACTGTCCGGGATGGCACAGTCGGTTGGCTATCTGCTTGCCGCCTGTGGACCGCCGCTGATGGGCAAAATCCACGATACCCAGGGCGACTGGCGTATCCCGCTGCTGGCCTGTGCGCTGGCGTCGGTGGTGATGGCGGTCTGTGGCGTGCTGGCTGGGCGCGATCGGGAGATCGCGCCAGACTAAGCCATCCGCAGACTAATTCTGCGCGGCGCGCAGCAGCGCCTGGACCAGCGGTGCCGGGCGCCCTGCCAGTGCAGCGCGCTCATGCTGGAACAGCGTGGCAACAAAAAACGGGTGCGTGACCAGCTCTACAGCACGGATCTCACCCTGGTTGTCCCAGCCGGTGACGCGCATATCGCCCTTTTCCAGCGCCAGCGCAAACTCCGGCGAGACGCCGTAATTGCAGTGATAACCCTCTTCAATCTCGTGCTGCCCGTAGGCTTTCGCAATCAGGGTGTTGGCGCGCAGTTCGATGGTGTCGGATTGTTCCACCAGCGAGCAGGCCAGCGGGGCAATCACCATCCGGCCTTCGGTGTCGGTTTCCGCATGGGCCGCATCCTGCCAGCCCAGCACGTTACGGGCATACTCAATCAGCGCGTGCTGGAATCCGCCGCAGGTACCGAGAAAAGGCACGCTGTTTTCGCGGGCATAGCGGGCGGTAATAAATGCGGCGTCGGTGTTTTTATACGGGCTTGCCGGAACCAGCCAGATAGCATCGTAGCCGACCAGATCTTCCGGGCTGGTCAGTTCGGTGGTCGCCAGCCAGTCGTAATCGGCCGTAACATCCAGCACTGCAGCGGCATCATCAATCGCCAGGGGGATCGCCTGGTGAGCTAAAACGTCAGGGTTATAGTCACCGACCAGCGCAATTCGGAGCGTATCTTTTACTGCGGAGAGTTCCATACCAGGATCCTTATGCCAGGGAAATAGCTGATAACATAAGGCGCCTCACACTACCGATCTTTCGTTGATATCACAACACCTTAAATTGCGTGGGCAAAAAGTCGCAGCCAAAGTGTGATAGCGTGGTGATCCTGCATTACGGAACGTATAAACCTTAATGAAAACAAAAATTCTGGTCAGTGCCTGTCTGATGGGGCATCAGGTACGCTACAACGCCAGCGCCAAAGCGCAGCTCAACGCCCAGCTTCGGCGCTGGCGTGAAGAAGACCGACTGGTGATTCATTGTCCTGAACTTGCCGCCGGGCTGCCGGTTCCCCGTCTGCCCGCCGAAATCGCCGATGCCAACGGCGATGAGGTGATGGCGGGCAAGGCGCGCATCCTGGAAAGTGACGGTAGCGATGTCACGCCGCATTATCAGCTTGCCGCATGGCTGGCCCTGCGCGCCGCCCTGGACGGAGGCTGCCGCGCAGCACTGTTAACCGACGGCAGCCCAACCTGCGGCAGTCAGCTGATTTATGACGGCAGCTTTAGCGGACAGCGCCGCGCCGGGATGGGCGTCGCCGCAGCCCTGCTTCGCGAGCACGGCATCGACGTTTTTTCCGATACGCAGCTCCCGGCGCTTATCGCCTGGGTTGAGGAGCAAGAGAATGATTCAGTGCAAACGGGTTTATGACGACGCCAGCGTTGATGATGGCTACCGGATCCTGGTCGACCGCCTGTGGCCGAGGGGGATCAAAAAGAGCGAACTGGCGTGCGATGAGTGGTGCAAGGCATTGACCCCGTCAACGGAACTGCGTAAAGCCTTTCACAGCGAGGTGCTCGATTTCGCCCATTTCAGCGAGGCCTATCGTGCTGAACTTGCTCACCATCAGGACGAGGGCCAACGCATTGCCGAGCTTGCCGCACATCAGACCGTGACGCTGCTGTATGGTGCGAAAGACCGCCAGCAGAATCACGCCCTCGTATTAGCCGACTGGCTCCGCCAGCTGTAGGTCACTCCAGCATCAGCGCGTCGAGGATTTCCGGCGAGTCTTCAGGGGTAAGCGGCAGCAGATGTTCCGGGCGGACAAACGCAAAACCGTGCTGGTTATCAAACGCAAACACGTTGCCGGTGACCAGCCACAGGGCACGATCGGCTGCAGGCGGCAGCTCGGTCATCACGCCGTTAACCGGGTTCAAAAAACGCTGCCCAGGCTGGCAGAGGCCAAACAGCTCAACGGATTTACCGATATTGCGACGCCCTGCTGGCGTGCGGGCACCGATGATCATCGCCAGGCTGCCCGGATTTAACTGAAACATATTTCCTCGTTTTGGATGACTGAGATTCCAGGAATTTTCTTAATGCGGAGTGTATATCAGCCAACTTTCCGTGTCACCAGGGCGCGCTCACGCGCAGTCCTTCAACGGCATATTTTCCCCGCCATAATCCGTCGTCTCCTCCTGGAATATATAAAATTTTCATGATTCATGTTTTACTGTTGGTCAAAGTTGAATCTTTCAGCAAAACAGTCAGGTACAGAGGTCTTCTGTAGGGGAGTTGCGCAGCGTCATGTCGGATATTATTCTTGCCCGTGTTTCAGAAACGCTCGCGACCGAGCAGTCTCTGGAGAGCCTGGTGCGCCAGTTGCTCGAAATGCTCGAACTGGTCACCGACATGGAGTCGACCTATCTCACCAAAGTCGATATCAATGCCCGCCTGCAACATATCCTGTATGCCCGCAACAGCAAGCATATGCAGATCCCGGAAGGGCTAAGCGTGCCCTGGGGCGAGACCCTGTGTAAACGCGCGATCGATTCCGACTGTTTCTTCAGCAATGAAGTCGCCGAGCGCTGGGGAGACTGCGACGCGGCAAAAGCGCTGAACATCACCAGCTACATGAGCATTCCCATTCATCTGGCAGATGGTTCCCTGTACGGCACCCTGTGCGCCGCCAGCAGCCGTCGACAGAATCTGAGTGAACGCGGTGAGCAGGTACTGAAACTCTTTGCCGGGCTTATTGGTCAGTACATTCAGAAAGAGTCGCTGATGCACGAGTTGCGCGAGGCCAATGCGGCGCTGATTGCCTATTCGTATACCGATGCGCTGACCGGCCTGCCGAACCGCCGGGCCATCTTCGACAATCTCAGCACCCTCTTTTCACTGGCGCGCCATCTCAATCGCAACGCCATCATTGCCTATATCGATCTCGATGATTTCAAGCTAATCAATGACCGTTTTGGCCATCAAACCGGCGATCAGTTTTTGACCGAGGTGGGTAAACGTTTGAACGACGGTCGCGTTGGCGACGAGATCGTCGGTCGGCTGGGCGGGGATGAATTTATGGTCGCCAGCCTGTGTCGGGATCGTCAAAGCGGGGCTGACACCCCATTAACCCTGCTGAAAACCCAGATCGGCGCCCGGATTGCGGGGGAATACTGGCTGGGAGATGTGCACATTGTCTACCCTGGCGCCAGCCTTGGTATCGTGGAGGTGGATCCGACAAAACACGATGCCGACAGCGCACTGCGGGCTGCCGATGCGGCGATGTACACAGATAAAAAAGGCAAACGCAAAACCGCCTTTCTCAATGTTGATTAACCCCGTACACTCGACGGGCTTTTTATTTCAGGACAGGTGATCGCATGCGGCTTGGTATTCTGTTCCCGATCGTCATTTTTATTACGGCGGTCGTTTTTTTAACGTGGTTTTTTGTCGGCGGTTACGCAGCGCCCGGGGGATAAATGAGAAAAACAACCATTATAATGCTGATTGTCGCCGTCGCGGCCGTTGTCGGCAGCCAGCTTGGCTGGTGGTAAGCCAAATGAAAAGACCGCCATTTTTGGCGGTCTTGTTCACTAACGCGGGGGTTAGCTTCTCACTTTACGGTAGATAAACAGCACCACCAGTGCGCCGATCACCGCCACGACAAAGCTGCCGAAGTTAAAGCCATCCACCCGACCAAATCCTAACAGGGTACTGATCCAGCCACCGACTACGGCACCAATGATCCCCAGGATGACCGTAATAAAGAAGCCACCGCCATCTTTGCCCGGCATAATCCACTTAGCCAGAATCCCCGCAATAAGCCCAAAGATAATCCAGGATATGATTCCCATAACTTTCCTCTCCGTATGGTTTTTGTCGTTAAATCAAGTACCCACAAAGCTTAGCACAGGATTCAGAAAAGCAAGTTTGTGACAAACATCACAATGAATATTTCGGAATATTACGTAAAACTGCGAACCACATAAAAAATGGGGTTGCATCCTTCAATGAGAAATATTATCTTTCTCATTACTGAATAGTTGAGCAAATCACTCAGGTATTCAGTACGACATTGCTCACATTGCTTCCAGTATTTCTTGCCCACTTTATGTGGGCTTTTTTTTGTCTCTTCACTGGCCCGATTTGATCGATACGCCATTTGCTATTAGGATTGTTAACACAATTCAAACATAGCAGTATTGGTTTCGATAACATGAACGTATCCAGCAGATTCGTGATTTGTATTAACCTTGTATGTGCCAGTTCGTTAGTGGTCATTCTTTCTGACCGATTCAACTGGTTTTGATGTGAGCAAACCCGGCCTTGTGCCGGGTTTTACGTTTTAGTCATCCCCTTCGATTAAAAAACCCGCGCGGCGAATCGCCTCTCTGCTGTCGTTAACCCCTGCGGCGTACCCTGCTTCGATATCGCATACCGGGCTGGCGCTGGTGAAGGGAAGTTTTACTTCTTTGGCTAACTGCTGTTTCAGCAGAGCGATCTGGTGACGGCTCGCCAGCAGTTCAGCGGCAATTTGGGTTAATATCTCAGGTGTTGCTTGCACAAACTCACCGCCAGCAGCGCGGTGAAGCCAGGCCTCATCAGTCATGGTGGTTCCTCCTGTGCATCAAGCATAGTCGTCAGGCGCATCCACACTGTCGTTGACGCTTAAAACGATGATGGACCCAGCGTGGCGCTGCTGACGGGGCTTTTCGAAAAACAACCTGATGCTGCTTTTACACCGGTGTGCCACGCCTTCGACAATATGAAAACCGAGTGGTGGCGACGGTTTTTTCCGGATCCGCAGAGTTAAAAAAACGCTGTTGTAATAAATCCTGATAGATAGGGTATGTTAACTTCCGAAAAATAACATAAACGGAAGACGATAAGCGTTGTAATTTCAAGCCATAGCCAGGAAACGAAAAATGAAGATCAGGCATAATGTCCTGGAAAATGCCTGTTAAAAATTCTTATCCAGAGAAAGCGTGACATATCTCTGTCGATAATCATAGAAATCGATATTGCTATCAACCTGCTTATAGGTGAAATTCAGTTTCGGCATCACCCCAAAGAAATAGAGGTCTCGATGCCAGAGCGAGAGGTTATAGATCTGTTCGTTATCTTTCCGTCGTGTCGAGAAGATATCACTGTCGGCCT
>JBAPXW010000028.1:0-1810 GCA_049284415.1 Leclercia sp.
TCCAGAGACTTTTCCACATTATCCACAAAAAAGGCTGTTTTTATCCACATTATACACAGAAACACTCGATATCCACCAAGATATCCACAAGAAAATCAGAAAATTTATTTTTTACTTCCGACTATTGTTGTGGATAGTTATCTCTAAACCGGGATTTCCATTCAGTGTTAAATCGGCACGTTCACCTTTTTCAAACAATACACTTCCAGCAGCAGCAATCATCGCTGCATTGTCTGTACACAATGACAATGGCGGAATGACAATCTCAACATCAAGTTCAGCAAAAGCTTTAGAAAGAGCCTCTCTCAGCCCTTTGTTTGCTGCCACACCACCAGCAAGCAGCACTTGCTTAACTCCATATTGATTCACAGCTTTAAGAGTTTTAGTGACAAGAACATCAATGACGCTTTCTTGGAAGCTAGCCGCTAGCTCAGCAGGGACAATTTCTACTCCACGCTGCTGGGCGTTGTGCACGACATTGATGACAGCTGATTTCAATCCGCTGAAGCTGAAATCGTAAGAACCTTCTTCTAACCAGGCACGTGGCAAATCAATAGTAGCTTGTCCTTCCTGTGCCAGCCTGTCGATATGAGGTCCCCCCGGATATGGAAGATTCAATGTCCGTGCGACCTTGTCATAAGCTTCCCCTGCTGCGTCATCCCGTGTCTCACCAATAACATCGAAATGGCCATGCTCTTTCATGTATACCAGCTCGGTATGTCCGCCAGATACTACAAGAGAAATCAACGGAAACTTCATCTCCGTTACAATGCGGTTCGCATATATATGCCCGGCAATATGATGTACCCCTATCAACGGGATATCATTCGCGAACGCTAGGGCTTTCGCAGCATTCACTCCGATTAACAAGGCACCAACTAGTCCAGGTCCTTCTGTCACCGCAATGGCATCCAAATCCTTTAATTCAATGTTAGCTTGCGCTAAGGCCTCTTCCAATACAATCGTAATCTGTTCAACGTGATGGCGCGAAGCAATCTCAGGAACGACCCCGCCGAATCTCTTATGGCTCTCTATTTGTGAAGCCACCACATTCGACAGGATTTCCCTGCCATTTTTAACTATAGAAACGGCTGTTTCATCACAGCTTGTTTCAATTCCCATTATTAATAGATCTTTTCCCATTATAAATTCACCCACATTACTAAAGCATCTTCCATATTGTCTGTATAATATTGCTTTCTTAAAGCACCTTCTTCAAATCCAAACTTACGGTATAGATTCTGTGCTCTTTCATTGCTCACTCTGACCTCTAAAGTGATCCTTATAGCTCCGACTTCGCGCGCAATCTCCACAATCCTGCCCATAAGCGCCTCGCCAAGCTTCAATCCTCGGTAATCCGGCAAGAGTGCTATGTTTGTGATATGTGCTTCATCTACAATGATCCACACGCCACAATAGCCAACTACCTTATCGTCAACCTCTGCAACCAGATAGTGGGCAAATTGATTCTTCGTCAATTCATTGTAAAAAGCTTCCCTGCTCCATGGCGTGGCAAAAGAATTAACCTCTACCTCTATTACATCATCAAGATCCTCAACAGTCATCTTACGAAAAGTTATCGTATTATTCATTGCATCTTCCCACTTATTTATTATTCTCTTGTGATTTCAGCCAATTAGCTTCTGCTTCTGCCATGCGAATATAGTTAGGGACAAATGAATGAAGATCAACACTCTCTTTATCCTTTCCTAATACCGCTAATTCGGCTGGCCGCGGATTAAGTTCAGTGATTGCTGCAAAAACTGCCTTGTCACCAAGCTCAGCTTTAATCACATTTTCATGTAAATGC
>JBAPXW010000029.1:0-107849 GCA_049284415.1 Leclercia sp.
AAGAATCCATGTCACTTTGAGTGCCCACACAGATTGTCTGATAAATTGTTAAAGAGCAGTGCAACGCGGCGTTAAGCTCACCGTTGCGAGGTGGCGTATATTACGCTTTCCTCATTCAGAGTCAAGCAATTATTTTCGCTTTTCTCTGTCGGCGTTCATCTCTGAACCCCTGCTGTCACGGCGGTTTGTAATCCGTTGTTCCGTGTCAGTGGAGGCGCAGTATAGGGAATTCTCTGGCGGTGACAAGAGGAAATTTAAAAAAAACTTTCAACCGTCTTTTTTTTGCTCAAAATCGTGCTCCAGCGCGAGTTTTTCGAGCGTTTCGAAGCCATAACGCAGTAAAACGGGTAAAAGTTGCTCAGTTTCGGGCGTTAACGCCATACAATACGCGATATTCGCATCAACAGATTTTGCATCTGGTGCTTCATGCTCAAGCAACCATGCTGTGCGACGAGCGATGGCGGCACCGGAATCCACCAGACGGGTTCCTTCCGGCAGGACGGCAAGCAGTTCTTCCTGCAACAAAGGAAAGTGAGTGCAACCCAGTACGACCGTGTCAGGTGGTTCATTCATTAACAACCACGGGCGTAAGATGCGACGCAACTCTTCCAGCGACACCGCTTGACCATGCAGCTTCGCTTCGGCCATCTCAACCAGCTCAGCAGACCCTAACATGGCAATCTTGCATTCATTGGCAAAGCGCTCAATCAATTCGCGCGTATAAGGACGCTTAACCGTACCGCGTGTCGCCAGTAATCCCACTATGCCGTTTGCCGTCAGGCGCGCAGCAGGTTTAATCGCCGGAACCACACCGACAACCGGGAACGGGAATTTTTCGCGTAATGCTGGGAGAGAAACCGTACTCGCCGTATTGCAGGCAATCACCGCCAGTGCGAGGGGATAACGCTGCTGCACGGCAGTAACGATCTCGAGGACGCGCTCGACAATAAACGCTTCGCTCTTTTCCCCATAAGGAAAAGCGACGTTATCGAAAGCATAGATGTAATGAAGATCCGGCAGGAGATGCCGAATCTCATCATAGACCGAAAGCCCACCGACGCCGGAGTCAAACACCAGCACGGTGGGACGTGGATCAGAAGGTGTAGCTGCCAGACAAGGTGTATTCCCGTCCTGCAGTTTGGTAGCCATAAACTGTCTCGTAATCTTTATCGAACAGGTTGGCTATTTTACCACGAACTACAAGATGTGAGGTGACCGGATACGAAACTGCGAGATCCCACAAACTTACGCCGCCCAGTTTCACGCGCTCAGAAGTAAAGGTATTCGGATCGTACGCCACGTCATAACGGGTACCCAGGTAGCGGTACGCCAGGTTCCAGTCGAGGTCCCACACCTGCATATCCAGCTGGTATTTCACCTGCTGCTTCGAACGACGGGCAAGCACTTCGTTCGTTTTAGCATTACGCGGATCCACGTAGTCATAGGAGATCTGATGCCCTACCACGCCAGTATCGAACTGTGCCGTCGCTTCGATGCCTTTGATGCGCGCTTTATCGACGTTGTAGTAGCGGAAGGTGCGCGGGTCGCTGCTGATCAGATTGTCGATATCGTTGCGATAACCTGACACGCGCCAGTTCACCGGGCCCGTCAGCCCCTCGAAACCGCCTTCCCACTGCTTGCTCTCTTCCGGTTTCAGATCCGGGTTGCCATAACTTGCACTGTGGATCTGACTCATCGTTGGTGCTTTAAACGCTGTGCCGTAGGAACCGATGATCCGATAGCCGTCAATGAACTCCCATCCGGCGCTGGTCTGCCAGGTGTTATGGTTGCCAAAGTTAGAGTTATCATCGTTACGCGCTGCGGCTTCCAGCGTGACGCTATTAAACTGCTGCATAGCCGAAAGGAAGACGCCGGTGTTGCGCTGATCGTAGCCGTTATCCAGATAGCCGGTGCCCGCCTGGGTTTTTTGCTTCTGCCAGTCCAGACCCGCCCCGATATTGCCGTGACCCACCGTGACGGTGTTCAGCCACTGCGCAGTATATTGCTTAACATCATCCATCGTGGCGGACGACGCATAGCGACCTTTCGCAGGATCATAGTTCTGGTCTTTGCTGCGACCATACCCGGCCACCAGCTGTGACTGATAAATGCCCTGATTAAAGCGCAGGCCGGTATCCCAGTTCTGACTATACAGCTGGCGCGTATCCGGCATGCCATCGACCATAAAGTTGGCATCATAGTGCTCATAACCGTCATAGTCGGTACGGTTGTCGTAGCCCAAACCACGCACGAAGCCGCTCAGGTTGTCGGTGATCTGCTGTTCGATGGAACCAAACAGCGACTTACTCATAAACCCGTCGCGGTCAGGCTGACGTGGGGCATCCTGGGCATCAATATCAAACCCGCGCGTGTAGGTATAGTTACCGCCCATCGTGATTTTGGTTTTATCGAGCACCTGCTGGAAGGAGCCGTCATAGGTCTGATAGCCTTTAGAACCGACGCCAGCTGAAATCTCCGCGCCCGGCTTGTCGCGACCGGTAATAATGTTAATGACGCCGCCAATCGCATCTGAACCATACAGAGCTGAACGTGGGCCACGGATATATTCGATACGCTGAATAAGCGAAACAGGGATTTGGCTAAGATCCGGGGAGTTGCTGATACCGGCGTTATTCAGTGGAATCCCGTCAATCAACACCAGGACATGGCGGGATTCGGTACCGCGAATAAAGGTAGAGGAGTTAGCGCCCATTCCACCGCTTTGCGCGATATCAACGCCGGGTAGGCGAGACATCACTTCAACGACGCTTTTTGCCTGCCAGCGTTCGATATCTTCCCGGGTCACCACGGAGTTCGGTGCCAGAACGGTATTAGCAGGTTGTTCAACGCGGTTTGCAGTCACCACCAGCGAGTCTGCGCCATCCTGCGCCCAGCCCGAAAATGCCGTGACGGAAAGCGCCGTCATCAGCGAAACTTTTTTAATCATTGTTAAAGCATCCACAATATAAGAAGGATGCCGCAGGCCTCATCTATAGCACGCGATGATGACACCAAATGCGACGTGATACCGGCAGGTCTTCGGGCTAGGTGGCGTGTTGTGGATGAAGACTTCCCGCGTTGTCAGCAGTGTCTACAGCTCTCATCCCGCCAGTCTTTACCGCTGCGCGTCAGCTCCAGATTTTCACTGGATTCCCTCTTCACTCCTGAGAGACCGGAAACATAATGCTACAATTAGACACGTATAGATGTCCAGACTGCTGATAACCATTAAGGCTGGACATCCCCTGCACAATCCCTACAATCCCGGCGTAATTCATCATCAATCAGGAAGCATCATGACCCCCGAACACCTCCCGACAGAACAGTACGACGCACAGCTGGCAGAGAAAGTCGTCCGTCTGCAAAGCATGATGACGCCTTTTGCTGCGCCTGCGCCTGAGGTGTTCCGCTCACCGGTCAGCCACTATCGTATGCGCGCTGAGTTCCGTATCTGGCACGACGGCGACGACCTGTATCACATCATTTTCGATCAGCAGACCAAAAGTCGTATCCGCGTCGATACCTTCCCGGCCGCCAGCGAGCTGATTAACCAGTTAATGACGCTGATGATGGATGGCGTGCGCGATAATCCGCTGCTGCGCCATAAGCTTTTCCAGATTGACTACCTGACGACCCAAAGCAATCAGGCCATTGTCTCGCTGCTGTATCATAAAGCGCTGAATGATGAGTGGCGCCAGGCGGCAGAAGCCCTGCGTGATGCCCTGCGCGCGCAGAACATCAACGTGCACCTGATTGGCCGGGCGACCAAAACCAAAATCGCGCTGGATCAGGATTTCGTCGACGAACGCCTGTTGGTTGCGGGTAAAGAGATGATTTATCGCCAGGTTGAGAACAGCTTTACTCAGCCGAACGCCGCGATGAACGTGCAGATGCTGGAGTGGGCGTTGAAAGCGACCGAAGGCTCAACGGGCGATCTGCTTGAGCTGTACTGCGGTAACGGTAACTTCTCGCTGGCGCTGGCGCGTAACTTCGAACGCGTGCTGGCGACCGAAATTGCCAAACCGTCGGTTGCGGCCGCGCAATACAACATCGCCGCGAACCATATTGATAATGTGCAGATTATTCGGATGGCGGCAGAAGAGTTTACTCAGGCGATGAACGGCGTGCGGGACTTTAACCGTCTGCAGGGCATTGATCTGAAGAGCTACCAGTGTGAGACGATTTTCGTCGATCCACCGCGCAGTGGGCTGGACAGCGAAACCGAGAAGATGGTGCAGGCGTACCCGCGAATTCTGTATATCTCCTGCAACCCAGAAACCTTATGCAAGAATCTGGAAACATTAAGCCAGACGCACAAGGTTGAACGTCTGGCATTGTTCGATCAGTTCCCGTACACGCACCACATGGAGTGCGGCGTACTGCTGACAGCCCGATAACACTCAGTTGCCGGATGGCGCTTCGCTTATCCGGCCAACAAAACTTATTCTGGCAGCTGGTGCTTACGGTCACGCATCTTAAAGCCAATCCAGAACACCAGAATGACAGACAGCACCGCAGGGAAGAAGTTAGAGCCCATGTCCGGGTACTCAGCGCGTACCACGGTGCTGTACAGCAGGACACCCAGTATAAAGAAGGCCGCCGACAGCGCCGGTAACCCCACCGGCATGGTGCGATTCAGATAACGCTGATGCAGACAGTACACCGTCAGTACCAGCGCAATCATCGGGAAAACTGAAAACGGCACAATGGAGCTGAAAACAGCTGCAAAGGTTCCGTTAATTGATAAGCCAGCGATCAATGCCAGCAACAATGTTCCTTTATCCTGTCCTGTCTGTTTCATTACTCACCTTTCACTCATCGGATTGATGCGCCATTTTTTCCTGTTCCCGGCGATACCAGTAATACGCGCCCTTGGAGATCATCCGCAGTTGCAATACCAGTCGCTCTTCGAGTTGCTTGCGTTGCTCAACGCTCACATCCAGTGCTTCGGCGCCCGCACTGAAGACAATTGTCACCATCGCCTCGGCCTGCGCTTCAGTGAAGGCGCGCGGCATATGGTTTTCGAGTTCAAGATAGTCAGCAAGTTCCGCAATGAAGTGCTGAATCTCACGCGCCACGGCGGCACGAAACGCTGCCGATGTTCCCGAACGCTCACGCAACAATAAACGAAATGCGTTCGGATTATTGCCGATAAACTCCATAAAAGTGGAAACAGAGGTGCGGATCACGCTTCCTCCTTTGGCGATCCGCTGGCGCGCCTGACGCATCAGCTGGCGCAGCATCAGACCGCTTTCATCCACCATGGTCAGACCCAGTTCATCTACATCACGAAAGTGACGGTAGAAGGAGGTAGGCGCGATCCCGGCTTCGCGTGCGACTTCACGCAGACTTAAACTGGCAAAACTTCGCTCAGCACTCAGTTGACTGAATGCCGCTTCCACCAGCGAACGCCGGGTTTTCTCTTTTTGTTGTGCTCTTACGCCCATCACGATAGTTGAATCCTTCCAAAGGCCCGCTGGCACTATACCAGAGAATAAATTTAATCTGTTTACCAGGCGTCGAGAATGACGGTTTACATGTTGTTTGTGCTCCACCACGCGAAAAGAGCACAACGATAATTGGGTTATCCCGGCGATGATGTTACTATTCTGTTGCTTTTATGTATAAGAACAGGTAAGCCTGACCATGCCACATTCCTACGATTACGATGCAATAGTTATTGGTTCCGGCCCCGGCGGCGAAGGCGCTGCTATGGGACTGGTTAAACAAGGAGCCAGAGTAGCGGTCATTGAGCGCTACCATAATGTTGGCGGGGGTTGCACCCACTGGGGCACCATCCCTTCCAAAGCCCTCCGCCACGCCGTCAGCCGCATTATTGAATTCAACCAAAACCCCCTTTACAGCGATCACTCCCGACTTCTGCGTTCTTCCTTTGCCGACATTCTTAACCATGCCGATACCGTTATTAATCAGCAAACGCGGATGCGCCAGGGATTTTACGAGCGCAACCACTGCGAAATTCTGCAGGGCGATGCGCACTTCGTTGATGAGCATACTCTGGCGCTGAAGTGCCACGACGGCTCCGTCGAGACGATTACCGCCGAGAAATTCGTTATCGCCTGCGGGTCACGTCCGTATCATCCGGATGACGTCGACTTCTCCCACCCGCGTGTGTATGACAGCGACTCGATCCTGAGCCTGCATCACGAGCCACGCCATGTGCTGATCTACGGCGCAGGGGTGATCGGCTGCGAATACGCGTCGATTTTCCGTGGGATGGAAGTCAAAGTTGATTTGATTAACACCCGCGATCGTCTGCTGGCGTTTCTCGATCAGGAGATGTCAGATTCGCTCTCGTACCACTTCTGGAACAGCGGCGTTGTGATTCGCCATAACGAAGAGTACGAGAAGATCGAAGGCTGCGATGACGGTGTCATCATGCACCTGAAATCCGGTAAAAAGCTAAAAGCCGACTGCCTGCTGTACGCCAACGGCCGAACCGGTAACACCGATTCACTGGCGCTGGAGAACATCGGTCTTGCTACCGACAGCCGCGGTCAGTTGAAGGTCAACAGCATGTACCAGACCGCTCTGCCGCATATCTATGCCGTGGGTGACGTGATTGGTTACCCAAGCCTGGCCTCTGCGGCTTACGATCAAGGGCGTATTGCGGCGCATGCGCTGGTAAAAGGTGAAGCGACTGCCCATCTGATTGAGGACATTCCGACCGGTATTTATACCATTCCGGAAATCAGCTCAGTGGGGAAAACCGAACAGCAGCTGACATCGATGAAAGTGCCGTATGAGGTGGGTCGTGCGCAGTTTAAACATCTGGCGCGGGCGCAAATCGTGGGGATGAGCGTTGGTACGCTGAAGATATTGTTCCATCGCGAGACGAAAGAGATCCTCGGCATTCACTGCTTCGGTGAACGCGCGGCGGAAATCATTCATATCGGCCAGGCCATCATGGAGCAAAAAGGTGGCGGTAACACCATTGAGTACTTTGTTAACACCACCTTTAACTACCCGACCATGGCAGAAGCTTATCGGGTAGCGGCGCTAAACGGCTTAAACCGCCTGTTTTAACGTACTGTCGAAACGGCCATTCATCGAACTACGAATGGCCTCTGCCAGCTGCTCATAGCGGCTGCGCAGCGGCGATCCCGGACGATAGACCAGCCCAACCGTACGACGCGGTTCGGGCTTAATGCACGGCAGATAAACCACGCCGTCGCGTTTACGCTCTGGCGGAACCGACAGCGCAGGCAGTAACGTAATCCCACTTCCGGCCGCCACCATGTTACGCAGCGTTTCCAGGCTGGTTGCGCGGAAGTGCGTATCTTCATCGGCACCCGCTTCAAAGCAGAAGCCCATCGCCTGATCGCGCAGGCAGTGGCCATCTTCCAGCATCAGCAGCTTTTCGCCCGCCAGATCGGCCATCGGCACGCGATCGCGGTTCGCCCATGGGTGATCGGCATAGATCGCCAGCATCATCGGCTCGTCGAACAGCGGCACTTCGATAAAGGCTTCACTCTCTTTAACCAGCGCGAGGATCGCACAGTCGAGCTTGCCGCTGTCAAGCTGAGCCAGCAGCTGATGGGTTTGCGCTTCGTGCAGGTACATTTCGAGTTTAGGGAAGGTCTGATGCAGCAAGGGAATGATTTGCGGCAACAAGTACGGGCCAACGGTAGGGATCAGGCCAATATGCAGCGGACCGGACATGGTTTCCCCCTGCTGGCTTGCCATTTCCTTGAGCACTTTGACCTCGCGTAACACGGTACGCGCCTGATCCACCAGCAGAAGACCTGACTGAGTGAACAGTACTTTACGGCTGGTGCGCTCCAGCAACATCACGCCAAGTTCATCTTCCAGCTTGCGGATCTGCCCGCTCAGCGTGGGCTGACTCACGTGGCAGGAGTCTGCCGCCCGACGAAAATGACGGTGTTCGGCTAACGCTACCAGGTATTCAAGATCACGAATATTCATTATTCATCCTCCGTCACCATGATAGTTCATGGCGATAGATATCATAGCAACGAACGATTATCCCTATCAAGCGTTCTGTTGAATAATCATCCACAGAGACGAGGCGGGAATGAAACCCTTAACATTCCCGTTCAGTCCGGAGAGTTTCTCTCAACCGAAACAACTAAAGCCAACGTGAACTTTTGCGGACCCCGTGGTCCGCTTTTTTTTGCGTAAAAAAGCCAGCTCGCGGCTGGCTCATAATCCGTAGGCCGGGTCAGGCGAAGCCGCCACCCGGCATTTCAACCGTCACACCAGACGGTTTTTCGCATCCGCAATCGCCTGCGCCACCTGCTTCGGCGACACGCCACCTTTGGCCGCACGTTTATCCAGGCACGACTGCAGGGACAGGATCGGATACACATCGTCGCCAATCACGCTGCTGAATTTCTGCAGATCGCTCAGCGGGAGATCTTCCAGCGGTTTGCCCTGATGAATCGCCTCCACTACCGCCTCGCCCACAATATGGTGCGCTTCACGGAACGGCACGCCTTTGGCGACAAGGTAATCGGCCAGTTCAGTCGAGTTGGCATAACCCTGCTGCGCCGCATCCTGACAGCGCGGGCGTTTTACCTGAATGCCGTCCAGCACCAGCGCCGCCATATGCAGACAGTCCAGCCAGGTATCGAGCGCGTCGAACAAGCCTTCTTTATCTTCCTGCATATCTTTGTTGTAGGCCAACGGCAGACCTTTCAGGGTCATCATCATGCTGGTGAGCGCACCCTGTACGCGGCCACACTTACCACGGATAAGCTCGAGCGCATCCGGGTTTTTCTTCTGCGGCATCAGCGATGAACCGGAAGTCACCCGATCGGACAGCTCAACAAAACCGGCTTCGCCAGAGTTGAAGAAAATCAGGTCTTCGGCAAAGCGTGACAGATGCACCATGCCGATAGAGGCGTTAGAGAGCAGTTCCAGCACGTGGTCGCGATCGGAGACGCTGTCGAGGCTGTTGCGGGTTGCCGAGGCAAAGCCCAGCCAGCCTGCCAGCTGCTCGCGGTCGATTTCATATGCCGTACCGGCCAGCGCGCCGCTGCCGAGCGGACTGACGTCCAGGCGTTTCAACGTATCCTGCAGGCGGCTTTCATCACGGGCCAGCATCTCAACGTAGGCCAGCGACCAGTGAGCAAAAGTGACCGGCTGCGCGCGCTGCAGGTGGGTATAACCCGGCATCACTGCATCCTGGTTGTTCTGCGCGGTGTCCACCAGCGCACTTTGCAGCTGACGGTTAGCGGCCAGCAGTTCCACCACGGTGTCTTTACACCACAGCTTGAGATCGGTGGCGACCTGGTCGTTACGGCTACGGCCGGTGTGCAGCTTTTTACCCAACTGGCCGACTTTATCGATCAGTTTGCCTTCCACCCAGCTGTGAATATCTTCGGCATCGCTTTCGAGAATGTGCTGCGGGTTAAGGCGCACCTCTTCCAGCAGATTGTTCAGTGCCTCTTCCAGCTGCAGTTGTTCATCCGCAGTCAGTACGCCAACGGTCACCAGCGCTTTGGACCAGGCCACCGAGCCGACGATATCCTGTTCGGCCAGGCGGTAGTCGAAGCGCAAAGAGTCGTTGAACTGTTTGAACCGTTGATCTGCTGCCTGTGTAAAACGCCCACCCCAAAGTGCCATAACATGCTTCCTTTATTCGTTAGTTCTGCCGGATCGCGCTATGCCTACCCGGCCTACAGTCATTCAATACGTGTTTATGCCAGAATACGCGTGCCAATCGGCGTGCCGTTAAACAGCGCCGGCAGCTGCTCGGCGTGACGCCAGGAGGCGATATCCACCGGGCGGCCAAGCGTGCGGGCAGCATCCAGCGCCGCGTTCACTTTCACGATCATCCCGTCGGTGATAATGCCCTGGGCGATCAGCTGCTCTGCTTTCTCGGCGGTCATCTCTGCGATGCGCTGGCCTTTGCCGTCCAGGATACCACTTACGTCAGAGAGCAGTATCAGGTCCGCACCCAGCGTCGCCGCCAGCGCAGTTGCCGCCTGGTCAGCGTTAACGTTCATCAGCAGCCCTTCTTCGGTGACACCGATAGAGCTTACAACCGGCAGGAATCCGCCTGCCAGCAGAGTGTTAATCAGCGCAGGCGAACCCGGCTGCGCCAGGCCAACGTGGCCAAGCTCTTCGTCGAGCTGGGTCACGTTGACGCTGTCGCCGTCACCCAGATAGAGCCCCACGGAGGCGATGTTATGTTTCTTCGCCCAGGCCAGCAGGGTTTTGTTGGCCGTGCCCGCCAGCGCACCGGTGATGATGTCGATCTGATCTGCCGGCGTGACGCGCAGGCCATTTTTCTTTTTCACCGGCAGGTTCAGGCCTTTCATTAACTCATCCACCACACAGCCGCCACCGTGCACAATCACCAGCGGGCGTTGATGCGATGCGCGATAGCTATCCAGCGCAGTAAAAAGACGCTCCAGCGCTTCTTCGCTGTCCAGCAGTACACCACCGAGTTTGATAATTAATGGGTTCATCATCACACCTTAAATAAGAGACTGCGTTTCAGGGTAGCCAAAACGAATATTGGCGCACTGCATTGCCTGCGCGGCAGCGCCTTTTAATAAGTTATCTTCTGCTGCCACCACGATCAGGTGTTCACCCTGAACGGCAAAGCCGATATCGCAGAACGGCAGACCGACCACGTTTTTCAACGCCGGAAGGCCTTTGTCGTACAGGCGCACCAGCGGTTTGTCGGCATAGGCTTGGGTAAACGCATCCGCCACCTGGTCTTTGGTCACGCCTGGCTTCAGGCGGCAGGTGATGGTTTCGAGGATCCCACGCGGGAAGCTGCCCAGATGCGGAGTGAAAATAACCTCCGCGCCCAGATGAGTGGTGATTTCAGGGTGATGACGATGGTTGAACACGCCATACGGCTGCAGGCTGACTTCGCAGAAGCTGTTGGCGATAGCCGCCTTGCGCCCTGCCCCACTCACGCCGCTGGTGGCGTTGATCACCGGCCACTGATTCAGATCCAGCAGGCCCGCGTCGATCAACGGCTTAAGGGAGAGCTGCGCCGCCGTTGGGTAGCAGCCCGGAACGGCAACCAGATTCGCCTCTTTCAGCCGGTCTGCGCTCCACTCCGCCAGACCATAGACTGCCTTTTCAAGCAGATCCGGATGCTGATGGGTGAAGCCATAGTATTTTTCGTAGAAGGCGGCATCGTTCACGCGGAACGCACCGGAGAGATCGAACACCACGCAACCGGCCGCCAGGAACTGCGGCGCCAGGTCATGGCTGACCTCGTGAGCGGTGGCTAAAAAGACCACGTCCACGCCGTCGGTAAACTCGCTGATATCCGACATTGGCTGCAATGGCAGATCCACAACACCTTTAAGTTGCGGATGTAAATCGGAAATTAACTTTCCTGCATCATTGCTTTGCGCTGAGACAGTCAAAGCGGTTATGGTCATATGTGGATGGCGATTCACGTAGCTTACAAGCTCTGCGCCCGCATAACCGCTAGCGCCTACAATCAGCGTATTCAACATCGGGTTCCTTTATGCTCAACGTTAATGTATTTTTATTCACATTTATTGCATGAATATTGATACTATCACGACCTAAGGTATGTCAACAATGAAAATGAATTTACCGCCATTTATCGAGATTTACCGCGCCCTGATTGCCACGCCGTCGATCAGTGCAACGGAAGAAGCGCTGGATCAGAGTAATGAGACTTTAATCAATCTGCTGGCAGGTTGGTTCAGCGATCTCGGCTTTAAGGTGGAGGTTCAACCTGTTCCTGGAACCCGTAATAAATTTAACCTGCTCGCCAGTACCGGAGAGGGCGCAGGCGGCCTGCTGTTAGCCGGGCATACCGATACCGTCCCCTTCGACGATGGCCGCTGGACCCGCGATCCGTTTACCCTGACCGAACATGACAACAAGCTGTACGGGCTGGGCACCGCCGACATGAAAGGCTTCTTCGCCTTTATCCTCGACGCGCTGCGTGACGTCGACGTGACAACGCTGAAAAAGCCGCTCTATATTCTGGCCACCGCCGACGAAGAGACCAGCATGGCTGGCGCGCGCTACTTCTCTGAAAATACCGCGATTCGTCCGGACTGTGCGATCATTGGCGAGCCGACCTCACTGCAGCCGATTCGGGCGCATAAAGGTCATATCTCGACGGCGGTACGCGTACTGGGTCAGTCCGGTCACTCCAGCGATCCGGCCCGCGGTGTGAACGCCATTGAACTGATGCACGATGCCATCGGTCACATCATGCAGCTGCGCGACACGCTGAAAGAACGTTATCACCACGATTCGTTCACCGTCCCCTACCCGACGTTAAACCTCGGGAGCCTGCACGGCGGCGATGCCTCGAACCGCATCTGCGCCTGCTGCGAACTGCATATGGACATCCGCCCGCTGCCGGGCATGACGCTGAGCGACCTGAATGGCTTACTGACCGAAGCGCTCGCCCCGGTCAGCGAACGCTGGCCGGGCCGCCTGACGGTGTCCGATCTGCATCCGCCAATCCCAGGTTACGAGTGCCCGCCGGACCATCAGCTGGTGGAAGTGGTGGAAAAACTGCTCGGCGAAAAAACCGATGTGGTGAACTACTGCACCGAAGCGCCATTTATCCAGACCCTGTGCCCGACACTGGTGCTGGGTCCGGGCTCCATCAATCAGGCCCACCAGCCGGATGAATACCTGGAAACGCGCTTTATTAAGCCGACGCGCGAGTTAATTACCCAGGTTGTACATCACTTCTGCTGGCACTAACTTGTTTCCTCCTCTCTGTGGAGAGGAGGAAAATCTCGCGATCCCCATCACATTCCCATAAGCATCTCTTATCTGACGCGAAGTGAATTAAATTTCGTAAATTGCCCGCATTTATTCGTTTGCTGAACCGTTTTCGCAGCAATTGACGACGGGGGTTTTACGTGGCTTTATAAAGGGAGATGACAAAATAATGTCCAAAAGATTTCCGACTGGGCATAAACAAAAATGATGGGGTGATTGGGTTTTTATGAACGAACAATATTCCGCGTTGCGTAGTAATGTCAGTATGCTCGGCAAAGTGCTGGGAGATACCATTAAGGATGCGTTGGGAGAGAACATTCTCGATCGCGTTGAAACAATCCGTAAGCTGTCCAAATCTTCCCGTGCCGGTAACGAAGCCAATCGTCAGGAGCTGCTCACCACCTTGCAGAATCTCTCTAACGACGAGCTGCTGCCGGTTGCCCGTGCCTTTAGCCAGTTTCTGAATCTTGCGAATACCGCCGAGCAGTACCACAGCATTTCGCCAAAAGGTGAAGGCGCCAGCAACCCGGAAGTGATTGCCCAGACGCTCAGAAAACTGAAAGACCAGCCCGATCTTAACGAAGCCACCATTAAAAAAGCGGTAGAGTCCTTGTCGCTGGAGCTGGTGCTCACCGCCCACCCAACCGAAATCACCCGCCGCACCCTGATCCACAAAATGGGTGAGGTGAACAACTGCCTGAAGCAGCTCGATAACAAAGAGATTGCTGACTACGAACGTAATCAGCTGATGCGCCGCCTGCGCCAGCTGATTGCCCAGTCATGGCACACCGACGAAATCCGCAAACATCGCCCAAGCCCGGTTGATGAAGCCAAATGGGGCTTTGCGGTGGTGGAAAACAGCCTGTGGGAAGGGGTACCTAACTACCTGCGCGAGCTGAACGAACAGCTGGAAGAGAACCTCGGCTATCGCCTGCCGGTCGATTTTGTACCGGTGCGCTTCACCTCCTGGATGGGCGGCGACCGCGACGGTAACCCGAACGTCACCGCCGACATCACGCGCCACGTTCTGCTGTTGAGCCGCTGGAAAGCCACCGACCTGTTCCTGAAAGACATTCAGATTTTGATTTCTGAGCTATCGATGGTCGACGCCACCCCAGAGCTGCTTGAGCTGGTGGGTGAAGCCGGTGCCACCGAACCGTACCGCTTCCTGCTGAAAAACCTGCGCAGCCAGCTGCTGGCAACCCAGGCGTGGCTGGAAGCCCGTCTGAAAGGCCAGCGTCTGCCGAAGCCAGCAGGCCTGTTAAGCCAGAACGAACAGCTGTGGGATCCGCTGTACGCCTGTTACCAGTCGCTGCAAGCGTGCGGCATGGGCATTATCGCTAACGGCGAGTTGCTCGACACCCTGCGCCGCGTGAAATGTTTCGGCGTGCCGCTGGTGCGCATCGACGTGCGCCAGGAAAGCACCCGCCACACCGAAGCGCTGGGCGAACTGACACGCTACCTCGGCATTGGCGATTACGAAAGCTGGTCTGAAGCCGACAAACAGGCCTTCCTGATCCGCGAACTGAATTCCAAACGTCCACTCCTGCCGCGCAGCTGGGAGCCGAGCGAAGAAACCCGCGAAGTGCTCAACACCTGCAAAGCGATCGTCGATGCGCCGAAAGGATCGGTGGCGGCCTACGTGATCTCGATGGCGAAAACGCCGTCCGACGTGCTGGCGGTTCATCTGCTGCTGAAAGAAGCCGGGATCACCTTCGCCCTGCCGGTTGCGCCACTGTTCGAAACCCTCGACGATTTGAATAACGCGAACGACGTGATGACCCAGTTGCTGAACATCGACTGGTATCGCGGCTTTATTCAGGGCAAACAGATGGTCATGATTGGCTATTCTGACTCCGCGAAAGACGCAGGCGTGATGGCTGCCTCCTGGGCGCAGTACCAGGCGCAGGACGCGCTGATCAAAACCTGCGAAAAAGCAGGTATTGAACTGACCCTGTTCCACGGTCGCGGCGGCTCTATCGGTCGCGGCGGCGCGCCAGCCCACGCGGCACTGCTCTCCCAGCCGCCGGGTAGCCTGAAAGGCGGCCTGCGCGTCACCGAGCAAGGTGAGATGATCCGCTTCAAGTACGGTCTGCCGGAAGTGACCATCAGCAGCCTGTCGCTGTACACCAGCGCGATTCTGGAAGCGAACCTGCTGCCACCACCGGAGCCAAAAGATGCCTGGCGCCACATCATGGACGAGCTGTCGGATATCTCCTGCGACTTGTACCGTGGCTATGTGCGCGAAAACAAAGATTTCGTGCCTTACTTCCGCTCGGCCACGCCAGAGCAGGAACTGGGCAAACTGCCGCTCGGCTCACGTCCGGCAAAACGTCGTCCGACTGGCGGCGTAGAGTCTCTGCGCGCCATTCCGTGGATCTTCGCCTGGACGCAAAACCGCCTGATGCTCCCGGCCTGGCTGGGTGCCGGTGCCGCACTGCAAAAAGTGGTAGATGACGGGAAGCAGAACGAACTGGAAACCATGTGTCGCGACTGGCCGTTCTTCTCCACCCGCCTGGGGATGCTGGAGATGGTGTTCTCGAAAGTCGACCTGTGGCTGGCGGAATACTACGATCAGCGTCTGGTGAAACCAGAGCTGTGGGCGCTGGGTACCGAGCTGCGTGAACTGCTGGAAGGTGACATCAAGGTCGTGCTGGATATCGCCAACGACTCCCACCTGATGGCCGATCTGCCGTGGATTGCCGAGTCTATCCAGCTGCGTAACATCTACACCGATCCGCTGAACGTCCTGCAGGCTGAGCTGCTGCACCGTTCGCGTAAAGCGGAAGAGGAAGGCCAGGAACCGGATCCACGCGTTGAACAAGCGCTGATGGTGACCATTGCGGGCGTAGCGGCAGGTATGCGTAACACCGGCTAATTGTCATCGGGATTGCCCTCGTACACCTGTGCGAGGGTAATTTGAAATATTCCTGTCATAAATGATTCGAATTCAATATATTCCCGCCTCTCTTTAATTTTCTTAAACGGTTCTCATTAGCAAAAGTGACTTAGATCGCTCTGCTTCAGGTTCCCTTAAGGTTAAGTCGCTACGTTTGGCGACTAAGTTCTAAGACAGGCTATGACTATGCAATCCTTTACATCGCAGACTAAACCCGCGTTTAGCTGGAAAGCCCTGGGATGGGCACTCCTCTTTTTTTGGTTTTTCTCCTCTTTACTCCAGGTCACCATTTGCGTTAGCGGCTATAGCGGAACCAACGGCTTGCGCGACTCGCTGCTGTTTAGCTCGCTCTGGCTGATCCCGGTCCTGCTGTTCCCGAACCGTACCCGCATCATTGCGGCGATTATTGGTGTGGTGCTGTGGGCGGCGTCGTTGGCAGCGTTAAGCTACTTTGTGATTTACGGCCAGGAGTTTTCACAGAGCGTCCTGTTCGTAATGTTTGAATCCAATGCGAACGAAGCCAGTGAATATCTTAGCCAGTACTTCAGCCTGAAGATTATCCTCGTTGCGCTGGTCTATACGGCGGTGGCGATTTTCCTGTGGACGCGCCTGCGCCCGGTTTATATCCCGTCGCCGTGGCGCTGGCTGGTGTCGTTTGCGCTGCTGTACGGCCTGGTTCTGCATCCGATTGTGATGAACACCGTCATCAACCAGAAACCGCTCGAAAAGGCGATTAATGGCCTGGCGTCCCGCATGGAGCCTGCGGCCCCGTGGCAGTTTATCTCCGGGTATTATCAGTATCGCCAGCAGCTGACGTCCCTGAAAAACCTGCTCAATAAGAACGATGCCCTGCCGCCGCTGGCAAATTTCAAAGACAGCTCGGGTAATGCGCCACGCACCCTGGTGCTGGTGATTGGCGAATCCACCCAGCGCGGGCGTATGAGCCTGTACGGTTACCCGCGTGAAACCACGCCGGAGCTGGACGCGCTGCATAAAAGCGACCCGAAGCTGACGGTCTTCAATAACGTGGTGACCTCTCGCCCGTACACCATTGAGATCCTGCAGCAGGCGCTGACTTTTGCCAACGAGAAGAACCCGGACCTGTATCTGACGAAACCGTCGCTGATGAACATGATGAAGCAGGCCGGGTATAAGACCTTCTGGATCACCAACCAGCAGACGATGACGGCCCGTAACACCATGCTGACGGTCTTCTCAAAGCAGACTGACAAGCAATTCTATATGAACCAGCAGCGCACCCAGAGTGCTCGCGAATATGACACCAACGTGCTGGCGCCATTTAAAGAGGTGATGGCCGATCCGGCAGAGAAGAAGTTCATCATCGTGCATCTGCTCGGGACCCACATTAAGTACAAATTCCGCTATCCGGAAGACCAGGGCTTCTTTGACGGCAAGACCGATAACCACCCGGCCGGCCTGAGCAAAGATCAGCAGGAGTCTTATAACGATTACGACAACGCCAACCGCTATAACGACCATGTGGTGGCCAGCCTGATTAAGGATTACAAAGCGACGGATCCGAACGGCTTCCTGCTGTACTTCTCCGATCACGGTGAAGAGGTGTACGACACACCGCCGCATAAAACCCAGGGCCGTAATGAAGACAACCCTACGCGTCATATGTACACCATTCCGTTCCTGGTCTGGACGTCTGAGAAGTGGCAGGCTGCGCATCCACGCGACTTCACCCAGGACGTAGATCGTAAGTACAGTAGCTCTGAACTGATCCATACCTGGTCAGACTTAGCGGGATTAAGCTATGACGGCTTCGACCCTACACGCGCCATCACCAGCCCGCAGTTCACCCCGGTCACGCGCTGGATTGGCAATCCGTATAAGAAAAATGCGCTGATTGATTACGATAGCCTGCCGTACGGCGAGCAGACCGGGAATCAGTAATCACCGCCCAGGGCCATCCGATTCAGGGTGGCCTTTTTTCACTAACGACGTTAATGTTGCCCTGTTTGCATCCGGCAAGGGAACAACATGTATCACGACGTCAGCCACCATCTCTCCCGTCTTGTTAATGGCACGTTGCCGTTACGCCAGATTTATTTCGCCAGCAATAACAGTCCGACGTCGGAGTTAGCCTACCGGGTGGATTTTCCGCGTCTGGAGATTGTGCTGGACGGGGAATTTACTGACGCCGCCATCAGCAATACGCTCACCCTCGGCGATATTCTGTATGTTTCGGCTGGCCGCTGGAATGCTCCACAGATGGACATGCCCGCCACCACCTGCAGCATTCTGTTTGGCAAACAGCAGTTAAGCTTCAGCGTCGTTCAGTGGAACGGCACGTCGTCTCACACGCTGGCTAAGCAGCAGGTGGCACGCCGCGGACCGCGGATCGGCTCTTTCCTGCTACAAACGCTCAATGAACTGCAAATGCAGCCTCAGGAGCAACAGACTGCGCGATACGTTGTTACCAGCCTGCTCAGCCATTGCTGCGATTTACTTGGTAGCCAGATCCAGACCGCATCCCGAAGTCAGGCGCTGTTCGAAGCCATTCGTACCTATATCGACGATCGCTACGCGACGGCGTTGACCCGGGAATCAGTGGCGCAGGCCTTTTATATCTCGCCCAACTACCTGTCGCATTTGTTCCAGAAAATCGGCGCGGTGGGCTTTAACGAATACCTCAATCACACGCGGCTGGAGCACGCCAAGACATTGCTGAAAGGTTATGATCTGAAAGTGAAAGATGTGGCGCACACCTGCGGGTTTGCTGACAGTAATTACTTTTGCCGACTGTTTCGGAAAAACACGGAACGCTCTCCGTCGGAATATCGCCGCCAGTATCACAGCCAGTTAACGGCTAAAAACTAGCACTGTGATCCCCTTCGCACTTTATTGAGGACCTTACATTTGTCCAGTATTTGGCAAATTTGACCTCTATCTCCGGCAAGCCCGCCCGCCGTATCCTTAATTCAGAGATCCTGACTTAAGGAATAGTAATGGAACTGTATCTGGATACCGCCAACGTGGCGGAAGTTGAACGCCTGGCAAAAATCTTTCCCATCGCCGGTGTGACCACCAATCCCAGCATTGTTGCCGCCGGCCGTGAATCCCTCTGGGAGGTACTGCCGCGCCTGCAGCAGGCCGTCGGCCCGGACGGAATTTTGTTCGCCCAGACCATGAGCCGCGATGCAGAGGGCATGGTTGCTGAAGCCAAACGGCTGAGCAACGCCCTCCCCGGTATCGTGGTTAAAATCCCGGTGACCGCGCAAGGCCTTGTCGCCATTAAAGCCCTGAAAAAAGAGGGCATCACCACGCTCGGCACGGCGGTGTACAGCGCGGCACAAGGTTTACTGGCGGCGCTGGCAGGGGCGAAGTATGTCGCACCGTACGTTAACCGGGTGGATGCCCAGGGCGGAGACGGGATCCGCACGGTGCAGGAGCTGCAAAGCCTGCTCGAGCTGCATGCGCCAGGCTGTATGGTGCTGGCCGCCAGCTTCAAAACCCCGCGTCAGGCGCTGGATTGCCTGCTCGCCGGATGTGAAGCTATCACGCTTCCTTTAGATGTCGCGCAACAAATGCTCAATACACCCGCGGTAGAGTCAGCCATAGAGAAGTTCGAGCAGGACTGGAAAAACGCGTTTGGTAACCTCAACCTCTAAGGGAGACATGTTATGGACCGTATTATTCAATCGCCCGGTAAATACATTCAGGGCGCAGATGTACTTACCCGTCTCGGTGATTATCTGCAGCCGCTGGCTGCGCGCTGGCTGGTGGTCGGCGATAAGTTTGTGCTCGGTTTTGCCGAAGAGACCCTGCGCCAGAGTTTTAAGCAGGCCGAACTGCACGTTGAAATTGCCCCCTTTGGCGGGGAGTGTTCGCAAAACGAGATCGACCGGCTGCGCAAGCTGGCCAAAGGTGCCGACTGCCAGGCTATCCTCGGCGTCGGCGGCGGTAAAACGCTGGATACGGCCAAAGCGCTGGCGCATTTTATGGATGTGCCGGTCGCCATCGCGCCAACTATCGCCTCAACCGATGCGCCGTGCAGCGCCCTGTCCGTTATCTACACCGACAGCGGCGAATTTGATCGCTATCTGATGCTGCCGCACAACCCCAACATGGTTATTGTCGATACCAAAGTGGTCGCCGGTGCCCCGGCACGCCTGCTGGCGGCGGGAATTGGCGATGCGCTGGCGACGTGGTTTGAAGCCCGTGCCTGCTCGCGCAGCGGGGCCACGACCATGGCGGGCGGGAAATGTACCCAGGCCGCACTGGCCCTGGCCGAGCTGTGCTACAACACGCTGGTCGAAGAGGGTGAAAAGGCGATGCTGGCTGCGGAACAGCACGTCGTGACGCCTGCCCTTGAGCGGGTAATTGAAGCCAACACCTATCTTAGCGGCGTAGGTTTTGAAAGCGGCGGACTGGCAGCAGCGCATGCGATCCACAACGGATTGACCGCCATTGCGGATGCACACCATTACTACCACGGCGAGAAAGTGGCCTTCGGTACCCTGACTCAGTTGGTACTGGAGAATGCCCCGGTAGAAGAGATCGAAACCGTGGCGGCGCTGTGTCACAGCGTGGGTCTGCCGATCACCCTGGCGCAGCTGGATATCAAAACGGATATTCCGGCCAAAATGCGGACCGTCGCACAAGCCTCCTGTGCCGAAGGCGAAACCATCCACAACATGCCAGGTGGTGCGACCCCGGACCAGGTCTACGCGGCTCTGTTGGTTGCCGATCAGTACGGCCAGCGCTTTTTACAAGAGTGGGAATAGTCAAACTGCCGGATGGCGCTACGCTTATCCAGCCTACAACACCCGTAGGCCCGTGCAAGCGCAGCGCCGCCGGGCAAAAAAATCCCCGCTTCAGCGGGGATTTTTCTGTTTACTGCCGATCAAATCGGTCGAGATTCATAACCTTGGTCCACGCCGCCACAAAGTCCTTCACAAACTTCTCGCTGGCATCGCTGCTGGCATACACTTCTGCCAGGGCGCGCAGAACAGAGTGAGAACCGAAGACCAGGTCAGCACGGCTCGCCATGAACTTCACCTCACCGCTGACGCGATCGCGGCCTTCAAACAGCTCTGCCGAGTCATCGGTGGCTTTCCACTGATTACCCATGTCCAGCAAATTGACGAAGAAGTCAGTGCTGAGGACGCCCACGCGATCGGTAAAGACGCCGCTCTTGCCGCCATCAAAGTTAGCGCCCAGAACACGTAAGCCACCGGTCAGCACCGTCATCTCTGGCGCGGTCAGGGTCAGCTGCTGCGCTTTATCGATCAGCAACGATTCGGTGGTCGACACATCAATCGCGGCGCGGTAGTTACGGAAACCATCCGCAATCGGTTCGATAAAGGCAAACATCTCAACGTCGGTCTGATCCTGACGCGCGTCAACGCGGCCTGGGGTAAACGGCACGGTGATGTTTACGCCAGCCGCTTTCGCAGCCTGTTCAACGCCCACGACGCCCGCCAGCACAATGATGTCGGCCAGCGATGCTTTGTGCGCCGATTTATAAATGCCTTCCAGCACCGGCAGAGCGCGCGCGGCCACGGCATTCACATCCCAGCTGCGCTGCGGTGCCAGCGCCAGGCGCGCACCGTTCGCACCGCCCCGCTTATCGCCCCCGCGGAACGTCGATGCCGACGCCCAGGCCACCGACACCAGCTCGCTGACTGACAGCCCGGAGGCGGCAATGTCCACCTTCAGACTTTCAATATCTGCCGCCGTCGGCTGGAAGAACGGATGCGGCAGCGGATCCTGCCAAATCAGCTCTTCTCTTGGCACTTCCGGTCCGAAGTAGCGGGAGATCGGCCCCATATCCCGGTGGGTCAGTTTGAACCAGGCCCGGGCAAAGGCTTCGTTAAAGGCCTGCGGATCGTTAAGGAAACGACGAGAAATTTTATCGAACTCAGGATCAAAGCGCAGCGTCAGGTCGGTAACCAGCATTGTCGGTTTGCGCTTTTTCGACGGGTCGAACGGATCGGGCATGATTTCCGGTGCGTCGACCGCTTCAAACTGAATTGCTCCTGCCGGACTGCGGGTTTGCACCCACTCATATTTATACAGGTTTTCGAAGAAGTAGTTGCTCCATTGGGTCGGCGTCTGCGACCAAATTACTTCCAGACCCGAGGTGATCGCATCGGCACCAATACCGCTGCCGTGGGTGCTGGTCCAGCCCAGGCCCTGCGCCTCGATTAAGCCAGCTTCCGGATCGACACCCACATGGGTGGCTTGCCCGGCACCGTGCGTTTTACCCAGCGTATGGCCGCCCGCAATCAACGCGACGGTCTCTTCATCGTTCATTCCCATGTTGCCAAAGGTGGCGCGGATCGCTGCCGCCGCAGACAGCGGTTCACCGCTGGCATTTGGCCCTTCCGGGTTAACGTAGATAAGTCCCATCTCGGTTGCGGATAAAGGATTTTTCGCCAGCGCTTCCGGATCACGGTGAGTCAGCCAGGCTTTTTCATCCCCCCAGTTAACGTCCAGATCCGGTTCCCACACATCCTCGCGCCCGGCACCAAAGCCAAAGGTGCGGAAGCCGGAATTTTCCAGCGCCACGTTACCGGCAAGAATATACAGGTCGGCCCAGGAGATTTTCTGGCCATACTTTTGCTTGATCGGCCACAGCAGGCGACGCGCCTTATCGAGGCTGACGTTGTCTGGCCAGGAGTTGAGCGGTGAGAAACGCTGTTGACCGCGGCCCGCGCCGCCGCGACCGTCGACTGAGCGATAAGTGCCTGCTCCGTGCCACGCCATACGAATGAACAGACCGGCGTAGCTGCCCCAGTCCGCAGGCCACCACGGCTGTGAATCGGTTAACAGGGCTTTGAGATCGCCTTTCAGTGCGGAGTAATCGAGTTTGCTGAATTCTTTGCGGTAATCGAAATCATTACCTAGCGGGTTGGAACGTTCGGAATGCTGATTGAGAAGGTCGATACGAAGTTGTTTAGGCCACCAGTCCCGGCTGTTGGTACCGGCACCCGCACTCTTATCAAAACTGCCCTGATGGAAAGGGCATTTACCTGAATTCTGGTTCTCGTCGGACATGCTCATCGCTCTGCTCCCGTTATGGTTTTATCGTTAGGATATACACCACCGGGGACAAGAGATAATTGAAACAATCCACAGATTTGATAGTTAATACCTTTGATATTCGCCTGAAATATAAAAGCCCTCAGAAAAATGAGGACTTTACCCTTACAGACCCGGGCGAACCCCCAACGTGTGGCAGATCGCGTAGCTCATTTCGGCGCGGTTGAGGGTATAAAAGTGGAAATCTTTAACCCCTTCACGGCTTAAAATTTTCACCATGTCCATCGCGATATTGGCACCTACCAGCTTGCGGGTTTCGGCATCATCGTCCAGCCCTTCGTACATTTTGGACATCCACAGCGGGATACGCACGTTGGTCATGTCAGCGAATTTTTTCGCCTGCTTGAAGTTAGAGACCGGCAGAATGCCCGGAATAATTTCGACGTCGATGCCTGCCGAGACGCAGCGGTCGCGAAAACGCAGGTAGCTTTCAACATCAAAGAAGAACTGGGTGATGGCACGGTTTGCGCCGGCATCCACTTTGCGCTTCAGGTTGAGCAGATCCGCCTGAGCGCTTTTCGCTTCCGGATGCACTTCCGGGTAAGCCGCCACGGAGATGTCGAAATCGCCCACTTCTTTCAGCAGCGTCACCAGGTCGGTGGCGTACATATCTGGCTTACCGCTGCCTGGCGGCAGGTCACCACGCAGGGCAACAATGTGGCGGATACCGTTGTTCCAGTAATCCTCGGCGATGGTCCGCAGCTCATCACGGGTGGCATCGATACAGGTCAGGTGCGGCGCAGCTTCGAGCCCCGTGCGATCCTTAATGCCTTTAATGATGCTGTGCGTGCGGTCGCGCTCGCCGGAGTTGGCGCCGTAGGTCACCGAGACAAATTTAGGTTTCAGGCTGCTCAGGCGATCGATAGAGGACCACAGGGTCTGCTCCATTTCACTGGTGCGCGGCGGGAAAAATTCAAAAGAGACGTTAATCTGACCGTTTACTTCAGCCAGGCTCTGATTCAGGGCTTCCCGCTGGTTGGCGTGAAAAAAGCTCATACCTTACCTCATCAATCGCGTGTCGTTGTTTGTTATGTTTCGAACTTCTATACGTTTAGACGTCCAGATGTAAAAATGACGGAAAAGCGGACTGGCGTCAACTGAAAATATCATCATTGACGGTGAGGAATGCTCAGGGAAGATGAAGAACGTTCATGATGGGGGCAAGATTGTGCGCCCTCTCCCACGGGGAAAGGGCGCATGAGGCACTACAGCAGCTGCGCCAGACGGTTGATGTCGGACTGTATGGCCCCGGCAGTCACGTCACGGCCCGCACCCGGACCACGGATCACCAGCGGGTTATCGCGATACCAGCGGCTTTCAATGGCGAAGACGTTATCGCACGGCAGCAGCGCCGCCAGCGGGTGTTCCGGACGCACGGCTTCGACGCCGACGCGCGCCTTGCCGTTGGCATCGAAACGCGCCACATAGCGCAGCACCAGGCCCATTTCACGCGCGGCTTCCAGCCGCTGTACCATCTGATCGTTCAGCTCGTCGCCGTTTTCAAAGAAGTGATCGACAGACCCCTCTTCGCAACCGGCAGGCACCAGGGACTCCACGCGCACCTGGCCCGGCTCAATGTCGTAACCCGCTTCACGGGCCACGATCACCAGCTTACGCATCACGTCTTTACCGGAGAGGTCTACGCGCGGGTCTGGCTCGGTCAGCCCTTGCTGCCACGCCTGATCCACCAGGTCGGTGAACGGCACGGTGCCATCAAACTGCAGGAACAGCCATGACAAAGTACCGGAGAAAATACCGCTGATCGCCAGAATGCTGTCGCCGCTTTCAATCAGGTCGCGCACGGTGTGGTTCACCGGCAACCCGGCTCCCACGGTGGCGTTGTACAGCCAGTGACGGCCGGTTTTTTCAAACGCGTCATGGATCTGGCGATACTTATCCGTATTACTGGCACCCGCCAGCTTGTTAGCGCTGATCACGTGGAAACCGTGGCTGGCGAAATCCAGGTACTGATCGGCCAGCTGCTCGCTGGCGGTCACGTCCAGCACCACCAGGTCATCGTACGGATGGGCACGCATCCACAGGAACAGCGACTCTTCGTCCTGTTCAACGGCTTCATCGTTAAAGAAGGCCAGCGCGCGGCTGGCGTCCAGCCCTTCATAGTTAAGCAGGCTGCGGCGGCTGTCGACGACGCCCGCCAGCACAAATTCAAAGCCGGTACGCGCTGACAGCGTGGTTTGCTCGCGGGCGAACAGCTCCAGCCAGCGGGAACCGATATTCCCTTTGCCAAACAGCACCAGGCCGATACGTTTTTCAGCGCGGAACAGCGACTGATGCAGCCCCTGAATCAGGCTTTCGGTTGGCCCGGTACGCATCACTGCCACCAGGCTGATACCCTCTTCCGACTGCCAGGTGAATTCAACCGGCTGGCCTTTGAGCTGCTGCCAGAAACGGTGGCAGTGCAACGGGTTACGGGTGACGCCCGCACCGACCATCGCGATCAGCGCCAGCCCTTGGCGCAGGCGAAGCTCGCCCGGCAGGCCCGCTTCATCCAGAATTTTGAGTGCGCCATCGGCCACTTCTGCGGTATAGCAGAACTGCAGCAGCTGACGATCGGGATGCACCCCCACCGCCAGCGGGCGCACCTGGGCACGCTTGAGCACCAGGTCGATCTCTTTATGCGCCAGTTTGAAATCCTGTCCCGAAGGAACCAGGAACTCGATCAGACAGATATCGTCATGGCTGGTGACGATACGCGCCCCGGTCCCGGAGGCCAGCACGCGCTCAATGCGGGTCGAGCCTTTATCCGGCGTGTAGCTACAGCGCAGCTGCAGGTCGATGTCGCTGCCGGAAACCGGCTGCAGGGTACGGGCGTGCAGAACGGGCGCCGCCAGACGTGCCAGCTCGCTGGCCTCATCGAGACGCAGCAGCGGCAGCAGGCAGGCATCTTTGACTTTGCGCGGATCGGCGCTGTAGACACCGGCCACATCGCTCCAGATGGTGACGCGCGACACGCCCGCCAGGGCACCGATTTGCGTGGCGGAGTAGTCAGAGCCGTTACGCCCGAGCAGCACGGTTTCACCTGCGTTACTGCGGCTGATAAAGCCGGTGACCACAATGCGTTTATTCGGATGCTGCACCAGCAGCTGTTGCAGCAGCGGATAAGACAGCCCTTCGTCGACCTGCGGCTGGGCACCGCGTTCGGCGCGCAGGAAATCACGCGCGTCCAGCCATGCGGCTTCCAGACCTTGCTGTTGCAGTACGGCGGCCATCAGGCGCGCAGACCACACTTCACCGTGGCCCACCACTTCGGCATACACGGCATCGGTGACGCCGCTGTCGAGCAAACCGGCCAGACGCTCCAGATCCTGAATAAAGGTACTGATCAGGCCATCAGCAACGTTGGCAGGCAATAAACCGGCGATCAGTTCACTCTGATAGCGGCGTAACGCTTGTTGAACCTGATGCGCAGAGAGACGATCGGTCTGGCTTAACTTCAGCCAGCTAATCAACTGGTTGGTGGTGCTGCCCGCCGCGGAGACAACCATCATGTCCCCCGGCATCGAATACTCTGCCATGATCCCCGCGACACGCAGGTAACATTTCACATCAGCCAGACTACTACCACCAAACTTGTGCAGTTGGCGACCCTTCGCCCCTGCCTGCGCTATCACACTCATGATTACCCCTTGGTTGCGACCTGGAAGGCATTTTCCAGATCGGCAATTAAATCTTCACAATCTTCTATACCGGTTGAGATACGCAGCAGCGTCTCAGAGATCCCGGCGGCGGCACGCGCTTCTGGCGCCATGCCTGCGTGCGTCATGGTGGCGGCGTGGGAGATCAAGCTTTCAACCCCACCTAAGGATTCCGCCAACGTAAACAGTGACAACCCGCTGAGGAAGCGACGCAGCGTTTGCTCATCGCCATCCAGTTCAAAACTTAACATTGCACCAAAACCCTTTTGTTGACGGGCCGCAATCTCGTGTCCTTGATTATCCGGCAGCGACGGGTGATAGAGCTTCTTCACCAGCGGCTGGGTCTTCAGGAAATCGACAATCGCCTGGGCATTACGCTGCGCCACTTCCATACGCGGCGACAGGGTACGCAGTCCACGCAACAGCAGATAGCTGTCAAATGCGCTGCCAGTGACGCCGATATTATTCGCCCACCATGCCAGTTCGGTGACAACGTCCGGATCTTTGGCAATCACCACGCCCGCCACGACGTCGGAATGGCCGTTCAAATATTTGGTGCACGAATGCAACACCAGATCCGCACCCAGCGCCAGCGGGTTCTGAAGCGCCGGACTGAGGAAGGTATTATCCACCACACTTATCGCTCCCGCATCCCTTGCGAGCTGACAAATTTTCGCAATATCCACGACGCGTAACAATGGATTGCTTGGGCTTTCGACTAAAACCAGCTTCGGCTTTTCGGCCAACGCCTGTTTGAGCGCCTGTTCATCACCCTGATCGACAAACAGCACGCGATAGCAACCGCGCTTCGCCAGGCTATCAAATAAGCGGTAGCTGCCGCCGTAACAGTCGTGCGGAGCCAGCAGCAGATCGCCAGGCTTCAGATAAACGGTGGTCACCAGGTGGATGGCCGACATGCCGGTATTGGTCATCACCGCGCCTGCGCCGCCTTCCAGTTCCGCCAGCGCGCGCTGGGTGACGTCACGCGTAGGGTTGCCACGGCGCGAGTAGTCATGCGCACGCGGTTCATTAAATCCGGTGAAGTTATAGGTACTGGAGAGGTGGATCGGTGGGACAACGCAGCCGTACTGTTCGTCATCATTCAATCCGCTACGCACTGCGATGGTGGCCTGTTTACGCGTCATGGTGAAGGCTTCCTGGCTTAATGGATGAAAAGTCAGGCACCAATGTAAACACTGATTATATGGACGTCAATACATCTGGACATCTAAACTTCTTTGCGTATAGATTGAGCAATGCGCAAATAGCCGTTAAAATTATATGCTTTAGCGCAGACCTCAGAGGCAATATCCGTGTCACGGCCGCGTCTCTACGGTAAACTACGCCCGATTATGGCCCGAAACCCTGCGAAGCGCTGCGGTGGCGGCCTCATATTAATGACAAAGAGGATTAAGGTATCTCATGGCTGAATGGAGCGGCGAATATATCAGCCCATACGCTGAGCACGGTAAGAAGAGTGAACAAGTAAAAAAAATTACGGTTTCCATTCCTCTGAAGGTGTTAAAGATCCTCACCGATGAACGCACGCGTCGTCAGGTGAATAACCTGCGTCACGCCACCAACAGCGAACTGCTGTGCGAAGCGTTCCTGCACGCGTTTACCGGTCAACCGTTGCCGAACGATGAAGACCTGCGCAAAGAGCGCAGTGATGAAATTCCGGAAGCGGCGAAGGTGATCATGCGTGAGCTGGGTATCGACCCGGATACGTGGGAATACTAAGACGGCGAAGGCAAAAACGTGTCGCCCTCACCGTTCAGTCCCGCTGGGGTTACTCAGCGGGATAGATCCTTAGAAGTTGTAGCCTAAACCGACGCGATAACGCGTCTGACGATCTGAAGAGGTGGCGGTGTTATAGCCTGAAGAGACGTTACCCACCTCGACGAACGGCACCCATGAACCGAATTTATACGCCACCCTGCCATTATATTCATAATCTTCTTTTTTATTGTTATACAGGTTTTCGTTGTCGGCAAACTTATAAATTCCGTTCAGTTCAAACATCCAGTCATTAACGTTATATCCAACCCAGGCTTCCGGGCGATATACCATCCGATCATCTTTCCCATCCGCGTTGCGGCGAGTATATTCCGTGCGATAACGAAAGGCCGCCCACCAGTTATCATCGATATTATATTGCACCCGCAGATACGGTTTATATATCGCCATGTCATCACCCATTTCGACGGCGATACCCGGCTGCCAGATAAAGTTCTGCCAGCTAAATTGATAGCTGGCGGTGTATTCGTTGCTGTTGCTCTCCATGTTATTCAGCGCATCATTGGACTGGCTGTTATCGGAGCGCGACACCGCTTCGACGGCGACGCCAAAGCCGGTGGCAAAGCGGTGTGACATATAGACACGGTCATAGTTACGCCCATCGTCATAATACTCATGACGGTAATCGACATAACCCGCCTGCGCCATGCAGGATACTAATGGAAGCAGTAATAAAAGTTTTTTCATTATCAAAAGAGTTCCCTAAAAAAGAAAGATACAGCCCTGTAAAAAGCCACTCGCGCAATACGGAATTAAATAGATGACGCGCGCAGTGTAGTTTTACGTAGCAAGGGAAACCTTTTGTTTTTTGCCATTTATACCTGCATGCTGGCAGAGAATTAAAGAATATAAAGACAGACCTCACCTTCTGATGAGATATAACTGGGGTAAATATATTTAATACGGGGAACGGTAATTATTATGGAGGAACAGAACATGCAGAAACAAAAAAGCGCCTTTCGGCGCTTTTTTTTCGGGTAGCTTATTTAGCGCCCGGCAGGCTGAAACGCTTGTTGAAGCGGTCAACACGGCCACCGGTTGCAACGTCACGCTGCTTACCAGTGTAGAACGGGTGGCATTTGCCGCACACGTCCAGGTTCAGATCGTGACCCGCGGTAGAGCGGATGGTGATCACGTTACCGCAAGAGCAGTTTGCAGTAATTTCTTCGTATTTAGGATGAATATCTTTTTTCATGGGGAGAACCTCAGTTAAGGCCGCGTCGCTCTTCCAGCCCTAACGCCAGACACCACGCGATGTTAATAGTATGTACTCTGACGCGACAAAAAGCGCATCAAAGGCGGCGAATCATACAGAATAAGATTTGTGTATGCAAACTGATCAGCACGCCGACAGCAACTAATGTGTATACTAACGCGCCACTTTTCAAGTCAGGAAGATTCGATGCCCGTTGTCCACGTTGCCCTTCCCGTTCCGCTTCCACGCACCTTTGATTACCTGCTGCCAGACGGTTTACAGGCCAAAGCGGGCTGTCGCGTGAACGTGCCGTTTGGCAAGCAGCAGCGCGTGGGCGTGGTGGTCGCGGTCAGCGAGAAAAGCGAGCTGCCGATCAATGAGCTGAAAAGCGTTCTTGAGGTCATGGACAGTGAGCCGGTCTTCTCCCAAAGCGTCTGGCGTTTGCTGCTGTGGGCGGCCGAGTATTATCACCATCCGATTGGCGACGTGCTGTTTCACGCCTTACCCATTCTGCTGCGCCAGGGCAAAAACGCCAGCCACGCGCCGGTATGGTACTGGTTTGCCACCGAGCAGGGACAAGCCGTCGACATTAATAGCCTGAAACGCTCCCCGAAACAGCAGCAGGCGCTGGCGGCACTGCGTCAAGGGCGGATCTGGCGGCACCAGGTTGAAGCCCTCGATTTTAACGACGCGGCGCTGCAGGGCTTACGCAAAAAAGGGCTGAGCGAACTGGCCTGCGAAGCGCCCGCATTGATCGACTGGCGCGACGGCTTTGCCGTGTCGGGCGATCGCCTGCGTCTGAATACCGAGCAGGCCACCGCCGTGGGCGCTATCCACAGCGCCTCAGACCGCTTCTCAGCCTGGCTGCTGGCGGGGGTGACCGGCTCCGGCAAGACCGAGGTCTATCTGAGCGTGCTGGAAAATGTGCTCGCGCAGGGAAAACAGGCCCTGGTGATGGTGCCGGAGATCGGCCTGACGCCGCAAACTATCGCCCGCTTTCGCGAGCGCTTTAATGCCCCGGTGGAAGTGCTGCACTCCGCGTTAAACGACAGTGAACGCCTCAGCGCCTGGCTGAAAGCCAAAAATGGCGAGGCGGCGATTGTGATTGGCACCCGCTCGTCGCTGTTTACGCCGTTTAAAAATCTGGGTGTGATCGTGATCGACGAAGAGCACGACAGCTCTTATAAACAGCAGGAGGGCTGGCGCTATCACGCTCGCGACCTGGCGGTGTACCGCGCCCACAGCGAGCAAATCCCGATTATTCTTGGCTCCGCCACCCCGGCGCTGGAGACCCTGCATAACGTGCAGCAGCGTAAGTACCATCTGCTGCGCCTGACGCGCCGGGCGGGCAATGCGCGTCCTGCCACCCAGCATGTGCTGGATTTGAAAGGCCAGCAGGTGCAGGCCGGATTGGCCCCGGCGCTCATCACCCGCATGCGCCAGCATCTGCAGGCCAATAATCAGGTGATCCTGTTTCTCAACCGCCGCGGCTTTGCACCCGCGCTGCTGTGTCACGACTGCGGCTGGATCGCCGAGTGCCCGCGCTGCGATCATTACTACACCCTGCATCAGGCCCAGCACCATCTGCGCTGCCACCACTGCGACAGCCAGCGCCCGGTGCCGCGTCAGTGCCCGTCGTGCGGCTCTACCCATATGGTGCCGGTCGGACTGGGTACCGAGCAGCTGGAACAGGCGCTAACGCCTTTCTTCCCTGGCGTTGCGATCTCGCGCATTGACCGCGACACCACCAGCCGCAAGGGCGCCCTTGAGCAGCAGCTGGCGGAAGTGCATCGCGGCGGCGCGCGTATCCTGATTGGTACCCAGATGCTGGCGAAAGGCCATCACTTCCCGGATGTTACCCTGGTGGCGCTGCTGGACGTCGACGGGGCGCTGTTTTCCGCCGACTTCCGCTCGGCAGAACGCTTTGCCCAGCTCTACACCCAGGTGGCGGGCCGGGCCGGGCGCGCAGGTAAACAGGGTGAAGTGGTGCTGCAAACCCACCATCCGGATCATCCTCTGCTGCAAACGCTGCTGCACAAAGGCTACGACGCCTTTGCCGACCAGGCGCTGGCGGAGCGGCAGACCCTGCAACTCCCGCCGTGGACCAGCCATGTGATTATCCGCGCCGAGGATCACAACAACCAGCAGGCACCGCTGTTCCTCCAGCAGCTGCGCAATCTGCTGCAGGCCAGCCCGCTGGTGGATAATCAGCTGTGGATTTTAGGCCCGGTTCCGGCGCTGGCCGCCAAACGCGGCGGACGTTACCGCTGGCAAATCCTGCTGCAGCACCCTTCGCGGGTTCGTCTGCAGCATATCGTCAGCGGCGCGCTGACGCTGATCAATACCCTGCCGGAAGCGCGTAAAGTGAAGTGGGTTCTTGACGTTGATCCCATTGAAAGCTGAATCGCGGTGAGAGGCGGATCGAAAAATTCAACGCGCCTCACACTTTTTATGAAAATTCTGTAACCGATTCCATTCACGATCTGATAAAACTGACGGGGTCAGAAGACCGGTGATACGCCTGTGAGGAGAAGAGGTTGAAGTCCAGGAAAGAGGTTGCCTCGGCGACCATGAAAGATGTTGCCCTGAAAGCGAATGTTTCTACGGCAACGGTATCCCGAGCCTTAATGAATCCCGATAAAGTCTCTCAAACCACGCGTAATCGCGTTGAGCAGGCGGCGCTGGAAGTGGGCTATCTGCCCCAGGCGATGGGCCGTAACGTCAAACGTAATGAATCCCGCACCATCCTGGTCATTGTGCCCGACATCTGCGATCCCTTTTTCAGTGAAATACTTCGCGGCATCGAAGTGACGGCCGCCGCTGCGGGCTATCTGGTGCTGATTGGCGACTGCGCGCACCAAAACCAGCAGGAAAAAACCTTTATTGACCTGATCATCACCAAGCAGATCGACGGCATGCTGCTGCTCGGCTCACGTCTACCGTTTGACGCCAGCATCGAAGAGCAACGCAACCTGCCGCCAATGGTGATGGCCAACGAATTCGCGCCGGAGCTGGAGCTGCCTACCGTCCATATCGATAACCTCACCGCCGCGTTTAATGCGGTGAATTATCTGCAGGATCTGGGACATAAACGTATCGGCTGTATCGCCGGGCCGGAAGAGATGCCGCTGTGCCATTACCGCCTGCAGGGCTATGTTCAGGCGCTGCGTCGTACCGGGGTAACGGTTGATCCGCACTACATTGCGCGCGGTGATTTTACCTATGCCGCTGGCGGGCTGGCGCTGGAGAAACTGCTGGCGCTGCCGGAACCGCCTACCGCGGTGTTCTGCCACAGCGACGTGATGGCGCTGGGTGCGCTCTCTTACGCAAAACGCCGTGGCCTGAATGTGCCTAAAGATCTCTCTATTATCGGTTTCGATAATATTTCATTGTCTGAGTTTTGCGACCCGCCCCTCTCGACGGTGGCGCAGCCGCGCTATGATATTGGCCGTGAAGCGATGCTGTTATTGCTTGATCAGCTTAACGGGCAAACCGTCAGCAGTGGGTCACGCTTGCTGGACTGTGAATTAATCATTCGTGGTTCCACCCAGGCGCTGACGTAAAGTCACCGCCTTTCAGACTTCCTCGACTGGTCAAAGGCCCGCCGCTTAAGTAACATGACGGGCTGACAAACGAATAAATACAGCGAAACGATAGTGGCACAACGAGATTATGTACGTCGCGGCCAGCCGGCACCTTCGCGACGCAAAAAGAGCAGCTCACGGAGCCAGCAACGTAGTCTGCCTGCTGTCTCGCCTGCAATGGTGGCGATTGCTGCGGCGGTGCTGGTCGCGTTCATCGGCGGCCTCTGGTTCATTACGCATCATAAAAAAGAAGAAGCGGAAGCACTGCAGGGCAAAAAGGTCGTCGGTAATGGCTTACCGCCGAAGCCTGAAGAGCGCTGGCGCTATATTAAAGAGCTTGAAAGTCGCCAGCCGGGCGTACGCGCCCCGACCGAACCTTCTGCTGGCGGCGAAGTCGTGGATCCCACGCAGTTAACCAACGAACAGCGCCAGCTGCTGGCACAGATGCAGGCCGATATGCGCCAGCAGCCTACGCAGCTTAACGAAGTGCCGTGGAATGAACAGACGGCGGCGCAACGCCAGCAAACGCTGCAGCGCCAGCGTCAGGTCCAGCAGCAAACTCAGCAGCAACAGCAGCAGTGGGCGCAGACCCAGCCGGTGCAGCAGCCGAAAGCGCAGCCGCGTGCCGTGCAGACGCAACCTGCACAGCAGCTAAAAACACAGCCCGCGAAGCAAAGCACCGCTGCGCAGCCGTATCAGGACCTGCTGCAAACGCCAGCGCACACCGCCGCACAGCAGCCAAAAGCCCAGCAGGCGGCACCGGTCACCCGGGAAACCGAGCCACCGAAACAGACTGCAGAGAAAAAAGACGAGCGTCGCTGGATGGTGCAGTGTGGTTCGTTTAAAGGCGCAGAGCAGGCTGAAACCGTGCGTGCGCAGCTGGCCTTTGAAGGCTTTGATTCACGCATCACCACCAATAACGGCTGGAATCGCGTGGTGATAGGCCCGGTGAAAGGCAAAGATAATGCTGACAGCACCATTACCCGTCTGAAGATGGCGGGTCACTCAAACTGCATTCGACTCGCCTCCGGGGGTTGAAACCCCCAAAATCCCCCCCATCTATCATTCTATTCAGCCCTGAGCACTGGCTCGGGGCCCCTATTCCGATTATGTAAACCAGGGGGTCTTCGTGACAACAATAGTAAGTGTACGCCGTAACGGCCAGGTGGTAATTGCCGGTGATGGCCAGGCCACGCTGGGTAATACCGTCATGAAAGGCAACGTGAAAAAAGTGCGTCGTCTGTATAACGACAAAGTGATCGCCGGGTTTGCAGGCGGTACGGCTGACGCCTTCACGCTGTTTGAGCTGTTCGAGCGTAAGCTCGAAATGCACCAGGGCCATCTGGTCAAAGCCGCCGTTGAGCTGGCGAAAGACTGGCGTACCGACCGTATGCTGCGCAAACTTGAAGCACTGCTGGCCGTTGCCGACGAAAATGCTTCGCTTATTATCACCGGTAACGGTGACGTGGTGCAGCCAGAAAACGACCTGATTGCTATCGGCTCCGGTGGCCCGTACGCCCAGGCCGCCGCCCGCGCAATGTTGGAAAACACCGACATGAGCGCACGCGATATCGCTGTGAAGGCGTTGGATATTGCAGGTGATATCTGCATCTATACCAACCACTTCCACACCATCGAAGAATTGCCGTCTAAGGCGTAAGGATTTCTCATGTCTGAAATGACCCCACGCGAAATTGTCAGCGAACTGAACAAACACATCATCGGCCAGGATAACGCCAAGCGTTCCGTGGCGATCGCCCTGCGTAACCGCTGGCGCCGCATGCAGCTGGATGAAGAGCTGCGCCATGAAGTGACGCCAAAAAACATTCTGATGATCGGCCCGACCGGCGTCGGTAAAACCGAAATCGCCCGTCGTCTGGCGAAGCTGGCGAACGCGCCGTTCATCAAAGTCGAAGCCACCAAGTTCACCGAAGTGGGCTATGTTGGCAAAGAAGTAGACTCTATCATCCGCGATCTGACCGATTCTGCGATTAAGATGGTGCGCGTTCAGTCGATCGAGAAAAACCGCTATCGCGCCGAAGAGATGGCGGAAGAGCGTATTCTGGATGTGCTGATCCCACCGGCCAAAAATAACTGGGGCCAGGCAGAACAACCTGCTGAACCGTCTGCTGCGCGTCAGTCTTTCCGCAAAAAACTGCGTGAAGGTCAGCTGGATGACAAAGAGATTGAGATCGATCTCGCCGCTGCGCCAATGGGCATGGAAATTATGTCTCCTCCGGGCATGGAAGAGATGACCAGCCAGCTGCAGTCCATGTTCCAGAACCTGGGCGGCCAGAAGCAGAAACCGCGTAAACTGAAAATCAAAGACGCGATGAAGCTGCTGATTGAAGAAGAAGCCGCGAAACTGGTGAACCCGGAAGAACTGAAGCAGGACGCTATCGACGCCGTTGAACAGCACGGGATCGTGTTTATCGATGAGATCGACAAAATCTGTAAGCGGGGTGAATCCAACGGTCCGGACGTATCGCGTGAAGGCGTTCAGCGCGACCTGCTGCCGTTGGTAGAAGGCTGCACCGTCTCTACCAAGCACGGTATGGTCAAAACCGACCATATCCTGTTTATCGCCTCTGGCGCGTTCCAGGTGGCGAAGCCATCCGATCTGATCCCAGAGCTGCAGGGTCGTCTGCCAATCCGCGTTGAGCTGCAGGCGCTGACCACCGAAGATTTCGAGCGTATCCTCACCGAGCCGAATGCCTCGATCACCGTGCAGTACAAAGCGCTGATGGCCACCGAAGGCGTGAACATTGAGTTCACCGAAGATGGCATCAAGCGTATCGCACAGGCGGCATGGCAGGTTAACGAAACCACTGAAAACATCGGTGCGCGTCGTCTGCACACCGTGCTGGAGCGTCTGGTGGAAGATATCTCTTATGAAGCCAGTGACCTGAACGGTCAGAGCATTACCATTGATGCCGACTATGTGAGTAAGCACCTTGATGCTTTAGTAGCAGATGAAGATCTGAGCCGTTTTATCCTATAATCGCGTTCAATGCATTTTCATCACTGATGATGGGGCTGAAAAGCCCCATTTTTATTGGCAAATAATAACTATGACTGAAATTAGCCGTTCGCAAGCCTGGCTGGAAAGCCTTCGTCCTAAAACACTTCCTCTCGCTTTCGCCGCCATTGTGGTGGGCACCGCCCTGGCGTGGTGGCAGGGATATTTCGATCCTCTGGTCGCCGTGCTGGCGCTGATTACCGCCGGATTACTGCAGATTCTCTCCAATCTCGCCAACGATTATGGCGATGCGGTCAAGGGCAGCGATAAGCCCGACCGGATTGGGCCCCTGCGTGGAATGCAGAAAGGGGTGATCACCCAGCCGCAAATGAAGCGGGCGTTGATCGTCACCGTGGTGCTGATTTGCCTCTCCGGGCTGTCGCTGGTGCTGGTGGCCTGTAAAACCCCTGCCGATGTGGTTGGCTTCCTCGTGATGGGCGTGCTGGCGATTGTTGCCGCGATCACCTATACCGTGGGCACCCGGCCTTACGGTTATATTGGTCTGGGTGATATTTCGGTGATGGTGTTCTTTGGCTGGCTGAGCGTGATGGGGAGCGGTTATTTACAGGCTCACGCCCTGATCCCGGCCCTGTTCCTGCCCGCCACGGCCTGCGGCCTGCTGGCAACGGCGGTGCTCAATATTAATAACCTGCGCGATATCGACAGCGACCGTCAGAACGGTAAAAACACGCTGGCGGTGCGTTTCGGGCCGGTGAATGCGCGTCGCTACCACGCTTGCCTGCTGATGGGCGCCCTGCTGTGCCTGGCGCTTTTTAATCTGCTGTCACTGCACAGCGCCTGGGGTTGGCTGTTTATCCTTGCCGCGCCGCTGCTGGTGAAGCAGGCACGTTTTGTGATCCGCGAGCAGCGCGCGTCCGCCATGCCGCCAATGCTCGAACGCACGGTAAAAGGCGCACTGCTCACTAACCTGTTGTTCGTGGTCGGAATTGTGCTTAGCCAGACGCTGAATTAGCTGACAAATATCAATTAACAATTGATGATTTTGCAAACAATGCGATTCGCGCGATATACTGAAATCACTCGCAGCAACTGAACCTTAAGCCTATGAAATACGATACCTCTGAACTTTGTGACATCTACCAGGAAGATGTTAACGTCGTAGAACCGCTGTTTTCCAACTTTGGAGGACGGTCGTCGTTTGGCGGACAAATCATTACGGTGAAATGTTTCGAGGACAACGGGTTGCTGTACGATCTGCTCGAACAGAACGGCCGTGGTCGCATTCTGCTGGTCGATGGCGGGGGCTCCGTACGCCGCGCACTCATCGACGCCGATCTTGCCCGTCTTGCCATGCAAAATGAATGGGAAGGCCTTGTGGTGTACGGTGCGGTACGTCAGGTGGATGACCTGGAAGAGCTTGACCTGGGCATTCAGGCGCTGGCGGCTATTCCGGTGGGTGCCGCAGGTGAAGGCATTGGCGAAAGCGACGTGCGCGTTAATTTCGGCGGTGTGACGTTCTTCTCCGGTGACCATCTCTACGCCGACAATACCGGGATCATTCTTTCCGAAGATCCGTTGGATATTGAGTAACTGTCTGGAATAGGTTGACACTTTTCAGCCTTGTTACGCCCGATGAACTTCATCGGGCGTTTTGTATTCCAGCGACAAATGAGCCCGCTATGTGTTGTAAGTCTCCACCGCCCCCTGAGCATCCTGCTTCCCCAATGGCTTTGGCGTTAAAAGATAACATTCAGTAAAATTGCCTTGTTCATACTCTTCGTTGCAGGCTTACGGCCTTTCCGTACAACCTGAATGCACGCACACCCCCACGAACCTTTGCCTTAATACGCCCCGACAGTTTTACCCTCAGCCCATCGCACGTCTCCTGAACAGCCGAACGTTAATAACAGCTGCCTACACCAAGAAAATTTAGGTTAGGTTAAATCCTACTGGGTGTATCATGACTAAATAACCACCATAAAACAAAGGTTATACCTTTCCTACATGCCGGACAGGTTTCCCTGACTGAAGAAGAATGGATTCATTATGAGCAACGAAAAGGGATGTAAGTTCTGCCAGCGCTACGGTTTACCCGTCCTGCCGGTTCGTCCGGCAATCATGGAAAAAGGTGACAGGCTACCGACATTACCCGGCAGTATCACCGTACCGGTAACGGCCGAAGGAGGAGCAGACTATACCGCCCGTCTGCTAAGGCAGGGATTTTTATACATTTGGGCAGAACGTTCACAACGCTGGCTTCACTATTATATTACCGGCGACGGCTATTTTTATCCTCTTCCAGAGGATGGCGTCGTGCCGCCGCGCGTGGAAAGTGGGGATATCAAGCCCTGTATTACCCAACCAGATGAACTGGCCACCGCTTCCCTGGTGACATTGCCGGTGAAGCCAGCCGGTATACTTAACGGGGTGTACTGGTTTGCGTGGTCTGAAGAGTCATGGACACCGTTGGTACGCAAACAGCATGAAGATGCGGCATGGCAACGCCAGTATATGCAGAAATTTGATATGGATGCCTGGCTTACCAACCATAGCGGTCAGCAGGCTCTACCCTTCAGTCAGCTCGTTGACTGCGTGGCTGAATACAGCTCCGTACTGCGCAACAGCACTCTTAAAGCCTGGACTCCCTCTCCCCTCAAAGCTGTCAGCAATCATTCTGCAGCCGATTTACAACAGGCAGCAGATAACCTGAACGCCGGTAACGGCGCGATTCTGATGCTGTCTGACCCGGTCGGGGTGGCGACGGAAATTTCGGCGCTGGCACGCTACCGGATGCAGCAGGCTATTGCCACAAATCCGGTATTGAGTCGTGGTATTGCATTGCAGACCATGCTCGGCAGCGTCGAACTATCGATGCGTAACCACTTTTACCTGTCGGCAGAAGCCGGCGATGAAAAATATGAGCGGCAGATGCGCTATGGCGGGGACACGCCAGCGGGACCGAGATTTCCGGCTCCGGACATGGCCGACCGAATGCATGTCCTGAATGAGGCCAGCAGGAAGGACCGGATAGATGAGGCGTGGCAGACGGGTTATGAAAAATATATCGATCGGGCGAAGACACAGGCATTCAATCAAACGCTGAAAGACTGGCTGACCGAGTATGACAACAGTTCAGTCATTCCCATCACCCGGATGTATCTGGCCTGGCTGCAGGGGCCGGTGATGACGAATTACTTTGTGCAGCACTTTGACCCGACCTGTGCACACAGTGGCGGACGCTATATCCAGACAGTGACGAAAGTACTGGCAGGGATGAACGACAAAGGCGGAGTGATTACCCACATCGATCAGCAGCTGAATCAGGCCCCGCTGACGCCGGAAAACTTTCTTCAGCGGGCGGCCTTCTTTAATCACGATGGCTGGATTGCCGAGGTGAATGCACAGCTGAAAAGCAGCGGACCAGACTGGTGGCTGGGCATAAGCTGGGACCGTCTGGCGGACGGCGCGAAGGAGTATAGCGGCAGTTACGCCAGCGCGATCCTGACCGGTCTGGAAAAGCTCAGCATGCTGTGGTCTGACACGATGATGAAATCGGTGGACCTGATGGTGAAAGGGACGCCGGTACGCTTTGCTATCGGGATACTGGCCATGCAGGGTAAGGCATTCTCAGCCGTCAGCGTGGTGCCGGGGACGAAAAACTTTGTTGGGGCGATGACCCGAGGGATGGCCGGGATGCTGGATATGAGTGCCCGCAGCGGTGGGCAATTATATACCGCGATGCGAAAGCTGACCGACCGACTGGTGAAGGAGCTGCCGGAGAGATCGCTGGAGAAGATATCTCTGCCGCGGATTATTGACGTGCAGGAGGCAAAGGCCCTGGCCGCACTGCCGGTTAAAGAGCGACTGGCGAAGCTCGGTACGGCAATGCTCACGGAGGACGAGCTGGCGCGCATGCTGTTCCCGAAATCGCTGGGCTCATCGGTAGCGCAGATGCAGGGGATGTCGTCCGGTTCGCTGGCAACGGGAATAGCGGCAAACGGGATGAAGTTTGGTGGAACCGTGTTCTCAGCGTACTTCCAGTGGATGGTGCTGGGGTACGGTGTGAAAGAGAGCGGCATGCCGTCTGAAGGTAAAGCAGCGACGATGTTCGCGGCCAATGCCAGCATGGCGGTGGCCAGCTCGGCAGAGGCGCTGAAGCTGGCGATGACGCCGCTGATGAAGCTGGAGCTGCAATCGGCAGTATCAACGATAAGAAACCTACTGATGAAGGTTGTCGGGGCGGAAGTTTGGGGATTGTTAGGATTTGGAGGGGGGATGGTTTATGCCGCTATTGAGTTTTGGAATGGGCTATCTGATGCCTTGGACGGAAAATTTGATATTGGTCTGGGGCATTTGATTAACTCCATTGGAGTCGGGATGATGACCGTAGGGGGGGGCAGCAGGATAACAATCGCAATCCTCTCCATTTTTGGGGTGTCGGAGACTACTCTGGCGGGCTCTGTGGCAGCATTCTTCCTGGGACCTGCGGGTATTTTTGTCGGGATGCTACTGGTTCTGGGTGCGGGAGCCTGGCTGTTAAGTCAGACCCGGAACGATATCCAGACCTGGCTGCTCAGCACGCAGTGGCGGCGGCTTCCGCCGGGTGAGAGCAATATTCCGGCTATCTGGCCGAATGCGCGTATGGAAAAGGACAGCTATATGGCTCTGACCACTCAAGGAGGCACGGATGTTTAATCCCTTTAAACGATTCCCTATCGACCCCTCGAAGCGGTTCTATAAGGGGTTTCTTCGTCTCAGCGATAAAAGTGTTTTTAAAATTTACTCGCAGAAAACAGGCGATCCAGATGTAAAGGGGATATACGGGTTCGACAGCGTGGTAAGGCTGAACTCAACCTATCTGGAGCTGGTGGATCGTTCTTACAACTGGCGGGGGACGTGGACGCTGGCTGGAGTAATCTTTTTTTTTCTGTTCTTTAGTTTGTTTTGCTACAGCATCATCGGGGTGGTATTGGGATGGGGTGGGCGCAGTTTTGGCGTTTGGTTTGCAGTTATTTTAACGTGGTTTATTATGTTGCCGATCTCTCTGCTTACATACCGAATGATGACTTCCGAGGTATTTTTCAGTACCTACTATCCGATCCGCTTTAACCGTAAAAACAGGATGGTGTATGTCTACCAGTCCGGTGGAACGGTATTGTCCGTGCCGTGGCAGGAGCTTAGTTTTGTCCTGTATCCAACGAAGGGGCGACTCTCAACGCAGTGGACCATTGTGGGATGCCTTACGGGAGATGACGGGGACACTGTTACGGAATGTATCCCTCTCCCGATTGATGTGAACTGGGATCCTGAAGACCTGACCATGTACTGGGAATTTATCCGCTGCTATATGGAAGAGGATGATGAGTATCTCCCGGACCTGGCGGACTCCATTGCCTGGTGCCCGCCGGTGGAAAAGCAGAAAGAGGGCTGGCTGTTCGGACTGCTCTATCTCAGCAAACAGTGGTTCGGGCGGCTCGGTCTGCTGGTCAATGCGCTGCAGCTTCCTGTCTTTTTCGTTATCAGCTTTCCGCGCTGGCTGGTTATGTTGACCTGCAAAATCCCGGAATGGCCTGCGGAAGTGGTTGCAGCCTGTCAGCCGGCTGAGAATGACCCCGTCAACAAGGGCGCTGAGCATAATCCACCGCAGGTCTGGCGACCGATGCTGGGCTTACAGGGCAAGGAACGTTATGCCCGCACGTTTGCAAAAGAACGCGGAGCAATGGACCGGGTCGTTGCCCGGCTGAAAGCCAAATATGGCGGGCAAAATCATGCGGACTGAGGGGCTAACCGGTCAGGCACCGTGTATCACATATAGGGACATTATCATGATGCTGTTGTTGACCTGGCTTTCGGCTGATGAGCACATAGTAACAGGCGGCTTTATGGCCCTCACCGCACAGGAAGGCCCGCATGTTTAACCCTTTTAAGCGGCTTCCTGCTGATCCGTCGAAGCGGTTCTATAAGGGGTTTCTTCGTCTCAGCGATAAACGTGTTTTTAAGATTTACTCGCAGAAAGCAGGTGATCCGGATGTTCCAGGAATTTCCGGGTTTGACAGCGTGGTCAGGTTGAACTCGACGTATCTGGAGCTGGTTGATCGAAATTACAGATGGCGTGGGGGGTGGTCGCTGGCGGGGGCTTTCTTTTTTTGCCTGTTCTTGGTGGGAGGGGCGCAGTCACTAATCTCGCAGTTTGGAGCTGGTTTTCACAGTGCAGTGGTCTGGGTTGTTGCCATCATTATTTGGGGCATTACGTTACTACTATCTTGGGGTACATACAGGATGATGACCTCTGAGGTGTTTTTCAGCACCTACTATCCGATCCGCCTTAACCGTAAAAACGGCATGGTGTACGTGTATCAATCCGGCGGAACGGTGCTGTCTGCACCGTGGCGAGATATTCGCTTTACTCTGTCGAGTGGTAAGGTGTTCTGTTCCACTGAATGGACCATTTTTGGTTGCCTTATTGCAGAGGACGGTAATTCGATTACTCAGGGATTTCCTCTTCCTGTAAACCTTAATTTGGGGGCGGAATCTCTGGGTATGTTCTGGGAGTTTATCCGCTGTTATATGGAAGAGGGAGATGAGTATCTCCCGGACCTGGCGGATACCATTTCCTGGTGCCCTCCGGTGGAAAAACAGAAAGAGGGCTGGTTCTTCGGGCTACTTTATCTCTACAAACAGTATGTTTGGCAGGGACTAATTTTTAATCTGCCATTGTTTCCTTTGGTTTTACTTATCAGCATTACGCGCTGGCTAGTCATGCTGACCTGCAAAATCCCGGAATGGCCTGCGGAGGTAGCTGCGGCATGTCGCCCTGACGAGAATGACCCTATAAGCAAGGGCGCTGAGCATAATCCACCGCAGGTCTGGCGACCGATGCTGGGCTTGCAGGGCAAGGAACGTTATGCCCGCACCTTTGCAAAAGAACGCGGAGCAATGGACCGGGTCGTTGCCCGGCTGAAAGCCAAATATGGCGGGCAGAATCATGCGGACTGAGGGGCTTATCGGCCAGGCACCTTATATCACTTATAGGGACATTGTCATGGCGCTGTTGTTGCCCTGGCTTTCGACTGATGAGCACATAGTAACTGGCGGCTTTATGGCCCTCACCGCACAGGAAAGCCCGCATGTTTAATCCTTTTAAACGATTCCCTGCCGACCCGTCCAAGCGGTTCTATAAGGGATTTCTCCGCCTCAGTGATAAACGTGTTTTTAAAATTTACTCGCAGAAAACAGGCGATCCGGATGTGCCAGGGATCTCCGGGTTTGACAGCGTGGTGCGCCTGAACTCGACCTGTCTGGAACTGGTTGACCGTTTTTACAACTGGCGCGGAACATGGACGCTGGCCGGAGTTTTCTTTTTTTGTTTGTCTTTTTATTTGTTTTTACAGCCATTAATCACGTTGCTACAAGATGGTTTCCATAGTGCATTGCTCTGGGTTGTTGACATCATAATCTGGGTGATTACGGTGCCGCTTTGTTTGGGGTTATACCGGATGATGACCTCCGAGGTATTTTTCAGTACCTACTATCCGATCCGCTTTAACCGTAAAAACAGGATGGTGTATGTCTACCAGTCCGGTGGAACGGTGTTGTCCGTGCCGTGGCAGGAGCTTAGTTTTGTCCTGTATCCAACGAAGGGGCGACTCTCAACGCAGTGGACCATTGTGGGATGTCTTACGGGAGATGACGGGGACACTGTTACGGAATGTATCCCTCTCCCGATTGATGTGAACTGGGACCCTGAAGACCTGACCATGTACTGGGAATTTATCCGCTGCTATATGGAAGAGGGAGATGAGTATCTCCCGGACCTGGCGGACTCCATTGCCTGGTGCCCGCCGGTGGAAAAGCAGAAAGAGGGCTGGCTGTTCGGACTGTTTTACCTCAGTAAGCAGTGGTTCGGGCGGCTCGGCCTGCTGGTGAATGCGCTGCAGCTTCCTGTCTTTTTCGTTATCAGCTTTCCGCGCTGGCTGGTTATGCTGACCTGCAAAATCCCGGAATGGCCTGCTGAGATAGCTGCGGCCTGTCGCCCTGACGAGAATGACCCCGTCAACAAGGGCGCTGAGCATAATCCACCGCAGGTCTGGCGACCAATGCTGGGCTTACAGGGCAAGGAGCGTTATGCCCGCACCTTTGCAAAAGAGCGCGGAGCAATGGACCGGGTCGTTGCCCGGCTGAAAGCCAAATATGGCGGGCAGAATCATGAGGACTAAGGGGCTTACCGGTCAGGCACCGACTATCACCTATGTGAACATTGTCATGGCGCTGTTGTTGCCTTGGCTGCTCAGTATGACGTGGCGATGGTTTCCGGCTGATGAGCGCGGATAGGAACTGACAACTACATTGCCCTGAAAGAACAAGGAGGGTCGCATATTTAACCCTGTTAAAAGGCGAGTAAAATAATGCTGGCTGAGAAGTCTCTGTGTCATGGACTGAAAATACAAACCTGGCCACTCGGCCCACGTGAGTGACAGGTGCTGGTTGCTGAGTACGATATCCCGTGCGAACTGATTCCCTATAATAAAAAAGGCATCCATTCAGGATGCCTTTTTTACGAATTCAAAATTACACTTCTTCCATACGTCCCAGCAGGGCATGCAGACGATCCTGCCAGCCAGTCTGCTGTTCGCGCAGATTGTGATTTTCACGCTCCAGCTCTTCACGACCGTGCTGAGCAGTCTGAATTTCCTGCGACAGTGCGTTGTTTTTTTCTTTCAGTTCTTCGATTTCCATCTGCAGCAGGGTGATGGTGTCAATCGCCTGCTGTACTTTGGATTCCAGTTTCTCAAACACTTCTAACGACATAATCCTACCTCTCCTGAATTGCAAGGCGACGCTTTGACGTAAACGCGCACAACATATAGTGCCGATTGTATGGACCCCCGTCGTCCCTGTCCAGCGGCAGACCGCGTAGATTGCGGTTTGCCACACTTTTCGGCCTCCTCCTGGTGCGTTCGCGTCATATACCCCTAAATTGTTAATACTTTAGTTAATGAAATGCTTCAGCCACCTACCCCTCATCTGCCTCTCCGCTCACTTTATGGCGCGTTATCGCTCATTTTATTGACGCAGTACACACATTTTGATTTCGATATTTCTCGTTTTTGCTCGTTAACGATAAATTAACACTATATCTACAGAACGAGCGGGCTGGTATGACCATGGCCACGCGAACAATTACCATAAATTTTCTTTCAGGATCCGATTATGAGTGAAACCTCAACCTTAAAAGGTCAGTGCATCGCCGAGTTTCTGGGTACCGGACTGCTCATTTTCTTCGGTGTCGGCTGTGTGGCAGCGCTGAAGGTGGCGGGTGCCAGCTTCGGTCAGTGGGAAATCAGCGTGATCTGGGGTCTGGGCGTGGCGATGGCCATCTACCTGACGGCGGGTGTTTCCGGCGCGCATCTTAACCCTGCCGTGACCATAGCGTTATGGCTGTTTGCCTGCTTTGACGGACGTAAAGTCGCTCCCTTCATCGTGGCGCAGTTTGCCGGTGCCTTTTGCGCGGCGGCGCTGGTTTACGGGCTCTATTACAATCTGTTTATCGACTTTGAACAAACGCACCATATGGTTCGCGGGAGTGCCGAAAGTCTGGAACTGGCAGGCATCTTCTCGACCTACCCCAACCCACACATTAATTTTGTGCAGGCCTTTGCGGTTGAAATGGTGATTACCGCTATCCTGATGGGCGTCATCATGGCGCTGGGCGATGATGGCAACGGCATTCCGCGCGGTCCGCTGGCACCGCTGCTGATTGGCCTGCTGATTGCAGTGATCGGCGCATCGATGGGTCCGCTGACCGGCTTCGCCATGAACCCGGCACGTGACATCGGACCGAAAACCTTCGCCTTCTTTGCGGGCTGGGGCGATGTTGCCTTCACCGGCGCAAAAGACATTCCTTACTTCCTGGTGCCGCTGTTCGGCCCCATTGTAGGTGCTGCTCTGGGCGCATTCGGCTATCGTAAGCTGATTGGCTGCCACTTACCGTGCGACACCTGTATCGCCGAGGAGAAGGACACGACCTCCGGCGCACAACAAAACGCTTCGCTGTAATCTGACTACGGGACCTTACTATGACCGACAAAAAATATATCGTTGCGCTCGACCAGGGCACGACCAGCTCCCGCGCTGTCGTGATGGATCATGACGCGAATATCGTCAGCGTATCACAGCGCGAATTCGAGCAAATTTATCCTAAGCCAGGTTGGGTTGAACACGACCCGATGGAGATCTGGGCTTCACAAAGCTCGACTCTGGTTGAAGTGCTGGCGAAAGCGGACATCAGTTCCGATGAGATTGCAGCGATCGGTATTACTAACCAGCGCGAAACGGCGATTGTCTGGGAGCGTGAAACCGGGAAACCGATCTACAACGCCATCGTCTGGCAGTGTCGCCGTACCGCAGAAATTTGCGAGAAGCTGAAGCGCGACGGCATGGAAGAGTATGTCCGCAGCGCCACCGGCCTGGTGGTCGACCCGTACTTCTCGGGGACCAAAGTGAAGTGGATCCTTGACCACGTGGAAGGCTCCCGCGAGCGTGCCAAACGCGGTGAACTGCTGTTCGGCACCGTGGATACCTGGCTGGTCTGGAAGATGACCCAGGGCCGCGTTCACGTGACCGATTACACCAACGCCTCGCGCACCATGCTGTTCAACATCAACACCCTCGAGTGGGATGACAAGATGCTGGAGGTGCTGGACATTCCGCGCGCCATGCTGCCGCAGGTGCGCAAGTCCTCTGAGATTTACGGCCAGACCAATATTGGCGGTAAAGGCGGGACGCGTATTCCTATCGCCGGGATCGCCGGTGACCAGCAGGCCGCGCTGTTTGGCCAGCTGTGCGTGAAAGAAGGGATGGCAAAAAACACCTACGGCACCGGCTGCTTTATGCTGATGAATACCGGCGAGAAAGCGGTGAAGTCCGAACATGGGCTGTTGACCACCATCGCCTGCGGTCCGCGTGGGGAAGTGAACTACGCTCTGGAAGGCGCGGTGTTTATGGCGGGCGCATCCATTCAGTGGCTGCGCGACGAAATGAAGCTTATCAGCGACGCGTTCGACTCTGAGTATTTCGCCACCAAAGTGAAAGACACCAACGGCGTGTACGTAGTACCGGCGTTTACCGGGCTGGGTGCACCGTACTGGGATCCGTATGCTCGCGGCGCGATATTCGGCCTGACGCGTGGGGTGAACTCAAATCACATCATCCGCGCGACGCTGGAATCCATCGCCTATCAGACCCGCGACGTGCTGGAAGCGATGCAGGCTGACTCCGGCATTCGTTTGCACGCCCTGCGCGTGGACGGCGGCGCAGTAGCGAACAACTTCCTGATGCAGTTCCAGTCCGACATTCTGGGTACCCGCGTGGAGCGTCCGGAAGTCCGTGAAGTGACGGCCCTGGGCGCGGCATACCTTGCCGGTCTGGCGGTGGGCTTCTGGCAGAACCTCGACGAGCTGCAGGAAAAAGCGGTCATCGAGCGCGAATTCCGTCCAGGCATCGAAACCACCGAGCGCAACTTCCGCTACAGCGGCTGGAAGAAAGCGGTGAAACGCGCGCTGGCGTGGGAAGATCACGAAGCCTAATCCTGTCTTTTCCCTCTCCCCCTTTGGGGAGAGGGCCTCAGACCGCACCCCATCCCACTCTGTGATAAACTTCGTGCAATCCCTTTTGACTGCACGAGTATCTGATGAGACGTGAACTTGCTATCGAATTTTCCCGCGTAACCGAAGCTGCCGCCCTGGCTGGCTACAAGTGGCTTGGCCGCGGCGATAAGAATATCGCGGACGGGGCTGCCGTTCATGCGATGCGCATTATGCTCAACCAGGTCAACATTGACGGCACCATCGTGATTGGTGAAGGCGAAATCGACGAAGCGCCAATGCTGTTTATCGGTGAAAAAGTCGGTACCGGCAACGGCGATGCGGTGGATATCGCCGTCGACCCGATTGAAGGCACCCGCATGACCGCCATGGGTCAGGCCAACGCGCTCGCAGTGTTGGCGGTGGGCGATAAAGGTTCGTTCCTCAATGCGCCGGATATGTACATGGAAAAGCTGATTGTCGGGCCGGGTGCCAAAGGCGTAATCGACCTGAACCTGCCGCTGGCGGATAACCTGCGTAACGTTGCCGCCGCGCTGGATAAACCACTGAGCGACCTGACCGTCACCATTCTGGCGAAACCCCGTCATGATGCCGTGATTGCGCATATGCAGCAGCTGGGCGTGCGCGTGTTTGCGATCCCCGATGGCGACGTAGCGGCCTCGATCCTCACCTGCATGCCGGACAGCGAAGTCGACGTGCTGTACGGGATCGGCGGCGCACCGGAAGGTGTGGTCTCCGCTGCGGCAATCCGCGCTCTGGATGGCGATATGCAGGGCCGCCTGCTGGCGCGTCACGAGGTAAAAGGCGACAGCGAAGAGAACCGTCGTATCGGTGAGCAGGAGCTGGCGCGCTGTGCCGCCATGGGTATCGAAGCCAATACCGTTCTGCAGCTGGATGACATGGCGCGCAACGACAACGTCATCTTCTCGGCCACCGGCATCACCAAGGGTGATTTACTGGACGGCATCAGCCGCAAAGGCAACATGGCGACCACCGAAACGCTGCTGATCCGTGGCAAATCGCGCACCATCCGCCGCATCCAGTCGATTCACTATCTGGACCGCAAAGATCCCGACGTGCAGACCCACATTCTGTAATACCGTTTGATCAATTGAGCTTTCCGGCCCGCGCGGGCTGGAAATCTCCCTCCCAGGTAAGGAAGATAGAACAAGAAATCAGCACAGGAGAAGATCATGGCAGACTGGGTAACAGGTAAAGTTAAAAAGGTAGAATTCTGGACCGATGCGCTATTTAGTCTCACTGTCCATGCGCCCATCCATCCCTTCACGGCCGGGCAATTCGCCAAGCTGGGTCTGGAAATCGACGGCGAGCGCGTGCAGCGCGCCTACTCCTACGTTAACGCGCCGGATAACCCGGACCTTGAGTTCTATCTGGTCACCGTCCCTGATGGCAAACTGAGCCCACGACTGGCGACGCTGAAGCCCGGTGATGAGATACAGATTGTGAGCGAAGCGGCAGGTTTCTTCGTGCTGGATGAAGTCCCGGCGTGCGACACGCTGTGGATGCTGGCAACCGGCACCGCCATCGGCCCTTATCTCTCTATTCTGCAGTACGGACAGGATCTGGATCGCTTTGAAAATATTGTGCTGGTACACGCTGCGCGCTATGCCGCCGATTTGAGCTATCTGCCGCTGATGCTGGAATTACAAAAGCGCTATGAAGGCAAACTGAAAATTCAGACCGTGGTGAGTCGCGAAACGGTAGCGGGTTCCCTGAATGGGCGCGTGCCCGCGCTCATTGAGAATGGTGAGCTGGAAGCGGCCGTTGGCCTGACAATGGCGGCAGAAACCAGCCATGTGATGCTGTGCGGTAACCCGCAGATGGTGCGCGATACCCAGGAGCTGCTGAAAACGACCCGACAGATGACCAAACATTTGCGCCGTCGGCCGGGCCACATGACTGCTGAGCATTACTGGTAATTAGCGGTACTTCACGTCGATCGTATCTTTACCGTATTTATTTGCCCCCTGGGTGCCGACAAAGGCGCCCAGGTCTATAACGATCATCACAAAAATAATGGTGGGAATTAAGCGTCCGACGACCCACGGCAACATCGACGGCAGCATTGACCAGTTCCCCGCCAGCAGCATCCACGCCAGAACAACCAGCAGCGCCCATAGCCCTGAGCGGCCCCGGTCGTGCAGACGTTTAACTAACACCGCCGACGTTGGCCACAGCAGAGAAACCAGCACGAACGCAGCGGTCTGAGTGCTCAACCATGCGCGGCTTGCCAGGGTAAACAGGATCAGCATGGCGGCAATCCAGACGCCTATCCAGATCCAGAAATCACGGCGTCCAATACGCCCTTTGAATGAGAACAGCCACTGCTGTATGGTCATATCAGGTTCCTTAGAATCGTAGCGGAGCGTAGTTTACCCTGGAGTTGCATCCTTTTGACAAGCCAGCCGGATACCGTTTTAATCGTGGGCATTAACATTCAGGGATTTTATTGATGAAGATGCGGTTTCTCTTTATTTGGCTGAGTTTAACACTGCTGGGAGTGAGCGTTTCTGTGCGCGCAGCGCAGACCTCCGCGCCCGCAACCGCACCTTATGTGATGCCGGGTGCGCCGTCATTTGATCAGTCCATTAGCCTCTTTCGTGAAACGTTCAACAACAACAACCCCACGCTGCCGCTTAGCGAGTTTCGTGCCATTGACGGTGCCCGGGATACCCCGAACCTGACCCGCGCCGCCAGTAAGATTAATGAAAATCTGTATGCTTCTACCGCGCTGGAGCGCGGTACGTTAAAAATTAAGAGCATGCAGATCACCTGGCTGCCGATACAGGGGCCAGAACAAAAGGCCGCTAAAGCCAAAGCGCTGGAATACATGAGCGCGATTTTACGCGCCTTTACCCCCGCGCTGACCCCAACCCAGAGCCAGAAAAAACTGCAAAAACTGCTGTCCGCAGGCAAAAATAAGCGCTACTACGCCGAAACGGAAGGTGCGGTTCGCTATGTGGTGGCAGACAACGGCGAAAAGGGGCTGACCTTCGCTGTTGAACCGATTAAGCTGGCGTTATCTGAGTCACTCGGTGGGGCGAATTAATGACAAAAAGCAAAGCCTTTCGAGGGAAAATCTCTATACTGATTCACAGACCATGCTGCCCTTCAGGGCGGCCATAATCCTTAATTCGCTCTTGTAGCGTGGAGAAATGAAATGCGACATCCTTTAGTGATAGGTAACTGGAAACTCAACGGCAGCCGCCACATGGTAAATGAACTGGTTGCGAACCTGCGTAAAGAGCTGGCTGGTGTGACCGGCTGCGGCGTTGCTATCGCTCCACCAGACATGTATCTGGATCTGGCTAAACACGCCGCTGACGGCAGCCATATCATTCTGGGCGCGCAGAACGTTGACGTTAACCTGTCTGGCGCATTCACCGGTGAAACCTCCGCTGAAATGCTGAAAGATATCGGCGCAAAATACATCATCATCGGTCACTCTGAGCGTCGTACTTACCACAAAGAATCCGACGAGTTCATCGCGAAGAAATTTGCCGTGGTGAAAGAGCAAGGCCTGGTGCCGGTTCTGTGCATCGGTGAAACCGAAGCAGAAAACGAAGCAGGCAAAACTGAAGAAGTTTGCGCACGTCAGATCGACGCGGTACTGAAAACACAGGGCGCGAGCGCGTTCGAAGGCGCAGTTATCGCTTACGAACCAGTCTGGGCAATCGGTACTGGCAAATCTGCAACTCCTGCGCAGGCTCAGGCAGTGCACAAATTTATCCGTGACCACATTGCTAAAGCCGACGCGAAAGTGGCTGAGCAAGTGATCATCCAGTACGGCGGTTCCGTAAACGCAGCGAACGCAGCAGAGCTGTTCACCCAGCCGGACATCGACGGCGCGCTGGTTGGCGGCGCCTCCCTGAAAGCTGACGCTTTCGCGGTGATCGTTAAAGCAGCAGAAGCGGCTAAACAGGCGTAATCGCTGTTTGCCAATGAACAAGGCCCGGTCAGCGCCAGCGCTACCGGGCTTTTTTTATAGCTGTCCCAGGACCCTGAACCATAGATAATCCAGCGGCAGCAGCACCAGATAGGTGGCGATCGCCAGCGCCAGACAGAGCAACATCCCCGCCCGCGCAGGCACTTTACCTAGCCCCATCGCCACCACAATCGGCGACGCCTGATACGGCAGCAGCGGCGTGGAATAGCCCAACACCTGAATCATAATCACCGACAGCAGCGGAAAACCGGTCGCGTCCGAGAAGCTTTGCGCCAGCGTGGTGTACAGCGCCGGCACGCCGTTCGCGGTCATAATAAAATTCAGCGCCGTGGTGATACCGGTCAGCGCCAGGAAGCTGGTGAATGGATTGTCGGCATCCAGCGGCATCACCTGCAGCAACGCCTCGCCCACCGCGCGGCCAATCCCGGTCTGCGTCACGGTGATCGCCAGCCCAAGAATGCCCGCCACGTAGATGCAGGTGCGCATGTTCACCCCCGCGGAAAACTCCTCGCCGGTGATGAACCCCACGCGTGGCAGCAGCACCACCAGCGAAGCCGCAAGCCCGACCCACGCCGGGCCAACCCCGTGCCAGCTCTCCGTCACCCACATCACCAGCACCACCGCCAGCAGCCAGGCCAGCCGCTTCTCATCGCGCCCCATCGGCTCCGGCGGCGCAAGATCCTGCGCCGGTTTCGGAGCGCCGGGAAACAGCCAGCAGATCAGGCCTACCAGAATCAGGCCTTTCAGAACGCCCAGCACCGGGGTGTGCAGCAGCAGGTACGGCACATAGTTGAGATGAATACCGTACGACCCTTCCGCCGCACCGCTCATCACCAGATTGGGCACGTTGGCGGGCAGAATGGTGGCGGAAAGCTGGAAGGTGCCAAACCCGACGGCCAGCGCCAGGCCAAACCACGCCCGGGAGCCATCGGCAATGCCCGCTCGTCTCGCCATCGCCGCCACAATCGGCATTAGCAGCGCGATACGCCCCATATTAGACGGCATCACAAACGCCAGCGCGTAGCTGAGCAGCACCACGCTCGCCACCATCTGCACCCAGGAATCGGTCAGCTTCGCCGACAGCGCCCGCGCCGCCCTGTCCGCCAGCCCCGTTTTGCGGATCGCCACGCCGAGCACAAATCCGCTGAACACCAGCCAGAAGGCCGACGACGCAAAACCGCCAAAAATAACTTCCGGCGGGGCAATGCGGGCGATCATCGCTGCGGTAAAGAACAGCAGCGCGGTAAGAAATTCCGGCAGTAGCGCCGTCGCCCACAGCACGATAGTGACCAGGATAATCAGCGAGGGCAGAAACAGCGGGTGAGTAAACCAGAGCGACATACCTGTCTCCTGTAGATTTTTTCAGCAAGTCTACGAGGAGCGTTTGCCTAAGTAAACGCCATTTATGGTGGGGTCAATTCAGGATATCGCATTGATGATCCTGCAATTCCTCAGCGGTTGCGAGGTTAAGCGTCAGCAGATTACGTTCGGTCGCCAGCAGGATAAACGACCCATCCGCCTGCTGCGCCATCGCCATGGCGTAGCGTCCCATATGCTTGCGTGCATCGGGTACTTCCTCGGCCAGCATGATAAACGGGCTGCGCTTGACCAGCTCCGCATCCGTTACCCGGCGCGCCAGATACGTATGCCCTTCCAGGCCGCCAGGAAACGGCAGCCACTGGGTACTGACCTGCGCCTGATGCGTATTCAATGCCGCACGCACGTCCGGGCGCAGGCAGGAGATGTGGATATGCAGATGGTTTTGCGTCCGCCCGGTGTGGGAATTAATCGTCAGCGACACCGCGCTGTCAGGTATACCCGCCCCGTGCTTCACACGCATAAAGCTGCGCGCCTGCCATGCCAGCCAGAAGAAATTGGGCGTGTGAGCCTGAGTCAGCAGCGGGCTTTCCGTGCCATTGATACGGTAAGTGGGCATCAACAGATACTGCAGCGGTCCGTTGCGATCTTTTAACACCGCGTAACCGGCATCCGGTTTCACCTGGGCGCAGGGGGCTGGATTGCGCTGCTGCAGCTGACCGGGTAAGCACTGGTCGAGGACAATGTCGCGTAACGCATCGGGGTCGCCCGCCTTCATCCGGAAAATACCGCCCGCCACAATGGCGATCGCCACCAGCGCCAGGAGGAGAAAAGCTGCTTTTTTCATGAGGCGTTTCCTGTTTCCGAATGAGACGAAAGAGTAACGCAAAATGATGACAAACAAAAAAGCCCGGTCGCGCGAGGCGTACCGGGCCTGATGAGGCTATCCGTGTTTAGCGTTTGCTGATCTGGTCGAAGGTACCGCCATTCGAGAAGTGTTCTTTCTGCGCTTTGGTCCAGCCGCCGAACTCCTGATCGATAGTGAACAGTTTCAGTTTCGGGAAGGCGTTTTCGTACTTCTTCGCCACCGCTTCATCACGCGGACGGTAGTAGTTCTTCGCGGCGATCTCCTGGCCTTCTGGCGTGTAGAGATACTTCAGATAGGCTTCGGCCACGGCCTGGGTGCCTTTCTTATCCACCACTTTATCGACAACGGAAACGGTCGGTTCAGCCAGAATCGATTCGCTCGGGGTGACGATTTCAAATTTGTCTTTGCCCAGTTCGTTGGTGGCCAGCAGCGCTTCGTTTTCCCACGCGATCAGCACATCACCGATACCGCGTTCCACGAAGGTGTTGGTTGAACCACGCGCGCCGGAGTCCAGCACTTCAACGTTTTTATACAGTGATTTCACGAAATCCTGCGCTTTAGCCTGATCGCCATTGTTGTGATGCAGGGCGTAACCCCAGGCTGCCAGATAGTTCCAGCGTGCGCCGCCGGAGCTTTTCGGGTTCGGCGTGATCACGGATACGCCAGGCTTCACCAGATCGTTCCAGTCGTGGATCTGTTTCGGGTTGCCTTTACGCACCAGGAAAACGATGGTGGAGGTGTACGGTGCGGAGTTGTCCGGCAGGCGTTTAATCCAGTTCTTATCGATACGGCCGCGTTCCGCAATGGCATCCACGTCATAAGCCAGCGCCAGGGTCACGACATCGGCTTCGATACCGTTAATGACCGACGTTGCCTGCTTACCGGAGCCGCCGTGCGACTGGCGGATCACCACGTTGTCACCGGTTTCCTGTTTCCAGTGCGCCGCAAACGCTTTGTTGTACTGATCGTACAGTTCACGCGTCGGATCGTAAGACACGTTCAGTAACTGGATATCCTTTGCCAGAACGCCGGTCGATGCCAGCAATAAAGTAAACCCCACACCCCATTTGTTCATCGTCCAACTCGCTTAAATGTTGTTTTTGATGAGTGCAGCGTGCCAGAAAGCTCACCAATGATTAAAGAATAAAAAAAGATTGGATATAACATTGAGGAATAAATAAACAGTAGGCGTAAAAAAGCCGGGTAAGGCAAATCCATTACCCGGCGTTAGAAACTTAAATCAGTACAGTTTTTTCGCGCAGTCCAGCCAGTCACCTTTGAACGGACGCTTCATGCTTTCAATTGCGTCAACAATGTCATGGTGAACCAGTTTTTCGTTCTGAATACCGACGCAGCGACCGCCGAAGCCCTGCTGCAGCAGCTCAATGGAGTACGCGCCCATACGGGAGGCCAGGATACGGTCGTAAGGACCCGGGGAGCCGCCGCGCTGGATGTGGCCGAGAACGGTGGCGCGGGTTTCGCGTTTGGTTTCGGTTTCGATGTAACGCGCCAGCTCTTCGATGTCACAGATGTGCTCGGTGATGGCAACGATAGCGTGTTTTTTACCTTTAGCGATCCCGGCTTTGATCTCGGCAACCAGGTCTTCACGGCTGAATTCTACTTCTGGCACCACCACAAACTCACAGCCGCCCGCAATGGCCGCTGCCAGCGTCAGGTCGCCACAGTAGCGGCCCATCACTTCAACGATGGAGATACGCTGGTGAGAAGAGGAGGTGTCGCGCAGACGGTCAATCGCTTCGACAACCGTGCCCAGCGCGGTGAAGAAGCCGATGGTGTAGTCCGTTCCTTTGATGTCGTTATCGATGGTGCCTGGCAGACCGATGCACGGGAAGCCCATTTCAGTCAGACGTTTTGCACCCATGTAGGAGCCGTCACCGCCGATTACCACCAGCGCATCCAGACCGCGTTTCTTCATGTTCTCGATAGCCACCTGACGGATGTGCTCTTCGCGGAATTCAGGGAAACGTGCAGAGCCCAGGAAGGTGCCGCCGCGGTTAATCATGTCAGACACGCTGTAGCGGTCGAGCTGTACCATACGATCTTCGTACAGGCCAAGGTAACCGTCATAGACACCAAAAACTTCAAGACCTTCCGTCAACGCCGCGCGAACCACGCCACGAATTGCTGCGTTCATGCCGGGCGCATCACCGCCGCTTGTCAACACACCGATTTTCTTAATCATGACTACCTCTGAACTTAGGAATGCAAAAATGAAATCTGTTGCCGGAAGACGTCTATCGACCAACGAATACTGCAAATAGTATATCAATCACTTCCAGCTGAATTGATTCAGGTCAGCCCACATGGCGGTTATTTTTCCACAAAATGCTGGCCTGGCTCACTTTTTTACAACGAATTACGAAAGCTCAAAATGCTTGTTGTCTGACCTGGGTACAACCGAGCAGGGATCCTGGTGGATAATGACATCCGAACCCGGGAAACGCCGCAAAATCGCTTGCTCAACTTGCTCAGCCACCAGATGGGCCTGAACGAGCGGCAGGTTGTCTTCCATTTCTAAATGAATCTGAATAAAGCGGGTCGGCCCTGACTGCCGCGTGCGAAGATCGTGTGCCCCACTGACGCCTGGCCAGGAGATGACGATTTCAAAGATTTCTTGCCGTTCTGCGTCGGGTAATGCACGGTCGAGAAGCGATTGCACTGCTTCGTAGCCCATGCGTAAGGCGCTGTATAAAATATAGATCCCAATCCCTAACGCAAACAACGCATCGGCCCGGTGCCAGCCATACCAGGCCAGACCGAGCGCAATAAGAATAGCGCCGTTCATCATAACATCAGACTGATAATGAAGCATATCTGCCCGTACCGCCTGGCTTTGCGTTTTTCGCACTACCCAGCGCTGGAACGTTACCAGAACGATTGTGCTAATAAGTGCGATAAGCGTGACGATCATCCCAACGCCCGGTTCTTTCATCGGCGATGGGGTATACAGATGCTGAAATCCGGTCAAAAAGAGAAACAGCGCCGAGCCGGAAATGAACATGCTTTGCGCCAGCGCAGCCAGAGACTCGGCTTTGCCATGGCCAAAGGTGTGCTCTTCATCTGCGGGCTGCAACGAATAGCGCACGACCCACAGGTTGGTGACCGAGGCGGCGATATCGACCAGCGAATCCACCAGCGCCGCCAGAATACTGACCGAACCGGTATACCACCACGCAAAGATTTTGATAACCAACAGGCAGGACGCCATGATCGTCGCCGCGATTGCCGCCCGACTGACCAGCCGCGCATAAGTTTGATTCATAAACACTCCTGACATGCTATGCCGCTAGTATAACGGATGCACGGGAGGCAATAAGATGAATAAACGGTTAACACATTTGAATGACGGGCAAAAAAAACCCCCACATCATGTGGGGGAAGACAGGGATGGTGTCTATGGCAAGGAAAAACAGGGTTACTGGTTACTACGGGTATTGCTACTAAAAAGCGTCGATTCAGACTTCTTCTGCATCCGTGCAACCTCACGCAACTGGTCCATACGTTGCTGGTGTTTCTGGTTCAAAACCGCTTGCTGCTCGGGCGTTAGCAGGTGAAACATCTGGTTGCGAACCCTGGCCATTTCGACCTGGCGAGCAACCTGCTCCTGCGCCATCTTTTCTGCCTGAGCGCGTACAGCGCTTTCGTCAAAATTTTCTGCGGTGACAAGGCTATGCATTGTCTCCATTTCGCTAACATTAACAGGGGGCTGGTCATGCCGGGCCCGGTGCATAAGATCGCGCATCTGTTGGCGCTGATGTTCGGTTAAACTTATGCCGTCAAACATATTGACCTGGCCGCTGTGCTGCACAACGCCCTCCGTTGAGGGGCGGTTATCGCCGGTGATAGCTCCAGCAGCCTGGCTAAATGCACTGAACGCCAGTGTTGAGGCCATGACGGCAGCGGTAACTATGCGCATCACATACTCCCAAAATCTTTCGTGTCGCGATTCAACGAGAGACAGTCTACGATTCAGGCTGCAAACATGCGTCAGGGGGTGTAAAACAACGTAAAGTCATGGATTAGAGAGCCTTGATGACGTAATTTCTGCCTCGGAGGTATTTAAAGAATGAATAAAATCCTATTAGTTGATGATGACCGAGAGCTGACATCCCTGTTAAAGGAGTTGCTCGACATGGAAGGCTTTGATGTATCGGTTGCCCATGATGGGGAGCAGGCCCTGAGCCAGCTCGACGATAGCATCGATTTACTTTTGCTCGATGTCATGATGCCGAAGAAGAACGGTATCGACACGCTTAAAGAGCTACGCCAGACGCACCAGACCCCTGTTATTATGCTGACCGCGCGCGGCAGCGAACTCGATCGCGTACTCGGCCTTGAGCTGGGTGCCGATGATTATTTACCTAAACCGTTTAACGACCGTGAGCTGGTCGCGCGTATTCGTGCCATCCTGCGCCGTTCCCACTGGAGCGAGCAGCAGCAGAATACCGACAACAGCTCGCCAACGCTGGAAGTCGACTCCCTGAGCCTCAATCCAGGCCGCCAGGAAGCCAATTTTGACGGCCAGGCGCTGGAGCTTACCGGCACCGAGTTCACCCTGCTTTATCTGCTGGCGCAGCATCTTGGCCAGGTGGTATCGCGCGAGCATTTAAGCCAGGAAGTTCTGGGTAAACGCCTGACGCCATTCGACCGCGCCATCGATATGCACATCTCTAACCTGCGCCGTAAACTGCCGGAGCGTAAAGACGGTCACCCATGGTTTAAAACCCTGCGTGGACGCGGTTATCTGATGGTTTCCGCTTCATGATAGGCAGCTTAACCGCCCGCATCTTCGCCATCTTCTGGCTGACGCTGGCACTGGTTTTAATGCTGGTTTTGATGTTACCCAAACTCGACTCACGCCAGATGACGGAGCTCCTCGACAGCGAGCAACGTCAGGGTGTGATGATCGAGCAGCACGTAGAAGCCGAACTGGCCATCGATCCGCCCAATGATTTGATGTGGTGGCGCAGGCTGTTTCGCGCCATCGATAAGTGGGCACCGCCCGGACAACGCCTGCTGCTGGTTACCAGCGAAGGGCGCGTGATCGGCGCGGAACGCAATGAAATGCAGATCATCCGCAACTTCATTGGCCAGGCGGATAACGCCGATCATCCACAAAAGAAAAAATACGGTCGCGTAGAGATGGTGGGGCCTTTTTCCGTCAGTGACGGGGAAGATAACTACCAGCTCTATCTGATTCGCCCGGCAAGCAACTCCCAGTCCGACTTTATCAACCTGCTGTTTGACCGTCCGCTACTGCTGCTGATTGTCACTATGCTGGTCAGCTCGCCGCTGCTGCTGTGGCTGGCCTGGAGTCTGGCGAAACCGGCGCGTAAGCTGAAAAACGCGGCAGATGAAGTGGCGCAGGGCAACCTGCGGCAACACCCGGAACTGGAAGCCGGCCCGCAGGAATTTTTAGCGGCGGGTGCCAGTTTTAACCAGATGGTGACGGCGCTTGAGCGGATGATGACCACTCAGCAGCGTCTGCTTTCGGATATCTCACACGAATTGCGTACCCCGCTGACGCGTCTGCAGCTGGGCACCGCCCTGCTGCGCCGCCGCAGTGGTGAAAGCAAAGAGCTGGAGCGTATTGAAACGGAAGCGCACCGTCTGGACAGCATGATCAACGACCTGCTGGTGATGTCGCGCAATCAGCAGAAGAACGCACTGGTCAGCGAAACGGTGAAAGCCAATCACCTGTGGCATGAGGTGCTGGACAACGCCGCGTTCGAAGCGGAACAGGTGGGTAAATCGTTCACCGTCAACTTCCCGCCAGGGCCATGGCCGCTGTACGGTAACCCCAACACGCTGGAAAGCGCGCTGGAGAATATCGTGCGCAATGCCCTGCGCTACTCGCATACCAAAATTGAGGTGGCGTTTGCGGTGGACAAAGACGGCATCACCATCAACGTGGATGATGACGGTCCCGGCGTGAGCCCGGAAGATCGCGAGCAGATTTTCCGTCCGTTCTACCGTACTGACGAGGCCCGCGACCGTGAATCTGGCGGCACCGGGTTGGGTCTGGCGATTGTCGAGACCGCCATTCAGCAGCATCGCGGCTGGGTAAAAGCCGATGACAGCCCGCTGGGTGGGTTGCGATTAACGCTGTGGTTGCCGTTGTATAAGCGATCCTAGTGGTTGTGCCGGGTGGCGGCTACGCCCTACCCGGCCTGCTTCAACTTCCCCACAATCTCCGCGAATTATCTTCGATCTGGCCGCTCATGCGGCGCTTTTGCATCGTTCGTGTCCAGCTGGTGGATAACCCCGCCGCCGACAGCAGACGCCGGTACTGTTCGTCATCAAACGGCATATGCCACGCAATGGCACAGGCATCATAAACCGACACGTCGCTCAAACGGGACGCCAGTTCCAGCGGCGCATCGGCGGAGACATTGCCCGCCAGCACCACGCGGTACAACCAGCCGGTTTTGCCTGCGTTTTGCAACTGAGCCGACATATCGCTGATGCCAAAATGGTAGTTGAGCTTAAAGCAGGGTGAACGTGGCTGAGTGACCTGGATCAGCGTCTCTCCCCAGCGGAAGATATCGCCGATAAAGACGTTTTGCTCCGTCATCCCGTCGGTAGAGAGGTTTTCGCCAAACGCGGGGGCGACAAACAGATCGGCCTGAGCGGGATACTCGCGCGCCCAGTGCTGATAGTGTTCTCGCGGATAGTGGCACAGCGCGCGCTCTGGCCCGCCGTGGATTTTCTTCTCGGCCTGCTCATCGCCTGCCAGCCCCAGATCGGTCAACGTCAGTTCACCGTCAAGCTGGCGTTTGGCAATGGCGCTCGGACGGCTGCCGTCGTAATCCCTGACCTTGCCTGTAAAAACATTCACCGGATTGTGCATCGCTGCTCCTTTCTGCAGAGACAAAAAAAGCGAGTCATCAGACTCGCTTCTCACAGGCGGCAATGCAACCTTATTTTTTAGCGGCGAAACGCGCTGCTGCTTCGTCCCAGTTCACAACGTCCCAGAATGCTTTGATGTAGTCTGGACGACGGTTCTGGAATTTCAGGTAGTAAGCGTGTTCCCACACGTCCAGGCCCACGATTGGGAAACCGGATGCGCCAGAAACTGCTTCACCCATCAGCGGGGAGTCCTGGTTCGCGGTAGAAACCACAGCCAGTTTGTCGCCTTTCAGCACCAGCCACGCCCAGCCAGAACCGAAGCGGGTTGCAGCGGCTTTTTCAAACTCAGCTTTGAAGTTATCAACGGAACCGAAGTCGCGCTCGATAGCAGATTTCAGGTCACCCTGCAGGGTGGTACCGGTTTTCAGGCCTTTCCAGAAGAAGCTGTGGTTCGCATGACCGCCTGCGTTGTTGCGCAGTACAGTTTTCTTGTCAGCAGGCAGTTGATCCAGTTTAGCGATCAGCTCTTCTGCAGACAGGTCAGCGAATTCCGGCAGGCTTTCCAGTGCAGCGTTAGCGTTGTTGACATAAGCCTGGTGGTGTTTGGTGTGATGGATTTCCATCGTCTGCTTGTCGAAATGCGGCTCCAGTGCGTCATAAGCGTACGGCAGGGATGGCAGGGTATAACTCATAATCATCTCCATTATTGTCGGGCGGCAAAGGTGTTAATGCCGCGTAAGCAGTTGGTTCATTATAGTTAATTAAATGATATTGAAAATGTTTATCAATGCCGTAGTTATAATAAGGTTATAACTTCTGGTTATGTTACTGATCTGGCGGGGGTGTGAGGGAGGATGCGCTGATTGACGGTGTATTTATCAGGCAGCATGTCGACTGCGGTGACGCCACTGAACCGGCGTCATCCCTATCTCCCGGTTAAACACCACCGAAAAATAGTTACTGTCCTCAAACCCACACTGCATCGCCACTTCGCTGACCATCATCTCGGTGTGCTGGAGCAGATACTGCGCGTGGCAGATGCGCAGCTGGCGCAGGTAATGGTTGACGGTCATCCCGGTCTGGGTGCGGAACTGCTGACGCAGAGCGCGCTCGCTGCACTGCTCCTGTTCACAGAATTTTTCCAGCACAAAGCTACGGTTGAGGCTGCCCGCCAGGGCGGTGATCAGCTTATCCAGCAGCGCTTCCTGCCCGCTGGCAGCGGGGCCATCGGTGGCGTAACGGTAGCGTTTCAGGGTTAACACCAGCTGGGCAAACAGCAGTTCAGACAGTTCAAACGCATGCGGATCGTCCTTCTGGCTCTCCTGCTCCAGCTGGGTGATCACCGGGCGTACCTGCGTCATGCCGTTGCTACCCAGTCGCCAGTGCGGGTTGCTGCGCGAGTCCAGAAAGCCCGGAATATTCGCCCCCCAGTCGACGTTGAGCCGCAGCCGGTCGGGGCAGTAAATGACGTTTTGCAGCACCAGATCGTTAACCGAGGCGTAGGAGTGTTTATCTTCGGCGCGGATGTAAAACAGATCCCCGCGGGTGATGCGGTAGGGACGATCGTTGAGGACGTGCAGGCCATTACCGCGCCACACCAGCACCAGCTCACAAAAGTCATGGGTATGTTCGGCAAAGACATTTTGCGGATAGCGATCCGCTACCGCCACGGCCTGGGCGGTAGAGGCAAAAAAATCGGCTCTACGAAGAATTAACTGTCCTGCCACATCCTGACCCCAACGGTGAACAACCTGACATTATTACCCGGTTTGCGGTCAGAAAACGGTGATTGCCTTCGCGTTACTGAAGTGACGCATCCCGGCCCTGACGAATGTCGCGCGGGGACCATTCAAACTCGCGGCGAAACAGGGTAGAAAAGTGGTTACTGTCGCCGAAACCACAGTGATATGCGATATCCGTCACGCTGTCATCGGTATGGCGCAGCAGGTGACGGGCCTTGATCAGCCGCAGGCGATTCAGATAGCGCTGGGGCGTGAGCCCGGTGTGTTGCTTCAGCTGGCGATGCAGGGTGCGCAGCGAGAGCGAAAAGGTCTCTGCCAGCGTCTCCCAGCACACCTCTTCGGCGAAGTGATCTTCCAGCCAGGCCATCAGCTGATTGAGCCGGGCATCGTTATTCTCCAGCCCTTCCACCAGACTGCTGCGCCGCAGCAGGACCAGCAGTTGCATAAACAGCAGTTCACGGCTGGCGAGGGTATGGGTTTCGGTATTGTCGTCAGACTGCTCCATCTGGCTGACCAGCTGGCGTACCTGCTGCAGCGTGGAGGGGTTTACCCGCCAGTGCGACGGATAGTGCCCGTCCTTTTCCTGCGGCAGCAGCTGGTTGATACCCGACAAAAACTGGAACGCATCCGGGGAACGGTACAGCACGTTGGTCAGGCACAGATTGTCGGTATGTTCATACAGGTGCCGGTCATGGTCACGGACAAAACAGACCGTACCGCCGCTGATGGTATAGGGCTGGCCATTAAACACGTGGATCCCGGTCCCGTGCTCCACAATCACAATCTCATGGAAATCATGGTGATGCTCAGGGAACGCCGCCTGAGGCAGTCGCGGTTCAATCGCCACAGGCGAACCTCCGGAAGGGAAAAAATCCACGCTGTGCAGTACGGTCATAACGGCCACCACCAATGAGAAATGTTCTCAAAATAGTAATTAAGGGCAGCGGTTCTCACCTTAAATTTCTGACAGCATTTGGCGCAAACCCTGTCGCTTTTTTAAGAAACGGCGGGAAAGATCCGGAAATGCGGCCACCGTCACACCGCCCAAAATCCGCCCTGATAATGGAAATTGTGAACTCCCTCACGTTCATCTTTGCTTTCTTGCCAGCCGTACAATTTCCCTGTCAGTGGCGAGAAGGTGTTTTTTTGTTCCCCTTCTTACACTTTCGAGCAATGACTTCAAGAAGGACCTCCGACCATGACTTTCCGCCATTGTGTGGCTGTCGATTTAGGCGCATCAAGCGGCCGCGTAATGCTGGCGAGCTATCACCGCGAACAGCGCACGCTTGTGCTTCGCGAGATCCACCGCTTTGTTAACTGCCTGCAAAAGCAGGACGGCTTTGACTGCTGGGATATCGATAGCCTGGAAGCGCACATCCGCACCGGGCTGAATAAGGTATGCGAAGAGGGTATTCGCATCGACAGCATCGGGATCGACACCTGGGGCGTGGATTACGTGCTGCTGGACAGCCAGGGTAAGCGCGTCGGCCTGCCGGTTTCCTATCGCGACAGCCGTACCGACGGAATGATGGCGCACGCATTAGCCCAGATTGGTAAAGCGGAGATCTACGGTCGCAGTGGCATTCAGTTTCTGCCGTTTAACACCCTGTATCAGCTGCGGGCGCTGGTTGAACAGCAGCCGGAGCTGGTGGCAAACGTCGCCCATGCCCTGCTGATCCCGGACTACTTCAGCTACCGACTGACCGGCAAGATGAACTGGGAGTACACCAACGCCACCACCACTCAGCTGGTCAACATCAACTCCGATAGCTGGGACGAGAACCTGCTCAACTGGACCGGCGCACCGCAGAGCTGGTTCGGTACGCCTACCCATCCGGGCAATGTGATCGGTCACTGGATTTGCCCGCAGAATAATCAGATCCCGGTGGTCGCCGTCGCCAGCCACGATACCGCCAGCGCGGTGATCGCCGCGCCGCTGGCCAGCAAAGATGCCGCGTATCTCTCCTCCGGCACCTGGTCGCTGATGGGCTTTGAGAGCAAAACCCCGTACACCAGCGAGGCTGCGCTGGCGGCGAATATCACCAACGAAGGCGGCGCAGAAGGCCGTTATCGGGTACTGAAAAACATTATGGGCCTGTGGCTGCTGCAGCGGGTGTTGAAGGAGCAGGGCGTGAGCGATCTGGCCGCCCTGATCGGTGAAACCGACACCCTTCCGGCGTGCCGTTTTCTGATCAATCCGAACGACGACCGCTTTATTAATCCAGACAACATGAGCGCAGAGATCCAGGCCGCCTGTCGCGATAGCGCGCAGCCGGTGCCTGCCAGCGCCGCCGAACTGGCACGCTGCATTTTCGATAGCCTCGCCCTGCTGTACGCCGAAGTGCTGCATGAACTGGCGACCCTGCGCGGCAAGCCGTTCAGCCAGCTGCACATTGTCGGCGGCGGCTGCCAGAACCAGCTGCTTAACCAGCTGTGCGCCGACGCCTGTGGCATCACCGTGGTCGCCGGGCCGATTGAGGCCTCGACGCTCGGCAATATCGGCATCCAGCTGATGACCCTGGACGAACTGACTAACGTTGACCAATTCCGCCAGGTGGTAACCGCAAATTACGGCCTGACCACCTTTACCCCCAATCCCGATCATGAAATTGCCCGCTATCGCGCGCAGTTACAGCAACAACGACCGACTAAGGAGCTTTGCGCATGACCACTCAACTTGAACAAGCCTGGGAACTGGCTAAACAGCGTTTCGCCGCCGTGGGCGTGGATGTCGAGGAGGCTCTGCGTCAGCTCGACCGTCTGCCCGTCTCTATGCACTGCTGGCAGGGCGATGACGTCGCCGGTTTTGAGAACCCAGGCGGCGCGCTGACCGGCGGTATTCAGGCCACCGGCAACTATCCGGGCAAGGCGCGTAACGCCACGGAACTGCGGGCCGATCTCGAACTGGCCCTGAGCCTGATCCCAGGCCCTAAACGCCTGAACCTGCACGCCATTTATCTGGAATCCGACCAGCCGGTTGATCGCAATGCGATTAAACCCGAACACTTTAAGAACTGGGTCGAGTGGGCCAGAAGCAACAAGCTGGGGCTGGATTTTAATCCGTCCTGCTTCTCGCACCCGTTAAGCGCGGACGGGTTTACCCTCTCCCACGCCGACGATGAGATTCGCCAGTTCTGGATTGACCACGTGAAGGCCAGCCGTCGCGTGTCGGCGTATTTCGGCGAGCAGCTGGGTACGCCGTCGGTAATGAACATCTGGATCCCGGACGGAATGAAAGACATCACCGTCGATCGCCTCGCCCCGCGCCAGCGTCTGCTGGCGGCGCTGGATGAAGCGATGCGCGAGAAGCTGGACCCCGCCCACCACCTCGACGCCGTTGAGAGCAAGCTGTTCGGCATCGGTGCCGAAAGCTACACCGTGGGCTCCGGCGAGTTCTACATGGGTTACGCCACCAGCCGTCAGACCGCACTGTGTCTGGATGCCGGTCACTTCCACCCGACGGAAGTGATCTCCGACAAAATCTCTGCTGCGATGCTGTACGTCCCGCACCTGCTGCTCCACGTCAGCCGCCCGGTGCGCTGGGACAGCGACCACGTGGTGCTGCTGGATGACGAAACCCAGGCCATCGCCAGCGAAATTATCCGCCATGACCTGTTTGATCGGGTGCATATCGGTCTCGACTTCTTCGATGCGTCAATTAACCGCATCGCAGCGTGGGTTATCGGCACCCGCAACATGAAAAAAGCCCTGCTGCGCGCCCTGCTGGAACCGACCGAGGAGCTGCGTAGCCTGGAAGCCGCAGGCGATTACACCACCCGTCTGGCGCTGCTGGAAGAGCAAAAGTCGCTGCCGTGGCAGGCGGTATGGGAGATGTACTGCCAACGCAACGATACCCCGGCGGGCAGCCAGTGGCTGGACAACGTGCGCGCGTATGAGCACGACGTATTGAGCAAACGCAAGTAAAGACATTGCCCGGCGGCGCGTTGCTTGCCGGGCCTACAAATGACCGTAGGCCGGGTTAGCGTAGCGCCACCCGGCATTTTCAAAGGAAACACAGAATGCAGACCATCACCAACGCCTGGTTCGTCCAGGGCATGATTAAAGCCACCACCGACGCCTGGCTGAAAGGCTGGGACGAGCGCAACGGCGGTAACCTGACCCTGCGCCTGGACGATACGGATATTGCGCCGTTCGAAGCCGACTTCCACGCGAAGCCGCGTTATATCGCGCTGAGCCAGCCGATGCCGCTGCTCGCCAACACGCCGTTTATCGTCACCGGCTCCGGTAAGTTCTTCCGCAACGTCCAGCTCGATCCCGCCGCAAATTTAGGCATCGTAAAAGTGGACAGCGACGGCGCGGGCTACCACATTCTTTGGGGGCTGACCAACGAAGCGGTGCCAACCTCTGAGCTGCCGGCCCACTTCCTCTCCCACTGTGAGCGTATCAAAGCCACCGGTGGGAAAGACCGCGTGATCATGCACTGCCACGCCACCAACCTGATCGCCCTGACCTTCGTGCTGGAGAACAACACCGACGTCATCACCCGTCAGCTGTGGGAAGGCAGCACCGAGTGTCTGGTGGTGTTCCCGGATGGCGTGGGCATTCTGCCGTGGATGGTGCCGGGTACCGATGAAATTGGCGAAGCCACCGCGGTTGAGATGCAAAAACATTCCCTGGTGCTGTGGCCTTTCCATGGCGTGTTCGGCAGCGGTCCAACGCTTGATGAAACCTTTGGCCTGATCGACACCGCCGAAAAGTCTGCCGAAGTGCTGGTGAAAGTCTATTCCATGGGTGGCATGAAGCAGACCATCACCCGGGAAGAACTGATTGCGCTGGGCAAACGCTTTGGCGTTAACCCTATGCAGTCGGCGTTAGATCTGTACAAATAAGAACATCGCGCCCCGCTCATTGAGACGGGGCGAAACTACACCTGCAATCCCTACACAACTAACTCAATTAAGTGGAGTAAAAGCAATGAAAATAAAGACAAGCTTGATCCTCACCGTTGCCGCCCTGGCGTTGTCCGGTTCTGCTTTAGCTGAAGTAAAAATCGCCCTGGTGGCAAAATCGTTAGGCAATGGATTCTTTGAAGCAGCGAACGTTGGCGCGCAGGAAGCTGCCAAAGAGTTAGGCGATGTAAAAGTGATTTATACCGGCCCGACCACCACCACCGCAGAAGCACAGATCGAAGTGCTGAACGGGTTGATCGCTCAGGGCGTGGATGCGATCGCTATCTCCGCCAACGATCCGGATGCCGTGGTGCCGGTGCTGAAAAAAGCGATGCAGCGCGGGATCAAAGTGGTGTCATGGGATTCCGGCGTGGCGAAAGCCGGCCGTCAGATCCACCTCAATCCTTCCAATAACGCCCTGATTGGCGAAACCAACGTCAAGCTGGTGGCCGAAGCGCTGAAAGCGCTGAACGTGGAAAAAGGCGATGTGGCGATCCTCAGCGCGACCCCAACCTCCACCAACCAGAACACCTGGATTGCTGAGATGAAAAAGGTGCTGCCACAGTACCCGTCCGTCAATCTGGTGACCGTGGCCTATGGCGACGATCTGTCGGACAAGAGCTACCGCGAAGCGGTCGGCCTGCTGAAAACCTATCCTGACCTGAAAGTGATTGTCTCCCCGTCCTCGGTGGGCATCGTGGCTGCCGCGCAGGCAGTAAAAGACCAGGGCAAGATCGGCAAAGTGTATGTCACCGGCTTAGGCCTGCCGTCTGAGATGGCCGGCGCGGTGAAATCCGGCGCCAGCAAGAGCTTCGCCATCTGGAACCCGATCGACCTCGGCTATGCTGCCACCTATTTAGCGGACGACCTGGTGAAAGGTACCGCCACTAAACAGGAAGCCAGCATGGGTAAACTGGGCAAAGTGAAGCTCGATGCCGACGGCAGCGGCGCAATGGCTGAGCCGTTTGTTTACGATGCCAGCAATATTGATAAGTTCTCGAAGATCTTCTGATTCCTTTCCCCTCTCCCTGTGGGAGAGGGGGTCTTATGGAGAACTATCATGTCCATACCCCTGCTTCAGCTTCAGGGCATCACCAAGGTATTCCCGGGTGTGCGCGCCCTTGAGAACGTGCAGCTTGAGCTCTGGCCCGGCAAAGTCACCGCCCTGATCGGCGAAAACGGCGCGGGCAAATCCACGCTGGTTAAAGTGATGACCGGCATCTATCAGCCCGACGAAGGCGAGATCCTCTACAAAGCGATTCCCATCCACCTGCCAACCCCCGATTCGGCGCATAAGGTGGGGATTACCGCTATTCATCAGGAGACCGTGCTGTTCGATGAACTGTCGGTCACCGAAAATATTTTTGTCGGCCAGTATCTGTATAAAGGCATTTTCAAGAAGCTCGACTGGCCGGAAATGCACCGCAAAGCGCAGGCGATCCTGACCCGTCTGGAGGTGCAGATTGACCCGCGCGCCACGCTCAAAACCTTGAGCATCGCCCAGCGCCATATGGTGGCGATTGCCCGCGCCTTGTCATTTGATGCCCAGGTGGTGATCCTCGATGAACCGACCGCCGCCCTGTCGCAGCACGAAATCCTCGAGTTTTATCAGATCGTCGAGCGCTTAAAGCAGGAAGGAAAAGCCATCCTGTTTATTTCGCATAAATTCGACGAGATTTTTGAGCTGGCGGATCACTACACCATTCTGCGCGACGGCGTGTTTGTTGGCGCCGGGGCGATCAACGACATCACCGAAGAGCGGATGGTGGCGATGATGGTCGGACGCGCCATTACCCAGACTTTCCCGAAAGTGGCCTGCGAAAAAGGCGCTACCGTGCTGGAGGTGCAGGATCTCTGCCATCCGACCGAGTTCGCCAATATCTCTTTCACCCTGCGCAAAGGCGAGATCCTCGGCTTTTATGGGCTGGTCGGTGCCGGGCGTACCGAGCTGATGCAGGCTTTGAGCGGCGTATCGCGCCCCTCTTCCGGCAATATTGTGCTGAACGGCAACGCCCAGCACTTCCGCCAGCCGGCGGATGCCATTCAAGCCGGGATCGTCTGCGTGCCCGAAGAGCGGCAAAAACAGGGGGCGATTATCGAGCTGTCGATTGCGCAGAACATCAGCCTGCCGCAGCTCGGCAAACTCAACCCCAACGGGGTGTTGAATGAAGAGCGGGAGTGGCAGCTGGCGGACGAATACGCGAAGCGCCTGCAGGTAAAAGCCTTTAGCTGGAAACAGGCGGTTGAAACGCTCTCCGGCGGCAATCAGCAAAAAGTGGTGATCGGCAAATGGCTGGCGACCCACCCGGAAGTGATCATCCTTGATGAACCCACTAAAGGGATCGACATCGGTTCCAAAGCGGCGGTGCATCAGTTTATGTCCGAGCTGGTGGGCCAGGGGCTGGCGGTAATCATGGTCTCCTCCGAACTGCCGGAAGTGATGGGCATGGCCGACCGGATTATCGTCATGCATGAAGGGCTGATGGTGGCGGAGTATCAGGCGGGTGAGGCAACAGCCGAAACCATCGTTAGCGCCGCCAGCGGTGCCCGACAGGAGGCCGCATAATGGTGCAGCAACTGCTTAAACACCGCGAGGCTCTGCTGGCGGCGGTGATCGTTCTGATGATTATCGCCATCGGCACGCGCGTTCCGTCGTTTATTGCCCCAGGTAACCTGGTGGAGATGTTCAACGACACCTCGATTCTGATTATTCTCGCCCTCGGCCAGATGATGGTGCTGCTCACCAAAGGCATCGACCTGTCGATGGCAGCCAACCTGGCGCTGACCGGGATGATCGTCGCCCTGATTAACTTCCACTATCCCGACGTACCGGTGTGGGCGCTGCTGATTCTGGCGACCGCGCTTGGCCTGCTGATGGGGATGATCAACGGTTTGCTGGTGTGGAAGATGGGCATTCCGGCGATTGTGGTCACGCTCGGCACCATGAGCATCTACCGCGGGATTATCTTCTTGCTCTCCGGCGGCGGCTGGGTCAACTCCAACCAGATGAGCGCCGATTTCCTCGGCCTGCCGCGTGCCTCATTGCTGGGGATGCCGGTACTGAGCTGGTGCGCGGTTGCCGCCCTGCTGCTGGTGGGCTATTTCCTGCGCTACAGCCGCACCGGACGCGCACTTTACACCGCAGGCGGCAACGCTACGGCGGCGTACTACACCGGGATTAACGCCGGGAAAATGCAGTTCGTCAGCTTCTGCCTCTCCGGGGCGCTGGCCGGGTTCTGCGGCTATCTGTGGATCTCACGCTTCGCGGTGGCCTATGTCGACGTGGCGAACGGCTTTGAGCTGCAGGTGGTGGCAGCCTGCGTGATCGGCGGCATCAGCACCATGGGCGGCACCGGTCGGGTACTGGGTTGCCTGTGCGGGGCGCTGTTCCTTGGGGTGATTAACAATGCCCTGCCGGTGATTGGCGTGTCGCCATTCTGGCAGATGGCCATCTCCGGGACGGTGATCGTGATTGCGGTCCTGCTCAACGAGCGCGGCAACAAACGTAAAGGTCGCTTAATCCTGCGCGATGCGGCGCTGGCGCGTCAGAAACAGGCGGTGAGATCATGAGCAAAATTATGACGTCTGAAGAGATCAAAAATACGCCCGCTGCGGCAGGGATTTTCCAGCGCCTGCTGTGCTGGGAAGGTTTTCTGCTGGCGGTGACGCTGGCGGTATTTGTGGTTAACGCCCTGGCCTCCCCGTACTTCCTTGATATCTGGAACCTGTCGGATGCCACGTTCAACTTCACTGAAAAAGCGATCATCGTGCTGCCGATGGCGATGCTGATTATCGCCCGTGAAATTGATCTGTCGGTGGCCTCCACCATCGCCCTCAGCTCAACGGTAATGGGCTTTTGCGCGGCGGCCGGGCTGGATACCCCACTGCTGGTCTGCGTGGGATTAGGCGTGGGGCTGCTGTGCGGGTTGTTCAACGGCCTGCTGGTGACGCGCTTTAACCTGTCGTCGATTGTGATCACCATCGGCACCATGAGCCTGTATCGCGGCATTACCTACATCCTGCTCGGCGACCAGGCGCTGAACGCCTACCCGGAGAGCTTCGCCTGGCTTGGTCAGGGCTACGTCTGGGGGGCGCTGTCGTTTGAGTTCGCGCTGTTTATCGTGCTGGCTGTCCTGTTTGCCTTCGTGCTGCATCGCACCAACTTCGGCCGTCGCACCTACGCCATCGGCAATAACCCGACCGGCGCGTGGTACTCCGGCATCAACGTCAAACGCCACAACCTGATCCTGTTTGCGCTGGTGGGGCTGATGGCCGGACTGGCCTCGGTGCTACTCACCTCGCGTCTGGGCAGTACCCGTCCGACAATCGCGATGGGCTGGGAGCTGGCGGTGGTGACAATGGCAGTGCTGGGCGGCGTCAATATCCTCGGCGGTTCCGGCAGCATGGTGGGCGTGATTATCGCCGCCTTCCTGATGGGGCTGGTCACCTTCGGGCTAAGCCTGCTCAACGTGCCGGGCATTGTGATGTCGGTGATTATCGGCGCGATGCTGATTGTGGTGATCTCCCTGCCGATCATCACCCGCCGGATTATGCAGCGAAGACGGATCTAAATGTCGGGTGGCGCGGCGTGCACGCGCTGCGCCACCGGGCATAAAAATCAACGTAATTAAGGAGAATGATCATGAGCTTTATGTTGGCGCTTCCTAAAATCAGCCTGCACGGCGCGGGCGCAATCGGCGATATGGTTAATCTGGTAGCAAGCAAACAGTGGGGCACGGCGCTGATCGTCACCGACGGTCAGTTGGTCACGCTGGGCCTGCTCGACAGCCTGTTTGCCGCACTGGATGAGCAGCAGATGTCGTATCACCTGTTCGACGAGGTGTTCCCGAATCCAACGGAAGCGCTGGTGCAAAAAGGCTATGCCGCTTACCAGGCCGCGCAGTGCGATTACATTATCGCCTTCGGCGGCGGCAGCCCGATTGACACCGCCAAAGCGATTAAAATTCTTACCGCCAATCCAGGCCCTTCTACTGCGTACTCCGGCGTCGGCAAAGTAAAAAACGCTGGCGTGCCGCTGGTCGCCATCAATACCACCGCCGGTACAGCCGCGGAGATGACCAGCAACGCAGTGATCATCGACACTGACCGTCAGGTGAAAGAGGTGATTATCGACCCGAATATCATCCCGGATATCGCAGTGGATGATGCCAGCGTGATGCTGGATATTCCGGCCTCCGTCACCGCCGCCACCGGGATGGATGCCCTGACCCACGCCATCGAAGCTTACGTGTCCGTCGGCGCGCACCCGCTGACCGACGCCAACGCGCTGGAGGCGATTCGCTTAATTACGCAGTGGCTGCCCGACGCCGTGGACAATGGACATAATCTCGAACCCCGGGAGCAAATGGCCTTTGGTCAGTATCTGGCAGGGATGGCGTTTAACAGCGCCGGACTGGGCCTGGTGCATGCGCTGGCCCACCAGCCGGGCGCCACACACAACCTGCCGCACGGCGTTTGCAACGCCATCCTGCTGCCGATCATCGAAAACTTTAACCGCCCGAACGCCGTCGCACGGTTTGCCCGCGTAGCGCAGGCGATGGGCGTTGATACCCGCGAGATGAGCGACGAAGCGGCGAGCATGGAGGCGATCAACGCCATCCGCGCCCTGAGCACCCGCGTCGGCATTCCGTCCGGATTTAGCAAACTGGGCGTCACCCAGGCCGACATCGAAGGCTGGCTGGACAAAGCCCTCGCCGATCCGTGTGCGCCATGCAACCCGCGCACCGCCAGCCGCGACGAAGTGCGCGAGCTGTACCTGGAGGCCTTATGATCCGCAAAGCATTTGTAATGCAGGTAAACCCGGACGCCCACGAGGAGTATCAGCGTCGCCACACCCCAATCTGGCCGGAACTGGAAGCGGTGTTGAAGGACCACGGCGCACACCACTACGCCATCTGGCTGGATAAAGAGCGCAACCTGCTGTTTGCCACCGTGGAGATTGAATCGGAGGAGCGCTGGAACGCGGTAGCGAATACCGACGTCTGCCAGCGCTGGTGGAAGCACATGCGTGACGTCATGCCGTCTAATCCGGACAACAGCCCGGTGAGTACCGGGCTGCAAGAAGTGTTTTACCTGGCCTGATGTGTTAACGCTGCCGCGCCCGCGGCAGCGATATCCCGCTTATTGCTCAACGTAAACGCCGACACCGCCGTAATCGCCAGCACAAAACAGCCCAGCATCAGATAGGTATCCTGGAAGCCGATCCGGTCATACATATTCCCGGCAAACGCCGAGAGGAAGATCGCCGCCAGCTGTTTAGCAAAGTTAAAGCCAATCAGGTAGATAGTGGCCGACAGGCGGGTATCAAACACGCCGGTAATGTATTTGAAGGCGCCCACCAGCAGGAACGGCACTTCCAACGCATGCAGCATTTTCAGGGCAATGACTTCAACCGCAGTGGTGGCAAACGACGAGCCGATAATGCGCGTCGCCATGATCACCCCGGCAATCAGCAGCGTATTTTTGGCACCGATGCGGTTAATGATCCACGGTGAGCAGAACATGATGATGGCGTTGCAGATTTCTCCGGCGGTTGTCGCAAAACCAAACGCGCGGGTACCTGCTTCCGGCGTGGCGAAGAAGGTTTTAAAGAAGGTGGCAAACTGCTGATCGAACACGTCATACACGCAGGCCACGCCAATCACGTACAAAATGAACATCCACATTTTGCGCTGGCGGAACAGGTTGATCACGGTTCGGGTGGTGATCTGCGGCTGGTTGGCCCCTAACGCATCCATCACCTGTGCGGTCTGGTTGGGCTTCGGTTTGGCTACCACCAGCAGCAACATCAGTACGAGCGCCGCCCCCGATCCCATCCAGAACACATACGACGGGTCGATACTGAACAGCACCCCGCCGGTAGACGCGCACAGCCCCCAGCCCAGACAGCCAAACATCCGCGCCTTGCCGTATTCAAAGAAGCTGTTACGGCTCACGCGCTCGATGTAGGCCTCGATGGCCCCGGAACCGGCCGAGAAGACAAAGCCGATGTACAGCCCGCCGCTCAGCGCCCCCAGCCAGATATTGACCTTCAGCAGCGGGGCGAAGACGTAGAGGAAGAAAGGGGCAAACAAAAACAGCAGAACAGCAATGATCCACAGCAGGTGTTTTTTCAGCCCCAGTTTGTCAGACACCACCCCCAGCACCGGCTGGAACGAGATGGCGGACAGCGAGATGCAGGAGAAGACGATCCCGGTATGGGTTTTATTCAGGCCAATGATGTCCGACAGCCAGATCGGCAGGAACGGAAAGCAGGTGGCCATGATAAAGAAGTAGAGAAAGAAGAATGACCCGAAGATCCAGAAGTTCGGATTGTCTTTGTGGGTACAGGCAGTCGTGTTCATTATTTTTATCCTCAACTGAGGGCCGGTTCCCCGGCCCATTGGCCTTATACGCGTTCAACGCCAATCAGAATGGCGGTTTCCGGATCCAGAATCGGCAGCGCAAGTCCCGCCTGCATCAGCCATTCGCCGCTCACCGTTTGTGGGGCTTCCATCCACGCCGGCAGCTTGCGCATGGTGTGGCCGCCTTCGCCGGTCAGGCGAATATTCGGGTGATCGAGCAGCGTGATGCGGTACCGGGCGTTGGCCTCCAGTCCCGGCATACGCAGCGGCATCATCAAGGTGTAATCAGGCATTCGAAGCTGGCTGACAATAAACAATCCCTGTTTCTTATCGTCGCTCACTATACCCTGCGCCTGGGTGGTGGCATCAGGCATATCCACGCGCCACTGGGTGCCGTGGTGAATCACCTCGCGCCACTGCTTGTGCAGCGCCGCATAGCGGCGATAGCCGTCGCGCTCGTGCTCATCCACGCTCAGCGGATCCAGCTCCAGTCCCATATGACCAAACAGCGCCGTCAGGCCACGGAATTCGATGCTGTGCTGGCGGAAGGTGGCATGGCATTTATGATGACCGATATGTGCACCCATCACCTCCGGCGGGAAGAAATAGCTCATCCCGCGCTGAATGGTGTTGCGCTCCAGCGCGTCGTTGTTGTCTGAAGCCCAGAAGCGATGGCAGCGGGTCAGCACTTCATAATCGATACGCCCCCCACCGGAAGAGCAGGATTCAAACTCCACCTGCGGGAAGCGCTCGCCCAGCACATCCAGCAGACGATAGAACTGACGGGTCTGAGCGTCGGCGGCGGCTTTGCCCTGATGACCGGGCTGCACCAGCTCGCGGTTCATATCCCACTTCACATAGTCCACCGGATGTTCACCCAGCAGCCAGCTCATGCGCTCCAGCAGATAATCGAAGGCCTGCGGAATATTCAGGTTCAGCACCAGCTGATGGCGACCGGTCGCCTGTTGATAGCCCGGTAGCGCCAGCACCCAGTCAGGATGCGCGCGATACAGATCCGAATCCGGGTTAATCATTTCCGGTTCAACCCAGATACCAAACTCCATGCCGAGGTTTTTGACGTGGTTGATCACCGGCATCAGGCCGTTAGGGTATTTTTTCTCGTCGAGAGTCCAGTCGCCCAGCGCGCGGTGGTCGTCGTTGCGCCCTTTGAACCAGCCGTCGTCGATGATAAAGCGCTCCACGCCCAACGTGGCCGCTTCTTCGGCCATCCGCATGATGTATTCCGGGTCGTGACTGAAGTAGATCCCCTCCCAGGTGTTGAGATGCACCGGGCGCGGTTTATTCTCCGGGAAGCGAATAATATTGTCGCGCAGATAGCGGTGGAACTGCTGGCTCATGCCGTTCAGCCCGTGCGCCGAGTAGCTGGCGTACAGGCGTGGCGTCCACAGCGTTTCGCCCTCTTCCACCTGCATTTCGCCCGGCAGATACAGCGCTTCGGCCTGCAGATAGCGGCGACCGTCGGTTTTGGCTTCCGCGCGCAGGCGGTGGTTACCGCTCCAGCCCAGGTGAACGCCCCAGACGTCGCCGTCCATTTCGCTAAAACCTGCCGTGCCGCTGATAAGCCCAGGGAAGTGCTCGTGTGAGGAACGCCCGCGACGGTTCTCGATAACGAAGCTGTCGTGCTCCAGCAGCAGGCGATGCGGCTGGAACTCGCGGATCCAGCGGCCATGAAACGCCATCACTTCGCGTGAACGTTCTGCCAGCGGCAGCGTAACGGCCAGGCGATCCACCTGCCACGGCTGGCTTTTAAGATTGGTCAGACCGTGGCGAACCACCAGCACGCCGCTGTCATCAAGGGTGATTTCGCTGGTTAAGCGCAGGCCCGCGTGATCATCTTCGGCAGTCACGGTGAGGGTTTGCCCCTCCTGCGCTACGGCAACGGTGCGGAACTGCGGCGAGCCGTCCAGCCCCTGACGGTGGCCTTCAATGCCCGGCGCACCAAACAGGCCGTGAGCCAGTTCCGCCATCAGCGTCACCGGCAGGTCGACATCCAGCCTGCCGTTGGCGACCGGGCGGGACAGTGTGGCCGCATCCTGCGGCGAAAAGTAGCGAAGGTGTGGACCCCAGTAAAGAATTTCGGCGAACGGGTGGGTTTTGATAACCACATCTACCGTTTCGCTGGCAAGGCGTAAAATTGAATCGTGCATCGGACATCTCCTGTCGTCGGGATGTCCTGAGTGTTGATCCGAAACGTTTCGGATGAAAACCAAAACGTTTCGGATTTGTGATCGGGTTTAGAATTTGCGGAAATTTATGCTGTCTGGCCCGGGGAGAATTCTGGCTGCCACAGCACCTGAAGCTGGCTAATCTCGTCGCCGTTAATCAGCTGCCGCACCATGTCGGCGATCTGTTTCCCGACGCCCTCACGGGTGGACTGGATCACCGCAGCCACGTCGATATCGACAATGCTGTCCTGCGGCAGGCCGTCGTAGACCACCAGCGAAACGGCGTTCTCGCCCGTTAAGCGCCCCATCTGCGCCAGCGCCATCGCGGCCCCATCGCCGTGGGTGTTGCAGTCGGTGACGATCGCCGTTGGCGCGACATCCAGCGCCAGCAATGCCTGAGTGGTGGTGTATCCCGCGCGGCGTGACGGCGGCATGATGCGCAGCCATTCGCTGGAGAGCCCCGCTTCGTGTAGGGCATCAAGGTAGCCCTGACGGCGCTGGGTTATAAACGCCTGGCTGTTGCTTTCCCCTAACAGCGCGATGCGCTGATGTCCGCGCTCGATAAGCCGACGCGTCGCCTGATACGTTCCGGCATAGTTATCAAAGTCGAACCAGGCATAGGGGTCAGGTAAATGGCTGCGCCCGAGAGCGAGGAAAGGGAACCCGGCGGCCTGCAGCTGCTCCAGACGCGGATCGCGGTCGAGGGTGTGGGCCACAATCAGCGCATCCACGCGGCGGCTTTGCACCATCCGCATGTAGCTGTGCTTATCGGCCAGATCGTCATCAGCAATCAGCAGTAAGTCGATCTCATGTCGCGCCAGTTCATGGCTAATTTCGCCGACCATGTCCATAAAAACGCTGTTATTGAGCGGTACCGGATGCACCGGAAACACCAGCCCCACGGCGTCGATTTTGCCCATCTTCAGGCGGCGGGCGAAGGTGTTTGGACGGTAGCCACGGCGCTGGGCTTCGGCTTCCACGCGGGCGCGCGTCTCGCGGGAGACGTCATCGTAGCCGTTAAGGGCGCGGCTGACCGTGGTAACCGAAAGTCCCAGTTCTTTGGCAATGGCTTTAAGCGACATGATTATCCGTGTCTGAAAGTTAGTTTTGTTCAGCAACCATCAGCGCACAGGTATCACGCTCAAGGGCTTTGAAGATATGCGGCCGATCGGCGGGATAGCAAATGTAATCCCCTTCTCCCAGCTCTTCCGGCGCATCCGTCAGGCCCACCAGCGCCCGCCCCTGGGTCACAATAATGTGTTCAACCGACCCCGGCGTATGAGGATGAGAAATACGATCTGCACCCGGCTGTGCCATCAGCATATAGATATCACGTCGCGCGCCCGGCGGGCACGTCGCCAGCAGGATGGCCTCAAAGTTTGCCTGCTCGGCAATCACTTTGGTGCCTTCGCCACGGCGGATCACCTGGGTCGCGGGCTGCTGCGGCTCCAGCAAACGGGCAAACGGAATGCCCAGCGCCACGCACAGCGACCAAAGCGTTTCGAGACTGGGGTTGCCGTTGCCGGACTCCAGCTGCGACAGCGTGGATTTGGCGATCCCGGCACGACGGGCGATTTCCGCCAGTGAAAATCCGGTTCGCAGACGTTCCCGCACCAGGCTTTTGGCGATCACGCTAATTGGCTGCGTCATAAAACGGCCTCTGTTCTATAAATCGAACGAATCGTTCATCTTGTAAAACGATATTGATGCGTTCATTATAATGGATATTCGTTCGATATGGCTAACAGTGTATGAAGCATTCTCTCTCAAGTCTGAAAGGCGACACCATCAAGGCGATTGTACTGGTGTGTCTGGCGGTTGGCGTTGTGGGTATGTCCTACGGCTCGCTGGCGATGGCGTATGGCTTCCCGCTTTGGGTGCCGTTTTTGCTCTCTGTTTCCGTGCTGGCGGGGGCGTCCGAGTTTATGTTTATCGGCATTGTGGCCAGCGGCGGCAACCCGCTTGCCGCGGCGGCGGCCGGGCTGCTGGTCAATGCCCGCCACGTGCCGTTTGGCGTGACGGTGCGCGAGTTAGTGGGTAAACGCGGCCTGGGCCTGCTGGGTTGCCACATTATGAATGACGAAAGCGTGGTGTTTGGTCTGTCGCAAAAAACGCTGGAGCAGCGTAAAGCCGCGTACTGGCTTTGCGGCCTGGGCGTGGCGATTATCTGGCCGCTAGGGACAATGCTGGGTGCGTTGGTCGGCAAGCTGCTGCCAGAGCCCGAAACCATCGGTCTGGACGCGGTGTTCCCGGCAATTTTACTGGCGCTGGTGGTACCGGCGTTTAAAAACCGCACCACCCTTATCCGCGCCTGCAGCGGTGCCGCGCTGTCGCTGGCGGCCGTACCCTTTGCCCCGGTGGGTCTGCCGGTGCTGCTGTCGTTACTGGGCCTGGCGGCGAGGAAAAAATAATGGAAAACATGACCGTCTTTCTTCTCGGCATCGCAATTTTGTCTGCCGGAACCTATCTGATGCGCCTCGGCGGGGCCAAACTGGGCAGCCGGTTAGCCCTGTCCGAACGTTCACAGGCGCTGTTGTCGGATGCCGCAACCGTACTGCTGTTTTCGGTCGCGCTGGCGACAACCTTTTATGAAGGGGAGCATTTCGCTGGGATGGCGCGGGTGCTGGGGGTGGCCTTTGCCGTGTTCCTGGCCTGGCGCAAGGTGCCGTTGATTCTGGTGATCGTTGCGGCGGCAGTGGTGACGGCGCTGTTACGGCTGGCCGGCATAAACTAAAAAAGCGCCCCGAGGGCGCTCTTTCTACCGTACTGCGTTTTTATTTGTTCAGTTCAGCGGTCATATGCACGCGGTTACCCGAGAAAGCCTGAGTAATGGTGTAAGACGATGCGCCTGCCTGCTGGGCCTGAGCGGCAATTTTCGCTTCAGCGCCATCAATGGTGCTGGCGGATGCGGTAACAGTCTGTGCAGCGAAAGAACCAAAAGAAGCGGCCAGAGCGATAACTGCGACAAAAGTTTTGATGCTTTTCATGATGTAAATCCTTGCGATTAGTTGTTTAGGTAAGGCGTTGTGCCTTGATGTGATAAATAATAGCCCTCACATCCCCAAACGAAAAGCGGAAGGATTTGCCGTTGTCATTCAAAAAATCTGATTTAATTTTAAGCAGTGATTAAGCGCTGTGGATGGGTATACACCGTGACCCTGCCGGGCTTGCAGAAACCCACCAGCGTCAGGTTGCAGCGTTCTGCCACCTCGACGGCCAGCGTCGTCGCAGCCGAGACCGCAAACAGGATCTCAACGCCGCACATCGCCGCTTTTTGTACCATCTCGTAGCTTGCCCGGCTGGAGACCAGCGCCGCCCCCTGCTGCCAGGCCTCACTTTCCTCCGCCCGGCGGCCGAGCAGTTTATCCAGCGCCACGTGCCGACCCACATCCTCATGCCCGCCCGCAATCTCGCCCGACGCCAGGATCCAGGCCGCTGCGTGCGTACAACCACTCAGCTGACCAATGGGCTGGACGGTGTGAAGTGTCTCAAGCGCGATGTCGAGGTTCGCCAGGGTGAACGTCTGGCTAAACGGCAGCGGTGTGATGGGTTTGCCAATGTCGTTCAGCTGCTCCACGCCGCAGACCCCGCACCCGGTGCGACCGGCCAGCGCGCGACGCCGCTCCTTCAGGGCCATAAAGCGACGGCTGGAGAGTTCAATCTGCACTTCGAGCCCGTTGCAGACCTGCACCACGTCCATGCCGTAGATCTCCTGCGGATGATCGATGATGCCTTCGGAGAGCGAAAATCCAATAGCAAACTGGGTCAGATCCTTGGGCGAGGCCATCATCACCACGTGCGAGATACCGTTATAAACCAGCGCCACGGGGACTTCCTGCGCAATCCAGTCCGGGATCGGCTGTGAGAGCTGCGGGGGTCGGCGCACCTCGCACGTCACGACGCCAACAGGCAGGGAATGGGATGGGGTATCACGATTTTGTTTTGGCACGACCTGATCCTGAGCGACTTCGCAATTTAGCCCGCTATTGCAGCACAAACAGCAGGCCTTGCGCATAGTATGGATCAATTTTTGGTGCAGATGCTTGTGCTAACAACTTACCTCCTACGAGGGAGAGGCGTAAAATCTAGCTACAAGCTCGTAACATGCAAAGATAATAACTTGACATAACTCACGTTTTTTATTTCATCTGCATAGATTTTGTTCACGTTGTTTTAACTTCGTTCAAACAGGCCTACCGACATTGTGGTATTCTGGGCCATATCCCTTGTGGAATTGAGGGAATTCATAATTACGTCATCTTTGCGTCTATTCTTTAAGCGCAAAGAAAAATTATATGGTTGCAATGTCGAAACAAGGAGTGACCCATGCAGGTCAGCAGAAGGCAGTTCTTTAAGATCTGCGCTGGCGGTATGGCAGGCACAACGGCAGCGGTACTGGGCTTTGCTCCAGGCGTAGCGCTGGCGGAAACACGGCAGTACAAACTGCTGCGCACCCGCGAAACCCGTAATACCTGTACGTACTGCTCTGTCGGTTGTGGGCTGTTAATGTATAGCCTCGGCGACGGCGCGAAAAACGCTAAAGCATCTATTACCCACATCGAAGGGGATCCGGATCATCCGGTCAACCGCGGTGCGCTGTGCCCTAAAGGGGCCGGTCTGGTGGACTTCATCCACTCAGAAAGCCGCCTGAAGTTCCCTGAATATCGCGCACCAGGCTCCGACAAATGGCAGCAAATTGGCTGGGATGAGGCGTTCGATCGCATCGCTAAGCTGATGAAAGAAGACCGCGATGCCAACTTTGTCGCCCAGAACGCCGACGGCGCCACCGTTAACCGCTGGCTCTCCACCGGCATGCTGTGTGCGTCCGCTTCCAGTAATGAAACCGGCTATTTAACCCAGAAATTTACGCGCGCACTCGGCATGCTCGCGGTCGACAACCAGGCGCGTGTCTGACACGGACCAACGGTAGCAAGTCTTGCTCCAACATTTGGTCGCGGTGCGATGACCAACCACTGGGTCGACATCAAAAACGCCAACCTCATCGTCGTGATGGGCGGGAATGCGGCAGAAGCGCATCCGGTGGGATTCCGCTGGGCGATGGAAGCCAAAATCCACAACGGCGCGAAGCTGATTGTTATCGATCCGCGCTTTACGCGTACGGCATCGGTTGCCGACTTCTATGCTCCAATTCGTTCCGGTACTGACATCACTTTCCTGTCAGGCGTGCTGCTGTACCTGCTGACTAACGAAAAATACAACCGTGAATACACCGAGGCCTACACCAACGCCAGCCTGATCGTGCGTGAAGATTTTGGCTTCGAAGATGGCCTGTTCACCGGTTATGACGCCGAAAAACGCAAATACGATAAAACCAGCTGGAACTACGAGCTGGATGAAAACGGCTTTGCGAAACGCGATACCACCCTCACCCATCCGCGCTGCGTGTGGAACCTGCTGAAAACGCACGTCTCCCGCTACACGCCGGACGTGGTTGAAAACATCTGCGGGACGCCGAAGGCCGACTTCCTCAAGGTGTGCGAATACATCGCCGAAACCAGCGTGCACGATAAAACCGCATCGTTCCTGTATGCGCTGGGCTGGACACAGCACTCCGTCGGCGCGCAGAACATCCGCACCATGGCGATGGTTCAGCTGCTGCTCGGCAATATGGGAATGGCAGGCGGCGGCGTAAACGCCCTGCGCGGTCACTCCAACATTCAGGGTTTAACCGACATCGGCCTGCTGTCGCAGAGCCTGACCGGTTACATGACCCTGCCAAGCGAAAAGCAAACCGATCTCCAGACCTACCTCACCGCCAACACGCCGAAACCGCTGCTGGAAGGTCAGGTTAACTACTGGGGCAACTACCCGAAATTCTTCGTCTCGATGATGAAAGCCTTCTATGGCGATAAAGCGACGGCGGAGAACAGCTGGGGCTTTGACTGGCTGCCGAAGTGGGATAAGGGCTACGACGTTCTGCAGTATTTCGAGATGATGAACCAGGGTCAGGTTAACGGCTATCTGTGCCAGGGCTTTAACCCGGTCGCCTCGTTCCCGAACAAAAACAAGGTGGTGGCGTCTCTGTCGAAACTGAAGTTCCTGGTGACGATTGACCCGCTCAACACCGAGACGTCGACCTTCTGGCAGAACCACGGCGAGTCGAACGACGTTGATCCGTCGACGATCCAGACTGAAGTCTTCCGCCTGCCATCGACCTGCTTCGCCGAAGAGAACGGCTCTATCGTTAACTCCGGCCGCTGGCTGCAGTGGCACTGGAAAGGCGCAGACGCCCCGGGCATCGCCATGAACGACGGCGAGATCCTGGCCGGTATCTTCATACGCCTGCGTAAGATGTATGCAGCAGAAGGCGGCGCGAACCCGGAACCGGTTCTGAGCATGAGCTGGAACTACTCGACACCGGAAAACCCGGCGCCAGAAGAAGTGGCGATGGAGAGCAACGGCAAAGCGCTGGCGGATATCATCGATCCCGCCACCGGCACCGTGCTGGCGAAAAAAGGCGAGCAGATCAGCACCTTTGCCCATCTGCGCGACGACGGCACCACGTCGAGCGGCTGCTGGATCTTCGCCGGAAGCTGGACGCCAAAAGGCAACCAGATGGCCAACCGCGATAACGCCGACCCGTCGGGCCTCGGCAATACGCTGGGCTGGGCCTGGGCATGGCCGCTGAACCGCCGCATCCTGTATAACCGCGCCTCCGCCGACCCGCAGGGTAACCCGTGGGATCCGAAGCGCCAGCTCCTGAAATGGGACGGTGCGAAGTGGGGTGGCGTGGATATTCCGGACTATAACGCCTCTGCGCCTGGCAGCGACGTCGGGCCGTTTATCATGCAGCCGGAAGGGATGGGACGCTTGTTTGCGATCGATAAGATGGCAGAAGGGCCGTTCCCGGAACACTACGAGCCATTTGAAACGCCGCTGGGCACCAACCCGCTGCACCCGAACGTGGTCTCTAACCCGGCCGCCCGTATCTTTAAAGGCGATTTCGACGCGCTGGGCAAAAAAGACAAGTTCCCGTATGTCGGCACCACCTACCGTCTGACTGAGCACTTCCACTACTGGACCAAGCACGCGCTGCTTAACGCTATCGCGCAGCCGGAACAGTTCGTGGAGATCGGCGAGAAGCTGGCGAACAAGCTCGGCATTGCGCAGGGCGATACGGTGAAAGTCTCCTCTAACCGCGGCTATATCAAAGCCAAGGCAGTGGTGACCAAGCGTATTCGCACCCTGAACGTGCACGGTCAGGAGGTTGATACCATCGGCATCCCGATCCACTGGGGTTACGAAGGGGTGGCGAAGAAAGGATTTATCGCCAACACCCTGACGCCGTTCGTCGGTGATGCGAATACGCAGACGCCGGAGTTCAAAGCTTTCCTCGTAAACGTGGAAAAGGTGTAACGGAGACGACTTATGGCTTATCAATCGCAAGACATTATTCGTCGCTCCGCGACTAACGGTCTGACGCCCGCGCCGCAGGCGCGGGACCACCAGCAGGAGGTGGCGAAGCTTATCGACGTCACCACCTGCATTGGCTGCAAAGCCTGTCAGGTAGCCTGTTCCGAGTGGAACGATCTGCGTGATGAAGTGGGTCACAACGTCGGGGTGTACGATAACCCCGCCGATCTGACCGCCAAATCCTGGACGGTGATGCGCTTCTCGGAAGTGGAACAGAACGACAAACTGGAATGGCTGATCCGCAAAGACGGCTGTATGCACTGCGCCGACCCGGGCTGCCTGAAGGCCTGCCCGGCGGAAGGGGCGATCATTCAGTATGCCAACGGCATCGTCGACTTCCAGTCTGAGCAGTGCATTGGCTGCGGCTACTGCATAGCGGGCTGTCCGTTCGACGTGCCGCGCCTGAACCCGGAAGACAACCGCGTCTACAAATGTACGCTGTGCGTCGACCGTGTGACCGTCGGCCAGGAACCGGCGTGCGTAAAAACCTGCCCTACCGGCGCCATTCATTTTGGCTCCAAAGAGGACATGAAAACGCTGGCGGGGGAACGCGTAAGCGAGCTGAAAACCCGGGGTTACGACAACGCGGGTCTGTACGATCCGGCGGGCGTCGGCGGTACCCACGTAATGTACGTGCTGCACCACGCCGACAAGCCGAATCTGTATCACGGTCTGCCGGAGAACCCGGAAATCAGCGCCACGGTTAAGTTCTGGAAAGGTATCTGGAAGCCGCTTGCAGCGGTCGGTTTTGCCGCCACTTTCGCCGCCAGTATCTTCCACTATGTCGGTGTCGGACCTAACCGTGCAGATGATGAAGAAGACAATCTTCATGAGGAAAAAGACACGCCTCGTGACGATCGTGAGGAGGAGCGCAAATGAGGAAACGTGACACCATCGTGCGCTACACAGCGCCGGAGCGTATCAACCACTGGGTCACCGCCTTCTGCTTCATGCTGGCGGCGATAAGCGGGCTGGGGTTCTTCTTCCCCTCCTTCAACTGGCTGATGCAGATCCTCGGTACGCCACAGCTGGCGCGCATTCTGCACCCGTTCGTCGGGGTGGTGATGTTCGCTTCGTTCATCATCATGTTTTTCCGTTACTGGCACCACAACCTAATCAATCGGGATGATATCTTTTGGGCGAAGAATATTCGTAAGATCGTCGTCAACGAGGAAGTGGGTGATACCGGACGCTATAACTTCGGCCAGAAATGCGTATTCTGGGCGGCGATTATTTTCCTGGTACTGCTGCTAGTGAGTGGGGTGATCATCTGGCGTCCGTATTTTGCGCCTGCTTTCTCAATCCCGGTGATCCGATTTGCGTTAATGCTGCATTCATTTGCCGCAGTCGCGTTAATTGTGGTTATCATGGTGCATATTTACGCCGCCCTCTGGGTGAAAGGCACCATTACCGCGATGGTGGAAGGATGGGTTACCAGCTCGTGGGCGAGGAAGCATCACCCGCGCTGGTACCGGGAAGTCCGCCAGAAACAGGATAAGCCATCTGAATGAGTATTCGCATAATCCCGCAAGATGAGCTGGGTTCGAGCGAGAAACGCACGGCGGAAACTATTCCGCCGCTTCTGTTCCCCAGACTCAAAAATCTCTATAACCGCCGTGCCGAACGTCTGCGCGAGCTGGCAGAGGACAACCCACTCGGCGATTTCCTGCGCTTTGCCGGGCTTATCGCCCACGCGCAGGAAGTGGTGCTGTACGACCATCCGCTGCAGATGGACCTGACCGCGCGCATTAAAGAGGCGAACGTTCAGGGCAAGCCGCCGCTGGATATCCACGTTCTGCCGCGCGATAAGCACTGGCAGACGCTGCTGCATTCGCTGATTGCTGAGCTAAAACCCGAGATGAGCGGGCCGGCACTGTCGGTTATCGAGAATCTCGAGAAAGCCTCGGAGCAGGAACTGGAGCTGATGGCAAGCGCGCTGTTTGCCGCCGACTTTGCCTCCGTCAGCAGCGATAAAGCGCCGTTTATCTGGGCGGCCCTGTCGCTGTACTGGGCGCAAATGGCCAGCCTGATCCCAGGTAAAGCCCGCGCCGAATACGGTGAAGCCCGCCAGTTCTGCCCGGTGTGCGGTTCGATGCCGGTCTCCAGCGTGGTGCAAATTGGTTCTACCCAAGGGCTGCGCTATCTGCACTGCAACCTGTGCGAAACCGAATGGCACGTGGTGCGCATCAAATGCAGCAACTGTGAGCAATCCCGCGATCTGAACTACTGGTCGCTGGAGAACGAGCTATCAGCGGTGAAAGCCGAAAGCTGCGGTGACTGCGGCACCTACCTGAAGATTTTGTATCAGGAAAAAGACCCGAAGGTAGAGGCCGTCGCCGACGATCTCGCTACCCTGGTGCTGGACGCGCGTATGGAGCAAGAGGGCTTTGCCCGCAGCTCGATTAACCCGTTCCTGTTCCCAGGTGAAGGGGAGTAATTCCCTTTTTAGCCCGGTAGATTTTACTATCGGGCTAAATTACTGGGATAGCGCAGGGATGACATGCTGCGGATCGTTGGCAATGGCACGCAGTAGCGCCTTAGCCGGACCTGTAGGTGAACGTCTGCCTTGCTCCCAATTGCGCAAGGTATCAACACTGACGGAGATTAGATTCGCGAATTTACTCTGCGACAACCCGGACGCCTGACGGATTTCTTTAATTTTCATCGCATCGATTTGGAAGGTACGTGATGGTTCGCGTTTGCCCTCGGCTATTTCGTTCATTTGAGCCATGCTTTGGGTTAACCGCTCAAACAGCGCCTTATCCATTTACCACCTCTCAATAATCTTCTTAAGTACGGCTTTTTCATTCGCAGACAGATCATCTTTGATTCCTTTGCGATAAATGATCAGCAACCTAATTTCAAATTCACGCGTACGATAAAAATAGATGACTCTGACTCCACCGCGCTTTCCCTTACCTCCGGCAAGCCAACGAATCTTTCGCAAGCCCGCCGTATTCGGGATAAGATCGCCGTAATCCGGTTGCGTAGCCAGGAACACCTGAAGTTTATGGTATTCGTCATCATCCAATAATTTTTTGACGTCTTCTGTAAAGATATCCGTTTCAATGAATAGCATAAATTATACGCCATTGGCTTATAGTAACAAACGCCCAATGTACGTCAATGACGTACCCCTTACTTATTACGTTATTGGGGTATGCTGAAAAAAGCGAAAGATTCCTCCAGCCACGTTGTGGAATTGCGAGCTGCTTTCCAGACGAACGTTACTCTTCCTCGTTCCCACCCTCTTCATACGCACCGTACGGCCTGGCGGGTAGAACAAGATAAGTCCCTTCGAAAATCGCACCGGATTTGTCGTCACCGAACAGCTCCACCTGCATCTGGACCCGGGCTTTACGTCCTCGCGCCAGGCGGTCAAGATCGCCGCCCAGGGAGCCTAAATCCGCAATCGCACTCGGCTTTCCGGTGATCGGGCGGCTGTAACGGATATGGGCATCGGCCAGGATGATAGTGCCGCCAAGATGGCGTTCGCGCAGCATCAGCCAGATAAGCCCCCAGCCCGTGAGCGTCGCCAGTGAGAACAGGCTTCCGGCGAACAGGGTATGGTGCGGATTCTGGTTGCCAATTTCCGGCATGGTGGTGATAAATTTCTGCCCGGTGTACTGCTGAATACGCACACCCATCTTTTCACTGAGCGGAATGTGCTGATACCACGCCTGCTGTAGCTGCCCGCACCAGTCGGCACGGTGCAGAATATCATCCAGCGAGGCGATCGGTTTGATCATCAAAAAATGGCGAATCGGGGTGGTTTGCGGGGTGGTGATTTCCCCCTGGTTTACGAAACCGAGCTTGGCGAAGAACTCGACGGCATCTTCGCGCGCGCTACAGGTCACGCGCCTGACGCCCTCCTGACGGGCAACGGACTCCAGCGTCATCGCAATCAGCGTGCCGAGCCCTTTATCCTGCACGGAAGGGTGCACCGCCATAAAGCGAATTGACGCTTCGTAATCTGCATTGATATACAACCGCCCCACGGCAACCAGGTTGCCCTCTTCATCCATCACCATCTGGTGATGCGCCATGGCATCCCAGGCGTCGCGCTCAGACCCTTTTGGTTGATGCAGGGGCTTACGCAGCATTTCCCAGCGGAAATGGTAGTAGAGATCTAATTCTTCTTCCGTTTGCGGTACGCGAAGGTGATACATAGCTGTACTCTCTCTGGTTACCCGCGACAATGCCGTCAGTTCGCTCATACCTGTAACCAGAAGGTGACAGGGCCATCGTTCACCAGCGAAACCTGCATATCAGCAGCGAATCGTCCGGTCTGTGTGTGCATCTCTTGCTGGCGGCAGCGTTCAACGAAGTAGTCGTATAACGCCTCTGCCCGAGCAGGTTCGGCCCCTTTTGAGAAGCCAGGGCGCATGCCGCGTTCGGTATCTGCCGCCAGGGTAAACTGCGAAACCACCAGCACGCTGCCACCCGCCTGCTGGACATTGAGGTTCATCTTGCCTTGTGCATCGCTGAAGATACGGTAACCCAGCACGCGTTCGCATAAACGGTTGGCTTTTTGCTCGTCGTCATCCTTTTCGACACCTAACAAGACTAAAAGTCCCGCGCCAATTTCACCCGTCACCTCTCCCTCCACGGTGACGCTGGCACGGGTTACGCGCTGAATTAATGCAATCATGGTTGGTCTGCTTCTCGTTGTCTTTCGTCTTCTGCTGCTTTTTTTAGCTCGCGGTATACCCCGAGAGTGACAGTAATTTCTGCACCAAGCAAGACGATACACCACGTCCAGTAAACCCAGAGGAATAAAATGGGGATCACTGCCAGCACGCCATAAATCAGCTGGTAGGACGGGAACATGGTGATGTAAAGCGCAAAGCCTTTCTTGCCCAACTCGAACAGCAGCGCGGCCACCAGCGCACCGATTATCGCATCCCGATTGGGGACACGCGTGGTGGGAACCACGCTGTAGAGCAGCCAGAATGAGAGCCAGGACAGGATCAGCGGGAAGATGCGCAGCACGTCGTCAATCACGCTGTCGAGATCGCTGGCCCAGCGCAGCGAGAGCAGATAAGAGCTGATGGCCAGGCTTGCCCCGGCCAGCAGCGGCCCCAGCGTTAATATCATCCAGTAGACGGCAAAAGAGTATACTTTTGGTCGCGCTTTTTTACTGCGCCAGATGGTATTGAGCGCGCTATCAATGGCATACATCAGCAGCAGCGCCGTGACGATAAGCCCAATAGACCCGACTGCCGTCATCTTGCTGGAGTTGGCGACAAACTGCTCAATGTAATTCTGAATGACATCTCCGGTGGCCGGGATAAAGTTAGCAAAAACAAAATGCCGGAGCTGGAGGCTAACATCCGCAAACATTGGGAAAGCGGAAAAAAGGGCAAAGATCACCGCCACCAGCGGGACCAGGGACAACAACGACACGTAGGCAAGATTGCCTGCCAGCGTGGTCATGTTGTCCTCATCGATGCGGTGCCAGAGAAGTTTCAGCCACGCACGCAGTGGCCTGGTGTGGTGGCTGGCTTTATGATGAACGGTTTTTAGCATAACTGCTTCGCAAAGTAGTCGGGGATCGTCTGTTTTCCGGTCACCAGAATTGACGTAATACCCAACTGGTTAGCTCCCTCTATATTATCGGCGTTATCATCGAAAAAGACCGCATCGGCCGCCGGGTATCCTTCCGCCTGCAGCACGGCTTGATAGATCCGCGCTTCGGGTTTGCGCATCCCCATCTCCTGGGAAAGATAGATTTTATCCGCCGCCGCTTTTACGTCGGGATATTCATCGGGCCAGAAGGTGGTGTGCAGACGGTTGGTATTGGACAGCACCACCACACGATGTCCCTGCTCGCGCAGTTTGTGCATGATGGCAATCACCTCGGGACGAATACCGACAAAGATCGCCTGCCAGCCGTGGGCAAACTGTTCATAGCTGAGCGGCAGGTCCATCTCGTGACAGAGCTTTTCGGCAAAGACCTCATCAGATATCTCACCACGCTCATGCTGATGGAAAGCCTCGCCCATCGTAAAACTTTGTCTTATCGTCGCCAGCGGAACGCGGCTGAAATCACTCCAGGAACCCAGCACGCGATTGAAGTCGATATCGACGATGACATTTCCTAAGTCAAAGATATAAAGCATGTTTCTCTCCTTGTTCGCCGTGAAAATTAACTGTAGCGGGAAAGATACGCTTTGGCTATGCGCCAGCTTCAGCTTAGGATTACGTTATTCGTTTTAATAAAAAAAGCCGCTGAATATCAGCGGCTTTTTGCTTTGTGGGTGGCGAGAACGCTCACCCGGCCTACGCAACCTCAATGAGGATCGTATTAGTCGCGAGGACCACGGCCTGCACGTTTACGGTCGTTCTCAGTCAGGTGACGTTTACGGATACGTACGGAGGTAGGGGTTACTTCTACCAGTTCGTCGTCATCGATAAATTCCAGAGCCTGCTCAAGGGACATTTTCTGTGCTGGAACCAGCGTGGTTGCTTCGTCAGTACCGGAAGCACGCATGTTGGTCAGTTTCTTACCGGTCAGGCAGTTTACAGTCAGGTCGTTAGAACGGCTGTGAATACCGATGATCTGGCCTTCGTAAACTTCTGCACCGTGACCCAGGAACAGCTTACCGCGATCCTGCAGGCTGAACAGTGCGAACGCAACTGCTTTACCCTGGCCGTTAGAGATCAGCACGCCGTTCTGGCGCTGGCCGATTTCACCCGGTTTAACGTCATCGTAGTGGCTGAAGGTGGAGTACAGCAGACCGGTACCGGAAGTCATGGTCATGAACTCGGTACGGAAGCCGATCAGGCCACGTGCCGGGATCAGGTAATCCAGACGAATACGGCCTTTGCCGTCAGGGATCATGTCTTTGACATCGCCCTTACGCTCGCCCATTGCCTGCATTACAGAACCCTGGTGCTGTTCTTCGATGTCCAGCGTTACGTTCTCGAACGGCTCTTGCATACGGCCATCGATCATACGGTTGATTACTTTCGGACGGGACACAGCCAGTTCGAAGCCTTCACGACGCATGTTTTCGATAAGCACAGACAGGTGCAGCTCGCCACGACCGGATACACGGAACGCGTCCGCATCTTCGGTTTCTTCAACACGCAGTGCCACGTTGTGCACCAGCTCTTTGTTCAGGCGGTCAAGGATCTGACGAGAGGTAACAAATTTACCTTCTTTGCCACAGAACGGAGAGGTGTTGACGTTGAAGAACATGGTTACGGTTGGTTCATCAACAGACAGCGCCGGCAGAGCTTCGACGTTTTGCGTATCGCAAAGGGTGTCGGAGATGTTCAGCTCGCCCAGACCGGTGATAGCAATGATATCGCCCGCTTCGGCTTCGGTGGATTCAATACGCTCCAGACCGAGGTGAGTCAGTACTTTACCGACTTTACCGTTACGTGTTTTACCTTCGCTGTCGATCAACGTGATCTGCTGGTTAGGCTTAACGCGACCACGCTTGATGCGACCAATACCGATTACGCCAACGTAGTTGTTGTAATCCAGCTGGGAGATTTGCATCTGGAATGGACCGTCGAGGTCAACGCTTGGTGCTTTAACGTGGTCAACAATCGCCTGGTACAGCGGGGTCATGTCTTCCGCCATATCAGTGTGCTCGTTGCCCGCGATACCCATCAATGCAGATGCATAGATGATTGGGAAATCAAGCTGCTCGTCGCTTGCGTCCAGGTTAACGAACAGGTCGAAGACCTGATCTACAACCCAGTCAGGACGCGCGCCAGGACGGTCAACTTTGTTGATAACCACGATTGGCTTCAGACCATGGGCAAACGCCTTTTTGGTTACGAAGCGCGTCTGCGGCATTGGGCCATCCATTGCGTCAACGACCAGCAGAACGGAGTCTACCATGGACATTACACGTTCAACTTCACCACCGAAGTCGGCGTGCCCAGGGGTATCAACGATGTTGATACGGTAGTCATTCCATTTGATAGCGGTGTTTTTAGCGAGGATGGTAATCCCACGCTCTTTCTCCAAATCGTTGGAGTCCATCACGCGTTCGGTGGCTTCAGCACGCTCATTACTGAAGGTACCGGATTGCTGCAGCAGCTTATCAACCAGGGTAGTTTTACCATGGTCAACGTGCGCGATGATGGCGATATTACGCAGATTTTCGATCACAACTTTGCCTCAGGCATTTAGAAATAGCGCGTTATTGTACACGGATTAAGCGCACTACAAAACAGGATCACAAACATCCCCCGCAAACAAGTATCGCAGAGATGCTTTGTGATCGCTTTCACGGAGCGGTAAAGGGGCGCTTTAACATAAATTGCACCAATATGGTGCCCAATGTTCACATTGAAGCACTATACTGGTGCAACAAAACCATCATGGTGCAGCCCTTTTGCACTATGGCGTGCATGATAACGCCTTTTTGGGGTGTTTTAAAAGTTGGCACAGATTTCGCTTAGTAAAAATACGGCAAAAAAAGGCAACAACGCCTGCCTTACACAGAATTTGAAGACCTCGTTACCACGACGACAATGACCAATCTGGAGAGTACGTATGTCCGCTGAACACGTTTTGACGATGCTGAACGAACATGAAGTGAAGTTTGTTGATCTGCGCTTCACTGATACCAAAGGTAAAGAACAGCACGTCACTATTCCTGCTCATCAGGTAAATGCCGAATTCTTTGAAGAAGGCAAAATGTTTGACGGCTCCTCGATTGGCGGCTGGAAAGGTATCAACGAATCAGACATGGTTCTGATGCCAGATGCATCTACCGCACTCATTGACCCGTTCTTCGAAGAGTCTACCCTGATCATCCGTTGCGACATCCTCGAGCCAGGCACGCTGCAGGGCTACGACCGCGACCCACGCTCTATCGCAAAACGCGCTGAAGAGTACCTGCGCTCTACTGGCATCGCAGACACCGTTCTGTTCGGGCCTGAGCCAGAGTTCTTCCTGTTCGACGACATCCGTTTTGGTGCGACCACTTCCGGTTCTCACGTTGCTATCGATGATATCGAAGGCGCATGGAACTCCTCCACCAAATACGAAGGCGGCAACAAAGGCCACCGTCCAGCAGTGAAAGGCGGTTACTTCCCGGTTCCTCCGGTCGATTCTTCACAGGACATCCGTTCTACCATGTGTCTGATCATGGAAGAGATGGGTCTGGTTGTTGAAGCGCACCACCATGAAGTTGCAACAGCTGGCCAGAACGAAATCGCCACCCGTTTCAACACCATGACCAAGAAAGCGGACGAAATTCAGATCTACAAATACGTTGTTCACAACGTTGCGCACCGTTTCGGTAAAACCGCGACCTTTATGCCAAAACCAATGTTTGGCGATAACGGTTCCGGTATGCACTGCCACATGTCCCTGTCCAAGAACGGCGTAAACCTGTTCTCTGGTGACAAATATGCCGGTCTGTCCGAGCAGGCACTGTTCTACATCGGCGGCGTAATCAAGCACGCTAAAGCGATCAACGCCCTGGCGAACCCGACCACCAACTCTTACAAGCGTCTGGTCCCGGGTTACGAAGCACCGGTTATGCTGGCTTACTCTGCGCGTAACCGTTCTGCTTCCATCCGTATTCCGGTGGTTGCTTCTCCGAAAGCACGTCGTATCGAAGTGCGCTTCCCGGATCCAGCGGCTAACCCGTACCTGTGCTTCGCAGCACTGCTGATGGCTGGCCTTGACGGTATTAAGAACAAAATCCACCCTGGCGAAGCCATGGACAAAAACCTGTACGACCTGCCGCCAGAAGAAGCGAAAGAGATCCCACAGGTTGCCGGTTCTCTGGAAGAAGCACTGCAGGCGCTGGACGCAGACCGTGAGTTCCTGACAGCGGGCGGCGTGTTCACTGACGAAGCAATCGATGCTTACATCGGTCTGCGTATCGAAGAGAACGACCGTGTTCGCATGACGCCACACCCGGTTGAGTTCGAACTGTACTACAGCGTTTAATCTTTAAACGATGTCGCGCGACTTTTTCAGCGCGACACCGATAGCCGTTTTTTTGTTGCCGTGGAAACTTTTCAGCCCATCTTCGGATGGGCTTTTTTCACCACCAACAAGCTGATCTCACGCGCTTTTTTCGTCAGAAACGCTATACTGCACTAAATTGGTGCAATCAACTCCAGGAGACTGCTGTATGGCAACTGGCACCCTGCCCGATGCTGGGCAGATCCTCAATTCTCTCATCAACAGCATTTTACTGGTCGACGACGATCTGGCCGTACATTACGCCAATCCCGCAGCCCAGCAGCTACTTGCCCAAAGTTCACGCAAGCTGTTTGGCGCGCCGCTTCCCGAGCTGTTGAGTTATTTTTCTTTGAACATTGGCCTGATGCAGGAAAGCCTGCAGGCGGGACAAGGGTTTACGGATAACGAAGTCACGCTGGTGATTGACGGTCGCTCGCATATTCTGTCCCTGACCGCACAGCGGCTGCCGGAAGGTCTGATCCTGCTGGAAATGGCGCCGATGGATAACCAGCGGCGTCTGAGCCAGGAGCAGCTCCAGCATGCTCAGCAGATTGCGGCCCGCGATCTGGTGCGTGGCCTGGCACATGAAATTAAAAACCCGCTCGGCGGCCTGCGCGGTGCAGCACAGCTGCTAACCAAAGCCCTGCCCGACCCGGCGCTGGCGGAATACACCAACGTCATCATCGAACAGGCTGACCGACTGCGTAACCTGGTGGACCGTTTGCTCGGCCCACAACAGCCGGGGATGCACATCACTGAAAGCATTCACAAAGTGGCAGAGCGCGTCGTTAAGCTGGTGTCGATGGAACTGCCGGATAACGTCAGGCTGGTGCGTGACTATGATCCAAGTCTGCCGGAATTGCCTCACGATCCCGACCAGATAGAGCAGGTATTGCTGAATATTGTACGTAATGCCCTGCAGGCTTTAGGCGCAGAAGGCGGAGAAATTGTGCTGCGCACCCGCACTGCGTTCCAGCTCACTTTGCACGGCGTGCGCTACCGTCTGGCGGCACGTATTGACGTTCAGGATAACGGCCCGGGCATTCCTTCCCATTTACAGGACACGCTGTTTTACCCGATGGTCAGCGGCCGTGAAGGCGGGACCGGGCTTGGATTATCGATTGCCCGTAATTTGATAGATCAGCATTCCGGCAAAATTGAATTTACCAGTTGGCCGGGTCATACCGAGTTTTCGGTTTACCTGCCAATCAGGAAATAGAGGGTTAAGTTATGCAACGAGGGATAGTCTGGGTAGTTGATGACGATAGCTCCATCCGCTGGGTGCTTGAACGGGCACTGACTGGCGCAGGATTAAACTGCACCACTTTTGAAAGCGGTGCTGAGGTGCTCGATGCCCTCACCACCAAAACGCCGGATGTACTGCTGTCCGATATCCGCATGCCAGGTATGGACGGTCTGGCGCTGTTAAAACAGATCAAACAGCGTCACCCGATGCTTCCGGTCATCATAATGACCGCACATTCCGATCTGGATGCAGCCGTTAGCGCCTATCAGCAGGGCGCATTTGATTATCTGCCAAAACCCTTTGATATCGACGAAGCGGTGGCGCTGGTTGAGCGTGCAATCAGTCACTATCAGGAACAGCAGCAGCCGCGTAACGCACCGGTGTTCGGCCCGACAACCGATATCATTGGCGAAGCGCCAGCCATGCAGGATGTGTTTCGCATTATTGGTCGTCTGTCGCGCTCGTCGATCAGCGTGCTGATTAACGGTGAGTCGGGAACCGGGAAAGAGCTGGTCGCGCATGCCCTGCATCGCCACAGCCCGCGTACCAAAGCACCGTTTATCGCCTTGAATATGGCGGCGATCCCTAAGGACTTGATTGAGTCCGAGCTGTTTGGTCACGAAAAAGGGGCATTTACCGGCGCGAACACCATTCGCCAGGGCCGCTTTGAGCAGGCCGACGGCGGGACGCTATTCCTGGATGAGATCGGCGATATGCCGCTCGATGTACAGACTCGCCTGCTGCGTGTGCTGGCAGATGGCCAGTTTTACCGCGTGGGTGGCTATGCACCGGTAAAAGTCGATGTGCGTATTATTGCCGCCACCCACCAGAACCTGGAGCTACGCGTTCAGGAGGGAAAATTCCGCGAGGATTTGTTCCACCGTCTGAACGTGATCCGCGTTCACCTGCCGCCACTGCGCGAGCGTCGGGAAGATATCCCGCGTCTGGCGCGCCATTTCCTGCAGGATGCAGCACGCGAGCTAGGCGTAGAAGCCAAACTGCTGCACGCAGAAACGGAAGCCGCACTGACGCGTCTGGCGTGGCCAGGCAACGTGCGTCAGCTGGAAAATACCTGTCGCTGGTTAACGGTGATGGCCGCAGGCCAGGAAGTGTTGATTCAGGATCTTCCCCCTGAACTCTTCGAAACCCATGTTCCGGAGAGCAGTACTGGCCAGACACTGCCTGACAGCTGGGCAACGCTGCTGGCGCAATGGGCCGATCGTGCGCTGCGTTCCGGTCATCAAAACCTGTTATCCGAGGCGCAGCCCGAGATGGAGCGCACGCTGCTCACCACCGCGCTGCGGCATACGCAGGGCCATAAGCAGGAAGCGGCCCGCTTGCTCGGCTGGGGGCGCAATACCCTGACGCGTAAGCTTAAAGAGTTGGGAATGGAGTAAAAGGGATGGGTCGCAGGCCCGGTAAGCGTTCGCGCTACCGGGCAGTACCGCTAAATGACGCGAGAAAACTGCTGCATCCGCGCTTTCTGGCGCAGATAGGCATCAAAACACATGCAAATGTTGCGGATCAGCAACCGGCCTTTCGGCGTAACCTGGATGGCCGTATCAGTCACCTCCACCAGCCCATCTTTCGCCAACGGTGCCAGCAGCTTCAGGTCATCGGCAAAGTAGTCGCTAAAGACCAAATCCCACTCGCGTTCCACCGCCGAAAAATCGAGGCAGAAATTACAGATCAGCGCCTTAATCACATCCCGACGGATGCAGTCGTCGCGGGTTAGCGCGATCCCGCGCCACAGAGCGTTGCCGGTATCATCCACCTGCTGATAATAGTGCTTCAGCTCTTTCTGGTTCTGCGCATAACAGTCGCCAATCATGCTGATGGCCGAGACGCCCATACCCAGCAGATCGGTATCGCCCTGGGTGGTATACCCCTGGAAGTTACGATGCAGGACGCCATCGCGCTGGGCAATCGCCAGCTCGTCATCCGGACGGGCAAAGTGATCCATGCCGATAAACTGATAGCCCGTCTCAGTCAGCGAGGTAATGGTTTCCTGCAAAATATCCAGCTTTTGCTGGGCAGTAGGCAGGTCGGCATCTTTGATTTTGCGCTGGGCCGCAAACAGCGTCGGCAGATGCGCATAGTTAAACACGCTCAGGCGATCCGGGTTCAGCTCCGCCACGCGTTTCAGCGTAAAGGCAAAGCTTTCCGCTGTCTGCTTAGGCAAACCGTAAATCAGGTCAATATTGGTGGAAGTGAAGCCAATATCACGAGCATGGTTGAGCAGCGCAAAGATGAATGCTTCATCCTGCTCGCGATTCACCAGCCGTTGTACTTCTTTGTTGAAGTCCTGCACGCCCATGCTCAGACGGTTAAAGCCTTCCGCACGCAAATGATCGATGACGTCCAGCTCGATTTCACGCGGGTCGACTTCAATTGAGATTTCTGCATCTGCATCGAAGCGGAAGTTTTCCCGCAGCAGATCCATCAGGCGACTGATTTGCGCTTTATTGAGGTAGGTTGGCGTCCCGCCGCCCCAGTGCAGCTGGCTGACATGGCGACCCGCAAACTGCGGCGCACGATGGAGAATTTCTTGCTCAAGCGCATCCAGATACTGATCGGCTTTATGCTGCTGGCGGGTCACAATTTTATTGCAGCCGCAGAAGTAGCAAAGCTTGTGACAGAACGGAATATGAACGTAGAGGGAAAGTGGACGGTCTGGATAACGCGCGACCGCCTGCTGAAACTGAGGATCACCAAAGGCGTCGGAAAACTCCAGCGCGGTGGGGTAAGAGGTATAACGTGGCCCGGAATAGTTATATTTCTGGATCAGGGCCAGATCAAAGTCGATGGTTGGTACAGACATGCTCACTCCTTCCGATGGTGTCGCGTTCGTAAACGGCGGCCCGTTCTGGCGCCAGTACGGGCCAGAGCGCGGGTGCGCAGCCACTTCTGTCGCCGCGACAACCGCCGTAGTTTAACGAATAACCACACCAGATAACATATAACCGGAAGGGTTATAAGCAGGACTATAAAGCCCACCGGGTGCAAATGTTAGTTTCCACCTTTCAGGAGACGCATCATATCTTCCTGCTTTTCGTCTTCTTCTTCTTCGTCTTCATCATCGTAGGACAGGCCAAGCTGCTGCATCAGCTCATCAATACGATCCAGTCGGGTATCAACCCAGGACTGCTCTTCAGCATTCAGGGCTTCGCCCGCTTCAAGACGTTCCAGCAGCGCGTCCAGGCGCTCATCATTCTCCAGCAAATCCAGCTCAGCCTGCGGTGAAAGCATAGGTTTCTCGCTCTTTGGTTTGTGCTGCTTGGTTACTGGTGCGTCAGTCACACCCAGTGGAATGGGGGTTTTGCTGCCGATACGCGGGTCTTTTGCTTGTTTGGCATTTTTCCCGGATGTACCTGAGGATTCACCGCTTGCGCGACTGCCCGCAGCGTGACCACGATGCTTTTTATCGCGTTTGCGATCGCGCGCTTCCATGTTCAGTTCTTCGCGAGATTTACGGTGCGCTTTTGCGGAGTTTTTGCCACGCGGTGCGGAAGTCGGTTTTTTCATGATGTCTTATCTTAAGCCGTTTTCATTAGTATAGAATTGCGGCGAAATCTAGCAGAAAGCAAGCAAAGAAAAAAGGCGACAGAGCAATCTGTCGCCTTTTTTCTTGACTCACAACCCTTAACGGGTCTGACAATCCCTGTTTGCCTACAACCAACCCTGTCTGTCCTTCAGCCGGTACCGTCCCTGATACAATCCTTTTCCTTTTAACAACGCCTCCAGGCGCGTGTCTTCCTGACTGTCCTGTGTCTTCGCCTCCTGGCGCTCCTGACCCTTATCCTTAAGTCCGATTCCTGTTGGCATCCCCGCCGTTGACCGCTACTTTACCTTCTCCGGCTAAACCTACAAGCCACAAAAGCTGATTAGCGACCACTTTCAGATTAGACCTAACGGTTAATCGATTGATTTAAATGATTTTGATTTTTAAACGCCCTGCGATTTCTCTTAAATCTCTCATACTTTGAATGGCATATATCCTACACAGCCGATGGCTATGGCTTACAGTCATTTGCCAATGTGAAAAGCCTTTTGCCCGCGTTCAGGTATAATCCCCTCAACATTAAGATTTTGGAGAAGAACCCGTGACTAACTGGAATTATCAACAGACGCATTTTGTCACCAGTGCGCCTGATATACGCCATTTGCCCTCCGATACGGGTATTGAGGTTGCTTTTGCTGGCCGTTCTAACGCAGGTAAATCCAGCGCGCTGAATACGCTGACCAACCAGAAAAGCCTGGCGCGTACCTCAAAAACACCGGGCCGTACGCAGCTGATTAACCTCTTCGAAGTTGCGGAGGGTAAACGTCTGGTGGATTTACCGGGTTATGGCTATGCACAAGTACCGGAAGAGATGAAGCTTAAGTGGCAGCGCGCGCTGGGTGAATATCTGGAAAAACGTCAGTGCCTGAAAGGGCTGGTGATCCTGATGGATATCCGCCATCCGCTTAAAGATCTCGATCAGCAGATGATCAACTGGGCGGTGGAAAGCGAAATTGCCGTGCTGGTGCTGTTAACTAAAGCCGATAAGCTGGCAAGCGGAGCGCGCAAAGCGCAGGTAAATATGGTGCGTGAGGCAGTACTGGCGTTTAACGGCGATGTGCAGGTTGAGCCCTTCTCCTCGCTGAAAAAGCTGGGTGTGGACAAACTGCGTCAGAAGCTGGATGGCTGGTATAACGACCTGGAACCCGCGACAGAAGCGGAAGAATAACGATAAGCGCGGCGATGTCCGCGCTTTTTTTTGCCAATATTTTTTCTTTGCCGCAATAAAAAACGCCCCAGTCATTACTGACTGGGGCGGCTAAAATATTCAGCCAAATCCGATTACGTGAAGTAAAAGGTCTGAAAGATAGAACATCTTACCTCTGTACCCTACGCGAATAACTCTACTCTTTTTTAGACTACACACAAAGTACTTTTTGTAGTTTTTTTTCATTCTTTACATAGGGAATTCTAATGATCATCACAAAATGCTCTTAGTTATGTTGTTTAGTTACAGAAAAGCGCAAGTAACGTAAACACCTAGTGAGCTTGATCCCAGTTTTCACCGCTGCCCACTTCCACCAGCAATGGCACGTCCAGCTTGACGCTGTTTTCCATCAGTTCATGGATTTTTTTCGAGACCGATTCCAGATCGTCTTTGTGCACTTCGAACACCAGTTCATCGTGTACCTGCATGATCATCCGTACCCGCGGGCGATCGTTCTCCAGCCAGGCATCAACAGCGATCATCGCACGTTTGATGATATCGGCCGCCGTTCCCTGCATCGGGGCGTTGATGGCGGCACGTTCAGCCCCTGCCCGGCGGGCAGCATTACTGGATTTGATGTCCGGCAGGTAGAGACGACGCCCTTCCAGCGTTTCGACATAGCCTTTTTCTTTCGCCTGCGCGCGAGTGCTCTCCATATATTCCAGCACCCCCGGATAGCGTTCGAAATAGAGGTCCATGTACTTCTGCGACTCTTTACGCGGAATATTGAGCTGGCGGGAAAGACCAAAGGCGCTCATGCCATAAATCAGGCCAAAGTTAATCGCTTTTGCACTGCGGCGCTGCTCGCCAGTCACGCTCTCCAGTGACATACCAAAGACTTCGGCCGCCGTTGCCCGGTGAATATCCTGTCCTTCGGCAAAGGCAGTCAGCAGACCTTTATCGCGGGAAAGGTGCGCCATGATGCGCAGCTCAATCTGCGAGTAGTCAGCAGAGACAATGACGTAATCCTGCGGGGCAATAAACGCCTGACGAATACGACGCCCCTCTTCATTACGCACCGGAATATTTTGCAGGTTCGGATCGGTAGAGGACAGACGCCCGGTGGCAGCCACCGCCTGGTGATAGGAGGTGTGTACGCGGCCCGTTTTCGGGTTGATCATCAGCGGCAATTTATCGGTGTAGGTCGATTTAAGCTTCGCCAGCCCGCGGTACTGCAGAATCACTTTTGGCAGAGGATAGTCGAGAGCCAGCTCCTCAAGCACCTCTTCAGAAGTGGATGGCGCTCCGCCCGGGGTTTTCTTCAACGGCTTAATACCCTGCTTTTCAAACAGGATGGTCTGCAGCTGCTTAGTCGACGAGAGGTTAAAGGGTTCACCGGCAATTTCGTGCGCTTTTAGTTCGAGTTCAGCAAGACGCAGGGCGATCTCTTCAGAGTGCTTATGCAGTACGAACGGGTCGATTTTAACGCCGTTGCGCTCAATCCGGGACAGGACCGGTACCAGCGGCATCTCGATATGCTGAAAGACATTCAGTGGGCCGGCGTCTTTTTGCAGCTTTGGCCACATCTTTAAATGCAGCTGCAAAGTGACATCCGCATCTTCTGCGGCATAGCGGCCAGCTTCTTCCAGTGCGATCTGGTTAAACGTCAGCTGATTCTTACCTTTGCCGGCAATCTCTTCAAAGGTAATGGTTTTATGCTTTAACCAGCGATCCGACAGCGAATCCATATCGTGACGACCGGCAACGCTATCCAGGTTATAGGACTCCAGCATGGTATCGAAGGCGATACCGCGCAGCTCGATACCATAATTTTGCAGAATACCGCGATCGTACTTCAGATTTTGTCCAACCTTAAGCGCCTTCTCGTCTTCCAGAATTGGCCTGAGCAGTTCCAGCACGCGCTCGCGGGAGAGCTGGTCAGGGGCATCCAGATAGTCATGCGCGACCGGCACATAGGCGGCGACGCCAGGTTCCGTGGCGAACGACAGTCCCACCATATTGGCGGAGATATTGTCGAGGCTGTCGGTTTCGGTATCAAAAGCAAAAACCGGGGCGTTATGCAGCTTTTCGATCCAGCTTTTCAGCTGTGCTTCATCAAGGATAGTTTCGTAGCGTTCAAAGGAGAGCACGCTGGCTTCTTCTTCGGGCTCCGCTGGCGCATCGACAGCAAGGGGTTCTTTTGCTTTAGCCGTCGGTTTTGCGCCTTTCGCCTGTAGCCATTTACCCGCTTCGAGATCGCTAACCCAGCGTTTAAATTCGTACTGTTTAAACAGATCCAGCAGCTCTTCTGCGGCAGGCTGTTGGACTTCCAGCTGTTCGCAGGTTAGCTCCAGCTCCACGTCCGTTTTAATGGTCGCCAGCTGATAGGAGAGGTAGGCAACCTCTTTATTTTGCTCGAGTTTGGCCGCCATCGTTTTGGCACCACGGAAGGTTAATCCGGCAATTTTATCCTGCTCGCGATACAGCGTATCCAGCCCGCCGAGGCCCTGCAGCAGCGCCTGCGCCGTCTTCTCACCCACACCCGGTACGCCAGGAATGTTATCTGAGGAGTCGCCCATCAGGGCCAGGAAATCAATGATCAGCTCTGGCGGCACGCCATATTTATTCACCACCTCTTCAGGGCCAAGAATGGTGTTGGTCATGGTGTTAATCAGGGTGATCCCAGGCGTAACCAGCTGCGCCATGTCTTTATCACCGGTGCTTATCAACACCGGGCGTCCCAGTTTTTCTGCTTCGCGCGCCAGCGTGCCGATAACATCGTCAGCTTCTACGCCGGACACGGCCATTAACGGCAATCCCATCGCTTTTACCATCTTATGCAGAGGCTCAATCTGCGCACGCAGATCGTCCGGCATCGGTGGGCGATGTGATTTGTAATGCTCAAACAGCTCATCCCGGAAAGTTTTTCCTTTCGCGTCGAAGATCACCGCAGCATGACTTGGCTGATATTGCAGGATCAGGCTGCGCAGCATATTCAGCACGCCATACATTGCGCCTGTTGGTTCCCCCGCGCTGTTGGTCAGCGGGGGAAAGGCATGATACGCCCGATACAGGTAAGAAGAGCCATCGACGAGAATAAGGGGGTTTTCGGGGATCTGAACCATAATGTCCGTGCCTTTGAGTAATTTATAGATAAAGGATGCCACATAAGGATGAAAACATCAGTTTTTGAGGAAAAATACAGGCAAAGATTTTGCGATCGTCGGGATCGCTCGCAAAATGATTCTGTGGATAAGTTTGTGAGTAGTTTCTGAGGGTTGAAGAAATCGGGCGAATATAAGATCGTCGCCGTAATAATTACCTTTCTTTATCAACACATTATAATTTGATCCCGATCTTATATTTCTGATTGATGACATTTTACTCCATGTGGATATAAGCCGCGCCAGGATCGGGAAACAGGATTTTTCTCCACGCTCAACCCAAATCCATGCTCGCGCAGCGTTAAAGCGCCATCCATTGGTCATTTTCTGGTAAAATCAGCGCCCGATGTCTGTTTATCAGGCACCCATCCTATCTAATCACCTGAAAACATTCATCATGTCGAGATTGCTGGCTGCGATAATACTTCTGTTAAGTATCGCATTAACCATTCTGGTTACCATCGCCTGTTCTGTGCCGATCATCATCGCCGGAATCGTTAAGCTGCTATTACCCGTTCCCACCGTCTGGCGTTCTGTTTCTGCCTTCTGCAATTTTATGATGTACTGCTGGTGCGAAGGCCTGGCGGTGCTGCTGCGGCTTAATCCGTATCTGAAATGGGATGTTCAGGGTCTGGAAGGGCTGAACAAAAACAACTGGTATTTGCTCATCTGCAACCACCACAGCTGGGCTGACATCGTGGTGTTGTGCGTGCTGTTTCGCAAACATATCCCGATGAACAAATATTTTCTAAAACAGCAGCTCGCATGGGTACCCTTTATTGGCCTCGCCTGCTGGGCGCTGGATATGCCGTTCATGAAACGCTATTCGCGTAGTTACCTGATTCGCCATCCTGAGCGCCGTGGTAAAGATGTAGAAACAACGCGCCGCTCTTGCGAGAAGTTTCGTTCTCATCCCACCACGATCGTCAACTTTGTCGAAGGCTCGCGCTTTACCGAAGAGAAGCAACAGCAAACGCGCTCCCCTTATAAGAACCTGTTGCCACCGAAAGCCGCCGGGATTGCGATGGCGGTTAACGTGTTGGGACAACAGTTCGATAAATTACTGAACGTCACACTTTGTTATCCCGAGAATGACAGTACGCCGTTTTATGACATGTTGAGCGGAAAGTTAACGCGGATCGTGGTGCGAGTTAACCTGGTTCCTGTGGCAGAGGAATTACACGGGGATTATGTGAACGATAAGAACTTTAAGCGACGTTTCCAGCTGTGGCTGAATGCCGTGTGGAACGAGAAAGATAAGCTGATTGATAACATCAAAGCGGAATACAACAACGCCGGTCATTGACCGGCGTTTTTTTATTACTTCTTCTCAACCAGATATTTCACCGTGTCAGCATACTGCTGCACAAAGATATCCATGCTGCTGGTATCCATACCCTGCATATTCAGCTGGTATTTACCGTTAACATACATGGCCGGTACGCCACGCAGCTGCAGGTCGGCAGCGGCTTTTTCTTGCTGAGCAACCAGTGATTTCACGACAAAGCTGTTCCAGGCTGCATCGTATTCTTCGCCTTTGATACCCGCATCAACAAACACTTTACGAATATCGGCAGTAGTTTGTACAGCCTGGGTTTTTTGAACCGCTTCAAACATCGGGGCTGTAATTTTGTCTTCCACGCCCAGCGCCTGCGCAACCGCCCACGCCTGAGTCAGGTCTTTGCCCAATGGGCCAAGAAACTCAACGTGGTATTTGGTCATTTTGGTGCCTTCTGGCAGCTTTTTCTTCACGCTATCAGAAACGTGCAGAACCTGCTCAAACTCGTAGCAGTGCGGGCAGTAAAATGAGAAGAACTCGAGAACCTGGGGTTCTCCGGCAACAGGTTTTTCGAGGGTAATATACTGCTTACCATCGGTGAACTGCGCAGCCGATGCGCTAAAAGCCAGAATCATACCTGCCAGCGCCAGCCATATTTTTTTCATAATCAACTCTCTCCTGGGTGTGTTCGATTAATACATTGGCGTTAATTGCAAAGGGGGTTCCTGCAGAACCTTCACCTGTTCAATAAATGTGGATATCTGGTTACGCCAGTAATCTTCCCCGGTAAGCCACGGGAAGTTTCTGGGAAACGCGGGGTCGTCCCAACGCCTGATTAACCATGCAAGATAATAAACAAAACGCATCGCGCGTAAAGGTTCTATCAGCGCAATTTCGTCTGAATCGAAGGGGGTGAACTCTTCATAAGCTTCAATGATGGTTTCCAGCTGCATCCGCTGCTCGGCTTTATCACCGTTCAGCAGCATCCAGAGATCCTGAATCGCAGGCCCCATTCTCGCATCATCGAGATCGACAAATAATGGTCCATCGCGCCAGAGAATATTTCCTGCGTGACAATCGCCGTGCAGGCGCAGCATTTTTACGTCGCCATCCCAGCGCGATATCACAGCATTAATCAGGCTATCCGTCGCCGCAAGAAATGCCGCTTTCAGCCCGGCAGGAATGAGCGTCGCGGTTTCAAACACCTGACGCGGTTCGAGCAAGTATTCCTGAATACCGATAGTAGGACGCGCGATAAAGCGGCTTTTCTGCCCCGTCTGATGAATGCGCCCTAAATAGCGAGCAACCCACTCCATCTGATCGATATTATCGGCTTCAAATTGTCGGCCACCGAGGCTGGGAAAGACGGCGAAATAGAATCCCTGATGCGTCAGTAGCATCTGATGATTGAATTTAAGCGGTGCAGCAACCGGTACATCATCGGCCAGCAGGTCGAGTGAAAACTGGTGCTCTTCCTGAATCTGTTCAGCAGACCAGCGCTGCGGGCGATAAAACTTCACCACGAAGCGCTGTCGATCCTCGTCCTGAAACTGGTAGACGCGGTTTTCATAGCTGTTTAATGGGGTCAATCCTGAGTCCACCCGAATGCCCTGTTCAAACAGCGCATCCATAATGGTATCCGGGTGTAAGGTCTGGAAAGTAAAAGCCTGGTCGTTCATCCGATCATCCGGAAATTATACGAATGATTGAGGATATCATTTAACGGCGTTTCCGGTGGCGGCTCTTACAAGCTTTTACTCTTTAATTACGCCACGTGCGCGCAGTAATGCCGTTTTAAAATCCTCTTCATAATCTTTCTGAATGCCGGGGATCACCGCATCTTTACCGGAATCACGCATTTTCAGATGATAGATCAGAATGTCATCAGAAAGGTCGGCTAACTCGCCGTCATAACCTGACTCCTTCGCCAGTTTCTGTAAAAATTGCATCAGATTGAGCTCTGGCTCTTTCTGCCAGGCGGGCTGGAGGAGTTCAATAACTTCATTCAGACGTTTACATTTCATGGTAATACTCCTTTCATTGAGAGTGACACGTTATCAGGGTCAATCCCACAATAAAAGAGGCGGCATTGTTGAGTGAGATAAGCAACATCACCGGCGTGGTACTGGCCGGGGGCAAGGCATCCCGGATGGGCGGAAAAGATAAGGGTTTGCAGGAACTCAACGGCAAACCTTTATGGCAATACGTCGCCAAAACCTTGCAAAAGCAGGTCACCACGCTGGCGGTGAGTGCTAACAGAAATATCGCGACTTATCAGGAAAGTGGGTACGCCGTTTATCCTGATCGTCTGGCAGATTACCCAGGCCCCCTTGCCGGGATGCTGTCCGTGATGCAGCAATCCGATGCGCAATGGTTTCTGTTTAGCCCCTGCGATACACCTTTTATACCCGATTGCCTGGCAGCACGCTTCATTGAAAAGAGAGAGGCATCGCCTGTCGTCTGGGCGTATGACGGTGAGCGCGATCATCCAACAATTGCACTTATGAGTCGTCAGCTTATGCCGGCACTACAAGATTATCTGGCGTCAGGAGAACGACGGGTAATGGTCTTTATGCGCCAGGCGGGCGGACATGCTGTTGATTTTAGTGATATGAAACAATCATTTATTAATATGAACACAATAGAAGAGATACAAAAAATGCAGAGGCATCCATGACACCTGTTTTAGCGATTGCCGCGTGGAGTGGGACGGGAAAAACAACCCTGCTGAAATCCATTATTCCGGCGCTTTGTACCAGAGGTATTCGTCCTGGGCTTATCAAGCATACCCACCACAATATGGATGTTGATAAGCCGGGGAAGGATAGCTACGAACTCCGCAAAGCCGGTGCAGCACAAACGATCGTCGCCAGCACGCAGCGCTGGGCATTAATGACCGAGACACCGGACGAGGAAAGGGTGGATCTGGCTTATCTTGTCAGCCGAATGGATCATACAACGTTGGATCTGGTGCTGGTTGAGGGGTTTAAGCATGAGGCGGTAGCTAAGATTCTGCTTTTTCGAAGCGACGCCGGACATGACGTGAGTGAATTAACGCTGGATGAGCATGTTATCGCGATCGCCAGTGACATTTCACTTTCACTTCATGTACCGGTGTTGAATATAAATGATACGGAGGAGATCGTAGATTTCATTCTGAGATGGATGACGGCTTTATAGATCGGGCAAAGGTACCGCCACCCGGTCGTTTTCCCGCCACAACGCAAAAAGCCCTGTACGTCAGTACAGGGCTTTTTACTTGTTTGATGCCTGGCAGTTCCCTACTCTCGCATGGGGAGACCCCACACTACCATCGGCGCTACGGCG
>JBAPXW010000030.1:0-87380 GCA_049284415.1 Leclercia sp.
TGGATTTGTGGAATTGTTGAATTGTGGAATTGTGGAATTGTGGAATTGTGGAATTGTGGAATTGTGGAATTGTGGAATTGTGGAATTGTGGAATTGTGGAATTGTGGAATTGTGGAATTGTGGTGTAGAAATACCACCATCGAATACAAACCTACAAAAGATTATCAGCTTCATTGATACCAAAATCTTTAACAGTTTTGATGCTTCTGTTGTCGCCGCTCGTTTGTACCTGGATGCGAACTTCATACACGCATTAGATATGTTCAAAAATCCTAATGCGGTATTATTCGAAAAGAAATATGGTCATACCATTTACAGTGAAGCTAAAAATTTCTTTGACAGAATAGACGTGACGAACGGTGCTCAGTATATGGAGTTGAATTATCAAACTCACACAGTCAACATTACCGAAATCAGTAGATATATATCCTCTTTCAGTAACAACAAACCTTCAGACGAACTAGTACTGAAACTTTTAACTGCTGAGCATATTATTGAACGTTGGAAACTCAGTTAAAAGTACTAAATTATGCATTGGTGATGATGGCAGTACTCAGTACTGCCACTTTCCTTGAAAGTACTGAACTATCCCTATCACCTCATAAAGGTTCAGTACTTGATGATCATCACGGTTACGCCTAAAAACTGACATCCTATGACGCTAAAACCCTCCCATTTTTAGGGGGTTAGTAATATCAGTACGGTGCAGTACTATGTACCTCCCATTTTTCCTTTAAAATGGTTCTTTTCATTTAGTTGTCCATGCATACATATAAAGACCTCTAATGGTTTTACACCCCTAATAATGATGGAATAAAATGAATCGGTTGAGAGTAACTATTTTGTTATCTGCCGTTGTATGTTCAGCAGCAGCTCATTCTTCCTGTACTGGGAATTACTCACACAGCATCTGTACCTTCGATAATGGTGACACGCACACTATTACCAGAACTATGACTTCAAGCGGGGAAGTTACAGAGATAAAAGGACACAACAAAAGTTCTGGGGCAACATGGGAAGAACGTACTCGAGTTTGGGGAGATGACACCATCACTAGAGGTACGGCAGCAAATGGTGCTCGATGGCGAGAGACGAAACACAATAAAGGTAATGGGGAGTATCACGTTTCCGGTGTTGATTCGAGCGGCAATTTGTATAAGTACGATTGTACTGCATCAGGTTGCAATGACGTTTATTAAAGTACTACATTCCCTGCCAGTACTGAACCGTTATGAGGTATTAGGGATGGTCAGTACTGGTAGTGTTACTACTTTAAGTCACTTTAATAATCTTTGAGGAACCTTGTTAGAGTGACTCCGGTTTTATCAGTATCCTCAAATCTGAAAACCACGTAACCATTGCCAGGATTCATTACACCATTAATTTCGCGATGCTCATGTACAGTGTCACACTCACCTGCAACTACCAGTTGTTGTATAGTTGCCATGTCATTTTGATTCCATGCTTTTGAAAGCTCAATGAGATGATCTGTACTGTCGCAGGTAAAACCTTCATCAATATATGCTGCATTGGCAGTAAAGGATGCTGCAACTAATGCGGCCAGTAGAGTTTTTTTCATTATTACCCCAGAAGTATTGATTAGTGCATCTGAACAGATAGCAAATCATTGTTCCATAGATTAAGCAATATTCAAAGAGTCTCTGTAGGTGGCAGTTCAGCAAAGCATGATTGTCGTATAGGCGTACAGTACTGTTATTGTGCTGACTGTCGATGGTAGACACCAGCAGTGACCTGCCCCAGGATTAGATACAACCTTCAGTTAGTAATGTCGGTTGGTTTTTCTTCATATTTCCTGTTTCGCCAGTCCGTTGCGAATTCAGCTGGGGTCTGGTAATCCAGCGATGAATGGGGACGGCACTCGTTATAATCCTGCCGCCAGTCATTAATCGTTTTCCGGGCATGAAGAATATCGCTGAACCAGTGTTCATTCAGACACTCAACGCGAAAGCGTCCGTTAAAACTCTCAATAAATCCGTTCTGCGTTGGCTTACCTGGCTGGATAAGCCGTAGTTCCACACCATGCTCAAAGGCCCATTGATCGGGCGCGCGGCAGGTAAATTCCGGGCCCTGATCGGTTCTTATTGTCGCCGGATAGCCCCTAAACAGCGCGATGCTGTCCAGAATACGCGTGACCTGAGCGCCTGAAATACCGAAAGCAGCGGTGATCGTCAGACACTCCTTCGTGAAATCATCCACACAGGTCAGGCACTTGATCCTCCGGCCGTTGGCCAGTGCGTCCATAACGAAATCCATCGACCATGTCAGGTTCGGCGCATCCGGGCGCAGAAGCGGAAACCGTTCCGTTGCCAGCCCTTTACGGCGTCGTCTGCGTTTTACGCTCAGTCCATTAAGGTGGCAAATACGGTATACCCGCTTGTGATTGACGTGAAGGCCCTCCCGACGCAGCAGCTGCCAGATGCGGCGGTAGCCAAAACGCCTGCGCTCCAGTGCCAGCTCAGTGATGCGCCCTGATAAATGCGCATCAACTGCCGGACGCTGAGCTTCATAGCGGCAGGTCGACAGGGACAAACCTGTAAGCCTGCAGGCACGACGTTGCGACAGACCGGTCGCATCACACATAAACTCAACGGCTTCCCGCTTCTGGCCTGTCGTCAGTACTTTCGCCCCAGAGCCACCTGAAGTGCCTCCTTATCCAGCATGGCTTCGGCAAGTAGCTTCTTGAGGCGGGCGTTCTCCTCTTCAAGAGATTTAAGCCGCTTCACCTCAGGAACTTCCATGCCATCAAACTTCTTGCGCCAAGTGTAGAAAGTGGCATCGGAAATGGCGTGCTTACGGGCAGAAACTCCGGCTTCCGCTTCGCGAAGAATACTGATGATCTGTTCGTCGGAAAAACGCTTCTTCATGGGGATGTCCTCATGTGGCTTATGAAGACATTACTAACATCGGGGTGTATTAATCAACGGGGAGCAGGTCATAGTCAGTAACTGTAGAAATCTGCCTGTCAATCCCGAACTCGTGCTGTTGTTGCATCGTCGATATACGACTGTAAATGAACGCTTTGACAGTTTTCACTCTGGCACCTATAAGTTTTTGTAAACCCAATTGACCCTGTGCGAGGCTCATAACCATGTCACACGATGATTATGTATTTTATAGTACGCTGCAAGAAGCAATTGATGCCGCTCGTGAAGAGTTCCTCGCCAACAATACCGGGGTTGAGGAAGCGGACGCGAATATTGAGCAACTCAATATACAAAAGTATGTCCTGCAGGACGGCGACATAATGTGGCAGGCCGAATTCTTTGCCGACGAGGGCGAAGACGGCGAATGTCTGCCGATACTCAGTGGTGCCGCGGCGCAGGCTGTTTTTGATGACGATTTTGATGAAATCGAGCTGCGTCAGGAGTGGCTGGAAGAAAACACCCTCCACGAGTGGGATGAGGGTGAATTTCAGCTCGAACCGCCGCTGGATACCGAAGAGGGGCGGGCCGCAGCGGATGAGTGGGACGAGCGTTAGTTACTCATAAGGTCCGTGCTGCGCGTCGATTGGCAGCAGCAGGGTATCGAAGACCAGCGAAAACGGCAGATCCAGTACCGTCAGGTAGCGCCAGGCGGAGTCGCGAACGTCCCATTGCACACCGGGATAATATTGATTGCCGTGCCCCTGTCCGGGAACGGCACGGCTGATGATACTGCCGCAGCCGCTCAGCAGTAACGCCATCATAATGACAATGAGTGTTCTCATTCCTTCCTCAATATAAAAAAATACCGGCTCAGGAGCCGGTATTTATTTGCCGGGTGGCGCTTTATTTACCTTTAAGCGCCAGCGGGTTCATCTTCAGCGTCTGGTAGTGGCTTACCCAGGAAGAGTATTTCTCCGGGGCGGACCACACGCGGTAATGCAGACGTGACAGCGTGACCGGGTCGCTCAGCAGCACCAGACGACGATCGCGGTTAAGCTTCTCCGGCGTCTCGTTCAGCGCCTGTTCCACGTGGCGATCGCGGGCAATCTCCAGCACGTTACTGGCGCGGTGACGGGCGGTGGCCATTGCTGTCGCCAGGGCGTTGAATGACGGGTTAAACACCGCGTGCATAAATCCATCGTCCAGCGAACGGCTGCGGTTCAGCTCCAGATACTTGTCGGTATCCACCAGCACCTGCGGCGGGGAATACTCTTCCGGGATCAGGAACAGCTTCCAGCGTTTGGTGCGTAAGCCCAGCGTTGAACGGCTGGAGAACACCGACACGAACGGCGACAGGATCAGCGAGAAGACAATCGGTGCCAGCCAGAACAGGAAACGCAGATCCAGCCACGCCATGCCGACAGCCCACACCAGACCCAGCAGCATCTGAGAGCCGTGACGCATAAAGGCTTCGCTCCACGGCGTGGAGTCATCGTCACGCTGCGGCGAATTCCAGACCACTTCCCAGCCGAGGAACGCGCTGACCACGAAAACAGTGTGGAACAGCATACGCACCGGTGCCAGCAGTACTGAGAACAGCACTTCGAGCAGCAGTGAGAGCGTCACGCGGAAGAAACCGCCGAACTCTTTCGAACCTTTGCACCAGATCAGAATGATACTGAGCAGCTTCGGCAGAAACAGCAGCACCATCGTCGAAGCAAACAGCGCAATCGCCAGCTCCGGACGCCACTGCGGCCACACCGGGAACAGCTGGCGCGGTTGCAGGAAGTACTGCGGTTCGGTCAGGGCATGCACCACCTGCAGGGCGGTCGACAGGGCCAGGAACATAAACCACAGCGGCGCGGAGAGATAGGACATCACGCCCGTCAGGAACACCGCACGGTGTACCGGGTGCATGCCTTTCACCAGGAACAGGCGGAAGTTCATCAGGTTACCGTGGCACCAGCGACGGTCGCGCTTCAGCTCATCCAGCAGGTTCGGCGGCAGCTCTTCATAGGAGCCCGGCAGGTCGTAGGCAATCCACACCCCCCAACCGGCACGACGCATCAGCGCCGCTTCCACGAAGTCATGCGACAGAATCGAACCGGCAAACGAGCCTTCGCCCGGCAGCGGGGCCAGCGCACAGTGCTCAATAAACGGCTGCACGCGGATGATGGCGTTGTGCCCCCAGTAGTGGGACTCGCCCAGCTGCCAGAAGTGCAGGCCCGCAGTAAACAGCGGCCCGTAGACGCGGGTCGCAAACTGCTGGCAACGCGCATACAGGGTATCCATGCCCGACGCCTTCGGCGAGGACTGGATGATCCCGGCATTCGGGTTGGCTTCCATCAGACGCACCAGCCCGGTCAGACAGTCGCCGGTCATCACGGAATCGGCGTCCAGCACCACCATATAGCTGTACTGGTTGCCCCAGCGACGGCAGAAGTCATCGATGTTGCCGCTTTTACGCTTCACGCGGCGGCGACGGCGACGATAGAAAATCTGCCCTTCACCCTGCACTTCGGCGATCAGTTCCATCCACGCTTTCTGCTCAGCCACACAAATATCGGGGTTGTAGCTGTCACTCAGGATGTAGACGTCGAAATGTGCGCCGTTCCCGGTCGCTTTTACCGACTCCCAGGTGGCGCGCAGGCCCGCGAAAACGCGATCCACGTCTTCGTTACAGATAGGCATAATCAGCGCGGTACGGTGTTCGGGATTGAGTGCTTCATCCCCTACCGTCGACGCGGAGATACTGTACTTATCCCGACCAATCAACAGCTGCAGGAAGCCCATCAGCGCGGTCCAGAAACCGGCCGACACCCAGCAGAAGAGAATGGCAAACAGCAGAAGAATGCCGCTTTGCAAAATATACGGCAGCAGCTGCATAAACGAGACCAGCAGATCCTGACCGAACATATCGGCCGGATTAATCAGCGCCCAGCCCTGGTACGGCAGAATGGTCTTCATGTACCAGGTGGCGACGACGGTCTGCGCGATGGTCAGCAGCAGCAGGATATAGCGTCGAATACTGCCGACGGTACGCCATTTCGCCTCGTTGGCCTGCTGCTCTTTGGTCAGACGAGAGAGATAGCGCGGAGTGACGTCACGACCGCGAAGACGATCCCAGAAACGGCCCACCGGGTTGGTGCGCCAGGGATCGGGGAACATCGAAGAACGCGTTGCTTTCGGCATCGCCTGAAGCTGGGCACGACCTTCGTCATCGCGAATCAACTGACCTTCAGCCAGCGAATCGGGCCAGGCCTGCTCGAGACGACTCTTTACAGAGCCCAGCGGGGTGTCATCATCGCGGGTAAACGGATGATGGTCAGCATCCAGCGCGGTATGAACCGCGCTGAGATCCCCCTTCGGCAGGGCCGCCTTCTCGATATCGCTCAGCGGCATGGCATCGATATATTCAGTTGTCTTATTCATTGGCAGGTAGCTGATAGCTCCAGGTTTCACTCAGCGGCTGGTCAGCGTTCACCAGGGCGGCGCGCATCTCAGTCGGCTGTTTGGCATCTTTGACTTTCACACGCAGCGTTAAACGCCAGCCTTTAGTGACCGGGTTATAGCGCACGGTGTTTTCAACGATTTCACCGTTGTCGCCAATGCTCGTCTGGGCGGTGACAGGCGTCTCCGGTGCCAGTTTTTTCATCTCCTGGCCTGCGAAATCCACCACAAAGGCGATGGTGCCGTCAGGCTGGCGGATCAGATTCGACTGTTTCACATCACCGGTGGAGCGGCGCGTCTGGGTGACGTAAGCGCTCTCTGGTGCGTGCAGCTTGTCTTCATCGCGGCTCATGGTGATGGAGTAGTTGAAGTTCATCTCTTTCCCGGCTTCCGGCAGCTGATCCGGCGTCCAGTAGGCGACGATGTTGTCATTGGTCTCATCGTTGGTTGGGATTTCTACCAGCTCAACTTTCCCTTTGCCCCACTCACCTTTCGGGGTGATCCAGGCGCTTGGGCGCAGATCGTAACGATCGTCCAGATCTTCAAAGCGGGAGAACTGACGACCGCGCTGCAGCAGGCCAAACCCTTGTGGGTTTTCCATGCTAAAGCTGCTTACCGCCAGGTGTTTCGGGTTGTTCAGCGGACGCCAGATCCACTCACCGTTACCGGCCAGGATCGACAGACCGTTGGAGTCGTGCAGCTCCGGACGGAAGTTAGAAACCGACGATGGCTGGTTAGGCCCGAACAGGAACATACTGGTCAGCGGGGCAACGCCCAGCTTGCCGACTTTATCGCGCAGGTAGACTTTAGACTGCACGTCCACCACGGTATCGCGGCCCGGAATAACCACAAAACGATACGCGCCGGTAGCACGCGGTGAGTCCAGCAGCGCGTAAATAGTCAGACGCTTGTCGGTTGGTTTTGGACGTTCAATCCAGAACTCGCGAAAACGCGGGAACTCTTCCCCGGATGGCAGCGCGGTATCGATCGCCAGACCACGGGCAGAAAGACCGTACACCTGACCGCCACCGATGACGCGGAAATAGCTGGCCCCCAACATGCTGACAATTTCGTCGTTCTTATCTTTACTGTTGATGGGGTACAGGACTTTGAAGCCCGCGAAACCGAGATCTTTGACGGTGTCTTTGTCGTGCTTGACATCACCGAAATTGAAATAATCCGGGTTGTACTTAATTTTGCGTACCGCGGTGGAGGTCACTTCATTGATGGTGACCGGCGTGTCGAAGTACATCCCCTGATGATAAAACTCAAGCTTGAACGGGGTTTTGATTTTGTTCCAGTAAGCTTTATCGTGATTAAACTGGATCTGCTGATAGTCCGCATATTTCATGTCACGGAAAACGGAGGGCAAGTTACTTTTTGGTGCCTCGTAGCTCTTGCCTGCCATCGTTTTCGCCTGTTTTGCGACGTCGTCGATGGTAAAAGACCAGGCCGATGAGGTATACAGAGACAACAGTACTGCCGCCCCTAACCAAGGCATTTTCATCATTTGTAGTTTATGTTTCATAATAAGTAAGCACTTCCCCCTTTGTGTGCTTATATCGATCCGATCCATTTTAATGGAAAATCAGGTAATCCGACAACATAATCACCGCTTGTTAAGCGCGCTGGCTCATGGATTAAGCAAGTGAAAGCAACCCGTATTCACTTTGCGTGCTTATCCTGGAGACAGTGTATCGGACTTCGTGTAGGGTTGGCTCCGAATGTAAACACTATTGGTCTTATGGATAAGACGAAAAGTCTGAGAATGCACAACGTTATATGAGCACCTTACCCACACAACGCGAATATTTCCTTGATTCTATACGGGCCTGGCTCATGCTGCTGGGGATCCCGTTTCACATCTCCCTGATCTATTCGAGCCACGTCTGGCACGTCAACAGCGCCGAATCCTCGTGGTGGCTGACGCTGTTTAACGACTTTATTCACTCATTCCGCATGCAGGTCTTTTTCGTCATTTCCGGCTACTTTTCCTACATGCTGTTCTTGCGCTATCCGTTAAAACGCTGGTGGAAAGTGCGCGTCGAGCGGGTCGGTATCCCGATGCTCACCGCCATCCCCCTGCTGACGCTGCCGCAGTTCATCATGCTGCAGTATGTGAAAGGTAAAGCGGATAACTGGCAAAACCTGTCGCTGTACGACAAATACAACACGCTCGCCTGGGAACTGGTGTCGCACCTGTGGTTCCTGCTGGTGCTGGTGGTAATGACCACCCTCAGCCTGTGGTTGTTCAGCCGCATGCGCCGCCATCTCAGCACCCGTTCAGGGACCTTTTTTGCCAACATGACTTACGGCAAACTGTCGGTGCTGTTTTTACTGGCAGGCATTGCCTACGCCGGGCTTCGCCGCACGCTGTTTATGGTTTACCCGCCGATCCTCAGCGATGGGCTGTTTAACTTTGTGGTGATGCAGACCCTGTACTACCTGCCTTTCTTTATCCTTGGCGCGCTGGCTTTTGTGCATCCGCAGCTGAAAACCCTGTTCACCACCCCCTCACGCGGCTGTACTCTCGGGGCGGGACTGGCATTTATCGCCTATCTGCTGAATCAGCGCTATGGCAGCGGCGATGCCTGGATGTACGAAACCGAAAGCGTGATCACCATGCTGTTGGGCCTGTGGATGGTTAACGTGGTCTTCTCACTGGGGCACCGCCTGCTGAATTTTAAATCGGCACGCGTGACCTATTTTGTGAATGCGTCCCTGTTTATTTATCTGGTACACCACCCGCTGACGCTGTTCTTCGGGGCTTATATCACGCCGCATATCAGCTCAAACCTGCTGGGCTTTACCGCCGGGTTAGTGTTTGTGGTGGGTATTGCGATTGCGCTGTACGAGATTCATCTGCGCATTCCGCTGTTGCGGTTCCTGTTTTCCGGCAAACCGGCGACGAAAGTCGATAAGAGCCAGCAGCCTGCCAGCTAACGCGCCGTGCGCCGGTCACTGCACCGGCGCCGCGTTTACAGCAGCCACTCCACCGGCAGCCAGTAAGTAAGGCGCACCAGCACCCGCTGCCAGAAGCGGGTCTTCGGCTCTTTCTTCAACACAATCTCTTGCCCATCCTTATGCTCGACCCAGTTCAGACGGCCAAATCTGTCCAGCCGCAGCTGCCAGGCTTCCTGCCGCTGGCTGCGCACAAAACGGTCGTGGATCAGTCTGGCCAGCGCTTCGCTTTCGATAACAAAGCCCATCTCGGTATTGAGCATCGTGGAACGCGGATCGAAATTAAGCGAACCGATAAACACTTTCTCGCCGTCGATACTGAACGTTTTCGCGTGCAGGCTGGAACCGGAATTCCCGGTGATCCCGCGGTCGTGCACCACCGGGACATCCTCCTGGGTCGGCTTAAGTTCATACAGCTCAATGCCGTGACGTAAGAGCTTCTTGCGCCAGCGGGCATAGCCGGCATGCACCATTGAGACATCGTTGGCCGCCAGCGAATTGGTCATGATGGCGACCTTCACCCCTTTGCGCACCATCTGTAGCAGCAGCGCTACGCCCGCCCGGGTTGGGACAAAATAGGCAGAGATAATGTCGATTTGCTGCACCGGCGAACCCATCACATCCAGCAGGCGCTGCGGCAGCAGGGAGTGGCGCTTTGCTCTGCCCTGCCCTTTTCGCGGATCGTCACTGAGTAACCGGGTTTTGGCCCAGATAAGCGGCAGCGTTCCCGCCTCGAGGTGGGTAATAAACTCGCTGGACTGCAGTTTATCCAGGTAACGGCGGGTAATGTCGTCCTGATACCAGTCATCCGGCGGGTCGATTTTTTGCTTAATTTCAGCCTCTGACAGTTCCAGCACCTGCCGGAGCGTAGCGACCGAGGCGCAGTTCCAGTAACGTTCAAAATCATCGGCAACGTCCTGCACCACCGGGCCGGTGGCCATCACATCCAGATCGGAAAATAATGGCTCCTCACCGGCACCAAAATAGGCATCACCGACGTTTCGACCACCAATAATGGTAACTTCCCCATCGACGGTATAGCTTTTGTTGTGCATCCGGCGATTCAGCCGGGCGAAATCGGTGAGATACCCCAGCGCGCGCAGGGTGCGAAACGAGAAAGGATTAAACAGGCGAACCGCAATATTGGGGTGGGCATCGAGCAGGCGCAGGATCGCATCCAGCCCTTGGGTATTGTTGTCATCCAGCAGCAGGCGCACCCGCACGCCGCGCGTGGCGGCGGACAGTAACACGGAGAACAACAGCCGCCCGGACATATCGTCTTCCCAGATGTAGTACTGAACGTCGAGCGTTTTTTCCGCCATCTCCGCCAGCCGGTAGCGGCAGGCGAAGGCGTCCAGACTGTTATCAAGGGGGAGAATGCCACAAAGACCCGGATGCGCAGAACTGACCGGCGCAATGGCGCGCCCAAGCCGCGTGTTATGCGTCGGTTTCCTGTCCTCGTTGGGTAAGCAGTCGCTGGTAAAGCCGGGTATTTTCTTCATCATAGCAGACAAAGTATACCCGCTCCGGCAGAGGCTTGCGGGTGAGATATTCCGAAACCGTGTTCACGGCGATCTCGGCAGCCGCGACGCGCGGAAAACCGTACACGCCGGTGCTGATGGCCGGGAATGCCAGCGTCTTATAGCCGTTGGCTGCCGCCAGATTGAGACAGTTACGGTAGGCGTCTTCCAGAATGCGCGCTTCATGATGGTCGCCTCCGTGCCAGACCGGACCGACGGTATGGATCACCGCTTTGGCCGGGAGATCCCCTGCCAGGGTAATGACGGCCTGTCCGGGCGCACACTCCCCCTGCTGCTGGCGCACCAGCTTGCAGGCCTCCAGCAAGGCGGGACCGGCCGCCCGGTGAATCGCGCCATCCACGCCACCGCCGCCCATCAACGATGGATTTGCTGCATTGACCAGCACGTCAACGTGCAGCGTAGTGATATCACCCTGAAAGACTTCAATGCGAGATAACATAGATAACCTCTGCGTCGTGTTTTTTCTTAAGTGTATCGCAGAGGGAGCCGGGTGAATGCATGCAAATGTGAAAACCTCTCCCGCTGCTGCAGGAGAGGCCTGTTTTAGCGGTATTCAACCTGCACGATACCGAGGGATTTTTCGGGGTTAATCCAGCTCATGCTGATTGTGGCGCGTTCCGGAAAGAGTGCTGCACTGTCTAAGGTCTGACCATAGCTCACCCGCCGGGTTTGCATTTTTTTATCCTGGAGGCAAGAAACTGAAATTGTGCGTACTTCAGGAGAGATGACGCACGGGTCTTCAACCACCTGCCCCATAAAATGAATCGTGCCGGTCTGCGCGAGGGTGGCAGAAAATGCCGGAGGCAGCGTAACAGCCACTATCAGGGCAAGACCCGTAGCCCGTTTAACGAAGGAGGCAACCATCAGCGTGATCCTTAATAATAATCTTCCCTGATGATTAAACAGCACGCGCCTTAAATCAGTGCCGACTGGCATCGACGATGTCAGCAATAACAGCATAGCCATGTGTTAACACTTACGCTACATCATTCAATACATTGATTTCGTGAATGTTTTACCCTGTCAGGTCTTTGAGGGTGGCCACTGCTGCGTGAGGTGCAGTGATTTACCATCTGACACCGTCACGATGACGTTGATCTTGTCATTAGGCCCGGAATTGAGGGTCATGCGCGAGAGATTGATGGTTTTGTTGGCCGGTAACGAGACGGTATTGCGCTGACTCGAATTGCTCTGCCCACCCGGTCCGGTGCGCGAGGTGACAATCTGCACCTGACACAGGCAGGGTTCGGTCACGGTCACCTGGGGAACAATGGTCAACATTTCGCCTTCGGTGGCGGTCTGGAAGGTAATCTGGCTGGTGAGCGCCGCTAGCAGTAAAAGCGTATTCATTATCTTCTCCCAAAAAAAAACAGGGCACGGGCCCTGTTTTTTATCGAACAACGTAGCCTTAGTACTGGCCAGCGTTAACTCGGTTACCGAAGCCAACCTGGGTGATGTTCGCTTCAGAGCCGTTTGCGGTTTGACGAATGTCTACCGCGTTACGGCCACCAGACTGCGATACATCAACACTCAGGTTTTTACCCGTCCACTGGCTTACAGTAGCGGAGTTACCAAAGCCACGTTGATTCAGATCGATGGTGCTGTCATCTGCGCCTTGAGAGAGATCAGCCGTGTTGCCGAAGCCATGCTGTCTGACGTCAATGGTTGAATCACGTGCATCACTTTGCAAGGAGTTAACGAGGTTATTACCACCGTATTGATAAACGGTCAGCTTTTCATCTGGACCATTATTATTACCGTGGTTGCCGCCAGGGCCACCCCATTGAGGAATCGAACCCGCCATTGCGCTGCCAGAAACTACGATTGCTGCAATTACTGCCACTTTTAAAAGTTTCATCGTAAAGCCCCCATCGGATTGATTTAACTCATCACTAAATAGCTAGCGTTGGATAACGCGAATTGCCATCTGCGACTGTCTCTGCACTACAACTGCCGTTTTTTGAGTACCGTACTGTGTAATATTCGCTTTGTTACCAGAACCTTTCTGAATAATCATCGCGGTATTACCAAATGCACCTTGTTTAATACTCGCATTGTTCCCGTCGCCCGTCTGATCAATATAGGCAAGGTTGTAACTGCCTGATTGATCGACGTTCGCACGGTTGTTTCCGCCTTCCTGTGATACGACAGACAGCAATTTCGATCCATCCTGACGAACATTGGTGCTATTATTCACACCGTATTGCCCAACAATGGCGGACTGGTTATATGAAGATTTACTCAATTCATTAACCGCGAAATTGTATTCTGAAGCTGCCAAATCATTGGTTGCGAAAACGACGCCAGGTGCACCCAGTAATGCAAACATCAATAACAGCTTGTTCTTCATGTTGTCACCCTGGACCTGGTGGAAATTAATAACCTGTGTTAACAACGCTGAATATTTTGTTAACCCGGCGTTACGATGAAGAGTATGTCTGCCGAAACAATTTAAATATCTCACCCGCCAGTTGTATTTTTATTCCTATGGTCACCCCAAAGTATTAAATAAAATAAAACAGACCCTCTGGTTAGAGGTTTTTCAGGGAGTTAAAAAAAGGCAAATGTAAAATTCAGAAATGAATAGCAGGAAAAGCGCTGATCTGCCGTTTCGTCTGGCCTCCAGGCCCGTTCAACCGATATATCGCTAACTCTGTGACAACACACCTGATTTCTTAAGACGTTTACAGAGTGTAAAAATAGGCTTAGCTTTTTGGCGATGCTCATACCTCCTGTACAATAATTGACAAAATATATTACCTAAAAAAAACAATGAATTAATATAATTTGTATGATTTTTTAAATGTGTGCATCAATAACAAGATGTACAACTTTATGCTGAAATCTAAGCAATTCGGGAACTTGTTTTTTACAAAATAATATTGAATTTTACATCTTGTTACACGTTTAACACTTGCTTTAAAAAACGTAATGGCTAGATTGAATTCAGAAGTTCAGCATTATCTTAAAATATTTTCCCTCCCATCTGAGGGATATGGTTTCTCTTCTACACACAGCAGTGCCACATCTGTCAGTGCTTCTGGGCCCCCATAATATATCGGGGGCAACTGTCAGGTGTCCCAAAAAGGGGTTTCATCATGTTCAATGAAGTCCATACCTTGCATGGTCAGACATTATTGTTGGTCACCAAACCTTCTTTACAGGCCACAGCGTTATTACAGCATTTAAAGCATAGTCTGACCTTGAGCGGGAAATTGCATAGTATTCAACGCTCTTTCGATGATATTGCGCCTGGCAGTATTATTCTTTTCGATATGATGGAAGCGGATAAAAAACTTATCCAATACTGGCAGGATATTTTAAGCAGGAAAAACAATAACATCCGCGTATTGTTATTGAATACCCCAGAAGAGTATCCATTCAGAGATATTGAAAGCTGGCCACATATTAATGGTGTCTTTTATGTCAACGAGGACGAGACACGCGTGGTTGAAGGCCTGCAAGGAGTTCTGCGTGGCGAATGCTACTTTTCGCAGAAACTTGCCAGCTACCTCATCACACATTCCGGAAATTATCGCTATAACAGTTCAGAGTCTGCTTTGCTGACCCATCGCGAAAAAGAAATTCTGAATAAATTACGCATCGGAGCTTCAAATATTGAAATCGCCCGTTCGTTATTTATCAGCGAAAACACGGTCAAGACCCATCTTTATAATCTTTTCAAGAAGATAGCTGTCAAAAACCGGACTCAGGCGGTTTCATGGGCAAATGATAACCTCAGGCGTTAACAGTATGAAACGCACGATGAGATGGATTGCCGCGGCAGGCATATGGCTTGCCGCCGGGAATCTTCATGCGGTTGAGGTGGAGATCCCTGGATTGTTAACTGACCACACGGTCTCATCTGTCGGGCACGCTTTTTACCGAGCGTTCAGCGACAAATGGGAAAGTACTTACCCAGGTAATTTAACGATCAACGAACGGCCCAGTGCGCGTTGGGGAAGTTGGATAACAATAACGATAAATCAGGACGTTATTTTCCAGACTTTTTTATATCCCACGAAACAAGACCTTGAACAAAACGTGGTCTTTGCACTGGCTCAAACCGAAGAAGCAATAGATCGTCTGCAGATCGATAAAGCTCTGCTCGGTACCGGCGATTTAGCGCGCGATGAGTTTTAATTCGGAGGCATTCATGCGTGTTGTATATGCAGTTATTGCTTTATTGCTTATTCCATCGATGAGTTGGGCCGGAAATATGACTTTCCAGTTTCGTAACCCAAACTTTGGTGGTAACCCCAATAACGGAGCCTACCTTTTAAATGGGGCTCAGGCGCAAAACTCTTATAAAGACCCAAGCTTTGACGACGACCTCGGTATTGAAACACCCAGCGCCCTGGATAACTTTACCCAGGCCATTCAGTCCCAGGTACTGGGCGGGCTGTTAACCAATATCAATACAGGTAAACCCGGACGGATGGTCACCAGCGAGTTCATCGTCGACATCGCTAACACTGACGGGCAATTACAGTTGAACGTGACGGACCGGAAAACGGGGAGAACATCCACCATTCAGGTATCCGGCTTGCAAAATAATTCTACCGACTTTTAAATAATGTCGAGATAAGGACAATAATCATGCAGCGCTTTCTCATCCTTGTTGCAGTGTGCTTATTGAGCGGTTGTTTAACTGCTCCGCCAAAAGAAGCCGCGAAACCGACATTAATGCCGCGGGCGCAGAGTTATCGCGATCTGACGAAACTTCCGCTGCCTACCGGTAAGATTTATGTGTCGGTTTATAATATCCAGGACGAAACTGGACAGTTTAAACCTTATCCGGCAAGTAACTTCTCGACAGCTGTCCCGCAGAGCGCCACCGCAATGCTGGTCACCGCGTTAAAGGACTCTCGCTGGTTTATTCCTCTGGAGCGTCAGGGACTGCAAAACCTGCTCAACGAACGCAAAATTATTCGTGCCGCGCAGGATAACGGTACCGTTGCAATGAATAACCGTATTCCACTGCATTCACTCACGGCGGCTAACGTCATGGTTGAAGGATCGATTATCGGTTACGAAAGTAACGTGAAGTCGGGTGGTGTCGGGGCGCGTTACTTCGGTATCGGCGGTGATACGCAGTACCAGCTTGACCAGATTGCAGTGAACCTGCGTGTGGTTAACGTCAGTACCGGCGAGATCCTGTCTTCGGTCACGACCAGTAAAACGATTCTTTCATATGAAGTGCAGGCTGGGGTGTTCCGTTTCATCGACTACCAACGACTGCTGGAAGGCGAAATCGGCTATACCTCTAACGAGCCGGTGATGCTCTGCCTGATGTCGGCTATCGAGACCGGGGTCATCTTCCTGATTAACGACGGTATCGATCGCGGCCTGTGGGATCTGCAAAACAAGAACGAAGTGAAGAACGATGTTCTGGTGAAATACCGCGAGATGTCAATGCCTCCGGAATCCTGACAGAAAGCGCATTAAAAAGGCGAGACCTCAGTCTCGCCTTTTTTATTTGCTCAGCGCCGCCGCGTTATTCGCCTTATCCCGCCGTGCCGCCAGCCACAGCCCGCTGTTTTTCATCGCGTAGCCAAACACCAGCCCCAGCGCCAGAGAAGGCACCACCAGCCCCCAGTCGCCCTGCCCTGCAAATGTTGCGCAGGCGCCCATAAAGGTGCCGGGCACAAACGACAGCAGCAGATGTTTAGCCTGGATGCACATTAAAAACGCCACCACGCCAGTCATCATATAGCCGAAGATTTCCAGATGGGGTGCCAGCGCGCTACCGTGGATGATGATCAGCGCCCAGGCCACACCGCTCATCAGCGTACAGGCAGAGATAAAGAACCCCTTCAACCCGCCCTGCGGACAGGCGAAATACGCCGTGCAGCCCAAAAAGCCCGCCCAGCTGAGAAGTCCTGAAGAAACCGCGACCCAACCCCAGATCCCGGAGAGGATCCCTGTGGTCAGTGCAATAGAAAAGAGTATGTTCATGGCGCGCATCTTAGCAGATACGCGCCAATGAAATGAGATCAGAAACACATAATATGCAAAATGAGATTAGCTGTTACATTGAAATAGTGATTCAGATCACTCTTCGTCCTCTTCCTGCAGCTCGTCCCACATCGCCGCCAGGGCATCACGGGTTAGCGGTGCCATGGTGCGCCAGAATGGCGAGGTAGCATGGGCTTCGACCTTGCCGAGAAACGCCGCGCACCAGGGCAAAATAAACTCGGCGAACAGGGTTTCCAGCGCTTCGTTTTCATCTTCTGCGGCGTGGTCTTCAATCCACGATGCCGCCAGTAGCAAGGTGCCGATGTGATCGGCAGGGGTATCGGTCAGCGGCATCCCACGCGCAGAGAGGAAAGCACGCACTTCGGCTTCGGTTGCGCCCTCTTCCCAGGCTGAGCGGTAAGGCGGCACGCGGCACTCTTCGCCGACAAACAGCGCGTTATAGTCAGCCGCAATTTGCTGCATGTCGCAGCTGTTTTGCAGGCGCTGCAGCAGTTCATCCTGTTCAAGCGGCCAGTTTTGCGCCAGCTTGCCTTCGCGAACCAGGGTAAAGAGCGGCACCAGCAGCGGGTCCTGCGGCTGACGGTAATACAGCGAGCCCAGTACGCGGCAGAGGATGGAGAATTCATTCATTTGTTAAGTCCATTACACAGTTAAAGTTCGGCAAATTCGGCAATCGGAGCCATGCCACGCGACTCCAGGAAATTCAGTAAACGGCGGGGAGAGACATTCAGAATACGATCTTCAGGGAAATCGACATCATCAAGAATTTTGCGGCACTCGCTAAAATCCCCCAGCGTAAACGCGGTATGGGAATCGGATCCCAGCGCCACGTAGCCGCCTGCGTCACGCACCGCCGCGGCAACGTCACGGCAGTTCGCTTCACTGCCCTTGCGGGAGTGGATAAAGGAGGAGTTATTGATTTCCAGCGCCACGTGATGCTTCGCGGCGGCCTGCGCCACGGCCTGGATATCAATCGGGTACTTCGGGTTCCCCGGATGGCTGATGATATGCACATTACCGCTGGCAATGGTGGCAATCATCGCTTCGGTATGAGTCGCTTTGTCCTGCGGGGCAAACACCGGCTCATGGAAACCGGCAAGGATCAGATCCAGAGAGGTCAGCATCGGGCCGGTACAGTCAATTTCACCCTGGGTGTTTTTGATGTTGGCTTCGATCCCGCGCAGGATCCCAACGCCATCGACCAGGCGAGGCCAGATGCGCATATTCACAAAGTGCCAGTAGTGCGGTGCATCTGCCATATCAGGGCCATGATCGGTGATCGCAAAGAGTTTAATGTTCTTAAGCCTGGCCTGTGCGATGTAGTCATGAAGATTGCTGTAGGCGTGGGTGCTGGCGACGGTGTGCATATGCAGGTCAACGGGATACATCATTCTCTCCTCTCGTGTTTCCCAAAGGATAGCAGCTATCACAGGCGTTTATTAGCAAAAACCCGGCAATCGCCGGGTTTACTCAGTAGCCGCGCTGCCGGTCGACGCGTCCGGTCACCGGCTCGCCCTGCTCCAGTTGGGTAATGGTATGGGCAATATACGACACCGCTTCAGCCGGACGGGTCACCGCCGCAACGTGCGGGGTCATCGCCACGCGCGGGTGGGCCCAGAGCGGGCTTTCCGGCGGTAACGGCTCTTTGCTGTAGACATCCAGCATCGCGCCCTTCAGCTTGCCGCTCTCCAGCGCTTTCAGCAGGTCGGCCTCCACCAGATGCACGCCGCGCGCCAGGTTCATCACATAGCTCTTATCCGCCAGCTGGTTGAGCAGCGTGCTGTTAATGATCCCGACCGTCTCGCCGGTGTTGGGCAGAAGGTTAATCAGCACCCGCGTCCCCTGTAAAAACGACGACAGTTCGTCAGTTCCGGCAAAGCTTTCGACGCCGGGATAATCCTTACGGGTGCGGCTCCAGCAGCGCAGCGGAAAACCCCACGGAGCAAGGGCTTCGGCCACTTTCGAGCCCAACACTCCGGCACCAAGAATGCCGATGGTAAAATCTTCACGCTGATAATCGGCCAGCGGCTCCCAGCGCGCCTGCTGTTTTAACGCCTGGTAATCATCAAAGCGACGGAACCAGTGCAGGACCTGGCTCACCGCGTACTCCTGCATCTGCTCGCCCATGCCGGTGTCTTCGAGGCGGAACAGCGGGATACTGTCGGCCAGCATATCCGGGTGCGCTTTCAGTTTACTGAGGATCGAGTCCACTCCGGCGCCCAGTGCAAAGACCGCTTTCAGCTCCCGTCCCTGCAGCATCTCCACTGGCGGATGCCACACCAGGGCATAATCTGCCGGTTGGTTATCGCCGCGCTTCCACTCCCGAACGCGCGCGCGCGGCAGCGCCGTCGACAGCGCGTTCAGCCAGTAGTGGGTATCAAACGTCGGATGATAAAAAATGATGTCCATTGCGATTGCCTTCTGTGTGCTGTTTTATGTTCATTTTCCAGTGCCTTGCAGCTTAGCAAAATTTCCCGCTGGGGTCGTTGACGATAAAAAAGTCACTTTCAGCACATTTAGAAATCATGTTGTTCGAAGTTTGTCTAAACGCGCTAATTAACTGAAAAAGTTGATTGACGGCGGAACGGCTTTTTCTTACATTAGCGCCCGTCCCAGCAACAACGGGATGACAAAACGGTGAGGTGTCCGAGTGGCTGAAGGAGCACGCCTGGAAAGTGTGTATACGGCAACGTATCGAGGGTTCGAACCCCTCTCTCACCGCCATATTCGAGAAAGAGCTCGTACGAAAGTACGGGCTTTTTTTTCGTCTGCGTGTCGGGTGGCGGCTTCGCCTTACCCAACCTACCCAACCCTGCACTTCGCTATCACTCCTCCACTATCCTTGCGTATTCCTCGGTCAAAAAATCCACCAGCGTCTTCACGGATGGCAATAACCCACGCCGGGATGGATACACGGCATGAATCACTTCCCGCCGCGGCTCCCACTCCTGCAGCACCCGGACCAGCGCACCTGACGCAAGCTGATCTTTCACCATTAAGATCGGTAACTGCACCACGCCAACGCCCGCCATCGCGGCTTCGCGCAGCGCCAGCATATCGGTGGTAATTAAGCGCGGCGTAAAGTGGATCTCTGCCTTCGCCCCGTTCGGGCCGTTCAGTGCCCACTTATGCACCTGTTTACCGGCCCCCATACTCAACCCGGGCCACTGGCTAAGCTCGGCGGGCATAGCCGGTTTACCTCTGCTCTCAATCAGCCGGGGGCCTGCGACCAGGCAATGTCCCCGGTCGGCCAGCACCCGCAGCACCAGATCGCTGTCATCAAACGGGCGCGGACGCACGCGAATGGCGATATCAATCCCCTCACCCACCAGGTCCACCCGGCGATTGGTGGCTTCGAGCTGGAGGTTGATCCCCGGATAGCGGGCCATAAAGCGCGCCAGCATCGGTCCGACGTGAACATGCAGGATCGTCACCGGACAGGTGATCCTCACCGTTCCGCGCGGTTCCGCCTGCAGCGCCGCAACGGCTTCTTCTGCCGCCTCGGCTTCAACCAGCATCGCTTTGCAGTGCTGATAGAACGTTTGCCCCACCTCGGTCACCGTAAACTGGCGGGTGGTGCGCTGGATGAGTCGCACCCCAAGCCGCGCTTCCAGCTGGGCAATCCGGCGGCTCAGTTTGGATTTTGGCTGATCGAGCGCCCTGCCCGCCGCCGCAAAACCACCGTTGTCGACCACCTTCACAAACCAGACGAAGTCGTTGAGATCCTGCATAAAGCCCTCATCGTTCCATTAATAGAACTGTGAATGCCATTTTCACACTCTACCGCGATATTAAAGCTGAATATAAGCTAATTACATCGACAGAACATCAGGAGAAGAACATGAAAAACATCACTGGCGTTTATACCGCCCCGCGTCCGCACTGGGTTGGCGACGGTTTTCCGGTACGTTCCATGTTTTCTTATCAGTCCCACGGCGAGCCGCTGAGCCCGTTTTTACTGCTGGATTACGCCGGTCCGCACACTTTTCCGGCGGACGGGGCCAAACGTGGCGTGGGTGAGCATCCCCATCGCGGCTTTGAAACGGTCACTATTGTCTATTCCGGCGAAGTGGAGCATCGCGACTCGACGGGAAAAGGCGGCGTAATTGGTCCGGGCGACGTGCAGTGGATGACGGCCGGTGCCGGGATCCTGCACGAGGAGTTTCACTCCAGCGCCTTCGCCCACCAGGGCGGCGAGCTCAAAATGATGCAGCTGTGGGTCAACCTGCCCGCGAAGGACAAAATGGCGGCGCCGGGCTATCAGAGCATCACCAAAAACGCAATTCCGGTGGTGGCGTTACCGGATAACAGCGGTGAACTGCGCGTGATCGCCGGTCGTTACGGTGACGTGGCGGGGCCTGCGCATACCTTCTCGCCGCTGAATGTCTGGGACATTTCGCTGCGTCAGGGAAGCCATCTTACGCTCGAGCAGCCCGCCGGCTGGAGCACCGCGCTGGTGGTCCTTGAAGGCAGCGTTGTCGTAAACGGTACCGCGAAGGCCAGCGAAGCACAGCTGGTGGTGTTGAGCCAGGAAGGGGAAAAGGTACATCTGGAAGCCAGCAGTGATGCCAAAGTGCTGCTGATGGCCGGGGAGCCGCTGAACGAACCGATTGTCGGCTATGGTCCGTTCGTGATGAACAGTAAAACCGAAATCGCGGAAGCCATCAGTGATTTCAATTCCGGTCGCTTCGGTCAGATATAAGCAACGCGGCGCAGGTTTGCTTATTGCTTAACCGAACGAGCAGGAATACATAAAATCTGCTTGACCGTTTTAGCCTGATTCCCTATAGTAGCGCCCCGTTGCCCCCTACGCGGTCAGGCAGCGAAACAATACGGTGAGGTGTCCGAGTGGCTGAAGGAGCACGCCTGGAAAGTGTGTATACGGCAACGTATCGAGGGTTCGAACCCCTCTCTCACCGCCATATTTAAGAAGAGCTCGCATGAAAATGCGGGCTTTTTTTTCGTCTGTGTGTCGGGTGGCGTTATTCATGCGCAAAAAACAAAGCCCGGTTTCCCGGGCTTTGCAAAACGTATCACACTCAATAGTAGGCGTTCAGGGTCCGCTGGCAGAGTGCCGAGCGCACGCAGTCGTCCTTGGTAAACTGCACAATTCCCACCATATCGTCTTCAACAAAACGTGCCAGCGCGTCGCTCAGGCCGGATTTTACGCCACCCGGCAGGTCACACTGGGTAATATCACCGTTAACGATGACCGTAACGTTTTCCCCGAGGCGCGTTAAAAACATCTTCATTTGCGCAGCAGTTACGTTCTGAGCCTCGTCGAGAATCACAACTGCATTTTCAAATGTACGTCCGCGCATATAGGCGAACGGCGCAATTTCTACCTTACCGATTTCAGGGCGCAGGCAGTACTGCATAAAGGATGCACCGAGTCGCTTCACCAGCACGTCATAGACGGGCCGGAAGTACGGGGCAAACTTCTCCGAAATATCTCCGGGCAAGAAGCCGAGATCTTCATCGGCCTGCAGTACCGGACGGGTGACAATAATCTTCTCGACATCCTTATGAATCAGAGCTTCTGCCGCTTTGGCTGCACTTATCCAGGTCTTCCCGCATCCGGCTTCACCGGTTGCAAAGATAAGCGACTTACTCTCGATAGCATTCAGGTACTGCGCCTGAGCGTCATTGCGTGGGGCAATTGCGGACATATCACGGCTGTCCCGCGCCATGCCAATTGCTTCTACGCCACTCATCTGCACAAGCGAGGTGACCGATTCTTCTTCACGCTGTTTATGGCTACGTGAATCCCGTCTCAGCACACGTTTTGCTTCGCGACGAGCTTTGATCACTGCTTTTTGTCTTCCCATGGATAGCACCTTGAGTTGTTGGTATTCATCACTCGCGCCATCGGCGCGATTAGGCGAACGAACATCTGAGGGTTGGCTTCCTTTTAAGCCAGAGCTTTCTTGGTTAGATGACACGACCGAATCGCTATGCTCACCATTCGGCGGGTCGGATAAATCAGGATGCGCTGTGGAGGGGGAGAATTTAGTGGTGAAGAGATCGCTGCCGGAGGTGGGGCCTCCGCGCCGGGTGCTGCGGTTGTTTCGTTTACCTTGTCCAGTACAGGACCCAACCATTCGCGATCTCCAAAGTGATTCATGATCACCGTAGGTATTTACCGCTTTCTTAAAGTAAGTACAACAGGATTTATCATAAATGCAACATTTATTTTACCTGAGTGTAACTTTTAAGAGTCGCCCTACAGTTCTGGAGAGTGTGATGTAAAAAGATTACAGAAATATAACAACAGCATAGACTGCGTAAAAAAATCTGTCCCGCTCAGGGCGAGCGGGACCGGTTTCAGGCCTTCAGCAGCCCTTGCGCGAGCCAGTCGTTTTTATCATGCACGCCCGGCAGGGCAAAGAAATAGCCTCCGCCAATCGGCTTGATGTACTCCTCCAGCGCCTCGCCGTTTAAGCGCTTCTGGACGGTCAAAAAGCCCTTCTCAAGATCGTGCTGATAGCAGACAAACAGCAGCCCCATATCCAGCTGACCCGAGTGGGTCACCCCCAGCGAATAGCTGTAACCCCGGCGCATCATCAGGTTTGCTTCCGTCTCCTTAGTGCGCGGGTTCGCCAGCCGAATATGGCTGTCGAGGGCGATGGTATCGCCGTCAGGATCGCGAGCGTAATCCGGCACGTCGTGCTCGTTTTTCATCCCCAGCGGTGCCCCGCTGTGCTTGTCGCGACCAAAGATGGTCTGCTGCTCTTTCAGCGGGGTGCGATCCCAGAACTCGACGTGGAACTGAATGAGCCGGATGGCCTGATAGCTGCCGCCCACCGCCCAGGCCGGTTCGCCCTGTTCAGCGGTCACCCACACCACGTTATCCATCAGCGTCGCGTCGCGGCTGTCCGGGTTAGCGGTGCCGTCCTTAAAGCCGAGCAGATTCACCGGGGTCTCTTTGCCCTTGCTGCGCGCCGCATGGTCAGAGATAAACCCTTCCCGCTTCCAGCGCACGCTCAGCAGATCCGGGGTGTGCTTGATCAGATCCCGCAGGGCGTGGATCACCGTATCCTGGGTGTTGGCGCAGATCTGGATCAGCAGATCGCCGTGGCACAGAGCCGCATCCAGTGAATCATTCGGGAAACGCACCATCTTCTGCAGCGCTTTTGGCTTGTGCTTTTCCAGCCCGAAGCGGGCATCAAACAGCGACGCCCCCAGCGATACCGTCATGGTCAGGTTATCCGGGGCAATAAAGGCCCCCAGAATACCGGAGTCCATCGGCGGCAGGCGCGGGTTCGGCGTATCGGGTGCCGGACCGCCGGTGGTCAGAAAGTCGATCCGCTGGGTCAGCAGGCGGAACAGACGTTCCAGCTCGCTGCTGTCGCTGGCCAGCACGTCAAACGCCACCAGCATCATCGACGCCTGCTGTGGCGTTAAAATCCCGGCCTGATGCGGCCCGTAAAACGGCTGCGTTTCCATCCGCGCATCCGGGGAGAGCGTGCCCGGCGCGCTCTGCGGTTTGGCCGCGTGCGCCACCGGGCAGCCACCGGCCAGGGCAAGCGCGCCGCCAAGCACCCCTACCCCTTTCAGCAGCCGACGTCGTGAGGGTTCAGCAACGTCGTAATCATCGTGCTTGCTCATGGTGCTTAGTCCAGACCCAGAACGCCGCGCAGCTGCGCCAGATCTTCTGCCAGGGTGGTGATTGGCCCTTTCAGCGCGTTACGGTCGGCATCGGTCAGCTTGTCGTACGTTTCAAAGCCGTCTTTAGTGCGGTACTTCGCCAGGATAGTGGTGACTTTCTTGAAGTTGGCATCCACTTTCGCCAGCAGGGCGCTGTTATCTTTTTGCAGCTGCGGACGCAGCAGGTCAACAATCTTCTGCGCGCCTTCGATGTTGGCCTGGAAGTCCCACAGATCGGTATGGCTGTAGCGGTCTTCTTCGCCGCTGATTTTGCTGGCGGCCACTTCTTCAATCAGACCGGCCGCGCCGCCGACCACTTTGGACGGTGGGAAGGCCAGCTCGCTGATGCGTTTTTGCAGATCCAGTACGTCGCTGTTCAGCTGCTCAGCGTACTGCTCCATCCCTTTGGTGGAGTTATCGCCAAACAGCGCTTTCTCCAGACGGTGGAAGCCGGTGAACTTCGGATCGGCGGCTTTTTGCTCGTAGTCATCTTCACGGGCATCAATGCTGCCGTCGAGGTCGGAGAACAGCTCGGCAATCGGTTCGATACGCTCGTAGTGCTGGCGCGTCGGTGCGTACAGGGATTTGGCTTTCTCGATATCGCCGGCTTTTACCGCGTCGGTAAAGGCTTTGGTGCCGACGACCAGATCCGCTGTCTCTTTGGTGACGTAGGCTTTATAGGCGGTAATCGCGTCGCCGAGGCTCAGCAGGGCATCGCCTTTTGCTGCATCGGCGGTGGCTTCACCTTTGACGATCAGCTTGCCTTTCGGGTTGGTCAGCAGGCCGCAGGTCATGTCATATTCGCCCGGCTGCAGGTTGGCGGTCATCTTCTGGCTAAAGCCCGGCGCGATGTTCTCGCGCTCTTCCACCACCATCACCCCTTTGAGGATCTCCCACTCCAGCGCTTTCTGGCTGTGGTTCTGGATGATGAACTGGGTTTTACCGCTGTTAACGGTGATGCTCATCGGCTCACACTGTTTGTCGGTAACGGTCACTTTTACCTGCGGCACATCCGCCGCCTGGACCGAAAACGCAGAAGACAGCAGTACGGCAATGCCAGCCTGTAACGCAGTACGACGAAAATGAATAGCCATGACCCTTCCCTTTTCTTAAGTATGTTGTAACTACATTAGGCACGCTAGCGCGGAATGCCCGAAGCCTGAGTGCTGGCGCGCGGTGGCAGACAAAACAGCACCAGCGCCGGGATCAGATAGATAAAGTAAACCGCCACTTCGCTGACGCTCGGCGTTTCCTGATAGCCGAAAATACCTTCCAGCAGCGTACCGGTTAACGAATGGGTAGAGAGGATGTTGCTCAGATCGAAGGCCACATCCTGGAAATGGTTCCACAGTCCGGCCTCGTGGAAGGCGCGAATCGCCCCCGCCGCCAGCCCGGCCGCCACCAGCAGAATAAACAGGCTGGTCCATTTAAAGAACGCGCCCAGGTTGAGGCGGATACCGCCCCAGTACAGCAGAAAGCCAAGCACCACCGCCGTTGCCAGCCCCAGTACTGCGCCGACCGGGGGCCAGATCCCCACGTCCTGCTGGAATGCCGCCAGCAGGAAGAACACCGACTCCAGCCCTTCGCGAGCAACAGCAAAAAAGACCATCATCACCAGCGCCCAGCCGTGGTGGTTGCCCTTCGCCAGCGCGCTGTCGACGGCCTGCTCCAGCTGAACTTTGACGTTGCGCGACACTTTACGCATCCAGAACACCATCCAGGTGAGGATCACCACCGCAATCAGCGCCACGATGCCTTCGAACAGCTCCTGCTCCTTTTGCGGGAATTCACCGGTGGTTTCATTGATGGCAATCCCCAGACCCAGACATAGGGCGGCGGCAAGGAATACGCCAATCCACATCACACCGATCCAGCGGCCGCGCTGGGTGCGTTTCAGATAGCTGGCGATCAGGCTGACGATCAAGGCCGCTTCAAGGCCTTCACGTAACATAATGAGAAATGGAACAAACATGCGACACCTTAAATGTTTTTCGCGGTCAACTGATGCAAAGAAAAGTAAATTCTTGTGATAGTGATTATCATTACGGCAATAAGAAACACAAGTGAAATATGCGATGTTTTAATGACAGGATGTAAACCCCTGGCGGCGAAATAATCACCGAGGTTATTAAAAGGTTTATAACTTATAACGTAAATGCCCATTTACGCTAACATCTGCCTGTGGCTAAATAAGCGCCTCTCTAATCTGCTGAAAATCAACCATGTATAACTTTTTGCATTTCCTGCTGGCGCTGGTGGTGATCCTTGCCCTTGCCTGGCTGGTCAGTTTTGACCGCCGTAACGTTCGCATTCGCTACGTCATTCAACTTATCGTGATTGAAATTGCGCTGGCGTTCTTTTTCCTGCACGCCGAAAGCGGACTGTTTGTTATTCAGTACGTGTCGGGCTTCTTCGAATCGCTGCTGAAATATGCCGCCGAAGGGACCAACTTTGTGTTTGGCGGGATGGGTGAAAAAGGGCTGGCGTTTATTTTCCTCGGCGTGCTGTGTCCCATTATCTTTATTTCCGCGTTGATTGGCATTCTGCAGCACTGGCGTATTCTGCCGGTGATTATTCGCGTGGTGGGTACCCTGCTGTCGAAGGTCAACGGCATGGGCAAGCTCGAGTCGTTTAACGCCATCAGCTCGCTGACGCTGGGCCAGTCGGAAAACTTCATCGCCTACAAAGGGGTGCTGGGGGATCTGTCGTCACGTCGCCTGTTCACCATGGCCGCCACCGCCATGTCGACGGTATCCCTGTCGATCGTGGGTGCCTACATGACGATGCTGGAGGCCAAATATGTGGTCGCGGCGCTGATCCTGAATATGTTCAGCACCTTTATTATCCTGACGATTATTAACCCGACGCGCCCGGAAGCGGAGCCGGAAATTCGGCTTGAGAAGATGCACGAATCCCAGAGCTTCTTCGAGATGCTGGGGGAATATATTCTGGCCGGCTTTAAAGTGGCGATGATTATTCTGGCGATGCTGATTGGCTTTATTGCCCTGATTAGCGCGGTTAACGCCCTGTTCTACAGCGTGTTCGGCATGAGTTTCCAGCAGATCCTGGGCTATGTGTTTTATCCGCTGGCGTGGCTGGTGGGGATCCCGCTGAGCGATGCCCTGCATGCGGGCGGGATTATGGCGACCAAGCTGGTGGCAAACGAGTTTGTGGCGATGATCGAACTGCAGAAAATTGCGGCGCAGATGACCCCGCGCGGGCTGGGCATTCTGTCGGTGTTCCTGGTGTCGTTCGCTAACTTTGCTTCGATCGGCATTGTTGCCGGGGCGATTAAAGGCCTGAACGAGCAGCAGGGCAACGTGGTGTCGCGCTTCGGTCTGCGCCTGGTGTATGGCGCTACGCTGGTGAGCCTGCTGTCGGCAAGCTTTGCGGGATTAGTGTTGTAGTTTACTGCCCGGCGGCGCTAGCGCTTGCACGGGCCTACGGTTTTGTAGGCCGGGTAAGCGCTAGCGCCACCCGGCAAATCAACGGTTTTATCAGAACTGCACGCACACCGGCTGGTCGACGCGCATCACCGATTCCTGGGCGAAGCGCTTTTTGTAAATCCCGCGTAACGCTTCGATATTGCTTTCGCTCTGCGCATCTTTGCCGTGGATCAGCATCAGCGCCTTGCTCGGCTCGCGCGCCACTTTCCCGTCATTCCCCAGCCATTGCCCACGCGCATCAAACACCGTTAAGCCATCGCGAAAACGCGGGGTCACGTCCCCATCGACAAACTGCTGCCACTCCTGGCCACTGATTGCCTCCCCTGCCGGACGGTTCAGGCCGAAATAGAGCGTGGTCTGCTGCATCTGGTTGTCGGCTTTGCAGGTGTCGACCGCACGGGTTTGCGATGGTGCGTTGCAGCCTGCCAGCAGTAAAAGTGCGCCCGCCATAAGCCCTGTTTTGATTGTCATACTTCGCTATCCTCATTGTTTTTAGCACAAGGATATGAGCGTAAGTTGCAGAAATAAGCAAGAAAAAAGCCGGGTAGCGTAAACGCTGACCCGGCCTGGATGTGCGAGGAAAGACTTACTCAGGCTGTAACTTTACCGGCGGGGCGCTGTGATAAATCGCGTCCGCGTCGGCAAAGCGTTTCTGCATCGCGGCAGACGGCGCTTTGCCCAGCAGGCTGAACACCACGATGCCAATACTGCCAAAGATAAAGCCTGGAATGATTTCATACAGGCCCAGCCACGCGAACTGCTTCCAGACGATCACGGTAACCGCACCGATAATCATCCCCGCCAGCGCGCCGTTGCGGGTCATGCGGGACCACAGCACCGAGAACAGCACCACCGGACCAAAGGCCGCGCCAAAGCCTGCCCAGGCATAGCTCACCAGACCCAGCACGCGGTTTTCCGGATTTGCCGCCAGCGCAATCGAGACCAGCGCCACCAGCAGCACCATAAAGCGCCCGACCCACACCAGCTCTTTCTGGCTGGCGTGTTTACGCAGGAAGGCTTTGTACAGATCTTCGGTGATCGCACTGGAACAGACCAGCAGCTGGCAGCTCAGGGTCGACATTACCGCCGCGAGAATGGCGGAGAGCAGGATCCCGGCAATCCACGGGTTGAACAGGATCTGCGCCAGCTCGATAAACACGCGCTCGGCGTTCTGGTTTACCGCACCCGCCAGCGACGGATTGTTGTTGAAGTAGGCGATACCGAAGAAGCCTACCGCACAGGCACCGGCCAGACACAGAATCATCCACGCCATGCTGATACGACGGGCATGAACGATGGTGTGGTGGGAATCTGCCGCCATAAAGCGCGCCAGAATGTGCGGCTGACCGAAGTAGCCCAGCCCCCAGCCCATCAGCGAGACAATCGCCACGAAGTTCAGGCCTTTCAGCATGTCGACGTTTTCGACGCTCTTCTGCTGGATTACCGCCAGCGAATCACCCAGACCGCCCACGGAGAGAATCACAATCACCGGGGTCAGGATCAGGGCGAAGATCATCAGGCTGGCCTGCACGGTGTCGGTCCAGCTTACCGCCAGGAATCCGCCCACGAAGGTGTACAGGATGGTCGCGGCTGCGCCCGCCCAGAGTGCGGTTTCGTAGCTCATGCCGAAGGTGCTTTCGAACAGGCGCGCACCCGCCACGATGCCGGAGGCACAGTAGATGGTGAAGAACACCAGAATGACCACCGCAGAGATAATGCGCAGAACGCGACTTTTATCTTCGAACCGGCCGGTGAAGTAGTCCGGCAGGGTCAGGGCGTTGTTGTTAGCCTCGGTGTGCACGCGCAGACGCCCGGCCACCAGCTTCCAGTTGATCCAGGCCCCGACGGTCAGACCGATGGCGATCCAGCTCTCCGAAATACCGGAGATAAAGATCGCGCCCGGCAGGCCCATCAGCAGCCAGCCGCTCATGTCGGATGCGCCCGCAGACAGCGCGGTGACCACCGGGCCGAGGCTGCGCCCGCCGAGGATATAGTCGTCAAAGTTTTTGGTAGAACGCCATGCAAGGAACCCTATCAGGATCATGCCAAAAATATAGATAAGAAATGTCACCAGCATCGGTGTGCTAATTGCCATTTAAATACTCCGCAAATATGTTCGACAGCCTTCCCGGCTGCCTGTTATTCCACCACCGGAACGAGGTGATGATGATGTGTGTTTCTGTTGGCCGCGCGTATCCTGCCGTATGCACTGCCGTGACACAAACGATTTAACACTGCATTCACATCATTTTCATCCCCGGTTTCACATCAGTTTCCTGGAGGTTGCACTCGCTCACGTTTTTTACGGTTGCACCTTCAAAAACTGTTAAGTTCCGCATGAAACCAGGCTTTCGGCGCAAAATCCACACCTTTATTCAGGTTAACATTACACTAACAATCCATTCATTTTTCAGCTTGCAAACCGGGTCACATTTAACGAGGTTGCACAAAGTTGCAACATAGGGGATATTCCACGTTAACCACATTATCGGTAGAAAAATCACAGGAGTTTTTGGCATGGGGATGACCACCATGGGGGTTAAGCTGGATGACGCCACCCGCGAACGGATTAAATCGGCAGCCACGCGCATTGACCGCACGCCGCACTGGTTAATTAAGCAGGCGATCTTTAATTATCTGGAAAAGCTGGAGAGCGACGACGCCCTGCCAGAGCTGCCTGCCCTGCTGGTCGGTGCCGCCAATGAAAGCGACGAATCAAACGACGCGGCCGACGAGATCCACCAGCCGTTCCTCGATTTTGCCGAGCAGATCCTGCCTCAGTCGGTGAGCCGCGCCGCGATTACCGCCGCCTGGCGCCGGGCAGAAACCGACGCCGTGCCAATGCTGCTGGAGCAGGCGCGTCTGCCGGAGCCGATTGCTACCCAGGCCCACAAGCTGGCCTACGATCTGGCCGACAAACTGCGCAGCCAGAAAACCGCCTCCGGCCGCGCCGGGATGGTGCAGAGCCTGCTGCAGGAGTTTTCTCTCTCCTCGCAGGAGGGCGTGGCCCTGATGTGTCTGGCGGAAGCGCTGCTGCGTATCCCGGACAAAGCCACCCGCGACGCGCTGATCCGCGACAAAATCAGCAACGGCAACTGGCATTCGCACATTGGCCGCAGCCCGTCGCTGTTCGTCAACGCCGCCACCTGGGGCCTGCTGTTTACCGGCCGTCTGGTCTCTACCCACAACGAAGCCAGCCTCTCCCGCTCCTTAAACCGCATTATCGGCAAGAGCGGCGAGCCGCTAATCCGTAAAGGCGTGGACATGGCGATGCGCCTGATGGGCGAGCAGTTCGTCACCGGGGAAACCATCGCCGAAGCGCTGGCCAACGCCCGCAAGCTGGAAGATAAAGGCTTCCGCTACTCTTACGACATGCTGGGCGAAGCGGCCCTGACCGCCGCCGACGCGCAGGCTTATATGGTCTCTTATCAGCAGGCGATCCACGCCATTGGTAAAGCCTCCAACGGCCGCGGCATTTATGAAGGCCCGGGGATCTCGATTAAGCTCTCCGCCCTGCACCCGCGCTACAGCCGCGCCCAGTACGACCGGGTGATGGAAGAACTCTACCCGCGCCTGAAGTCCCTGACCCTGCTGGCGCGCCAGTACGACATCGGGATTAACATCGACGCCGAAGAGGCCGACCGGCTGGAGATCTCCCTCGATCTGCTGGAAAAATTGTGCTTCGAGCCGGAGCTGGCGGGCTGGAACGGGATCGGTTTTGTCATCCAGGCCTACCTGAAACGCTGTCCGTTTGTGATTGATTACCTGATTGACCTCGCCAGCCGCAGCCGTCGCCGCCTGATGATCCGTCTGGTGAAGGGTGCCTACTGGGACAGCGAAATCAAACGCGCCCAGATGGACGGCCTGGAAGGCTATCCGGTCTATACCCGCAAGGTTTACACCGACGTGTCTTACCTCGCCTGCGCCAAAAAGCTGCTCGGCGTGCCGAACCTGATTTACCCGCAGTTTGCCACCCACAACGCCCACACCCTGGCGGCGATCTACAGCCTGGCCGGCAACAACTACTATCCAGGCCAGTATGAATTCCAGTGTCTGCACGGCATGGGCGAACCGCTGTACGAGCAGGTCACCGGCAAAGTGGCCGACGGCAAACTGAACCGTCCGTGCCGAATTTATGCCCCGGTCGGCACCCACGAAACGCTGCTGGCGTACCTGGTGCGTCGCCTGCTGGAAAACGGCGCGAATACCTCCTTCGTTAACCGCATCGCCGATAACACCCTGCCGCTGGACGAGCTGGTTGCCGATCCGGTGCAGGCGGTAGAAAAACTGGCCGCCCAGGAAGGTACCACCGGTCTGCCGCATCCGAAGATTGCCCTGCCGCGCGAACTGTACGGCAGCGAGCGGGTTAACTCCTCCGGGCTGGACCTGGCGAACGAACACCGTCTGGCATCGCTCTCCTCATCCCTGCTGAACAGCGCTCTGCAAAAATGGATTGCAAAACCGATCCTCGAGCAGGCGGCGGCCGACGGCGAAATGCTGCCGGTGGTTAACCCGGCCGAGCCGAAAGACGTGGTCGGCTACGCGCGGGAAGCCAGCGAGCAGGAAGTGGATCTGGCGCTTAACAGCGCGGTGAACAACGCCCCAATCTGGTTCGCCACCCCGCCGCAGGAGCGCGCGGCGATCCTGGAACGTGCGGCAATGCTGATGGAAGATCAGATGCAGATGCTGATTGGCATTCTGGTGCGCGAAGCGGGTAAAACCTTCAGCAACGCCATCGCCGAAGTGCGCGAGGCGGTCGACTTCCTGCACTACTATGCCGGTCAGGTGCGCGACGACTTTGCCAACGAAACCCACCGTCCGCTGGGGCCGGTGGTCTGTATCAGCCCGTGGAACTTCCCGCTGGCGATCTTCACCGGACAAATTGCCGCCGCCCTTGCCGCAGGCAACAGCGTGCTGGCGAAACCGGCCGAACAAACGCCGTTAATTGCCGCTCAGGGGATCAACATCCTGCTGGAAGCGGGCGTCCCGCGGGGCGTGGTGCAACTCCTGCCCGGTCGCGGCGAAACGGTGGGCGCGAAGCTGACCGCCGACAACCGCGTGCGCGGGGTGATGTTCACCGGCTCGACCGAGGTGGCCTCCCTGCTGCAGCGTAATATCGCCACCCGTCTTGATGCTCAGGGGCGTCCGACGCCGCTGATCGCCGAGACCGGCGGCATGAACGCGATGATCGTCGACTCCTCGGCCCTGACCGAGCAGGTGGTGGTGGACGTGGTGTCTTCCGCCTTCGACAGCGCCGGACAGCGCTGCTCGGCCCTGCGCGTGCTGTGCCTGCAGGACGACATCGCCGACCACACCCTGAAAATGCTGCGCGGCGCGATGGCAGAGTGCCGGATGGGCAACCCGGGCCGTCTGACTACCGACATCGGCCCGGTGATCGACGCCGAAGCCAAAACCAATATTGAGAATCACATTCAGGCGATGCGCGCCAAGGGTCGTCCGGTATTCCAGGCGGTGCGAGAGAACAGCGAAGACGCGCGCGAGTGGGCCCATGGCACCTTTGTGGCCCCCACTCTGATTGAGCTGTCCAGCTTCGACGAGCTGAAAAAAGAGGTCTTCGGCCCGTTGCTGCACGTAGTGCGCTACAACCGTAACAACCTCGATCAGCTGATCGCCCAGATTAACGCCTCCGGCTACGGCCTGACGCTGGGGGTGCATACCCGCATCGACGAGACCATCGCCCAGGTGACCGGCAGCGCCAACGTCGGCAACCTGTACGTTAACCGCAACATGGTGGGCGCGGTGGTCGGGGTGCAACCGTTTGGCGGCGAAGGGCTGTCGGGCACCGGACCAAAAGCCGGGGGACCGATGTACCTGTATCGCCTGCTGGCGCACCGCCCGGCGAACGCGCTGGGTGTGACCCTGGCGCGCCAGGATGGCCAACGTCCGGTGGATACTCAGGTGAAAGCGGTGCTGATCCAGCCGCTGGAAGCGCTGGCAGCATGGGCCGAAAAACGCCCGGCGCTGCAGGCGCTGTGCCAGCAGTATGGCGAGCTGGCGCAGGCCGGAACCCAGCGTCTGCTGCCGGGACCAACCGGCGAGCGCAACACCTGGACGCTGATGCCGCGCGAGCGCGTGCTGTGCGTGGCGGATAACGAGCAGGATGCGCTGGTCCAGCTGGCGGCGGCGCTGGCGACGGGTTGTGAAGTGCTGTGGCCGGAAGATGGCCTGCACCGCGATCTGGCGAAGCAGCTGCCGAAGGCGGTGACCTCCCGCATTGGCTTTGCCAAACCGGACGTGCTGACCAGTCAGGCGTTTGATGCGGTGATCTACCACGGCGACTCCGATCAGCTGCGCGAGCTGTGCGAGCAGGTGGCGGCGCGTGAAGGGGCGATTGTTTCGGTTCAGGGCTTTGCCCGGGGCGAGGAGAACCTACAGCTGGAGCGCCTGTACGTTGAACGGTCATTGAGCGTAAACACCGCGGCAGCAGGCGGTAACGCCAGCCTGATGACCATCGGCTAAGCGTGCAAACTGCCCCCGGTGGCGCTACGCTTACCGGGGCTACAATTCAATCGTAGGCCGGATGAGCGCAGCGCATCCGGCTTTTTTACAGGGAGAGAATGATGAAAAGATTACTGATCGCGGGTGCTACATTGCTGCTCAGCAGCAACGTGCTGGCCGATGAATGCGCCAACGCCAACACCCAATCCGAGATGAACGCGTGCAGCGCCCGGCAGTACCAGGCCGCCGACAAGAAGCTGAACCAGACCTATCAGGCCGCGAGCAAACGGGCAGACACCGCCCAGCGTGACCTGCTGAAAAAAGCGCAGCAGGCGTGGATCACCCTGCGCGATGCGGACTGTGCGTTTATCGGCTCCGGCACCGAAGGCGGCAGCATCCAGCCGATGATCGTCAATCTGTGCCTGGCTGAAAAGACCAGCGAGCGCGAAGCGTTCCTGGCCTCGCTGATGCAATGTGAAGAGGGCGACCTGAGCTGCCCTCTGCCGCCTGCGAATTAACGCACCCGGATCCCTTCGATAATCATCCGCTGCACGTTGTCCACCGTGCTGTGGAAAAAGTCGTCATCCTTGAGCGACTTGCCGGTCACCGCCTCCACCTGCGCAGAAAAGTCGGCGTAGTGCTGGGTGGCGGCCCAAATCATAAAGATCAGATGATGTGGATCCACCGGAGCCAGTTTGCCGGTGGCGACCCAGCCCGCAATGATCGCCGACTTCTCGTCCACCAGCGATTTCAGGTCGCCACTCAGGGCCGCTTTCAGCAGCGGCGCACCCTGCAGCATCTCCAGACAGAACAGCCTTGAAGCCTGGGGATAATCCCGGGAGACCTCCAGCTTCAGGCGGATGTACTGCTGGATCGCCTCCAGCGGGGCCAGCTCTTCACGAAACGCCCGCAGCGGTGCCAGCCAGATATCAAGCAGGTCCTGCAACACCGCCACATACAGCGCCTCTTTCGAGGGAAAGTAGTACAGCAGATTGGTTTTTGAGACCCCCGCCAGCTCCGACACCTGTTCCAGTCGGGTGCCGTGAATACCAAACTGCGAGAAGGTCTCCAGCGCGGCGGCCAGGATCGCCTGTTTTTTTGCGCTCACCGCCTGCGAACGTTTACCGGGTGTTTTCACTGCGCCTTGTGCCATCTGCTCTCTCCTTTTTGTATTTGCCCTCAGCATAGCAAAACCCCTGCCGTCTCACGACAATCTGCACCCCCATCGCGCACGACTGCCTGCTTTGTGTGCAAGGTTTTTGACCGTTCAGTCCACTTTTTTAACCCGCATTTAAGCAACCATTCTTTAACACGTTAATAACACAAGCATTTTCAAACCTGGCATCACCTTTGCAAAACCGAGTTACGCGGCTGAACAGGAGATGCAGGATGCAGCGCCACGTCAGACATTCACCCCCCATGTTGAGATGAAGAGAGGTTCGTGATGAAAATTGGCGTATTCGTTCCCATCGGTAACAACGGCTGGCTGATCTCTACCCATGCGCCGCAGTACCTGCCGACCTTTGAGCTGAACAAAGCCATCGTGCAGAAAGCCGAGCACTATCACTTCGATTTTGCCCTCTCGATGATCAAGCTGCGCGGTTTCGGCGGCAAGACCGAATTCTGGGATCATAATCTGGAGTCGTTCACCCTGATGGCCGGACTGGCGGCGGTCACGTCGCGTATCCAGATTTACGCCACTGCCGCCACCCTCACCCTGCCCCCGGCGATTGTCGCCCGGATGGCCTCGACCATCGACTCTATCTCCGGCGGACGCTTTGGCGTCAACCTCGTCACCGGCTGGCAAAAACCGGAGTACGAGCAGATGGGACTGTGGCCGGGGGATGCGTATTTCGCTAAACGTTACGACTACCTCACCGAATACGTGCAGGTTCTGCGCGATCTGTGGGGCACCGGCAAAAGCGACTTCAAGGGCGAGTACTTCACCATGAACGACTGCCGGGTCAGCCCGCAACCGTCGGCACCGATGAAGGTAATCTGCGCCGGACAGAGCGACGCGGGGATGGAATTCTCGGCAAAATATGCCGACTTTAACTTCTGCTTTGGCAAAGGGGTCAACACCCCGGCGGCCTTTGCGCCAACCGCCGCACGCATGAAACAAGCGGCAGAGAAAACCGGGCGCGACGTCGGATCCTACGTGCTGTTTATGGTGATTGCTGACGAAACCGACGAAGCCGCCCGGGCGAAGTGGGAACACTACAAAGCCGGAGCCGATACCGAGGCCCTGAGCTGGCTCAGCGAGCAGAGCCAGAAAGACACCCGCTCCGGAGCCGATACCAACGTGCGCCAGATGGCGGACCCGACCTCGGCAGTGAATATCAATATGGGCACCCTGGTGGGATCGTACGCCAGCGTGGCGCGGATGCTCGACGAAGTCGCCAGCGTGCCGGGTGCCGAAGGCGTGTTGCTGACCTTCGATGATTTCCTGGCGGGCATCGAGACCTTCGGGGAGCGCATCCAGCCGCTGATGCAGTGCCGGGCGCACCTTCCCGCCCTGACGCAGGAGGTGGCGTAATGACGACTCTGCCCGCACGCCCGGAAGCCATCACCTTTAACCCCGCGCAAAGTGCGCTGATCGTGGTCGACATGCAAAACGCCTACGCCAGCCCGGGAGGCTATCTCGATCTGGCCGGGTTTGATGTCTCGGCCACCCGGCCGGTGATCGACAACATCCGCACCGCCGTGACTGCCGCCCGTGCCGCCGGGGTGTTAATTATCTGGTTCCAGAACGGCTGGGATGAACAGTACGTAGAGGCAGGCGGCCCCGGCTCGCCCAACTTCCATAAATCGAATGCGCTGAAAACCATGCGCCAGCATCCGGAGCTGCACGGCAAGCTGCTGGCGAAAGGCGGCTGGGATTATCAGCTGGTGAACGAGCTGGTGCCGGAGCCGGGCGATATCGTGCTGCCGAAACCGCGCTACAGCGGCTTTTTCAACACCCCGCTGGACAGCATCCTGCGCAGCCGGGGGATCCGTCATCTGATCTTTACCGGTATTGCCACCAACGTCTGCGTCGAGTCAACCCTGCGCGACGGCTTCTTCCTTGAGTATTTCGGCGTGGTGCTGGAAGACGCCACCCATCAGGCGGGGCCAGCGTTTGCCCAGCAGGCCGCCCTGTTCAATATCGAAACCTTTTTTGGCTGGGTCAGCGATGTCGCCACCTTCTGCGACGCCCTGTCCCCTACCGCGTATGCCCGTATCGCCTGAGGAGCTAACAAATGCCGAAATCCGTAATTATTCCACCGGGTACCAGCACCCCTATCGCCCCTTTTGTGCCGGGCACGCTGGCTGACGGCATCGTGTATGTCTCCGGCACGCTGCCGTTCGACGCGCACAACAACGTGGTGTTTCCCGACGACCCAAAGGCGCAAACCCGCCACGTGCTACAGACTATCCAGCGCGTTATCGAAACGGCGGGCGGGACGATGGCGGACGTGACCTTCAACAGCATCTTTATCACCGACTGGAAAAACTACGCCGCGATTAACGAAATCTACGCCGAGTTTTTCCCGGGGGATAAACCGGCGCGATTCTGCATTCAGTGCGGGCTGGTCAAGCCCGAGGCGCTGGTCGAGATCGCAAGCGTTGCCCACATTGCGAAGTGAGGTTGCCATGAAGCTCTCTCTTTCCCCCCCACCCTTTGCCAACGCACCGGTGGTGGTACTGATCGCCGGGCTCGGCGGCAGCGGCAGCTACTGGCTGCCCCAGATTGCCGACCTGGAGCAGGAGTATCAGGTGGTGTGCTACGACCAGCGCGGAACGGGGAATAACCCCGGCGCGCTGCCGGAGGATTACAGCCTGGCGCAGATGGCCGACGAACTGTGGCAGGCGCTTGCGGAGACCGGGATCAGCCGCTTCTGCGTGGTGGGTCATGCGCTGGGGGCGCTGATTGGCCTGCAGCTGGCGGTGGATCATCCTGCAGCGGTCAGCGCCCTGGTGTGCGTCAACGGCTGGCTGACGCTGCATCCGCATACCCGGCGCTGTTTCCAGGTTCGCGAGCGGCTGCTGCATGCCGGAGGTGCCCAGGCGTGGGTAGAAGCTCAGGCGCTGTTTCTCTATCCGGCCGACTGGATGGCGGCCCGCATGCCGCGCATGGAAGCCGAAGAGGCGCTGGCGTTGGCCCATTTCCAGGGCAAAGAGACGCTGCTGCGCCGGCTGTACGCCCTGAAAGCGGCCGACTACAGCCGCGCGGTGGCGCAGATCCGCTGCCCGGTGCAGGTCATCTGCTCCGCTGACGATCTGCTGGTGCCTGCGGTCTGTTCATCTCTGCTGCACGCCGCCCTGCCCGGCAGTGTGCGAACGGTGATGCCCGGCGGCGGACACGCCTGCAACGTCACCGAACCCGACATTTTCAACGCCCTGCTGCTGAACGGGCTCGCCAGCCTGCTGCACAGTCGTCATCCATTTTATAAGGAGCTGCAATGAGCGAAGCCATCACCCCGACGGCGCAGCAAACGCTGTTTACTGAAGCCCGCACCCACAACGGCTGGCTGCCGACCCCGGTCAGCGACGAGACGCTGCACGACATCTACGCGCTGATGAAGTGGGGCCCGACCTCCGCCAACTGCTCCCCGGCGCGGATCGTGTTTGTCCGAAGCGCGGCGGGCAAAGAGAAGCTGCGCCCGGCGCTCTCCAGCGGCAACCTCGAGAAGACAATGACCGCCCCGGTAACGGCGATTGTCGCCTGGGACAGCGAATTTTATGAGCGCCTGCCGGAGCTGTTTCCCCACGGCGATGCCCGGAGCTGGTTTACCTCCAGCCCCGCGCTTGCCGAAGAGACGGCATTTCGCAACAGCGCGATGCAGGCGGCATACCTGATTTTTGCCTGCCGGGCGCTGGGGCTCGATACCGGGCCGATGTCCGGCTTCGACCGGGAGAAAATCGACGCCGCCTTCTTCACCGGCAGCACCCTGAAAAGCAATCTGCTGATCAACATTGGCTACGGCGATGCCAGCAAGCTGTACGGACGGCTACCGCGCCTGAGCTTTAGCGACGCCTGTGGACTGGCATAAGGAGCGAATATGAGTATTCCGGATAAACAGTCCTTTCGAGATGCGATGGCCTGCATCGGCGCGGCGGTGAATATCATCACCACCGACGGCCCGGCCGGGCAGGCCGGGTTTACCGCCAGCGCGGTGTGCAGCGTGACCGACTCGCCGCCAACGCTGCTGGTGTGTCTCAATCGCGGAGCCTCGGTGTGGCCGGTGTTCAGCGAAAACGGCACCCTGTGCGTCAACACCCTGAGCGGTGAACAACAGTCACTGTGCAACCTGTTCGGCGGTAAAACGCCAATGGATGAACGCTTCGCCGCTGCCCGCTGGCAGACGGGCGAAACCGGCTGTCCGCGGCTGGAGGAGGCGCTGGCTTCGTTCGACTGCCGGATAAGCCAGGTGGTGAGTGTCGGTACCCACGACATTCTGTTTTGCGACATTGTTTCCCTTACCTGCCACCCCGCGCCGCAAGGCCTGGTGTGGTTTGACCGCGGCTACCACGCACTGATGCGACCCGCCTGTTAATCCTCCTTAAGGAGACCGCTGATGGCATTTTTCGATTTTCCTCACTGGCAGTTGAAATCGACCTCTTCAGGCAGCGGCGTGGTCGCGCCGGATGAACGTCTCCCGCTGGGACAAACCGCGGTAATGGGGGTGCAGCACGCGGTGGCGATGTTTGGTGCCACGGTGCTGATGCCGATCCTGATGGGGCTCGATCCCAACCTGTCGATTCTGATGTCGGGGATCGGCACCCTGCTGTTCTTTTTCATCACCGGCGGGCGGGTGCCGAGCTATCTCGGCTCCAGCGCGGCCTTTGTCGGGGTGGTGATCGCCGCCACCGGCTTTAGCGGCCAGGGCGTTAACCCACAGCTGAGCGTGGCGCTGGGCGGAATTATCGCCTGCGGGGCGATCTACACCCTGATTGGTTTTGTGGTGATGAAGATGGGCACCCGCTGGATCGAACGGCTGATGCCGCCGGTGGTCACCGGGGCGGTGGTCATGGCGATTGGCCTGAACCTCGCCCCGATTGCGGTGAAAGGCGTTTCCGGCTCGGCGTTTGACAGCTGGATGGCGGTGGTGACGGTGCTGTGCATTGGCCTGGTGGCGGTGTTTACCCGGGGAATGATTCAGCGCCTGCTGATCCTCGTCGGGCTGATCGTCGCCTGCCTGATCTACGCCGCGTTGACCAACCTCTTAGGGCTGGGCGCGCCGGTTGATTTTACGCAGGTCGCACAGGCCGCCTGGTTTGGTTTACCCCAGCTGACCGCCCCCACCTTTAACGGTCAGGCGATGATGCTGATTGCCCCGGTGGCGGTGATTCTGGTGGCGGAGAACCTCGGCCACCTGAAGGCGGTAGCCGGAATGACCGGGCGCAATATGGATCCGTGGATGGGGCGGGCCTTTGTCGGTGACGGGCTGGCGACCATGCTGTCGGGCTCGGTGGGCGGCAGCGGTGTCACCACTTATGCCGAGAACATCGGCGTGATGGCGGTAACCAAAGTCTACTCGACGCTGGTGTTTGTGGCGGCGGCGGTGATTGCCATCCTGCTCGGCTTTTCACCTAAGTTTGGCGCGCTGATCCACACCATCCCGGCGGCGGTGATTGGCGGGGCATCGATTGTGGTGTTTGGCTTAATCGCGGTGGCAGGGGCGCGCATCTGGGTGCAGAACAACGTCGATCTCAGTCACAACGGCAACCTGATTATGGTCGCCGTCACGCTGGTGCTCGGCGCCGGTGATTTTGCCCTCTCGCTCGGCGGCTTTACGCTGGGCGGGATCGGAACGGCCACCTTCGGCGCCATCGCGCTCAACGCCCTGCTCAGCCGCCGGATGGCCAGCGCGACGCAGGGCGACATCGCGGTTCAGGATCGTTAATCGGCTGTGGCGCTGTCAATCTGCGGCAGCGCCTTTTTCTTTCTTTTAAGCTTGAGTTCGCTGACCAGCACCCCAGCAATGATAAACGCCGCCCCCAGCAGAGCCAGCAGCGGCAAACGCTCCCCGGCCAGACGGCCAAAAATCCCCGCCCACACCGGCTCTCCGGTATAAATCACCGTCGCCCGCGTCGGGGAGACACTACGCTGGGCCCAGTTCATCGTCACCTGAATAATGGCGCTGAAAATACCCAGCCCGAGCGCCACAATCCACAGCCCCGACACCATCGGCGGCACCGATTCCCCGGCCGGGATCATCGCCATAAAAGCCACCAGCGAGGCGGTCGCCAGCTGCACCACGGTCACCCGTTTGACGTCCACTTTCCCGGCCCAGGCGCTTATCAGAATGATTTCAGCCGCAATTGCCACCGCGCCCACCAGGGTGATCATCTCCCCCGGCCCCAGCGCCAGCAGGTTATCGCCCGGCCCCGCCAGCAGGATCAGGCCGATAAAGGCCAGCACGATACCGATGCAGGACATCAGACCCGGCGTGCGGCGCAGGCACAGCCACTGCAGGAGCGGCACCAGCGGCACGTACATGGCGGTAATAAACGCCGATTTACTGCTGGGGATGGTCTGCAATCCCCAGGTCTGCAGGCTGTAGCCCAGCGCAATCGACACCCCGATCGCCACCCCGGCTTTCAGCTCGGTCATCGTCAGGCCGGGCAGGGTTTTCAGGCACAGAAGCGCGACGGCGAGTGCGGCGGTCGCGAAGCGCAGGCCGACGAAGAAAAAGGGATCGCTGAGGGTTACCGCGTACTGTACGGCAAGAAAGGTCCCGCCCCAGAACATGGTGATGAGGATCAGGATCGCTTCCTGCGGCTTGATGGAGAAGGCATAACGGGAGGAGGACATGAGGCACCAGCACAAATAATCAATCTGCTAGTGTGCGATGCCAGAGACGACAGTTCAATGATAAGAAAATAAAAAAACCGCCGGAGAGCCCGGCGGCGGGGGTGCGAGATGGCGGGGGTGCGAGATTGGTTACAGGGCCAATCGTTCAGACGGCGACAAACTAGTTGTTCCTGTTGCTGCCGTGGCTATTTTTGCCCCCTTTTTTGCCAGCTTCGGATGCGCGTTGAGGGTCATTCTTGAAATTCCCCCCGCTTTGCTGGCCACCTTTACGACCTGCTTCTGATGCTCTTTCACGGTCTTCAGCAAAATTACCTGACCCACCACGATGGTTAGCCATGTCTGACCTCCAGAGTTGCGAAACATTAATTTATACAACCTGCGGTGAGAGAGAAATCAGTCACCTGGCGGCTCAGGGACAGGGCCTTTATCTGTGCCGCGTGAACCTAAGCTTAGTGGAGTGAGGCCATTCAGCCAGCGCATCGTAATATCCTGTAATACGAAATCAGGCTTTCGCATGAAGGACAGCCAAGCGAACCCATAAGCCTTTCTTATCGTTCTGAAAATCAGTGATAAGGAAAATGTGTCATTTTGCGACAGAAAAGAGCCTGCGAAAGTTGTTATTTAAAATCAAAGAAATGGTTTACAGATTTGCAGTCTCGCGCCCACGTCATATCTTTAAATAACCGCAGCGTGTTGCTGCCTGAACAAAAAACCGAGGAGTGAAGCGAGATGACGAAAATTCTGGTGCTCTACTATTCGATGTACGGACACATTGAAACCATGGCTCAGGCAGTGGCGGACGGCGCCAGTAAAGTCGAGGGGGTTGAGGTGACGATCAAGCGCGTCCCGGAAACCATGCCCGCAGAGGCTTTTGCGAACGCGGGGGGTAAAGCGCAGGACACGCCGGTGGCGACACCGCAGGAGCTGGCCGACTACGACGCGATCATTTTTGGCACCCCGACGCGCTTTGGCAACATGGCCGGGCAGATGCGCACCTTCCTCGATCAGACGGGCGGGCTGTGGGTTAAAAATGCCCTGCACGGCAAGATAGCCAGCGTGTTTAGCTCAACCGGCACCGGCGGCGGTCAGGAGCAGACCATCACCTCCACATGGACGACCCTGGCGCATCATGGAATGGTGATAGTGCCGATTGGCTACGGCGCGAAAGAACTGTTTGATATATCTCAGGTCCACGGCGGCACGCCTTATGGCGCAACCACTATCGCCGCCGCCGACGGATCGCGTCAGCCGACCGAAATTGAACTGAACATAGCCCGCTATCAGGGTGAACATGTCGCAGGTTTGGCCGTTAAACTGAACAAGTAATCGTCAACAGGAGGGAAGTATGACAACTCGAGAAGCTAAAGCACATCACGTCGGTGAATGGGCGCGGTTACGCAATACGTCGCCAGAAATTGCCGAAGCGATTTTTGAAGTCGCGGAGTATGACGAAAAACTGGCGGAAAAAATCTGGGAAGAAGGCAATGATGACGTGCTGGTGCGCGCCTTCGAAAAAACCGACAAAGACTCGCTGTTCTGGGGCGAGCAGACGATCGATCGGCAGAACGTCTGACAGGCCTGGTTCCTGTAGGTCGGGTAAGCGAAGCGCCACCCGACGTTTTAACCCCTCTCCCCTATGGGGAGAGGGTAACGCTTACTGCGCCGCCGTATTCAGCACCTTATTAAACGTATCAATGGGACAGAAACCATTCGCATCCACCGGACAACCGTTCAGCGCCAGGGTGACGCGCTGTGCCGGCTCTTCTAAGCTCAGCACCTGAGCATTTCGCAGCTGTTCCGTACTCTGATAGACATACTCAATCTTCATCAGATCGCGATTCCCGGTTTTGTCGTGCCAGCGCTGGAAGATGATTTTGCCGCCAATCGGCGTGCGCTCATACTGGTCATGAAGCTGATAAGGCTTGAAGTCGAGCGCTTTCAGCAGCGAGGCGATATTGGAGTCATGCCCCACCAGTACGGTGATTTTTGGCGATTTTGCCTGGTCGGTGACCAGCGCGGTATCGATGTATTTCACCAGCGGTTTCGCCACGTTCCGCGCCACGTCCGCCGAGGTGAACAGCGAGTCCTGATAGCCGTTTTTCAGCTGCGACAGCACCCGCCACTGCTGGTCGGTTTTGATTTCTCCCCAGGCGACCTGATCCAGCGGGAAGCCCTCGTAGTATTGCAGGGTAAAAGCATCCACCAGCGAGTTACCCACCTTCAGCGGGCCAGAGACGCCGGGCTCTTTCTGGTAGTCGGCGCTGTAGGTATCTTTCGCCTCGCTCAGGGAGCAAACCTGCTTCTCTTTACAGGACGGCGACTGCGCATAGTCGGTCATCTGCTCCAGCAGTTTGTAGCTCTCGCTGAGGTGCATCCCCTGGCGCTCTTTGTCCATCGCCTGCAGCGCTTTTTGCTTGAATTCAGGTGAGTTGTCGGTGATCACCGGGTTAAAGGTCGGGTCCAAGGTGCCCATTTGTTCCTGATGGTGCACGGGGACATCTCAGCCCGGAAACGCGCCGGTAATAAAGAACTGCGCGGTCGCCACCGTACGCTGCAGGCTGTTGGCATAGGCGTAGACGCTACCCGCCGTCGGGCATTCACCCGTCGTCACCATCCCCTGCTCTGCCAGCCATTCGCGCAGATAATGGCCCATATAGACCTCCAGTACGCCGCCTTTGGTGGTCAGCTGCCCGCCCGGCACATCCCACTCCGGCCATTTGCTGGGGGTGGACTGCTCGAGCACGCTGCCGTTATTGGCCAGCGGCGCGCGCAGGTTATGGCGGCTCATGATCAACACCTGTTCCAGCTGATACCCGTCTGGCGCAGTCTGCGCCTGCACGCCGCAAGAGAGGCCGATGCTGCCCGCCACGGCGGCGGCAATTAGTGCTTTTCTCATCCCTCAATCCTCATTGTGTTTTTTATCGTCAGCTTGAGTGTGACAGATTTGTGACGAATTACCTGGAGCCTGCCCGCAAACTGGCGGCTAACTTTGCACGGCGGCGAACATTGGTTTTATAATAAAACTTACCGCTGATAAGGAGTCGCCGTGAAACGTACCCGTCTGGAAGAGAGTTCCTGCCCTGTCGCCCGCTCGCTCGATATTGTCGGCGACTGGTGGTCGCTGCTGATTGTGCGCGATGCCCTGCGCGGGATTACGCGCTTTGGCGAGTTTCAAAAAAGTCTCGGCATTGCCAAAAATATGCTGGCAACCCGGCTGAAGCTGCTGGTGGACGAAGGCATCCTGGTGCTGCAACCCGCCTCCGACGGCAGCGCCTGGCAGGAGTACGTCCTGACCGCGAAAGGCCGCGCCCTGCAAACCGTGCTGGTGGCGCTTTCTCAATGGGGAAATGCGCATCTCTTTGGCGAGGGGAATGTGGGTACGGTGCTGGTGGATACCGAGAATCGTCAGCCGCTGCGCACGCTGGCGCTGATTGCCAGCGACGGGCGCGAGCTGCAGCCGGAGGAGATTGCGCCGCAGTATCCGCAGGCGTGATTACCGTTATTGCCGGGCCTGCTGCTGACGGGTTGGCGCGGGCTTATTCCACATCGTTAATTCAACGCCTGTTAATCCGCATAGTGAAATAATATACCTGTCGTTTTCACCCTCAATGTTGCTCCCTTCCTGGCCACATGCCCTATCGCAGAGATCAAAAAAACCGCGCAAGATGGTTGCATTATAGGACCATAAAGCGAACGCTAAAATTGGTTTCATGTTAAAACCATTAACCCTTTCGCTTGAGGTATTACGATGACAACGCAACGTTCAACGGCTTTGATTACAGGTGCATCTTCCGGGATTGGCGCGGTCTATGCCGACCGTCTTGCCGCCCGCGGCTACGATCTGGTGCTGGTAGCCCGTCGGGAAGATCGTCTGCAGGCACTGGCGGCGCAGTTAGAGCAGCGCTATAGGGTGAATGTCGCCACCCTGACGGCGGATCTGACGGAGGAAACCGGGATCCGCGCAGTGGAGGAGGTACTGCGCAGCAACAGCAAAATCGACACGCTGGTCAACAATGCCGGCACCGCGCAGATGGCACCGTTCCTCGCGGGCGATGTGGCGCAGCATCAGGCAATCAATATGCTCAACACCACCGCCCTGATGCGTCTGACCTACGCCCTGCTACCGCGCCTGGCGCAGAACAATCGCGGCACGCTGATTAACATCGCCTCGGTGCTGTCGATTCATGCCCGGGCGGGGAGCGCGCTGTACAGCGCCACCAAAGCCTGGGTGCTGAATTTCACCCGTGGGCTGCAGGAAGAATTTGTCGACAGCAATGTGCGCATTCAGGCGGTATTACCGGCGGCGACCGCCACCGAGATCTGGGCGATTTCTGGGGTGTCCATCGACAATCTACCGGAAGGCTCGGTGATGACCACCGATAACATGGTCGATGCCGCGCTGGCCGGGCTGGATCAGGGGGAACGCATCACTATTCCGCCGCTGCACGATGAATCGCTGTGGGCGCGCTATGAAGAGGCGCGGCTGGCGCTGTTTGACAGCGCGCGCACCGGCGAACCGGCACTACGCTATCTGTCGCGCTGAGGATTAGCGTTTAAGCTGGTCGCCGTACTCGCGCATCCAGGCGGCCAGCGGATCGAGGGCACCTTGCAGAGTCAGGCCCAGGTCGGTGATGTGATACTCCACCCGGGGCGGGATCTCGGCATAAACGGTGCGGGTGACCAGTCCGCGCTGCTCAAACAGACGCAACTGGCGGGTGAGCTCTTTCTGGGTGATCGGCGCAGCCGCCCGCAGCAGATCGCCAAAGCGCACCGGCGTGTTCAGCACAATCAGCCGATAGATAATCGGGATCGCCCACTTGCCGGAGAGCAGGCCGATGAAGCGGGTCATCGGGCAGGGTTGATGCTGTAAATTTTTTTCGTCCACGCACGCGCGTAATTCCGCCATTGCACACCTCTCGCCTCTTTAGTATCCATCTGGTACCTGGTTTCTTTTGGATACTATCGTTTCTATAGTGCTTTCTCCAGAGACAAATCAGGAGAAGAACATGGATCGTTTAACGGGTAAATATACGCTGATCACCGGGGGCACCAGCGGCATTGGTCTGGCGACCGCGCAGGCCTTTCTCGCCGAAGGGGCGCACGTCGCCGTGACCGGACGCAACCCCGCAACGCGTGCCGAGGCGCAGCGCTTACTGGGGGATAACGCCTGGGTGATCGACGCGGATGCGGGCGCTATCAGCGCACAGCAGCAGTTGGGGGACACCCTGGCATCACGCTGGCCGCGGCTGGATGCGCTGTTTATCAACGCCGGAGACGTGACGCACGGCACGCTGGAAACCTGGCAGGAAGAAGCCTGGGATCGGCTGATGAGTACCAACCTCAAGGGGCCGTTCTTTTTGATTCAGGCGCTGCTGCCGCTGCTGAATAATCCTTCTTCGGTGATTTTGTGCGGCTCGGTGAGCGCCCATATCGGGCTCCCCACCAGCAGCGCCTATGCCGCCAGCAAAGCCGGTTTGCTGTCGCTGGCTCGCACATTATCCATCGAACTGCTGCCGCGCGGGATCCGCGTTAACGGCCTGAGCCCCGGCCCGGTCGCCACCCCGGCGCTAGGTAAACTGGGATTAGACGATGAGGCGCAGCGCGCGCTGCAAAGCGAAATCGCAAAACTGGTGCCGCTGGGGCGCTTAGGTACGCCGGACGAACTGGCGAAGGCCGCGCTGTATCTGGCCTCGGATGAGTCTACCTACACCGTTGGCACGGAACTGCTGGTGGATGGCGGGACGGCGATCGGGCGGTAAGGGATTTTGATCGCATGTTAACGCACGCCCGTTGCATTAAGATTGATGACGGGCATCACGGCAACCCCTTCAGCATAAAAGAGATCGGCGTTAGTAAACGAAAATATACGTCCGGTTATGGTCACGTTAACATGCGTGCCATAGCCGGTAATTCTGGCATTACCCGTATTGGCCACTAAAAAGGGTGTACGCGATGCCAGATGAGTAAGAATGTCACCTCGCTGTTTTGTGTCCAGATAGTAACGGAAAATATCAGAAACCGTAGCGCCCCCCCCTTATATTTTGTGACGTACAAATAGACGTCAGGAGTAATCTGCTGCTGTGAAAACAAGTCATCATCGGGTGGTTGGGTGGCGTAATACTGATATACGCCAAAGCCAACCACCAGAAGCGCAAGCACAGCAGTCAGCATACGATGTAATGCATTAATAGCCATGCTGTTTAGCATAATCTATTCCTTGTTTAATCCAGAATTGGTCATGTGGATCATCGCCATAAGGTAATTCACCGTACCAGGCCCCCCATTGGGGTTGGGATGTTCCCGCGCGCTCTTGAGCGAAACCCGCAGCCTTGTAGAGGGTTCCCTCTGGTATCCCTGCCGCAAAACCAGTAGCACCATAATTAAAGTTACCAAAATTAGCCAGCTCATGATTTTGTTGTTTGTAATCCCACGGCCCTCGGTTTTTAACCTGCTGATAAAACCAATAATAGGTTTGTGGCAATGCCATGTTTCGCCCTACACCATGCGATCTGGCTTCATACATATTGCTGATCACTAAACTCGTTCCTCTGCCCGGCATAATGGGTAATACAGCCATAATTGTCATCCTTGAGTTATATATTCTGGTAGATGTTTACATCCCCACCCCTATAGACTTTTTAATAGCAGAATTGGTGCGTGCAGTACTTATATTAAATACAAAAAATTCGTTAAAATTTGAGTGGTGCCGCACAATAGCAAGTATCCATACCAACATAATCCACAAAATGAACGCCCGAGAATAATTAATCATTACCAAAACCCATTATCTACAACATCATTATTAATCCAACAAATAAAAACCCAGCACCGTCATTCCTTATTATTAATGATTGAACGCGCAACTGGATAAGCCAGGAGGGTAAAAAATGTAAAACAAAACACGCCTTCTGCCCCCTTTCTGGCATAGTGAGGAATCACACTTTTTCCCCGCCACGCCCGCTATGAAGGAAGATAAAAATGCTCGAGCTTCGACCGAATTGTGAATGGTGCGATCGTGACCTGCCGCCTGACTCCCCCGAGGCCAGAATCTGCTCTTTTGAATGTACGTTCTGCGCGACGTGCGCGGAAACGCCCCTCAATCATCGCTGCCCTAACTGCCAGGGTGAACTGGTGCGCCGCCCTGTGCGCCCGCAGAACAAACTGGTCACATTCCCGGCGTCTTTAACGCGGGTTCATGCGAAACGTGAGGAACATGATGATCGCTAACCGTATCCAGCTGCAGACCCTCCCGGCGCCGCGTAAATTCACCGATGTTCCACCGGTGATGTTAAGCGATGCGACCCTGCTCGAGCGCAAAGAAAAGGTGCTGGCGCGCATGAACGATGAGGGGTATGACGCCCTCGTGATTTATGCCGACAAGGAGCATGGGGGTAACTTTGAGTACCTGACCGGGTTTGTTCCGCGCTTTGAAGAGGGGCTGTTGATTCTGCATAAAACGGGACAGGCCACCGTCATCCTCGGCAATGAAAATCTGAAGATGGCGCAGCACTCGCGTATTCCGGTCACGCTGAAACATTGCCCGTATTTTTCGCTGCCCAATCAGCCGATGGCGCATGAGCAATCCCTTGAGACGTTACTCAGTGAAGCGGGTCTGAATACCTTATCCAAAGTGGGCCTGGTGGGCTGGAAAATGTTCACCTCTGCGGTTGCCGATAATAAGGCGCTGTTCGATTTGCCCTACTTTATTGTCGAGGCGATCAAAAACAGTACCCTCGCCGCGCTCGAAAACGCGGCGCATCTTTTTATCCGTGGCGATAACGGGGCCCGAGTCACCAGTAATGAGAACGAAATTGCCCATTACGAATACGGTGCGAATCTGGCCTCGAACTGTATTCTCGACGCCATGAATGCGGTGGAGCCCGGCATTCGCGAAACCGAGCTGGGAGCGCTGTTAGCGGCGGAAGGCCAGTATCAGACGGTGGTCACCATTGCCGCTGCCGGACAACGCTTTGCAAAAGCCAATTTCTACCCCACCTATAAAAAGCTGGAACGCGGCCAGCCGCTGTCGATGACCACCGGCTTTAAAGGCGGGCTTTCAAGCCGGACCGGCTTTGTCATTGCCGATGAAAGCGAGCTGCCGGATAACCAAAAAGATTATCTCGACAGGGTCGCCATACCCTATTTCACCGCCGTCGCCCGCTGGCTTGAGAACATTAAAACAGGCATGCCGGGCGGGGAGATGTATGCCCTTATCGAACGCGTGCTCGATAAAAAACAGTACGGCTGGCACCTGAATCCTGGGCATCTGTGCGCTGATGAAGAGTGGATGTCGTCGCCGATTTATCCGCACTCTACCGAGACGCTAAAAAGTGGGATGATCCTGCAGATTGATATTATCCCGTCCGTGCCGGGCTATACCGGGGTGAGCGCCGAAGAGAGTATCGCCCTGGCGGACGCTGACCTGCAGGCCAAAATCCAGGCGGCTTATCCTGAATTATGGGAGCGGATCAGCACCCGCCGGGACTATATTCGCAACGTGCTGAAGATTAATCTCGCCGACGAGGTGATCCCGCTCTCGAATACCGTGGCTTATCTGCGCCCATTCCTGCTGGCGAAGGATAAGGCGTTGGCCTGCTGACCAAAGTGCGACCCCAGCAATGACGTTGTCATTCCTGGGGTCGATTTTACAGGTAGTAGCGAATTCCGATACGGAAACGCACCTGATTATCGTTGTTCTGATCTTTATCCAACCAGGCAATTTCGCCGTATGGCATCCATTTCGGGCTTACGCGATAACGCGCAACAATACTCGGCTCCCAATGCGTTGGATGACCGTTTGCCGCGTAGTAATCACCGGTATTGATAAAGAATTCGGGATTGAACTGCAGCCAGAGTTTGTCCGTTGCCTGATAATTAAAATAGATATCCACCTGATGGCTGTCGTTATAATCCATCTCACCGTTATAGTCGCGCGATTTATGGGTATTGTGGTTATAGCGATAGCGAGTGGCAATATTGAATGTGTCATTGATTTTATAGCCGATCCCGGCGTAAGGAGATAAAGTCGTTCCGTCACTGGTCACATCGGTCAGGCCGCCAGGCGTGAATGTCCAGCCATTGCCTAAATCAACGGGATACCAGCCCTCATATTCCTGGAATGTGCTTCTGAATTGATCAAAATCTTTGCCGGGATCGTAGAATGCACCCGCAAGGATACCTGCACCATTATCAAAAATATGCCCGCCACCAATTTTATACTGATTTTTTTCCGATGCCGTCGTATGGGCATAACGATTATCAACCCATGTTGATGCAGCCAGTGTACTGAAGGAAGAAAAAGCAATGACAACAACACCTGCATACAATGCATTATTTTTCATTTTATCCTGCCTGTTTATAAACCAGACATCGTCATGATGTCTTATCTGAGGTAAGAGTATTAACGTGAGCTCCTGACTTATTAATAGTGTCCAGGAGTCATCTTATTATGCAAGCGCGATGCCATATTTACAGGTTGCTGACTGGAAAAGATAAAATAAGTATCTGTTAAATATCAGCAAGATTAATTCGACGTTAATTATGAGAAGGAAGCGCTGACAGCATAACAAAGCGGATCGCCATTTTTCCAGCGCCGTATTTCTTCGAGAATATAGTCAGCGAGGCGTACTGTTTCATCGTTAATTGAGCCCGCAATATGGCTGGTTAACAGAACATTTGGTAAACGATATAAAGGTGATGACTCAATCGGCGGTTCTGGCTTTGTCACATCCAACAGCGCGGTAAGATCGGTGCGTTCGCTGAAAACATTGATTAATGCCTGTTCATTGACCTGGAGCCCGCGACCGGTATTGATAAATACGGCTCCATGACGCATGCGACGCAATAATGTTTCGTCAATGACACCTCGATTATCGGCCCGATTGGGAAAATGGTTACTGATTACAAATGCCTGCTCGAAGGCTTCTTCCAAAGAGACGGTTCTGTTTTCTTTGCGCGAGGGGATAGTCATCACCTCAAGATAAAAGGGTTGTAACAGCGTGGTCAGATACTGTGAAATAGCCCCTGCGCCAAGCAAAGCCACTTTCTCGCCATATATGCCGGGAGCCATAGGCTGGGTGCTTAAAGCCACAAAGGTTGACGGGTGGTCATACTGGCGGAGGTTGTGGAAATACCCTTTACAGGCCAGTAAAATCTGGGCAAGACAAAATTCTGCGACGGGAATAGCGTTAGCCTGCCAGGCACTGCTGATTGTGATATGTCGGGCCAGTAAGGGTGATGAAAAATAGTCCGTCGACCCAGCGGCATAAAACACTGCTTTTAATTCAGGCATGTTATCGAGTTGCCTGTCGGTGAGCGTCAGCATGCCCCAGCTTGAAATAATCACCTCGATATCGTGCAGAGCAGGCAGTGCATTGTCGATATTGTCATGGGTAATTATCAGGGGATAAATTTCACATAGCTCACGCAATTGTTCATGTCGTCCCTGAGCAAATACGGTTTTAATTTTATCTGGCTGGTTGGTAAAAAAGGCGGCTTTCGTTTTCATAGTGACTCTCAGGGTTCCCCCTCCTGCGAGGGGGAACCACGGTTAAATAATCCCCATCGCTGCCGTACCAAAACCAAATACGATTAGTATTAACAACACGGTATTCGGGCTGACCTTTTTGTTGAGCATCCGCAGGCAGCCAAGCACTAACAATAACGGGATCATTCCGACGCAGATTTTGTCGAGAATCTCCTGCAGGACAAAAGGTTGTCCCGCAATCGTGGTCTGAAAGGTGGTGGTGAATTTCACCATGCTGGCACTCATCGCCCCGACCATCATCAGCCCCATAATGGACGAGGCTTTCGTAATGCACGACAGGAGACCCGACTGCGTCGCTTCAGCAATATACCTGGAACCGAGTTTGTACCCCATCACCCCACCGTAGTAGCGCAGGAGATAGCTTGGAACGTTATAGATCAGCAGGAACAGCAATGGACCCAGAATATTCCCCTGGGATGCCAGACCAATGGCGATCCCGGTGGCAATGATGCGCAGCACGCCATAGAAGAACGAATCCCCGACCCCTGCAAACGGTCCCATTAATGCCACCTTGATTCCATTAATACTGGACGTATCGAAGTCTGGATTGGTGGCGTTCTCTTTTTCCATCGACAGCGTAAGGCCCATAATAAAGGGTGCAAAATGCTGGTTAGTATTAAAGAACTGACTGTTGCGCTTTAATGCATCCAGATAACGGTGCGGATCTGGATAAATTTTCTTGAGCATTGGTGCCAGCGCCCAGCCGTAGCTTAACCCTTCCATGCGGGTAAAGTTCATCGTCCCCAGTAGCGGGAACTGACGGAAGAACAGCTGGCGAAACATTTTTTTATCGCCTGGCTCATCGCGGCTGGTGGCGACGGTTTTCATCTGGATATCAGTCATTAAAGAACCCGTCCTTATCATCAACGGTCTGGTTAGAGACAGCAGCAACATTGTGCTTGCTGGCTTTCAGCTGGTTAAATTCATTGAAACAGAGATACACGGCGACGGAGGCGGCGATAATGGCAATGCCCATCGTCGGCAGCTTGAGATAGGCCGCCATGGCAAAGCCGATAAAGAAGAATGCAGCAATGTTACGGTTCCAGAGCGCTTTAAGCAGAATGGCAAAGCCCAGCGCCGGGAGCACGCCACCGACTACAGTCATCCCACGCATCACGGTTGGTGGGATGCTTTCCACCACGCTACGGATAACGTCAGTACCAAACAGCACGCCAAAGAAGGCGATAATGGCAAACGGCACGCCATAGAACAGGGTCATTCCGAGGGTTAGCCCCAACGCTGCGCGGTCATTACCCTGTTCAAGCAGGGCATCATATTTCTCGACAAGACCGGTGTAGACCAGCTTTAACACCTGATAGACGAACACCGCCAGCAGGCTTATCGGCAAGGCTAATGCCACTGCCACTGCGGGCTCCGCTTTTGTGAGGATCGTAAACGCCGTGGCGAGGACAGACCCTACCGCCAGATCCGCCGGAACGGAGCCACCAATGGTGATTGTCCCGAGGAAGATCAGCTCCAGCGTCGCGCCAAGCATAATGCCTTGCTGGAGATCGCCTAACGCCAGGCCCACCAGCGTGCCGCAAATCAGCGGGCGCTCTATTAAGGGTTGTCCAAGCGTATGGTCGGCAAATTTGACGATATACATCACCAGTGCGACCAATAATGCTGTCATTAACATGATGGCCTCGTTTATTTGTTGCTTTTCAGCATTTCAATTAAATTTTTAACCGGATGTGAAGGTAGAACCTGATATTCCACCGCAACACCGCGATCGGCAATGGCATAAAAATCAACTTCATCCTCCGGAGTGACATACACGGTATCGGAGATCCGTTTCTTAGCGGCAAGATTGTCCGTAATCCGCCCAAAGTTGGCGACATTGAGGGTTTTAATGGCAGAAACCTGCTCAACCAGCCTGCGCGCATCCTGGGCATTATTGACGATCACCATGATTTTCATGCTCTCTGAACGCGGATCGTTCAGGATTTCACCGGCATCGTTAACGGCCATGATGGCACATTTGGCGGTGTCAGGTGCCGCCATGCGCAGCGACATTTTTTGCACTTCGTTATTCACTACCTGATCGTTGGCGACAAGGATACGGTTAACACCTAAGTGTTTTGTCCAGACAACGGCAACCTGCCCGTGAATAAGACGATCGTCAATACGAATTAAAGAAAGCATACATTACTCCTGTTATTAGAATGACCAGTAGGGTGTCCATGTACGGGATAAGCGAATTAACGCTTCGAAGTAAAAATAATCTCCCCAGAGATTCGGTACATTAATGCCCATATTGCGTCCGTAGTTATATACGCCCTCCAGAAGGATCCCATCCTCATGGTGCGCAAAATAACGTTGGTGCAGATTACGCATTATTGTTGCGATGCTATTTTCATAGGCTGTACGTAACGGTTCGGAAAGGGGCAACTGCTTTAAAAGTTCGTCTATCGCACAGACGCTGATAGCCGCGGCCGAGGTATCCCGAAATGCATTATCGCGATCGGTAAAAATCAGATCCCAGTAGCACACAGCGTCTTCAGGGAGACGATTGAGAAAATAGTGCGTCAATTTGCGCGACAGTTCTGGCATCGACCGGTCACCGGTGTATTTATATCCCAGCGCAAAGCCATACATGCCCCAGGCCTGGCCGCGTGCCCAGCAGGAGCTGTCGCTAAAGCCCTGGTGCGTGTCCCCCCGCAGGGGTTCTCCGGTTTTTACATCCATGTAAAACGTATGAAACGTGGAGGCATCCTCGCGCACCAGATATTTTGCCGCCTGAGACAAATGCTGCGTTGCTGCCTCTTTATACTCTCTTTTACCGGTTTCACTGGCAGCCCAGAACAACAGCGGAACATTGAGATTGCAGTCAATGATCATCCGTCCCTGACGGGCAGGATCGTGTAAATCCCCCCATGCCTGAATGACGCCTGCCGTTGCATTAAAGCGCTGATAGAGCAAGTCAGCAGCCCGCAGTGCAAGCTCTCTGGCCCGTTCGTTCCCGGTTAATCGCCAGGCGTTAACGCAGGAAAGAAGATATAAAAAACCCAGATCATGGGTATCCACTTTTATTTTTTTATCCAGCCGTGCTTCAAAACTATCCAGCAGCCCTTCTGCCGCAACACGATATTTATCATCTCCTGTCGTCTCCCAGGCCAGCCACAACATGCCGGTCCAGAAGCCTTCCGTCCAGTCGACCTTGTCCACCGCAGGATAGACGCCTGCCGTGCTGTTCGCCGCCGGAAAGGTGGTGGTAAAACGGGGTAGCATCGCATCCACACTTTTCAACACATCCTGAATGGCTGATTCCAGCCAGGCTTTCGATAATGCCGGGCATGGCGCAGAGTAACGGCCATCCAGCGGCTCGAGTAAAACGGTCATAATCCGCTCTCCGGGTGAAAGAAATCGTCGATACCCATTTGCTCGCTTTTCATCGATGCATTACGGGCCATGACAATTTCAGGGAGCTCCGCCATATTTTGCATCGCCTGGCTGGCAGCCTGGATCGCTTCTTTGATCCGCAATGCGGTGCTGGCTTGCTCGGAAAGGCTGAACTCCATGAGCATAATCAGGTTGGCCCCACTCACTACGTGAAGATGCGCATGCCGTACCATCAGTTGCACGGCAGTGTTATTCACGCTTCCGCCCTGCATGTCCGTAAAGATAACCACTTCATTTCCGACTCTGGCTGCCCTCTGAGCAATCTCCTCAAACCGCTCGGCCAGTTCGGCAGTGGAGCCAATCTCGCCGCAGTAAGCACAGATGGGTGTGATGTTGTGGTCTTCACCCACCAGTAAGTTCAGCGCTGAGATAATGCCCTCGGCATAGCGGCCATGACTCGCAACGTAAATCTCTCGCATTACATAAACCCTTATTCTTCCTGTTTCCTGATTAAGAAATGCAAACTTCATGCCATATTTACATCTATATGTTTTTATTGATTTTATTTGGTTGTTATGGACACTAACATCCTGTTTTGAACACTAAAATTAGCGTCGAGACAGGATGTTAATAGAGAGAGCAGACAGGCTGGAGGGGTTAACCGTGACCCTCTGTTGAAATCCAGGGTTCAAGGATTTCATAAATCATCAGCACTTCGGTGACGGGTAAAGCAATGTTATATTTGCGAATCAGAGGGTTATAAAACGTATTGTGGACATCGATAAACTGCTGCTGCGCAGGTGATAACGGCACATCATCACGACTGTGCATCGCGGCGTTGACCATCACCCGTTCGATCATCAGAGCGATATGCATAAACAGATTGATACGCAGATAGCTTTCAAAATGCAGCTTGAAGTACGACTCATACTGTTTGATCACTAACTCCACTTCATCGATGATGATCACCGGGTTAAGGAAATTGAGTCGGCTGGCAATCCCTTCCACCGTAAATAATTTGATGATCTCTTCCACCATCGGCTCGGTACCGTCTTCGGTCAACAGGCCTGGGAAATAATCACGGCGCAGAATTTTGGTTTTCTCTTTCATCAACTGCTCAATACCTAACAAAGGTATATAACCGGCATCCAGATCGGTAGTGGTGATGATCAGCCGGGTACCGTTTAATGCCGGATCAGCGTGTGAAATCTTCCATTTTAAGTCGTCATATTCCATGGTGACAATTTCAATGCTGTCATTGCATAAATAGCGCTGAATAATATCTTTTAATTTATGGGATATTCCGGCCCCGGAAATACAGGAGATGATAATTTTATTCCCTGGCAGGACACCAGCATAATAACGCGCCTCGACTTCATAGGCGCCCTTAGTGCTGTCGATAATCTCACTCATCGGCAATCGATGCTGTATTTTTGACGCGATATCAATCGCCATTGCGGTACTGACGTTATTAATGACCAGCAGCTCACCATGCAGATGAAGCTTTATCTCCTCGTAGATTTCTTTCAGGGAACCCATGTCTACCAGAATAATCAGACCCGCATCCTGGCGAATGGTGGAAAGATGGGTAATCAACAGATCAATAATATCTCGGGTCGAGGTAGCATGAGGCATATCGAACGCTTTAAAACAGAAACCGCCGGTCAACTGATTGGCCACTGCCGCGATACTCGAGGCGGTGGAGCGTCCGTGGGAAACGATAATCCCCTGAACGGGTTCATCTTCCCCGGCAATGTTATTCATCGCGCAACTCAAGAGCGGCCTGAGGATGGCGGGGAGATCTTGCTGAATCAACGCGCTCAGAATACGGATGAATTCAATACTCAGCAGCCGGGCCTTACCGGATACGTACTCTGTTATCTCTTCCAGCTCATCAATGTTGGCCTTTTCGAAGGGAACGTTGAGCGTATAGATAAAACAGAGCCAGAGCGTTTTACGCAGTTCCGGGCTGCAATCCAGCCCGGTCTGATTTTCGAGTTCACTGGCCGCCTGCATCACGTTTTGCCAGAGAAACCCACTGTACAGCTGGTCGAGATCGCCCATTCCGCTTACCGTCGTCAATAACTGTTCCAGCTTACGGTTAAGCAAAAGGATGTTACCGCTGTGACAAAACTCGCGGAAAATCACCTCATCCTGCATCGCTTTAGGGATCACACCGGCGAGATCCATCGTTGTTGATTCGCTCTTTCTGCCAATCACCAACGTTCTGCCATCTGGGCGTTCGGTATACAAGGTCATGGCGTGACGATCGGACGATTCACTCCAGGCGCTGGCACACATGACTTTGATCTGGCTTCGTAGCTCGCCGATATTGCCGCGCACTGGCGTCATCACCAGCTGATGAATTAAAGCACTGTCCAGATGAATATCACATTCCAGACTGCTGGCCTCCATGGCGATAAATTTTTGCACCTGCGCCACACGTTCCACCAGCGGGCGCATCATGAAATTGGGTATAAATACCCGAACCGGGATGCGGCGGCGGAAGGTTGTCAGCAATACAGTTTCGATATCTTCCGTCGTGGCGAAAACAAACCGTAGTTTGACGTGGTGACGCGTTTTGTTATCACCTAAGCGATAGAAGTATCCCTTATCCATAAACAGGAATAATTTTTCCTGGTTTTCTGCAGAAAGACGATGCACTTCATCCAGAAGCAGATAGCCGCCGTTGGCTTCGTCAAAGGCACCGGATTTTTCTTTATCTGCTCCGGTAAACGCCCCCTTCACATAACCAAATAGCGTGGCAGATAGTAGCTCAGGGTTATTGGCGTAGTCGGCGCAGTTCAGTTCAACAAAGGGACTGTCATGAGGGATTACGCCGCGCTCTGTCGCGTATTGCCAGATAAGCGTGGCAAGATAACTTTTCCCGACGCCACTTTCACCGGAAATGAGCACCGGTAGCCCTTCATGCGGATAGTTCACTGCCGAGCGACACAATGCCACCGCATTTTTCAGGCTACCCTCGGCCCCGATCAGGTTGGCACAAAATACATCCCCCTCATTTTTGCTGGCAGGTGGCCGCTGCGATTCCGTTTTTCGACACTGTACGTAGAATCGAACCGGCCGCGTGTTTTCTTTTATTAAAAAACCGTCGTCACACAGACGATTAAGGTAATGACTAATAACACTGCGGTTGGTTTGTACAAATTCCGCGCAATCATTCGCCGTAAAACCGGCGGGGTTTTTGCCATAATGCGCAACTATTTTATTGAAAAGTTTATCTTTTGCGGTAAGCGACATCGTATTTCCTGCCTGCGTAGTGTCGATTACTCTTCGAGTAATAATCGACACTAGACACTAATAATTGAATTCAACACTAATACTGTGCGATTAGATTAATGGAAATGAAATAGCGTTTTATTCGATTTGTGACGAGGATCGTGTGTCTCAGAGGCGATATTTTGCGGGGTAAATACCTCCTCAATAAATAAAGGCAGCAAGGCTGCCTGATGTTTAGCTGGTGATCACCTTAAAGTTTGTAAAGATGACGTAACCGTTATTGCCCTTCACATCCCCTCTGGCATAGATGCCCATCCGTGCGCCAATCCATTTCCCGGCACCGGCAGAAAACCGGGGATTCACGGCCTGCCATTCTGCACCCGGCAGGCGGTAGGTAAAAGTGACCAGGCCATCGTAATCGACGCAGTAGCCCAGCTCGAGAGGGCTTAACGTCCCCCCGTGCAGGAGGGTTATAAGCGTTTCGTTGTTCTCCCCGCGATCGTCTATCCAGCCATAGCGCAAGCAGAGTGCGATACTTTCAGCGGTAACGCGCACGCATAATGCGCTATAACGCTGGCCGTAAATAACGAGTCCCGCCTCATCGCCTTCCCGGCAGGCGGAGAAGTCGACAACGGCACTGACGTTAAAGCGTTCCGCAGGGAATTTTTGCATCAACAACTGGGGTAAAGCATACAGGCTGATCTCATCCGCGACAGGGACGCAACTCAGGTGCAGCCCATGCTCGCCCGGAGACAGCCAGCACTCTTGCGGATTCGCCTGCCACTGCCACTGTAGCCCCGGTTTGCCATCGATGAAATCATCACTGGTCTGAAAGGCGCATGGCGAATGGGGTAACGCTGGCACAGGATGCGTCATGACCGGCTGCCCTTTGCCATTTTCATCCAGCTTCTCGCCTATAGCAGGCCAGCCATCGTCGCCCCATACCATGGGCTGCAGATGCAAAATTCGCCCGTACACACCTTTATCCTGAAAATGGATAAACCAGCTCTCACCGTTTTTTAGCTCAATCCACGCCCCCTGATGCGGGCCATTTACTGCGGTGGCCCCTTGATGTAAAACATCCCGGCTTTGCCAGGGTCCGGCGAGATGACTGGCGCGCAAAACGGTTTGCCAGCCGCGCTTCACGCCTCCTGCCGGGGCGAAGATCCAGTACTCTCCTTTGCGCTTATATAGTTTCGGCCCCTCCAGCGTTGGATGCGAAGGGTTACCATCGACAATAATCTGCCCTTCGTTCAGAAGGCAGGAAGCATCCGGCGCCATTTCGACAAGCCTAAGTTGGTTCTTGATCCCGCTGCGGCTGAACGCAAAGGCATGAACCAGCCACGCGCGACCATCCTCATCCCAGAATGGACAGGGGTCGATCGCCCCCGCAACGGCGTGCAGACAGTGCGGCTCACTCCATTCTCCCAGCGGGTCACGCGAATGCGAAACAAAAATACCTTCGTCCGGCAGGCTGTAAAACACCCAGAATCGTCCCTGATGATAACGCATGGCGGGAGCCCAAATTCCCTTGCCCGGTTGAACACCGTCGTATTCCGGGGAGGGAAGATGCTTGACGATATGATTAACAATCTGCCAGTGGATCAGGTCGCGGGAGTGCAGTAAGGGCAAGCCGGGTAGTTGATTAAAACTGGAGGCCACCATCCAGAAATCATCCCCGGTGCGAATAACATCCGGATCCGGGTAATCCGCATGAAGAAGGGGATTGGTATAGAGCAACGGCATTTCAGATCTTCCTTTTGCGTTCGACACTACTGCGCTATGCAATTTGAAGACCAGAACACTGAATGTCCGGGTCACAGTCTGACCCGGACAGAGGTTATCAGGGATTAACCTACGCCTGGCGCTCATCCACCCAAATGCGCATCTCCCCTTCCCCACGGTTTGCCCAGCTAAACCACGGGATAAAGGTCAGGGTTTGCGGCTCGGTGCGGGCCATCGGCTGGTCGAACTGGTACAGCGGCCTGTCCTGCGGGGCATCCAGCGCCTGTCGATGACCCTGAGCCTGAATCAGGATCTTGTTCGCCATCACTCCCGTGCCCGCCACTTCGACAAACTGGCTGTGCTTATCCAGCGACAGGTTGTGTAGCTCGCTGCCGTTATCCGCCTGCTCCAGGCAATAGACCACCGGACCGCGCTGCAGGGCGACTTTTCCCGCAAGATGGCGCACCAGCGGATTGCCATACACCCGGCGCACCGGCATCGGTAGCTGGAGGGTAATGACATCGCCCGCCGCCCACACGCGGTGAATGTGCAGATACCCTTTGTCGACTTCCCCACAATACGCTTCTCCGTTCAGCGTCACCTTTAGCGCGTCGCACCAGCCTGGAATGCGCAGGGCCAGCGTATGCTCGACCGGTTGTGTCGATTGAATGGTTATCGCGACCCGCTCATCCCACGGGTAATTGCCGCTAATAGTGATATCCAGCTGTTGATCTCCAACCGCCACCTGCATCGTGTTGCCGACATACAGGTTGATGAATAACGCATCCTCGCGCGGGGTGAAGATGTAGTGCCCCAGCGCCACCAGCGTGCGGGCGATATTCGGTGGACAGCAGGCGCAGCCGAACCAGCGCTGGCGAACCGGTTTGACGTGCTCATAGATATGGTTGAACGGGATCGCCTTCGGGTAGGTTTCCAATGGGTTGACGTAGAAGAAGTGTTTTCCGTCCATCGACATCCCGCCGAGCACGGTGTTGTACAGCGCCCGCTCCATTACATCGGCGTACTGGCCGTCGCCCTCCATCTCGACCATCCGCCGGGCAAACATCATTAAGCCAATCGAGGCGCAGCTCTCTGAATAGGCCGTGTCGTTAGGTAAATCGTAGTCGGAGGTAAACGCCTCGCCGATACCCTGGGAGCCAATCCCGCCGGTGATGTACATCCGCCGCTGGACCATGTTGCTCCAGATGCGCAGACAGGTCTGTCGCTTGGATTCATCCCCGCTGATGCGCGCCAGATGGGCGATGCCGGTCATTAAATACACCGAACGCACCGCGTGTCCGACCGCCTCGTCCTGTTCAACCATGGGCTTGTGGGCGTGGGTATAGGCTTTGTCCTTGATCATCCAGGCTTCGCCCCAGTTCCCCCAGTGGAAGGTTCTGCCGCGCTTTTCATACTCGATGTCGTAGTAATGCGGCTGGGCCCCGCGCTCCTCGACAAAGTAATTCGCCAGCTGGAGGTAGTCGTTATTGTCAGTCACCTCGTACAGGCGCATCAACGCCAGCTCGATTTCCGGGTGCCCCGGATAGCCGTGTAGCTGGTTCTCGCCAGGACCAAACACGGTATGAATATGGTCGGCAAAGCGGCAGGCGATATCCAGCAGGGCGCGTTTGCCGGTGGCTTTGTAGAACGCCACTGCGGCTTCGAACAGATGGCCGGCACAGTAAAGCTCATGACACTCCGCCAGATTGGTCCAGCGCAGGCCGGGCTCTTTCAGCATGTACCAGGTGTTGAGATAGCCGTCGTCACACTGGGCGGCGGCTAACAGGTCGATCACCTCGTCGGCGGTTTTTTCCAGTTCGGCATCCGGCTGCTGACATAATGACCACGCCACCGCCTCCAGCCATTTTGTGACGTCGCTGTCCTGGAAGACCATGCCGTAAAACTCCCCTGCCTGCTGGCCTGCAGCAATGCGGAAATTATCAATCGCGTGGCTCGGTTCCGCTTCGGGAATACGGTTATTGAGCGCGTCCCACTGATAAGGGATCACCACGTTGCGAACCAGTCGCTGGTATTCCCCCAGGAAGGGATCGTTGACCGTTAATTGACGCAGGTCCGTTTCAGTAATCGTGGATAAATACATTGCATGTTCCTCAGGATAATTTGGCATGGCGCTGACGCAGGTCGCTCGAAATACGCGTCATCATCGGATTATTGAGCTGACACCAACGCAGAGAGATCGCCAGCAGCAGATGGAAAATAGCCGGGACCACGCTTTGCAGCAGCGAGATCCCCTGAATGGAGGCTTCGGTTTGATTTTCTAATCCCGGGCGATAGGCCACGAGGAACAGCACCAGGCTGATAATTCCCCCCGATGAGGCCCAGGATAATTTGATGCAGAAGAGGTTAAAGGCGAAGTTCATGCCGGATGAGCGGACTGAATTTTTCCACTCGCCGTAGTCATCGGCAAAGGCCATGATCGAAAAGTGCAGCGGCAGGGTAAAGCCCAGCACCATATTGTTGATAAAGATGATCACCAGCCACAGGGTCTGGTACTGCGGCCCTGAGGGTAAAAACCACATGCAAAAACCAAAGGCCGCCAGCAGCAGGTTGGTTCCGGAATAGAGCTTCACCATATCGAAACGGCGGGACAGTTTATTGACGATCACCGCGCCAAGAATGGAGGCTAAGGTCACCATCCCGAAGAACAACGACATATAAACCGTCGATCCCTGCAGCACATACGAGATGAAGTACATGTATCCGCCGCCGCGGATGCACAGAATATTCACCAGCAGGAAGGACATCAGCAGCATCAGGATCAGCTGATCGTTTTTACGCAGGCCGGACAGGTGCTCACGAATGGTGAACTGCCCGACCACCGACAACGGCACCCGCTCTTTCACCCACAGGAAGCACAGCAGGAACATCACCATGCCGATGCCGCACAGCACCGTCACGCCATACTGATAGCCTTTGGCCAAATCCCCGCCGCCAAACCAGGTCACCATCAGCGGCAGGCCGACCGAGACCAGGAACCCGGCAATGCCGCTGAGGACAAAGCGCCAGGACTGGCAGGAGATCACCTGGTCGTGGCGGTTGGTCATCGCATTGATCAGCGCACAGTACGGGACATTGTTCGCGGTATAGCCCACAGAGAGCAGGAAATAGGTCCCGAACGCCCAGACGATTTTCATTTCCGGGCTCAGGTCGGGCACGGTGAAGGTTAAGATACCGATGATGGCCAGCGGCACCGCCGTCCAGAGCTGCCACGGACGGAATCGCCCCCAGCGGCTGCGCGTTTTATCGGCGAGGATCCCCATCACCGGATCGGAAACAGCATCCACCACGCGCAGGATAATAAACATCACCCCGACAATCGCCGGGCTCAGGCCAAAAATATCGGTATAGAAAAAGAGTAAAAATCCGCTGATCAGATCCGAGATGCAATGCCCACCGGCATCCCCCAGACCGTAGCCAATTTTCTCGCGGGTTGAAATATCGTCGCTGGCCTCTGCCACGGCGACATCTTCACTGGTAATCGGTGTAGACGTCATACATAAATCCTCACGCTCAGGCTTATAGGTTTTTAGTAAAAATATCTCACACACCGAAGATAGTGGCGAAAAAGCGATCATAAAAGCGGCATTAATGAGCAGCGTGAAGCCGATCAATATTTTTAGTAAAAACAACAAACCACAGGCGATGGTTTGTCCGTTATCAGTTACTGCGCTGATGGGAATTGTGTAGAATCGGGGATCTTGGGATGGGGATCGTCAGGAACATAACGTGAAAAAAAACATAAGAATCAAAGATATTGCTGATGAAAGCGGTGTGTCCATTGGGGCGGTTTCCCGGGCGCTGAAGGGCCAGCCTGGCCTGAGCGATGACACGCGTCAGCGGGTGTTAGCGATCGCCAGGGACAAGGGATATGATTTTACCCGCCTGCGCACCAACAAAATTAAGCGCATCCTGTTTTTACTGCATCGCCAGCATGACCTCAGCAAAGCCCTGCCGTTTTACTCGCCGCTGATCCTCGAGATCGAAAACAACTGCCGCAAAAATGGCATCGCGATGAGCTTTCTCGCCATCCAGCCGGGCGATCCCATTCAGGAACAGCTCCAGGTGCATAACCCGGACGCCTTAATCTGCGCCGGTTTTTTTGAACCCGAGCTGGTGAGCTTGCTGCAGCAGGCGAATATCCCAATCACGTTAGTGGATCTGTGGTTCCCGGACCTTTCCTGCGTTAATCCCGACAACTATGAAGGCGGCTATTTAGCCACGCGTCACCTGATTGAGCAGGGGCGCAAGCGTATTGCATTTCTGGCCAGCACCACCGGGCATTACAGTATTCGCCAGCGTGAAAAGGGCTATCGCAAGGCGCTGTACGAGGCGCAGATTTTGCTGCCGCCGGAGTATGAACTGGCCTCCCCGCCGCTGCTGGATATTGAACAATCCCTGATTGCTAACCTGAATGAACTGCTGGCCCTGCCGGAACCGCCGGATGCGATTTTTGCCTACAACGACGTGGCGGCTATGGTGGCGCTGCGGGTCTGCCAGCAAAAAGGGTTCCGGGTTCCGCAGGATGTTGCCATCGTCGGATTCGACAATATCGATTACGCCGCCTTGACCACCCCGCCGCTGACCACCATCGCGGTGGATAAACAACAGCTGGCGCGTAAAACCTTTGAGCTGGTGATGCAGGAGAGCGACGAGTCCGCCGTATTGCTGCCGGTCGAGCTGGTGGTCAGGGGCAGTTCGGTTGTGCTGCCCGAATAAAAAAGCCCACCGATGAGGTGGGCTTCAGGCATTACCAGTCGTTATTATCGCGGTGGTGATTGTGATGACCGCGATGGCTGTACTGGTCGTCACGATCGCGGTTGCGGTCATCCTGATGATCGCGCTCCCACTCTTTCTTATCGTCTTTATGCTTCTCTTTTTCGTGATGCTTCGCCACGGCAGCGCCGACGGCCGCCGCACCCAGACCGATACCGACTGCTGACAGCACCGGATGATCCGCGCAGCCTGACAGCATGGCCATCACCGCCATCGCGGTCATTACTTTTTTCAGTTTCATCATCGGTTCTTAGCGCGAAGCGTAGATGCTGCCGTGGTTGCCGGAGTCTTCGTCTTTCCAGGTACCGCGATGGTTATCCCTGATGGTGTAAGTTGCGTAGCCATCGCGGAACGTCAGGGTCCCTTTGTACGCATTCACGTCGCGCATCTCTTTACCGTTCAGGTAGACCCCGGAGTCTTCGATGTGGATGTCCGCCCCGCGCTCGCCGTTGTCGAATTTCACCACGTAGTTTCCGGCGAATTTGCCGTTGATGCCTGCATCGCTGTGGTTGTCGTTATCGTCATTTTGCTGATTGTCACGGTGATGATGCTTACCGTGATGGCTCTGCTGCTCGCCATCGTTATTGATAAAGCCGTGGCGTTCGTTCCACTCATAAGACTTGTTGAGATCGCAGCCCTGCAGCTCGGAAGCCTGAGTACAGCCAGAATGCTCATACTTAGCGCGCTGCGCCGGGCTGATGGCACATGCGGTGGTGGCACTCACCAGACCGACGACCAGAATGGCTAAAACACGTTTTTTCATGCTATTGCTCGCTATCATCATTTTTATTGAATACATATTCTGCGGCGCTAATGGCCGCGTTATTTTTGAGCCTCTTTTTAAAAGAGGCTTAATTAAATCATCGCAATTAATTAACAGCGAAGTGACAATTTAATTAACCGATTGTCGATGTATACTTTTATATGAAAGTCTCGCTGCGCTATTATTCATCGTTCGCTAAATCTGTCCACACGCGCCAGGCCAGCGCACTACAAGCCAGTACCGCCGCGCCCTGACGGGCAACGCAACGTGCTTTTCGTATTAACACACACAATAAATTAACAAGCCGTTTATATAGCAGCATCATATTTACGCGCTCTGCCCGACGTTTATTAAAAGGGTTGTAAATAACAGTGCGGCGATAGTACGGCTTTTTATTTCCGCTTCACAAAGGGTTTTAAACGGATAAATTCAAATGCAGAACATTCTTAGCAGGGAATAGCAGGAAGAGAACGGAAATAATAATCAATGCTCATCTGAAGGTAGAAAATAAATCTGAGAATACTCCCTTTGTATCACGGCAGAAGAGAGCCTGATGCTGCGCCCTCTTCTGCATTGACGGTGTAACGCTTACGAACGGGTCAAATCGATACGCAGAATGCGCTCTTTTGCCCCCTCAACATACACGTCCGGATCCCAGTCGCGGTTAAAGCCCTCTTTGACGCCGACATACAGGGTATCCCGATCCGGTGACAGCACCATCTGATTCGGATACACCGGGGCGTTGAATTCCCGGGTGACGGCGTAGGTGCTGGCATCAATCACGCTGATGGTGCCGCTGGTGAAGTTGGTCACGTAGATCTCGTTGTATTTCGGGTTGTATTTCACCGCATTGGTCCCGGCCCCGGTGTGAACATACCCAAGCTGCTGACCATTGCGTAAATCGAAGACGTATAACCCATCCTGCTGACCGCGGCGATCTTCATGGTCGAACACCACCACAAACGCGCGGTTCGAGTCAGAGTCGACCGCCAGATTCTGCACGCTGGTGATCTGCGGCTTCGGATCTTTCAGATGGATGGTGCGCAATACGGTCTGCTTTTTGGCATCGATTTCATTGATGTAATCTTTACCGCCAACGTAGATCTTCTGCGTTTTCTCATCCTGGGTCAGGCCATAGGCGGTACCGCTGTAGGCCCCTTTCACCTCGCCAATACGTGCCAGGGTGGTGCCGTCGAGCATTAGCAGCTTATGCAGCGCGGTCATGCCGTCGGCGGTTTTCTGCATATTGCTGTAGCTGACAAACAGCGTATTGGTCGCGCTGTTGTACACCATGTGCCGCAGATGCTCAAAGCGCGCATCGGCGGCGTTCGCCACCTTAAAGCTAAGCTTATCGCTGGTTTTGCTCAGCTTGCCGGTCAGGGTGTCGACGCTGCTTACCCGCAGCGAAGCGGACTGGGTATGCCCGACATACAGCAAATGCTGCTGCTGATTCATCGCCAGCGAGAAAGCGCGGTACGGCATCGTCACCCGGCTTTCGGTGCTTAACGAGGCCGGATTAAAAGCATACAGAAAGCCTTTGTTGGCCTCGCGGTTCATGCGGTCAGTGACGGCGGCGTACAGTCGGTGGCTGGTGTTATCAAAGGCCAGCTCATACAGGCCTTCGTTGGCCTCCTGCAGATAGTTGGTTTTCATCGCGAAACGGGAAAGTTCACGCTGCGGCGGGTCTATCGCCCAGGCGGCAGTGGAAAAGAGCCCGGCAATCAGCAGGCATCCCAGCGAGGCGGTAACGTTACGGTGCTTCATATTTATTCCTGGTCATCAAGGTGATTAAGGGCGGATCAGAACTGAATTTCGCCGCCAAAGATGTAGGTACGACCGCGCGCGGTGGTGTTGATGCTTGAGCCTTCTTTCGCGTAATCCAGGCTCTGGTTCATGCGGTTAAGGGCATCGGCGTAGTCGCGATTGGTCACGTTCTGTACGCTGAAGCGCAGCAGCACGTCATCCGTCATCTGCCAGGTGCTGTAGAGATCGATGACCGTCGGAATATTTGGCATGCCCTCTTTCGGCACCGTGTTGGTGTCGGTTTCGATCCCTTCGGTGCTCAGGCGTTTGGACTTGCCGGTGAATTTGAACAGGCTGCCGATGGTGAGCTTCTGATTAAACAGGCGTCCGCCCACGTCCAGCGTGGCGTAGTAGTCCGGCAGATCGCTGATATCGCTGTAAGCAAAGCTATAAATGGTGCTGGCGATCGAGGTGGGCTGATCGGTGTGCTGTTTGCTCCAGGAAATATTGGCGTAGGCGAAACCTGCATCGTATCCGGCTTCAATCTCGTAACCTTTGTTGGTGACCGGCGACGTGCTGTTGAGATACACGTTGGCGTTAAAACCTTCAAATGAGTCGTCGTAGTCATGACACAGCTGCCCGTCATAACAGAGCATAAAGGACTCGCTGTTAATGTAGTTTTTGATCCGGGACTGATAGGCCAGCGCCTTCATGTGGAAGCTATCCTGCTCCAGCAACAGGCCTTTTTTATTGACGTTAAATCCGGCTTCTACGGTCTCGGCTTTTTCTGGCTTGAGGAAGGGGTTCATCGAGATCCCGCCTTCGTTGGCGAAGAACACTTCCTGCACGTTTGGCGCACGGGACGAACGGCTCCAGCTGACGAAAGGCTGCAGCCACGGCGTGACCTGCGCAGAGAAGGTGGCTGACGGGTTAAAGGCGTTGTCATCCAGATTCAGCATCGCCTCCCCCTGCGGGAAGCACTTCTCATTGGCGGCACAGGCCGGTTTTTTGCCTTCAACCTGGCTGCGGGTATAGTTGAGGTTCAGGTCCAGCTGATAGATATCTTTGTTCAGCGTCAGGCCGCTGTATAACGAGGAGATCTTTTGCTTACCCGCCGGGGCAAAGGCATTGCGATCGGTCCCGGTAGTTTGCACAAAGCTGCGGCTGTAGCGGGTATCCATTAATTTTCCACCGATCTGTAATGTCGTATACAGATCGTCCGCCATTTTAAAGCGGCTGGTGTTGTTGATATCGATGGCGTTCGATTTATTGGTGAGCGACGAGTTACTAAAATTATACATCGCCTTCGGTTTATATTCCTGATTACCGCGACTGGTGCTGGCGAGGACATTGACTTCCACCAGCTCATTCAGCGGCGCGTAATTATAACGCAGGGAATAATCGTCGCTGGTAATATCGCGGCGGGTAAAGGTATTGGTGTAATTCCTGCCGGACAATTCAAATTTATTGAATTGATTCAGATTGACGTTCAGCTTATACAGCTCGGAGTGCGGGGTCTGACGCAGGTATTTATTGTCATCGCCAATAAAATCTTTACTGCTGCGGCCACCGCCGTTTTTATAGGTCGCATAGGTGCGTGATCCGCTGATGCCCACCATCGCCCCTACCGCACCGCCGTTGTCAAAGGTCTCGGTCTTTCCAGCAACGGCCACCATTCCGGTGCGCCCCAGCCCGTTATCCCCGACCGAGAAGCGTGACAGCAGGCCGGTCTGGCGTCCCTCTTTCAGGATATCGTCAATACCGATGGTGCGCATGTTGGCGCTCCCCGCCAGGGCGTTAACCCCCTGTGAACCGGCGCTGCTGCCGCGCGTGATGTCGACTTCAGCAAGGAAGTTAGGATCGAGCGGTACGCCTGAGGCGGTGTTGGAACCGGCATGATAGTTGGCCGGTGCCATGCCAAAGTAGGTCTGGGTGACGCCGTCGACCATGGTATTGACGCGGCCCAGGCCGTTCATCCCACGGATATTGACGCTAATCGCCCCCTGCAGCGGATCGATTTGCGTATAGGTTCCGGCCATGCTGCGCAGTGACGCATCCAGACTCTGCAAATTCTTATTCAGCGTGCGGGAACTGTAGGCCCCGGGACGAGAATAACTCTCCTCCGAGGAGCCGACACTCTTTTTTTCATCGAGCGTGTTATCCATTATTGTCAACGGCGAGAAAACGGATTCCCCCTCCTTTTCTGCGGCATACACCGGGGCGTGGACAATAAGAATCCCGGTCAAAAGACCTTTGACCATTTGAGGTTTTTTCATAATCAAATCCTGTATATCATTATTTACAAGCGCAAAAAAGGAGAGAGCGAAAGCGAAATAACGCCCTCCCCTTATCAATCAAAATTTAATTTAAACGTTATATTTAGCAGTAATGCATTTACCGGGTAATAAAAGCCGACGGTTTAAATATCCAGTAAGCCAAATTCAACCGGCAGCGTCACTTTCTGTACGCCCTGCCGCACCAGCTCTTCTGGCGGTGGCGGCAGCGGTCGAGCATTGATCAGCGCCGTTAGTGCGGCCTTGTCCAGAGACAGGGTGCCTGACGAGCTGACCAGCGCGGTACTGAGGATCTCGCCCCGGGCATCAACGCTAAAGGTAATCACCGCCGTCCCGGTACGTTTGCGACGGCGGGCATCTTCCGGGTAGTTACGCATTTTGTTGATCTTGCCTTTGACCAGCGACTCCCAGCTGATTTTGCTTTGGCTGATCCGCGTGGCGTCCGTATCTAACGGGGCGGCATTACGCAGGGTCTGCACCGTTTGCACCGGCGGCGCGGCCAGGCTGGTGGTGGTTGAATTGCCCTTCTCCTCCTTCTGTTCACGCTGGCTTTTCTTCTTGATGTCCGGCTTCTTGCGGGCTTTAGGCTCCGGCTTTGCGGCGGCAATTTTCAGCTCCGCCTCTTCCTGCACCAACAGCTTTGGCAGGTCTTTGTTGTGGGTGCGTTCTTCCTCGGTCATGGCTTCAACTTTACGCTGCTGGCTGACGCCAGGCGGCAGGTCGGGTCTGATCAAGGCCACTTCAAACTCCGGTGAGTACTGGACCATGACCGCAGCCGGCGTGGCCTGTGGCTGCGGGCGATTTAGGTGCAGAATAAACGGCAGCGCCAGCGCCGCGTGGAACAGCACGCTGGCCGTGGCGCTCCACGTCCACGGCGCGCGAGGCATGAGGTTATTCACATTCATATTAAGGCTGCTTTTGTGCCGGAACCGACCAGATGTAATCCGCCTGCTTCGCGCTGACTTTTGTACCGTCAGTAGTGAGCATCACCACGACCGGGGGTTCAACCTGCAGATCGGCCAGATGTAACGGCACGCCGATATCTTTCGCCGCGTGATAGCCACCGGCAATCAGCAGCGCAGGACGCGGTGCCTTTCGGATCTGCTCGGCCATAAACCGATCCCGCTGCTGCTGGATGGAGAGCATGGCGTGAACCTGCTCCCCCTTTAACTGGCCGTCATGCATGAGATAGATAACGGCGGACAAGGCTTCACGCACCTGCTCGCGCGAAGCGGCTGCCCCCGCCGGGAAGACCGGGTTTTTATACAGGGCAGAGACCTGCTCACGGCTGATGTTGGCCGCCAGCAGCGGGCCGGGGCCCTCAAGCGCCGTCATCACCACATCGCGGTACAGATCCCACGGCCAGCCGCTGTTCCAGCGCATCGCTTCTGCCGCACGGGTGGGGCTAACCTGCGTCCCCGCCAGGCCTTGTGCTTTGACGCGGTCCACCGCCGCCTGCTGATCGACGGCGATCATCTCCAGCAGGACACTGCCCTGCTGACGGGTTTTATTCAGGTTGAGCAGCAGCCACTGTTCAATCTGGTGGTGGCGTTCGTTGGTGTGCTCTTCGCCGACAATCACCACCGGCGCACTGGCGAGCGTCGCAATCAGGTCGGCTGGGGTGATCACCTTCCCGCTTGCCGCGTCCTGGATACAGTTGCAATCATTCGCCACCTGGGTTTTGCTCATCGTGGCAGAAGGCGGACTGTGGCACCCGGCAATCAGCAAAATACTGCTGAGGACCAGCGGTCTGAAAAAGTTACCCCGATTTGACATAAGTATCCGTTTAATTTTTAAGGCATTTTTTGCGCTGCGAATTTTGGCCGGATTATATGCATTGATGATAATGATTATCAAGATCATTCTCATTATCAATTTTGGCAGGTAGACACGGGGGTTTTGACGGCCGTTATCGGCAAACTATTGCGCTGTGTCACACTTTTAGTCTGTGCGGTTTGTAATCGATTACTTTCCATCTGTATTTTGTAATCGATTACTTTTTACTGAGGAACAACGATGATCAAACGCGCTATGCTTTGCGGCCTCCTTCTGGTGGCGAGCCTGGGGGCGTATGCCCAGGCCAAAGACACCCATAACGAAATTGCCCTGCAGATGTACACCCTGCGCAACGTGGGTGATGCCGATGCCCAGTTTGCGATGGCCGGAAAAGCCGGATTCAAAAATGTGGAACTGGTGGGCACCCACGGGGTGGATGCCCCCGCCCTGCAGCAAATCCTGAAGAAGAATCAGCTCAACGTGGTGGCAGCGCATGTGCAGCTCTCCGCGCTCGAGCAGGATTTTGCCACTACCGTCGCGTTTAACAAAGCGGTAGGCAATACGCACATCGTGGTGCCGTGGATTGAAGCCGCCGACCGTCCAACAACGCAGCAGGGCTGGGTTGACTATGCCAAACGCCTGGATGCGATGGGTGCAAAATTACGCCATGAAGGGATCACGCTGGCCTTCCATAACCACGATTTCGAGATGAAGAAGTACGGTACCGACAGCGTGCTGGACATCATTATGAAAAACACCCAGCGCGATAACCTGGTGCTGGAGCTGGACGTGGCCTGGGTCTCCCGTGGCGGGCAGGATCCGGCTCAGTTCATCACCCGCTATGCGGGCCGTATCTACGCCATCCATGCCAAGGACAATTCAGGCATCGGCGTGCGCGATGATGAGATGAACTTTGCCCCGATGGGTGAAGGGATCCTCGAGTGGAATTCCATTCTGAATGCGGCGCGTAAGAGCGGCGTCCAGTGGTTTATCGTCGAGCATGATTCGCCGAAAGATCCGTGGGCGATTATCACCACCTCGCGTAAAAATCTTGATGCGCTGCTGAAACAGCACCCGCAGCACTAAGCCCGACAATCCAGGCCTGCCGCCGCAGGCCTGGTGACATTACTGCAGGGCGTCGAGGATTTGATAAGCCACTTTTACCCGGGCGGTGTTGGGGTAATTTTTATTCGCCAGCATCACAATCCCGAGATTCTTCTCCGGGATAAAGGCGATGTAGCTGCCAAACCCACCCGTGGCCCCGGTTTTGTGTACCCACGAGGAGCTCACCGGCGGCGCGGCAGGATTGATGGCCGTGACCGCGTGCGGCGCCAGAGCGTAGTGATTATCCGCCCCCTGCTCCAGAGTCTGAGAGGTCACCGGCCAGTTCAGCATTTCCCAGCCTAACCCCTGGTACATCTCCCCAACCTGCCAGTAGCGTGACTGAGCAAGCAACATCCCCTTTCTCAGCGATGCGTCTTTGACAGCCGCAGGTTGCATGTTGGCCTTCAGCCAGCTTGCCATATCCACAATCGAGGTTTTTACGCCGTAGGCTTCGGCATCGAATATACCCGGTGAAACGTGCACCGCCTTGCCGTCCCGATAGCCCCAGGCGTAGTTCTCGGCATCGCTGGCCGGAACATTGACCCAGGTGTGGTTCAGATTTAACGGTTTTAACACCCGATGGGTCAGCGCCTGCTCAAAGTTCATCTTCGACGGCTTAACCGCCAGCGCGCCAAACAGGCCAATACTGGCATTGGCATACAGGCGCTGGGTACCCGGCGCCCACTGGGGTTGCCAGGACTGGTAGAATTTTTGCGTCGACGCGGCGTTGTTGACATTGTCCGGCACCTGCAGCGGCAAGCCCCCGGCGGTGTAGGTCGCCAGATGAAGAAGCGTAATGCCTTGCCACTGCTTGCCGGATAGCGCAGGCCAGTATTTGCTCGCCGGATCGCTGAGCGCGATCTCCCCCCGCGCCACTGCCTCGCCCCCCAGCACGCCGGTAAAGGTTTTGCTCACCGAGCCGAGTTCAAACAGGGTCTGCTGGGTAACCGGTTTGTTGCCCGCGACATCCGCCAGCCCGCGGGTAAAGTAATACGCTTTGCCCTGATAGACGATCGCCACCGCCATTCCTGGGATCGCCTGCTCTTTCATCAGCGCGGTAATGGCCGGGTTAACCACGTCGGCCAGCTGCGATACCGTCTGCGCTGCCGCACATGCGGAGCCAGAGACAACAATAAGGAGGGAGTACAGCAGCGTTTTTTTCATCAGGATTATCTTCATCAGGTGAGGTTCGGAGGGTCAGACCGGCCTATTCTGCAGAATTTAACCCGCGGTGACAAACGACAGCAAAGATAATGGCCAGCTGGCGAGTGGGATCGGCAAAGCCAGGATCGTTCAGGTTAACGCCAGGGGCAATGTGGCTTTTCTGCGCCAGCGGTTCGCCATCCAGGCCGCCATTGTGCCGGTGTGTTTACTGGTGAGCATGGATAAAGAAGGGTTGATAGAAAGGCCAGCTTCGCGCGCAAAGCATGGCTTATTCAGCATGAGAAAAAAGGCAACGATGCCAGCTAAGCGCCGAAAGACCTTTTTCAGCGAACCGGTCTGCTCTGCGCGATCAGCTCGCCCAGCTTTTGTTGCTGAACGCCGTTTGCATCGAAGTTATCCGGCGCAAGCCAGCGTTCAAAGGCGGTAATCAGGGCCGGGTATTCGCTGTCGATAATGGAATACCAGGCGGTGTCCCGGTTGCGCCCGCGGGTCACAATCGCCTGGCGGAAAATGCCTTCAAAGGTGAAACCAAAGCGCGCTGCCGCCGCGCAGGACGGGGCATTCAGGGCGTCACACTTCCACTCAAAGCGACGGTAGCCCAGATCGGAAAAAACGTAGCGCAGGAACAGCGCCATCACTTCCGTGGCGAGCCGCGTGCGCTGCATGCGCGGGGAATAGGTCACGTAGCCCACCTCAATCACCCCGTTGGCAGCGTCGATCCGCATCAGGGCCACGGTGCCAACCGGCTTACCGGTACTGGCGTCGATCACCGCGTAATGCATCGGGTCGCGCTGCATTTCGGCATTCAGCAGCCAGGCGCGATACGCCTCCGGGGAGTTGTAAGGCCCTGACGGCAGATAGGTCCAGTCGCGGGCATCCGGTGCGTCACGATAGGCCTCGTACAGCCCGGCCGCGTGGCGGTCGGCGCTGAGGCGCTCGAGCCGACAGTAGCGCCCTTGCAGGGATGGGGCGTCGGGCAGGCGGGCGCCGGTCCAGTCGGGCAATGCGTCGCCGACTGGCTGGTTATAGTCATTCAGTCTTGCCGTCATAAAATTTCCGCTCCTGTTGCGGTGAGGTTGTGGCCTGGGTCAGAGCATGAACTAACGGCTAATTATACTCCAGCGCAAAGGTGGCGAGACCGTTCGTCCTACCCGCCGTCACGCTAGACTCGGTTTGCACCAGCTGCGCCACAAAGTGGAACGGGACTGCGCTGGCCGCACTGTTGGCCGTCACCTGACCCAGCGACGGCAGGTTACCGGCTTCGTTGATATGCAAGGGGCTGCCCGCCGTCGGTGCGCCGGGGCCATTATTGCCGTAGCTCAGTTTGATCCCCACGCCGCTGGCGCTCATCTGAGTCGGCGTAATCGCCAGCGTATCGGTCACCCCGTTAGTGACAGGCGTACCGAAAAAGCCGATTTTGACATTGGCGGGCTGCGAGCAGTACACCGGAACGGTAAAGGTCTGCGGCGTGCCCGCCGTGCTCCCCAGCCCTTTAAACGCGGTCCGGCTCACTTTGCCTAAATCAACAAAAATGCTCGGGGTGGTGACGTTGCAGCTGCCGACGGCGCCGATGTCGACGTTTAGCGCCGTCAGGTCGACACTGATTGGTGACCCCTGTGTTCCCGCGCCAGGAATAGTGACTGTCAGCTTGCCCACGCCCCCCTGCGGCGACGCATTGGTGTGGTTGCCCCCGCTCAGATTGACGTCGCCGGTTTTATAGAAGGTGATCCAGGCCTTCACCACCATATTCTGCTTTAGCAGGGAGGGGTTTTCGCTGCTGCTACAGACCGTCGCCTCATTCACGCCGTTGCCGTCAAGATAGTGGATTGGCCCGCCAGTACACTGAAAACCCAGCGCATAGCCAATCCCGGGAATCGCAGATTCAAAGACCCTGCGCCCGTTGATGGTCGTCGCATTTGCGGTCCGCGTTTGCTGATAAATAACCTGTACCGCGCCCGCCTGCTGCGCCTGCTGATCGCAGGTAAAGCGAAACCCGCTGCCGCTGTCAGGCATGATGCTGGTCATCTGCGTATTGTTGCGCAGCGAAGGCAGGTATTTGATGTTCTGAAAGTTGATGGTTATCTGACCGGTGTCGCCGTTGCAGGCTGTCGCCCACACGCTGTGGCTGAACAGCCCGGTGACCAGCAGTAGTAAATACAGGCTCAGGCGCATGGTTAAAATCCTCTCGGTGAAAGACAGGGGGCATCTACGGTCTTGACGACATTGCGCTGGGCGTCGGTTATATGGAAATGCACCGCGCACTGGTGCGCGACGCCGGCTGCATTCCAGCGCACTGCCAGATTGCCGTCATCCGGTATCCCGCTCAGATAGACCTTGCCGCCGTCGGCGACCATACCGGTCAGCGCGGTGGCGTCGTCGGCCAGCTGCGCGCTGGCACCAAACGGCACCAGGCTTTGGCCATCGCGCAGAGTAAAGAGCACGCGGTTGCCGAGACGCGTCTGGTAGTTTGCCTCGACCACCGCACCGCCGCCGGGGATCACCGTCGCCCCAACCTGATCGACATCGGTGTCGCTGGTCATCGATTCGGTATCCAGAGTGATGATGTTCTTGTGATACGGCGTCAGCGTGGGCACCACTGCGTAACCCCGCCAGTCGGTATGCAGATTGCTACCATTCTGGATCGCCACGTTGGCGGCTCCCGGCGCGCGCACGATGGCAAAGCTGTCCCCCAAGGTTTGCCCCAGCGTGATGCCGTGCGGATGCGCGACAAGTGAGCCCGATGCTCCCCAGGTGAGCTGGTTGCTGTCGCGGTCGTGGCGGTAACCAACCTGCGCGTCGCCGTAGCCACCACGGTAGTTAAGCGATGCGCCGCTGTTACTCCTCTGCCCCTGGTTGGCGTAGCCCTGCTGTACCGAGTAGTAGAGATTCGGGCTGTGAGGCAATGAGCCGTACATCGCCATCTGATGAGAGGTGTAACCGTGGTTATCCGACGACGTGGTGTAGCTGACGGAACTGTCCGTCAATGCCCCGCCCAACGGAATGTTGATGTTGAACGACCAGGAGCGGTCCGGATTGCTGTGCCCGCTGGAACGGGTGTAGTAGTAGCCCAACCCCCAAGAGATGCCTTTCCAGGCGCTGTAAAATCCGGCGTGTAAGGTCTTATCGCTGCTCTGGCTGTGCCAGTAATCCTGCGAGTAGGCCGACAGCGACAGGTTACCGAGATCGCCAAGCGCCTGGTTGAGGGAGATCTCTTCCCGGGAGCGTTTGGTATCCACTAAGCCATACCGGCTCTCCAGCGCCATCGCTTCGCTGAAATCGTAAAAACCGCTGGAGGAGTAGCGATAGCTGGCGAGGCTGAACGTGGTCCCCGTCTGTGCAACGCTTTTCTGGTACTGCGCCCGCAGGGAATGTCCGCTGTAGCGCTTGCCGGACGGCGAGGTGGTGCCAGCCAGCGTCAGGTCGGTACCCAGCGAGCCAAATTCGCCGAAGCTGTGCCCCACGCCCAGGGCCATCGCATGATAGTCCTCGGCCAGCTGCGTCCCGCCGTAGAGGGTAAATTCTGCCGGCAGACCGTAAAACAGCGTGCTCTGCACAAACGTCGAGGAGCGGCTCTGATCCTGCCCGGAATGGAAGCGCCCGGCGCTGAGGCTGTATTTGAGGCGGCCTTCGCGCAGCATAAACGCCACCGACGAAAACGGCTGGGTAAACGTGCGCTCGGAGCCGTCGCTCTCTTTGACGTTGACCTCCAGATCGCCGCTCTGCGCGGTCGGATAGAGATCTTTAATCGCAAAAGCTCCCGGAGAGACGTAGGTTTCGTAAATCACGTAGCCATGCTGGGAGACGGTCACTTTGGCGTTGCTGTGGGCCACACCGCGGATCACCGGCGCAAAGCCGCGCTGGCTGTCCGGGAGCATCTCGTCATTGGACATCAGCTGGACGCCGCGAAACTGCACGCTGTCGAACACCTCGCCGCTGGTGTAGGTATCCCCCATCCGCAGCTGGCTTTTCAGCGACGTGACGTCACGTTGCAGGTACGTATTGAGCGAATGCCAGCGCCGGGTGGTGTCGTACTGCATCGACGACATATTACGCAGCCGCCACGGGCCAAGATTGATGCCGCTGCGCAGGTTCAGAAAGGTGGAATGGCCGTTATTAGTTGACTGCTGGGTCTGCGAGCCAGACAGCGTGTAATCAACAAAGGCGGCCGGGATCCCCTCATCCCAGCGGGCCGGATCTACATAGCCGCGGCTTTGAACGTTCATGGCCGCCTGGGGAATACTCAGATTCAGTCGTTGAGTCGAAAAATCGAACTGGCTGCTGGCATCCGGAATATAGCGCCCGATACGGGTAAAGGTTTCGCCCTCGCGCAGGCGAGCAAACGACGAGAAAGCGCTGACGTTGACGCCGTATTCTGCCAGCTGTGCCGTTGTCAGCACCGGTTTAAGTTTGCCGTCATCATCCACAAAGGTGAGGGTATCGCTGCTGACTTCCTGACCGTTGATCCAAACGCTGACCGGATAAGTGCCGGGCTGCTGGCCGCCCGTCTTCGCAAAGTAGTGAAGATCGGCCCTTTGTTGCTGGGGGGAGCTTAGCTCCAGCGCTGCCGGGTCGAAGTAATCATCGGCCCAGGCCGAGCGCGCCCCGCACAGCATAAACAGCGCCGTCGGGACGGTTGCCAGCAGTAAAGCGCCGCCAGAGGGCGTCGTACCGGCAGTCGGGCGGCGGGTAGTATTCTTTTTCACGATAAAGCCCAGGTTTACTGCTGTGCAGCGTCAGTGATACCGCCATAGTCGTTAATGGCGCGCCATTTAACGGGGCCGGAGCCGCTGACCGTCCAGGTTTTGCGGGTCATCGGCGCAATCATGCCGGGTTCCGGGATCGCGTTGCCGCCCACCGACAGGCTGTAAAAGGAGACGTGATACGGTGTAGGGTTTTGCGCCACCAGTTGGTTGCCGTTTCGGGTAAATTTAAGCTGCTGCCAGGCGTCACTGGCGTCTCCGACCAGCCCTTTGGGACGGTAGAAGATTTTGAATTTGGATTTGACGTTAATCTGTAATTTATTGGTGTCGTCTTTTTGCGTCGGGGCGATATTTTTGACGCACAGCCAGAACACCGATTCACGATCAGCAGGCAATGCCCCCCCGGTAAAGCTGATCCGCAGGACGTTTTCCTGCTCAGGATCGAGGCGAAACAGCGGCGGCGTAACCACAAAAGGCACCGGGCGTTTATCGTCCGCCGCCATATTTTCAACCCATGACTGCACCAGGTAGGGCACGCTGGTATCCATATTGGTAACGGGAATGGCGGCTTCGCGTTTGCCTTCCTGATAAATAACGCGGGTTCCCCCCATCACTATGCCCGCCTGCGCGGTAGCGCAGAAGACGATAAAAGAGGCCGTCACCGCGGCAAGAAGCTGTTTCATTGTGCAGTTACCATCAAACAAAAACGAGAAATGAGCAGGCAAGACGCCTGCTCAAAGAGGATCAGTTGTAAACCATCAGGAAGTTGGCAACGCCGTTGGCCGCACCGGTGGTAACGGTGCCCGTGGTGGACGCATAATCGGCAAAAAACGGCAGGTCAGCTTTGCCAGACGTAACCGGGACCTTCTCAGAAACGGTACCCAAAGCCACAGGCGCTGCGGATGCCCCGCCGTTGTACAGCTTAATGCCCACACCCGTCGCTCCGCCCGCTACAGCCAGCAGGGTTGGATTCACTGCGTCTTTCTGACCATCAAACAGGACCGCAACGGTATTAACGGAGACCGGGCAATTATCGACGCTGATCTTAAACGGGGTTTTCGTCGTTTCATCGCCAGTTGCGCTGAAATAGCTTTTGGCCCATTTACCCAAATCAACCTTCACGTCTTTACTGGTTGGCGTGATATTGCAGGAGGTGTCCACGATCTCCCCGGTAAACTCCACCACTCCCCCCGTACTCTGCGTACCTGCACCTGCGTTAAGGCTGGTAGTCATACTGTTAGAAAATGCGGCACCCGAAACCATCACGCCCACCAGGGCTGCGGCAACGCGAAATTGATTTTTCATTATTAAGCTCATCTTTAATATTTATTAATGATTACATTGACCGGAGCCATCCGGTCGTGGCGTTCATCCCTTATGCGCATCCCTTTATATAAAGCTATGTCGTGCCTGATTCACACAGGAACAATATCCATCTGGGTAATCGCTGTTTATCAAAAAAGTAAATGCGTTCAATACCTTTGCGCACCGAAAAATGATATTTGCCGAGACAATAAAATGCAATAACCCTAAATTCCGACTGCTGGACTACCCTGGCAATGTTTACATGTCAGTATTAACATTTCACAGCAATCGTTTTGTTTATGTATAGATTTGCACTTTCAACGCCAGACATTAAAACACAGATGTAACAATTGGCTAAATAGCAGACAGCAAATGATATTATCAAAAACGAGACTAATAGACCGCAAATCAATATTAGGATGAATCCGAGAGGGTCACCTTCAATATAAATTACATCACCAATGTTTACATTTAAATATTAACACCAATAGCATGCGATTATTAACCCGCTTTATTTTGAGGTTTTTAAGCCAGTATATACTCCTGCGGGGGTAATATACATTCACACTGAAATAAAATTCATTCTCAATTGTGAGTTATTAACTCTTGATCGCTGAATCAATATCCTGCCAGTACAAATTGACTTAAATCAAATTCAGCGCACTTTTTTAACTTTCTTACAGATTAAAACAGTTTTGAATATTTAATGAATTGTTAAAGCGGTAAACCCACTCAATAGGGTTCTTCACTACATAAACGCCATATCAACTTGCGAACGAAAATACGCACCCTCGCGGTGCGTATTATTAACATAACATCTACATAGGCGGGGATGCTTTACGAAAGTTGACATGATTTCAGATGGGCTTCATATTTCACGCCACGAATTAATAGCCTATTTTTCAGGGTGAACCCGATGGAAAAAACCAACCGCAGCTACCCCTCAACACGCAGACCACGCGGCGAAAGAAGCTCGGAAGAACTGACCATGCTAAGCGCCCGGATTGACGATGAACTGAATGAGTATGTGAGAGCCACCGCATACGAAACGCGTCAGAGTAAGCAGGATATCGTGGCAGAAGCCTTGCGGCTGCACAGAGAGTATCGCCAGGCCAAGCTGGCAGCGGAATAAAGAAAGCAGAGGGTTTACAGAATGGCGCTTCTCCTTGTTCTGCGTATGCTGGCGTGGATTACGGTAACCACCTTAGCGCTAACGACGGTGGTTACGACGGTATCGCTGATGATGTCGGGGCTGATACAGACGCTTTCTCAGAGCGCGATGGCGATGCATTCAAAAGCGTATGCGCACACCTTTATGGTGATGCTGATGGGATTGCTGCATTCCGCCACCTTATTACCTGCGGTTTAATTCCGGATTACGGGTAGCATCCTGCTACCCACGTTATTTTCACTCTTCGCCATCTGTACTTTTTTATTACGCCTGAACGGCCTTCGCGGCATGCGATTCACGGACTCCGGCGAATAACCAGTTCCAGAATAATACCTTCACCCCCGCCCCAAAGAATGTTGCCAGGTAGAACCACGGGCTGCGTCTAATCGTGCTCTGGAGCACGTCAATCATATCCACAAATGTAAAATCTGCCATCGCGTAATCAACCGTTGCCATCAGTAGCAGGCTGAACACCATCATGATCAGGATGGCTTTAAATTTGCCAATCTGCGGCAGATAGCCTGATGCCCAGTGCCATAAAAACGCACAGCTCAGGAAAAACGCAGCGGTTAATACCATCCCGATCTGCAGGCCAAACTCCTTGAATTCTCGCCCCAACGTCACGCCGCCGACAATAAAGACCATAGCCAGCAATAATTTCTTAAACCAACCCATTTCATTTCCTTTCTTCGAATTAACAACAAATTTACCCGTGGATGAGTGGAATAAAAGACACGGCAAGTAATACCCTTAATAATAGTAGGGGTTTTTATTTGGGTTTTCCAAAGGAATCAAATGCATACATTTAAATACAGAGCAATCCGAAGAGGTAGGTTTAATTATAGATTCAGGGGCAGCGCTGCGCTCCCCCTGATATTGCGCTCTAGCTGAGGTCACCGCCGTTGGAGGCGATCACTTTTTTGTACCAGCCAAAACTTTTCTTACGGGAACGCTTGAACGTACCGTTACCCATATCATCCTGATCAACGTGGATGAATCCGTAGCGCTTCGACATCTGCGAAGTGCTGGCGCTGATCATATCGATAGGCCCCCACCAGGTGTAGCCGAACAGATCCACGCCGTCGGCAAGCGCTTCCTGCATTTGTTCTATATGTACGCGCAGGTAGTCGATCCGGTAATCGTCCTGAATCATTCCGTCGCTGTCCGGTACGTCGACGGCGCCGAGGCCATTTTCGGCCACGAACAGCGGCTTCTGGTAGCGGTCATACAGTTGGTTCAGCGCCAGCCGCAGCCCTTTAGGATCAATTTGCCATCCCCAGTCGCTTTCAGGCAGATGCGGGTTACGGATCCCGCCGGTGATCAGGTTGCCTTTTACCCCTTCCAGCCGCTCAGGGTGGGCGCTGACGGTACTGGACATGTAATAGCTAAACGAGACGAAGTCGACCGGGTACTGACGTAAAATCTCATCGTCGCCCCGCGCTTTGTTAAGCGTCACCCCTTTGGCGGCAAACAGCCTGTCTGTCCAGGCGGGATACGCCCCGCGCGCCTGAACGTCGCTAAAGAACAGGGAAACACGCTGGGCCTCTTCACAGGCCTGCAGATCGTCCGGATGGCAGCTGTGCGGGTAGAGGATCTGATAGCTGATCATGCAGCCCATTTGTGACCCCGGAATAATTTCGTGGCAGGCCTTGGTCGCCAGCGCGCTGGCCACAAACTGATGGTGTGCGCCCTGGTACTTGGCCTGCTCGAGCGCCGGGTGATCTTCTTCGATGACCCCGACGCTGACATACGGGTGATGTTTTACGCAGTTGATTTCGTTAAACGTCATCCAGTATTTCACTTTGTGGCGATAACGGGTGAAGACGGTGGTGGCGAACTGCAGATAAAAGTCGATCACCTGACGATTCGGCCAGCCGCCATATTCCGTTACCAGCGTCAGCGGCATCTCATAATGCGAAAGCGAGACCACCGGTTCAATATTGTGGCGACGCAGGGTATCGAACACCCGATCGTAAAACGCCAGCCCCGCCTCATTGGGGGTGGTTTCATCCCCGCGTGGGAAGATGCGTGTCCAGGCAATCGACATCCTGAAGCATTTGAAGCCCATCTCGGCAAACAGGGCGATATCCTCTTCGTAATGGTGATAGAAATCGTTGCCCTTGCGTTTGGGGTAATATTTTTGGCTGGCAGGATCCTGCGCCTCTTTGACCTGGGCATGGGTCATCCCTGCCCACTGATCCAGCCAGCGTTCTTTCGGCGCGTTGATATCGAAAATAAAGACATCGGAGGCGGACAGGCCTTTGCCGTCTGCGTCGTGCGCCCCTTCCAGCTGATTGGCCGCTGTCGCACCGCCCCACAGGAAATTATCCGGAAATGATGTTGAAAATGTCACGTACTCCCCCTTACGCAGCAGCTGCTGTCAGTTTTAAAAAAGCGTCGCGTGATCCCACGTCGCTGTCGGAAATCAGGCTAATGTCGTCATAGCTGTCGGTATTGGTCACAATGATGATGATGCTGGGATCGATGTTATCTGCGCGCAGCGCATCGAGATCGAAGCTGATCAGCGGCTGGCCGACGGTGACACACTGCCCGTCTTCAACATGTCGGGTGAAACCTTTTCCCTGAAGTTTGACGGTATCAATGCCGATATGTATCAGGACCTCTGCCCCCGAGTCGCTCTCCAGAGTGATGGCGTGATTGGTCGCAAAAACCGAACCGACGCGGCCGTTCACCGGCGACACCAGCTCCCCATTTACCGGCACAATGGCAATACCTTTGCCAAAGACCTCATCGGCAAAGACCGGGTCACTCACCTCCCCGAGCGGGATCAGCTTGCCTTGCGCCGGGGCAAACAGCTGTTCCCCGGCGGCAGCTTTGACGGGGTGCAGATCGTGGCTCTGAACGGATGGGCTATCCGGCGTAGCGGCGGTATCGGGCTGTTCTTCAAAGCCCAGCACCACGGTCACCAGCGCCGCCACGACAAAGGCTAATCCGATACTGGCCAGCGCCCAGCCAAATCCCTGCCCCGCCAGGGCCGGTAAACCGGAGAGTCCGCTTAACGCGTACGCATAGGCTTTGACCCCCATGGTCATGGCCAGACAGCCGCCTGCGGCACCGCCAATCAAGGCGGCGGCAAACGGCTTTTTGAAGCGAATGTTGATGCCATACATCGCCGGTTCGGATACCCCCATCAGCGCACTGAAGGAGGTCGACAGGGCCAGGGTTCGGGTTTTCTGGTTGCGGGAGCGCAGAAACACGCCAAAGGCGGCCCCGGCCTGGCCGAAGTTAGCGACAAACATCAGCGGTTTGATAGGGTCGAATCCCAGCCGGGTGATGTTATTAATCATGATCGGCACCAGCACATAGTGCATGCCGGTGATGATCATCAGCGACAGCGTGCCGCCCACCACGATCCCGGCCAGCGGCCCCATGTTGTCCACCAGCCAGATGATCCCGCCTGACAGCGTATTGCCGACGAAGATCCCGGCCGGACCAATGAAAATCAGCATCACCGGTGCGACAATCATCAGGCTCAGCAGGGGTGAAAACATCATCTGGATTGAGGCGGGAATAATGCGATTGAAGAAGCGTTCAACATAGCTCAACAGCCATATCGAAAAGAGGATCGGGATGACCGAGTTCGCGTAGGAAACCGGCGAAACCGTCAGCCCGGCAAAGGCGATGGGATCCCCTGAACGCAGTAAGGTGGTTAACGTCGGGTGAAACAGAACGGCAGCCAGCGCGACCGACAGATAGGGATTGGCACCAAATTTCAGACCGGCGCTGAAGGCCAGCACCATCGGCATGAAATAAAACACCCCATCGCTGATGGCGGTCATGATTTGATAGGTCTGGTTGCTCGTCGCGACCCAGCCAAAGGTGACAAACAGCGACAGCACTCCTTTCAGGATCCCTGCCCCGGCAATCGCCGGAATGATGGGGGAAAAGATGCCGGATATCACTTCAAACACCCGCGAGATGGGGTTACGGCGTTTTTCTGCCGCCTGCTCATCGCTGTTGTCTGTGTTCACCAGACGGGGGACGTGGTCCTGAATGGCCTTCAGTACCTGCGTCACTTTATTACCAATAATGACCTGGAACTGATCCCCGGAAAGGTTAACCCCCATGACGCCGTCCAGCTGCGCCAGTGCCTCCCGATCGGCTTTGCTGTTGTCTTTTAAGCTGAAACGCAGGCGCGTTATACAGTGAAAGACGGAATTGATATTGGATTCGCCGCCAAGAAGCGCAACGATCCTGCGTGCGGTATGTTGATAATCCACCGTGGTACTCTCCAGATTAAGGGCACAGTCTGCCCGTTCACAATTGCCCGCATTTGCGGGGCACCTTGTTTCCTCTGGGGTTTGCCTGATTTAACAGTAACAAGCCTAAATGGAATTGTGCTGACGATGAATAACGTTACCGATATGGACCGTCAGGTATAACTTCTCTGAACTGCTCATTGTGTGGTTGTAGTTCCGGCTGACAAACTCACTGATCGCCTGAACACAACTCAACGTCTTTTCATAGCGTTTGGGCATCTGCTCGAACAATTCAGCGTCGTCATTGTTCAGAATCTCCCCTGCCATCACCCGCTGAGCGAAAAACTTAATATGGGTGACAAAGCGCTGATAGTTCAGGCTTTGCTCATCAATGCTGATGGCGAACCAGTATTTTACGATGTTCTGAATCTGAAAGATCAGGCGGGTCATTTCCATCACCTGCCCGTCCGGCACATTCATCGAGGCATTCACAATGTGCAGCGTAATGCTGCACGCTTCCGCATCGGGCAGAAGCTGCCCGGTGCGAGAGGCGATCAGCGCCAGCGCCTGGCGTCCAACCAGATACTCCTTGCGGTATAAATGGCGGACCTCCCACTCCAGCGGGTTCTGGATTGCCAGCCCCTCACGGTGTCGCTTGAGGGCAAAGTGCAGATGGTCCGCCAGCGACACGTAAAGCACGTCGCTGAGCGCACGATCAAGCGACTGACGGGCCAGACTGACGATGTCATCCGTTAGCTGAATAATCTCCACCGGAACTTCGTTCAGTAACACTTTAAAGCGCGCCGATACGGAGCTGTCCGCAAGCTGGAAGGTCTTCTCCACATTGCGCTCGTCAACGACATCACCGACGCTGGCGTTAAAGCCCAGACCTCTTCCCGTCAGGATAAATTCTGCTCCGCTACCATCACAGACGCTGACGACGTTGTTGTTCAAAATCTGTTTAATGCGCATCGCCAACTCCAGAAATGCAAAACGGGCAAAACATAAGTACAGCCAGGGAAACCCCTGTGGCTGAATTTACGTTTTGCCCGCCGAACGGTAACAAGCTGTATTTATCACACAAACATATAATTCTGGCTTATGTATCGTCAACACTGCGATGCGCGTTGTCGGTCACTTTCATTCAAAAGTGTGATCGTGGTTGGATTGTGTGCGGGGAGAAACAAAGCAAAAAACCCTGCGATATTGCTATCGCAGGGTTTTCGAATTTGGCGGAAGCGTAGAGATTCGAACTCTAGAACCCTTTCGGGTCGCCGGTTTTCAAGACCGGTGCCTTCAACCGCTCGGCCACGCTTCCTAAGTGAGG
>JBAPXW010000031.1:0-1546 GCA_049284415.1 Leclercia sp.
CTTCAAACTCCTGCAGAATGCCCATTGGCAGATTGCTGGCCTGGATTTTCATGATTTTTCCGCCCCGCTTGATAAAGCTTGGTGTCGAACCTATTTTAAGGAACCGTGCTGATGCATTTTGCAGATCGACCATCACAAGGTCAAGCGTAGAAAAAATTTCATCTGTCGTTCTAAGCGATAAAATCGAGTTCACCGATTTGATGGCTACCTTCTCCTCTATACCTGACTGCAGGATTTGCTGCAGCAATAGCAATGTATCCCTGCTCTCTGAATGCGCTCTTTCTCCATTGCCCATTCCATCACTGATCGCAATCGCATATTTTCCGCCGCTAAGCTCAATCGTCGAATAGCTGTCACCAGATACAAGGTCGCCATCCTTTGCCGCATGCGCCACTCCTGTTAAAACAGTAAAAGCTTTAGCAGAGCGGAAAGTCACATGGCAAAATCCGTTTGGAAAAGTCGAGCACTCTTCTGAATTCACCACGATATTTTCTTTAAGGATATCGGACAGCATCGGCGCAATTAGTTTTTCGCATTCTCCATGTCCCTGACAATACGGTATGGTCATGTCGATATCGACATTTCCCTGTTCAAGGCTGTAGATTTCAACATGCTCGATATGGATGCCAAATTCCTGAAGCGCTTCAAGGATTTGCTCCTCCTGTTTGGAATGATTTTCACGCTCACGCTGGATTTCCTTTGCGAAGTCACCCATTACCTCGGATACTCCCAACAATTGGTCCGCCACCAGACGCCTGCTCTCCTGTACCTGCTTCTTAAGCTTCCTGTTTGCCTGGTAATAGGTCAGCTGCTGCTGCATGATTTCCATTACCTTTTTCGAACGCGTACAGTGCTTGTCCCATTCCCGAGAAAGTTTTTGTGGGACGACTCCTGAATTTTGGTCCATCTCCTGCATAATTTCGCTCATATAGTCATAGGTTGTATTAAAGTTCCTTGTCCAGCAGTGATCTTTCTTAAAGCAGGTCTGGCATGTTTTTTCTGTGACATTACTTAAGAAATAATCCATATCGCGGTCTGTCTCAGTCGTTTCATCCTGTACCTGCAAGTTCGAGAAGCTTTTTGAAAGTGCTTCAAATACATTCGAAAACTGAACGACCCGTTGGGCAGTTACATCTCTCATCTTTCTCATATATTGCTGCTGCTCTGCTGAATACTCGGGAGTGCCAGGGATGTATTTTGCTATTTTGGAAGTTAGAGATTGGGGAGTTAATAAAAACAATAGGACGGCCGCAGCTGATTCCATCACTGTTTTGCTAAGGGCACCGCCGCCTTCTCCATACATGCCAATCAGCAGTGTTGCAATGAATAAACCCAGTGCCACACCAAGCTTTTTCCCCTCTTTTAACAGACCGCCTAATAATCCTGAGAAAGCAAGCAGGCTCATATGGTAAAAGCTCGAAACGTTTGCCAGGCTGAAAATCAATCCAGTCACTACGCCTACCGTTGAACCTACCGTTGCCCCGGCAACAAAGGAGAAGATCAGGACCAAATAGCGGGACATAACGTGTTCTACCGACAAATCATA
>JBAPXW010000032.1:0-471762 GCA_049284415.1 Leclercia sp.
TTGAGAAATATAAGGAGCACGGAATGGCTTTATCAATCTTCACCAGCGGCGCAGCAATGTCCTCCACCAACGCCCTCAACAAATCCAACTCTATCCTCTCCACCGCCATGGAGCGTCTGGGTACCGGCAAACGCATCAACTCTGCAGCCGACGATGCGGCAGGTTTGCAGATTGCTACCCGTCTGCAGGGTCAGGTGAACGGTATGGGTGTAGCACAACGTAACGTGGCTGACGCCACTGCAATGCTGCAGACTGCAGAGGGTGCCTTTGACGAAGTGACCAACATTCTGTACCGCATGAAAGATCTCTCGACTCAGGCTGCGAACGACACTAACGGTAAAAATGAGCGTACTGCGATAAAAGCTGAACTGACAGAATTGACGTCAGAGTTAGGTAATATAATGGCCAATACTAAGTACGCAGGTGAAGTATTATTTGGTGATGGTACAGCCACAGCATTAACAGGAGGTAAACTTGGCGGTGCGATGAATTTTCAGATCGGTGCTGATTCGGCAGAAAAATTAACACTGAATCTTAACGTAGGATCAACGACACTCAGCGCAACCGTTGGGTCACTAAAAGGTTTCGATTTGGATATCGCCTCGGGCACAGCCGCGACCGATCTAGGTAAAATTAATACATTGATGACCGGCTTACAGACCGCACTGGATAATGTCAGTGGCGTGCGTTCTGCTCTGGGTGCCAACATTAACCGTCTGGGCCACACATCTGCCAACCTGGCAAACATGAAAGACAACACCACCCTGGCATTGGGCAACATTCGCGATGCGGACTTCGCCACCGAAGCGACAAGCATGACCCGCAACCAGATGCTGGCCCAGACCAGCATGTCGATGCTGAAACAGGCCAACAGCATGTCCGGCATGGTGATGTCTCTGCTGGGTTAATCTATCCAACGTCTCTTTTAGCCTTCTGATTTAAGGAGGCTTTTTTTATTTTTTGCTCTAAAAAATTATCGTCTTATATTTAACTTTTCAGGGCCCCTGGCCGCCTTATATCAGTACAGAACGTGAGAAATATAAGGAGCACGGAATGGCTTTATCAATCTTTACCAGCGGCGCGGCAATGTCCTCCACCAACGCCCTCAACAAATCCAACTCTATCCTCTCCACTGCCATGGAGCGTCTGGGTACCGGCAAGAGAATCAATTCTGCAGCCGACGATGCGGCGGGTTTGCAGATCGCCACACGTCTGCAGGGGCAGGTGAACGGCATGGGCGTGGCCCAGCGTAACGTTGCTGACGCTACAGCAATGCTGCAGACTGCAGAGGGTGCCTTCGATGAAGTGACCAATATTCTGTACCGTATGAAGGACCTGGCTACTCAGGCGGCAAACGACACTAACGGTAAAAAAGAGCGTTCTGCGATTGATTTGGAATTGACTGAACTAAAATCTGAATTAAAAAATATCATGGATAATACTAAATATGCTGGTGAAGCTTTATTTGGTGACGGAATAGCTGCAACTGGAGGGAAACTCGCTAAATCCGTTAATTTCCAGATCGGTGCTGAATCCGGTGAAAAATTAACCTTGGATCTTAACGCGGCTGCAGCAACGACTAAACTGGATGCAACAGTTAAATCGTTAACCACTGATATTGGTTTGGGGATAGCGGCAGGTACAACTTCTGCCGATGATCTCGCGAAAATAAATACCCTTATGGGTTCAGTCCAGACTGCATTGGATAACGTCGGCGGCGTGCGTTCTTCGCTGGGTGCCAACATCAACCGTCTGGGTCACACCTCCGCTAATTTAGCGAACATGAAAGACAATGCAACTTTGGCGCTGGGCAATATCCGCGATGCGGATTTCGCCACTGAAGCCACCACCATGACTCGCAACCAGATGCTGGCGCAAACCAGCATGTCGATGCTGAAGCAGGCCAACAGCATGTCCGGTATGGTGATGTCCCTGCTGGGCTAATCCCTGACGCACGAACTCCCTTCTTTAAGGCTCCTTTACGGAGCCTTTTTTAATTTCCTTACTTTTTGTGTCGCTTAGTGATTAAGAGCGAGGGATTTCCTCATCAGGCGGAAACATTTTTTCCGCTTTTTATTAATTTTATTTAATTTTCAATTAGTTAAAAGTTGGCATGACTGTTGCAATCTAAATGATACGCCAGCGTCGCCAGGGAGGAGTAATGAGCGATTTTTCCAGTATTGATCCACAAAGTATGGCCACCCAGCTTGCCGGTTTTGACGTTCAGACGCTGCAGACGCAGTTAAAAACGCAGCAATCCAAACTGGTGGCACAGCAGACAGCGCTACGAACCCTGAAAAGCACGCTGAGCGAGTTTCGTACCTCCCTGCAAAACCTGAATAAAAACAACGCCGGAATGCTGAAAACCAGCGCCAGCGTCAGCGTGGACAATATGGTCAAAGTGACCACCACCTCCGAGACGCGCAAAGGCACCTACAACCTGTTTGTGGAACAGCTCGCTTCCTCGCACCAGCAGGCCTACAACGCGTTAGATGACGATGCGATAAAAAATGCCAGCGGTAGCATGGCGATTAAGGTTGGCAACAACAGCATTACCGTGGACATGGACAGCGTCGACAGTCTGGCGGGGCTGGCAAAAGCCATCAACGGTGACAGTGCTAATCCGGGCGTAACGGCTTCACTGGTGCGCACCAACGGCCAGGTGCGCCTGATGTTGAGTAGCGATAAAAGCGGCGAAGCCAATGCCATCACCGTGCAAGGTTTTACCGGAATGGACAGCAGCCAGGCCACAACACTCTCCGAAGCCAAAGACGCTATCGCCTGGCTGGGAGAAAAGAATAACGGCATTCAGGTCAGCAGTAGCACCAACACCTTCACCGATCTGATTGACGGCGTGACGCTGGAACTTAACCAAGCGCAGAAAGCGGGCGATACCCCGCTGCGTATTGATGTGGGCATTGATACCACTGAAACCACTAACCAGGTCAATGAGTTCGTGGCGTCTTACAACAAATTACTGGCCTCGCTGGGTAGCCTTACCGCCTCCGGTTCCGGCAGCACCGACCGTGGTGCCTTCGCCGGGGATGCCAGCGTCGGCAACTTGCGTCGCGATCTCAACAACATGCTGCGTACCGCCATCGGCGGCCAGGACATTACCCAGTTTGGCCTCAGCGCGGACAAAGACGGCAAGCTGACGCTGGACAGCGACAAGCTGAAAGAGAAGCTCACGGAAGATCCCGGCAAGCTCAACGCCCTGTTTAACGGCGATAAAGGCCTGCTGAAAGCGATGGACAAATCGATGGATAAGTTCCTGAGCACCACCGGTGGCGAAATCAAATCCCGGGAAGAGACCTTCCGCCGCCGGGAAACTGAACTCAGCGATCGCAGCGACAAAATCTCGACCCGCTACGACACCGCCTACAACCGCTATTTATCGCAATTTACCCGTCTGCAGAGCGTGATGCAGCAGATGAACAACACCGCAAATATGTTTGGACTGACATAAGGACGCTGACATGTACGGAAACACCCAGGAAGGCTACGACGCCTTCTATGAAACGGATATGGCCGCCCAGGTGGCGGCCGCCACGCCGCATCAGCTGGTGATGATGCTGTTTAACGGCCTGGCGGATGAGCTGGTGCGCGCCAAAAGCCACATTATGGCCAAACGCTACGAGCGCAAAGCGCAAAGCGTTAACAAGTGCATCGACATCCTCAACGCGCTGACCAGCGCCCTGGACTACGACAAAGGCGGCGAGCTGGCGCGCAATCTGGCGAACCTCTACGACTACTGCGTTCACCGCCTGTACGAGGCCAGCAACGCCCTGTCGACCGAGATGATCGACGAAGTGGAAAACCTGATTGGCGAGCTGCGTCAGGGCTGGGAAGCGATGGGCAAGCTGAATGGATGATCTGCTGTTAATTGACTGGCAAACCCGTGCGCTGGGTGCGGCGGCGGGCAAGGGTGACTGGGAAAGCGTGGAATCGCTGGACCGCGAAATTGCCGGTCTGCTGCAGACGTTAGGCTCGCAGCCGCTCACTGAGCAAAAGCGCCACGCGCTTTTGCAGCTGCAACACACCCATCAGCAGGTGCTGAAGCTTGCTCAGCACAGCAGCCAGCAGTTACAGCAAAAAATGGCACAGCTTCGTGAGCAGCGCGAGGGTGCTCAGGCCTACTCCGCCTTTATGGACGAGGATAATTTCCGCAATGAGTGACATGTTAAATCTTGCCCCTCAGGGCGCACCGACCCTGCCCACGAGTGAGCCGCTGCTGGCGCAGGAATCACCGATGACCGCCGCAGACGATCTGCAGCCCACGCTGCCATTCGACGAGCTTCTGGCGCCGGTCCTGCCGGAGCTGGCGTCAGAGGCCATCGAGGTGAGCGAGACGTTGCTCCCGGAAGGCCTGATGCGGACTGCGCCGGACCTGACCCCGGAAGAGCAGGCGCTGATTGCCCAGCAGTTTATGGCCTCGCTGCTGGTTAATCCGCTGGCGGACGCGGTGCCTGAAACCGCGTTGAACCCGCTGATGCTGGCGGAGAACAGCGCCATCACAGCACCGGCAGCGTCAGGTCAGCCCACCGCCGCTGAGGCCGCGACCCCCCACAAACTGCCGGTTGCAGCACCCGCGACAGAAGCAGAGACCAAAAGTGCAGAAGCCCCGGCAGGCAAACTGGCAACGCGGGTTATCGCGCACAAAGAGGCATGGCACCCGGTCACGCCGATTTCACATTCTGTCGCGCACCTGCCGGTGGTGTCGATGGGGCAGTCGCAGGCACAGGTGAACGCCCCGCTGCGGCTGGATAACAGCCATCAGGATATCGGCCAGCAGCTGCAGAGCGCGCTGGGCGACAGGCTCAACATCCAGGTGAATAACCAGATCCAGCACGCCACCATCCGCCTCGACCCGCCGGAGATGGGTAAGATCGAGATCGTCCTGCATTTCGAAGCGGGGAAGCTGCAGGTGCAGATCAATGCCGGACAGAGCGATGTCTATCGCGCCTTACAGCAGGTCAGCAATGAGCTGCGCCAGGCGCTGACGGAGCAGCATTTTGTCGACGTTGATGTGCAGGTCTCCTCGCAAAATCAGCAGCAACAACAGCCGGGCCATCACCCGCAGCAGCAGGGTAGCCTGGCGACGCCCGTGCTGGCCAATGACGCCAGCGACACCCGCGCGACTGGTCCGCGCGAAGACACCTCAATTTTGATGACTATTTAACAGCGGCAGATATGACGATTAAAAAAAAATCTACGGTGATGGCGATCGCCATTGTCTCCTCTGTGCTGACCGCCGGGCTGGCGGTGACGGGCACCCAATACTTTAACGCCCGCGCTAACAGCAGCGCAGAGGCAACAGATACCGGGGCGACAGACGCGCAGCCGGACATCTGGCGCAAAGTCAGCGGCTTTTTCGCCAGCAGCGACAACGTGGCGCCGCCGCAGTTTGTTGAGATGAACAACATCATGATCACCCTGCGCGGGGATGGCGACCGGGAGCGCTATATGCTGCTCGAGCTGGCGCTGTCTGCTGTCGATAGCAAGGCTGTCCAGCAAACCGAAATGATGCTGCCGGCCATCCGCGGGGCCACCGTGGCGCTGCTTTCCGATATGGAATACAGCGTGGTGCGCGCCATGCATATTCCTGAGCTGCACGACATGCTGATGGCCGCCTACACCGCTCGCTTTGCCGAGCTGAAACAACCGGTTCCGTTTAACGACGTAACGATCAGCAAGATGCTGTTGCAATAAACACCCAGGAATACTCGATGGAAAGCAGCCATTTTATCACCGACGAAACGCTCTCTCCGGCGCAGGAAGCGCACTACATCGGCCTCTATCTGCCGCTGGTGAAGCGCATTGTGAAGCAGCTGTCATGGCAGACCCAAAGCGTGATCGACAGCGACGACATGGAGCAAATTGCGCTGATGGGGCTGCTCAGCTCCCTGCGTCGCTACGGTGAGCCCGACGAGCAGTTTGCCGCCTATGCGTACTCGCGCATTCGCGGTTCGGTGCTGGATGAGCTGCGCGTGCTGGACTGGCGTCCGCGGCGGATGCGCCAGAAGGCGCACAAGATTAATGACGCCATCCGCGAACTGTCGCGCAAGCTGGGCCGTGAGCTGACCTACGAGGACATCGTTCGCCATCTCGAGATCAGCCAGCAGGAGTATCAGGAGTATCTGCTGCTGGAGAACGCCAGTGCACTGCAAAGCCTGGACGAGATGCTGGCGGTCGATGCCAGCATCGGGCACCACAGCCGGGCGCTGGAGGACGAGGTGATCATCAACGACTCCCTGCGTGCCGCACTGGCCACGCTGGACCGTCGCGAACAGCTGATCCTCACCCTCTATTACCAGCATGAGCTGAGTCTGAAAGAGATTGCGCTGATCCTCGAGATTACAGAAGCCAGAGTGTGCCAGCTGAATAAAGGCATCGTACAAAAAATTAAAGTCGCCATGGCGCAGTGAGACGGATATGCAAAAACTACTGGGATTATTGATTATTTTTGGCTGCGTGGTTGGCGGCTTTCTCGAGTCGGGCGGTCGTCTGGCGGCCTTCTGGGTTCCAGGGGAACTGCTGATTATTATCGGTGCCGGGGTCGGGGCGCTGGTGATCGCCAACCCGAAGCCGGTGCTGGTAGAGATGTGGCGTCAGGTGAAGAACTCGATGCGCAAAAATACCTACACCGAAGAGTACCAGCGCCAGCTGCTGATGCTGCTGTATGAACTGCTGGAGCTGGTGCAGGACGGCGGGCTGAAGGCGCTCGATGAGCATATCGAGGTGCCTGACAACAGCCCTCTGTTCCTGAAATACCCGAAGGTGCTGGAAGATCACGCCCTGATCACTTTTATCTCGGATAACTTCCGCCTGATGGCAATGGGCAAAATCAACGAGCATGAGCTGGAAGGGATCCTTGAACAGGAGCTGAGCGCCATGGAAGAGGAGCTACTCCGCCCGTCGCGGTCGATGCAGCGTACCGCCGAAGCGATGCCGGGGTTCGGTATCTGCGCGGCAGTGCTGGGAATTATCATCACCATGCAGTCGATTGATGGCTCGATCGCCATCATCGGCGTCAAGGTGGCCGCCGCGCTGGTGGGCACTTTCCTCGGGGTCTTTATCTGCTACTGCCTGCTCGATCCGCTGGCGAATGCGATGGAACAGCTGACCCGCAAGCAGATGGCCGGGCTCGAGTGCGTGCGCACGGTGCTGGTTAATCAGGTGGCGGGCAAACCGACCCTGCTGGCGGTGGATGCCGGACGCAAGATGCTGCCGATGGACACCAAACCGACCTTTGCCACCCTTGATGGCTGGGTTAACCAACTGATTGGTGAGGCGGATGCGTAGCAGTAAGAAACAGGCGCACACCACGATCATCAAACGTTCCGCCCGCCGGGAGCATCATGCCCCGCACGGCGGCGCGTGGAAGGTGGCCTTTGCTGACTTCACCCTGGCGATGATGGCGCTGTTTATGGTGCTGTGGATCATGAGCTCGGTGACGGAAGAGGAGCGTAAAGAGGTGGTGGCCCAGCTGACCGGCGAGTCGATTTTTGACGGCCAGGTGATGTCGCCGCTCTCCAGTGGCGGGACGATTAACGGCCCCAATATGATCATGCCCGGCAAGCAGGGCGGGGCGCATCCCACGCAAAACATCGAGAAAAAGCTGCAGCAGCTGGGTGAGCTGGACAAAGTTAAAAACAACAGTGAATCGCTGACCGAAGTGAACAAGCGCTCTCAGCAGGAGATGATTGAGCTGTCGCGGGTGATCATGGAGATTACCCGCGCCTACGATGCGCAGTCTAACCTGCAGATGGAGATTGTGCCGCAGGGGCTGCGGATCCTGATTCAGGACGACCAGAAGCGGGAGATGTTCCAGCGCAGCAGCGCGCTGCTGACGCCATTTTTTCAGCGTTTACTGACCCAGCTGGCGCCAGTGTTCAACAAAATCGACAACAAAATGATCCTCACCGGCCATACGGATGCCTCTCGCTACCGGGACCAGCGTCTGTATAATAACTGGAACCTGTCGGGCGACCGCGCCCTGGCCGCGCGAATTGCCCTTGAGCAGGGCGGCATGGCGGCGGACAAAGTTATCCAGGTCAATGCGATGGCCGACAAAATGCTGCTCAGGCCGGAAGATCCATTAAGTGCGGCTAACCGCCGGATTGAGATCATGGTATTAACCCATGCGGCGGCAGATTCGCTGTATCAGTTCTTCGGTCAGCACGGTGAAAACGTCGTTAAACCGCTTGCGGAACAGCTGGACAAGCACCCGCGCTAATCGCGGATGTGGATTAAGAGGGAAAGATGTCTGTTATTGCGCATTACTATATCCAGCAGCAGAGCGTGAACACGGCGTCTGCGGCCAGCCTGACGGCGCAAACGCCGTCGGCAGGGGCGACCCAGACCAGCGTTCCGGCCTCCTTTTCGCAGGTCTTAAATTCGTCACAGCCGATGTTAACCCAGCCTGCGGCAAGCGCGCCGCAAACTGCTGCTGCCCGTCCGATATCGCCGGAGGCGACGCCCGCCACGCTCGATCAGCTGGAGCAGTTCGCCCGCGCACAGGGCTGGACCGAGAAGCAGATCGCGCTGATGAAGCGCCTGTCCCAGCGTAAAAACAGCCGCACCGGGCAACCCTGGTCGGCGCAGGGCGGCCCGCTGGCCACCCGCGAGACGGCGCTGGCGATGGTCAGAGAGATCGGCCTGGCCGTCTCCCCGCAGCAGGCCGGTGGCGTGCGCGGAATTCGCAACAACAACCCCGGCAACCTCGAAGCCAGTCAGGCCTTCCAGTGGCAGGGGCAGACCGGCAACGACGGGCGTTTTGCCACCTTCACCTCGCCTGAGCACGGCATTCGCGCCCTGGGGGTGAACCTGCTCTCCTATCAGCGGCGTGGGCTGGACACCATCAGTAAAATTATCTCCCGCTGGGCACCGCCGCAGGATAATAACGACACTCCGGCCTATATCCAGAAGGTGAGCACGGCGCTGGGCGTGTCGCCACATACCCGGTTGGACGTGGCTTCCCCCTCGGTATTAAGCGCGCTGAGTAAAGCGATTATCCGCCATGAAAATGGGGCGATACCCTTTTCTGAAGAGGTGATTAATAACGGCGTATTCTCGGCGCTGGGTCTGGCGGAACTGCCCGGCAGTCAACGTCCGGTATTAAAAAATACCCCGGTGGTGGACGGGCAATCACAATTTATGATGCAGACCCGTCTGATGAGCCCGCACAAATTAAAGCAGCTTCAGCAATCGTTGGATAAACAGCTGCTGGCAGCAAAAATAGTGATTGAAGCCAACGGTACGGCAACCAATATTCCGAGCAAAGCCGAGCTGGTTGCCGCCTGGGGTTATAGCGAAGGTTCCCAGCGGTATAATGAGCTGGCGAATATTATCGCCCGTGCCGAGCGCCGGGAAAAAAAGGGGTAGATGATTTAGTTTATCGAGAATGTGTCGCTTCAATATTATGAATACTCACTCTTTCCAGGATGTTCATAATGAAAATTGAAGGTAGCGCTTATCATTATGGTTCCGGCTTTACTGTGGATGGCGCAAATGAGCAGAAAAGCCGAAAACCGCTGGGGTTTTCGCAGTACAGCGGTACCGTTTGCCAGCAAAGCGGCCAGTGGCGCACGCTGTGGAATACCGTTCCGCAGGTGGTCAGCATTGAAAAAGGCACCGTGATGCCCTATCACGCGGCGCAGGCGGTGCAGTGGACACTGACTGAGTACAGCGCCAGCGAAAATCAGATCCTCAATAATTCTCTCGAATAACCCTTAAATAATGGCAAATGAGGTCTTTCTTAGGCCTCACGCTTTTTTCATTCCCTTTTCGCTAAAAACCGCATTTACCTTTGAGGTTGTCGTCGTAAATGGTCCCCTGCTGAAATTATTTCTTAGTGTCCTTTTTAGTTAATTTTTTGTCGGGTTTTGCGCGCTGTTGTTAATTTTTAAAAATGGCAGATGCAAGGCGTAAACCTTACATTAATTTACTGTTTAAATTTTTCGTTATCCTCGTTACAAAATAGACGAGAGCCCGTTATGTCAGGTATGAGGCAGAAGAACCATAAAGAAATGAGGGTTTTACTTATTCGTCTGATTTTCAATGCTTAATCTGTTCAGGGTGCCTTTTTTAGTAGGGTGTAAATACTATTTAAGTATGATTGATAAAAAATGCTATTTACCCTTTTGTGCTCGGGTTAATATGTCGCAACATGTTATGGCTTTCGTGTAAAAATATGAAAAAAAATGCCGGCAGTACATTTCGTCGCCCTCGCTTACACCGCTTTGCACTCGAAGCCCGTCAATTATTTGATGGCGCCGCAATAGCCGAAACCGCCCAGCATAATGATGCGGGCAGCGATGCGCCTCATGATAATGCCCAGGACGCCTTTCGTCCGGTAACAGTTGAGCGCGCCGCCGCCGCCCAGCCGACCCCTGCCAAAGAAGTCTTTGTCATTGATAGCCAGATTACAAACTGGCAGTCGCTGGTGGCGCAATTACCCCAGGACAGCAAAGTGGTGGTATTGCGCGAGGGCAATTCGGGCCTGAGTCAACTCAACCAGGCGCTGGCAGATGAAAAACAGATCTCGGCGATTCATATTTACAGCCATGGCGCCAGCGACGAAATCACGCTCGGCAGCGACATTATTACCGCGCAAAACGTCGCGGGGCTGCAGTCACAGCTGCAAAGCCTCGGCGATAAAATGACGGCCGAGGGGGATATCCTTCTCTACGGCTGCGCGATCGCCAGCAAAGACACGGCGCTGGTCAGCCAGCTCGCCACCTTCACCCATGCCGACGTGGCCGCCTCGCGTGACGCCACCGGTAGCCGCGAAGGTGGCGGCAACTGGATCCTCGAAACCGCCGTTGGCGAGGTCGAAACCCGCACGCTGGCGCTGCACTACGCCGGGCAGCTCGAAACCCCAACCCTGACGCACAGCGCGGGCGATCTGATCGTCAGCGAACCGTCTGTGCTGACCGCCGGAAAAGAGGTCGGGCAGTTCAGCGGCTGGTCGGTTGATCTGAGCGATCCGTCGGCCACGGTAATTCTTAACCTCTATCTGCAGGACGGCACGAAAGGCACGCTGTCCGACGGGGTGCAACCGCCCGACAGCGGCTTCCTGAGCTTCAGCGGTACGGCCGCGCAGGCGCAGGCCTGGTTAAATCAGCTGACCTTTACCGCGTCTGACCGCGAGCTCGGCAACCGCGCCGACGCCACCGGGGTCGATATTTATGTCTTCAGCGATTCGGGGGGCGTCAGCTGGATGACCCAGCGGATCATCATCACCCCGGCCAACGACCCGGCGACGGTGAATGACAGCAGCCTGCTGGTGCCGGAGCGTAACGGCAGCGGCACGGTGATTGGTCCGGCGACGCTGGCGATTGTCGATTCAGAGCTGGCGGTCGGAGCGCAAACCGCCGCCCAGATGGTGTACAGCCTGACGGCTCTGCCGCGCTATGGCTACCTGACCCTCAACGGCCAGCGCATCGGCGTGGGCTCGGTCTTTACCCAGCAGGACGTCAACAGCGGGGTGGTGAAGTATGTCCATACCGCGACAGGGACCGATCAAAACACCGCAGACAGTTTCTCTGCCAGTCTGAACGACGGCGCGACCCCGGTCAGCCAGTCGGACAGCGTCACCGTGACCCTTAACATCCAGCCGGAAAACCAGCCCCCAGGCGTCAGCGGGAGCGGCTTTGTGTTTGAAGGCCAGCCGCAGAACGCCGATATCTCGGGCAACGTCGGCAAATATATTGAGGCAACCACCGGCGGCGATCCGCAGGATTCCCGGCTGACGCTGACCATCACGGCGCTGCCCGCCCATGGCAGGCTGTACTTCAAAGGGCAGCCAATCCAGGCCGGATTCAGCTTTGACTATGCCGATAAAGACCAGCTCACCTACAGCAACGACGGCACCGAAGGGGTTCGCGAGGACAGCTTTGGCGTCCGGGTGAGCGATCAGGGCGGCGGCACCGGCACCCCAGCAAGCAGCGACGGCACCATCACCCTGACGGTGGACAGTGTCAACGATAACCCGGTCTTCGATAGCAACAGCAGCACCTATACCGCCGTAAACGCGGGCGGCAGCGTGGTGTTAACCCCGGCGATGCTCAACGCCACCGACGTTGACTCCAGCGACGAGCGGATCAGTTTTGTGGTCAACGCCGACAACCTGACCCACGGCTATCTGACCCTTAACGGCCTGCGGCTGAAAAGCGGGGACACCTTTAGCGTCGACGATATCAAAGCCGGTCGCGTCAGCTATGTGCAGTACCGCGACGCCGCCCCGAACGCGCAGGACAGCTTCGATTTCCAGGTGATTAACCACGGATTAAACGTCTACTGGACCGACGCGGGCGTCACCAATATTCGCCAGGGGGGGATTTATCAGGGCAACGCCCCGGAATTCGCCCTGACCCAGTATCGCTTTCTCTTCGCCCTGACCGACAAAACCAATAATCCGTTGCCGGGCAATGTGCCGACCCTCGATCAGCCCGCTACCGCGGTCATCTCGCCGGTGTTTGGCACCAACGTTAACGACCCCAATGCGCTGACCCACGGCAGCTTTAGCGAAGGCGGCACCCTGGTGCTGGCGGGAACCGGCAACATCACCGATGCCACGCCGGGGCTGAGCTACACGCTGCCCAACGTTTTACCCTCCGAGGTGGTCTACACCTGGATCGGCGACAGTTCAGGAAGCGCAGCCCTGTCGCTGCAAAAATTCGACAACGGTGCCTGGGTAACCCTGCTGCCGCTTGAGAGCTTCACCCAGGCGGACGTGAATAACGGCCTGATTCGCTTCGCCCACGACGGCGGGGAAAACTTCACCTTCACGCCGGGCTTTACCGTCTCTGCCGGGCGCGTCACCCTGGATGCCAACGGCGATCCGGTGCCCCTTATTCAGCGCGTGGATGTGGCGGTGTTTATCACGCCGGTGAACGATCTGCCGCAGATCAGCGGTTCGTCTAACAACGTGCTGGCAGAAGGGGCAACCCTGGTCATTACCCGCGATATGCTGACGGCCAGCGATCCGGATGATGCCAACAGCGGCACGCCGTATGAGAACAGCAGCACCCTGAACGGCAACACCAATTACGCCCTGAATAACGAGGCGACGGGCAGCAATGCCCTGAAGCTGCTGTTTACCAGCCTGCCGACCGGTGGAACGCTGCAGTATTTTAACGGCAGCCGCTGGGTCGATATCACGCCCGCCAACCTGAACACCCTGCAGCTCGATGCCGCGATCCTGACCAACGATGGCACCAGCGGGCTGCGCTTTGTCAGCGACGGCTCCGAGATCCGCAATACCACGTTCTCGGTTGCCGCCGTCGACCGCTGGGGGGCGCAATCTCTCCGCGCCGCCACCGTGGGGCTGGTGATCACCAACATCAACGACGGTCCGCAGATCGCCACTTCGCCAACCGCCGCCGATCCGGTCGTGGGCAGCGAATCACCGAACATGATTGGCGGTACTCCGGCCAACAACCCGCTGACGGTGCGTGAGAGCGGCTACGGGCAGATCACCAGCGCGATGCTGCAGGCCTACGATCCGGACAGCAGCGCCGAGCAGGTGCAGTTTACGATCACCCAGTCGCCGGGCTTTGGCCGTCTGGCGCGTTCCACCGATGGCGTCAACTTTAACGTGCTGGGTAGCGGGTCGACCTTTACCCAGCAGGATATCGCCCAGGGCTATATCTATTATCTGAATGATGGCACCGACCGGACAATCACCCAGGACGGCTTTACCTTCCGCCTTTCGGACGGCGACAAAGAGCAGGCCGGGAATCAGTTTGTTATCAATATCGACCCGGCGAACGATGCGCCCGAGGTGAGCGGGCCAGGGAGCGTGATCCCGGTGGGGGCAGGTGCTACCCCGGTTCCCGGCTTTAGCGTGCGCGATCCCGACCTCGTTGTTGGGGCGACCAACGTCACTGACCGGCTGCAAACGACCGTTCGCCTGCTGCACGCCAACGGCACGGCGCTGACCCAGGCGGAGTACCGTGACGTGACGCTCGGCATCACCCGCGTTCCGGGCCTGACCGTGGTGGGCGGCAACGGCGATCTGCTGGTGCTGACCGGCACCGTGGCGCAAATTAACAGCGCGCTGGCGGGGCTGACCGTCGCCTTCAGCCAGGATCATAACGCCGCGTACCAGATTCAGGTGATCACCGATGATCGCCTGCGCGATGCCAGCGGCAACCTGACCGGCAGCGCGAACGGCGGCCCGGTCAACGAAGTGACAAACCCTGCCTTTGGCAGCCAGCCCGGTGCGGTGGACGGCAAAGACTATAACTGGTACGCCGACAGCGTCCCGGCTAACGACGGCAACATCGCCGCCAGCAGCGCGACTCTTCTGGCGTCGAGCATTAACGATCCCGGCACCCTGGCGGGCGACGGGCAGAAAACCGTCCGCGAAGATCAGGCCAGCTGGATTGGCGGCAACTTCGTGGTCAATGACGTCGAGTCCAACGCCTTTGGCCTGCCGGTGACCGTCACCTTAACGGTGGCGCAAGGCTCATTGGGTATTGGCGGGGCGGGCGTGCAGACCAGCCTCAACGGGGTCACCATCAGCGGAGACGACACCGGCACGCTGGTGTTAACCGGCCAGGCCAGCGCCATACAGGCGCTGCTTAACGATCCCATGCTCGGGTTAACCTACCTCAGTGCGCTGAATGCCAACCACGATCAGAACGGCGGCGCGGCGGGGGATGTGACCCTGACCGTCAGCCTGAATACGCAAAATTCCACTATCGGCACCTCGCAGGGTACGGCCCCAGCCGATCTCAGCATTGCCCTGACCATTGATGCGGTGAACGACGCGCCGGTGGTCAATGCCGGTTCGACCATCATCAACCTGGATAACTCGGTGGCGGGGGGCTTTACCCCGGTGCCCGGTTTCTCGGTTGACGATCCGGACATTACCGACGGCGGCGGGATTGCCTGGGGGGAAAGCGACCGCCTGCGGGTGACCGTGCGCCTGACCCAGCAGGACGGCACGCCGCTCGATACAGGTGAGTATCGCAGCAATACTTATATCACCATTAAATCCGCAGCGAATAACAGCGGCGTGACAATCGTCACCACAGCCGGTGGCCCACCGACCAATGGTGATGGCGCCCCGATGGTGATCGAAGGCACGCGGGCGCAGATCAACGCCTGGCTGGCACAGCTACAGGTCAAAATGACCGGGCTCGATGCCGACGATGCGGATAAGTACTACCGCGTCGAAGTGATCGCTGACGATCGCAACCGGGATGCTACCGGCCATCTGACTGGTCGAGCCAACGGCGGGCAGAACAGCAACGCCAGTAACACCGACACCGAAGACGCCCCGCTGACGGAGATCGATCCGTATGGCACCCTGCCAACCGGGCTGGCGCAAAACGTCAGCGCCGCCTCCGTGCTGGTATTCCAGAGTTCGGTCAACGATGCGGCAGAGATCCGCCTTGGCGACAGCCCGGTGCTGCAGGCCGACGAAGGCAACAGCACCGTGGTCCTGCCGCCGATTGTGGTGACGGATGCGGATGCGGGCAGCAACACCCTGACGGTTAACGTCCAGCTACCGGCGGGTTTTGTCATCAGCGGCATCGGTGGCAGCGGCGGTACGGTGGATGGCGTCGGCGGGGCAACGGTGCGTCTGACCGGCACCCTGACAGAAATTAACAGCCGCCTGGCGGCCATCACGGTTACGCTCCCTGACGTGGCCGGAAAGGCCGAAGCGGCAGACTGGAACGGCAGCTTTGGCGTGGTGGTGACGGTCAATGACAACGGCTCAAGCGGCAGCCGTCCGGCAACCCTGCCCGCCAACATGACCAACGCGACCAACGATCCGGGCCGGGCGGATTACGCGGATCTGACTTCGGCGGCCATCATCACTACCCGTCAGTTCACCTTTGCCGTCAACGCGGTTAACGATGCCCCGGTGGCGACGGGCACCAGCGTCACGCTGCCTGCCATCGCCGAAGATACGCTGGCGGCCAACATTAACGGCACCACGGTCGGCAGCCTGTTTGGTCCGCTGTTTGACGACAGCCGTGACGTCGTGGTTAACGGCTCCCACAGCGACGCCTTCTGGGGGATTGCCATCAGCAGTCTGTCGCTGGATCCGCGCCAGGGCGAGTGGCAATACTCCACCAATGGCGGCCAGAGCTGGACGGCGGTCGGCCCGCGCAGCGACAGTAATGCCCTGTTCTTAAACGGCGCGGCGCAGCTGCGCTTTGTTCCGGCAGCGAACTTCTTCGGCGAGCCCGCCCTGCTGGGCGCGCGGCTGGTCGAAAACGATACCAACGGTGATAAAACCAGCACCACTATCGTTCCGGTCAACGGCGGCAGCGGCAGCATCCAGACGTATGGTGACACCTCGCATTTCAGCCGTGAGGTTGTGAGTCTCAAACAGCCCGTCACCAACGTTAACGACAGCCCGATTATCACCAGCACCACCTGGACCTTCGCAGAAGACAGCAACGTTCAGAGCACGTTGGGCCAGTTGCTGGACAAAAACTACAGCGATCGGCTGGATAACCAGACCGGCATCCCAGGCGGCGGCAATGCCAGCCAGGGCATGGCGCTGGTGGGGATCTTTGGCGATACCACTGACGCCAGCAAAGGTCACTGGGAGTATTATTACAACAATACCTGGAACAGGCTGCCGACCGATATTAGCGCCTCGAATGCGCTGGTTTTAACCCGCGATACCCAGATGCGCTTTGTGCAGCTGGCGGACTACAACGGCCCGGTCAGCGGCGGTTTGCAGATCCGCGCCGCCGATTCCAGCGATCCGCTGCTGGTGGGCGGGGCAGGGGTTAACTCCCGGGTCAACTTCTATGATTACGCGGCCTCCGGATCTGCGGCAGTGGCGCACTGGTCTTCTCCGGCCCAGCTGGGCGTCAACATAACTCCGGTGGCGGACATTGTGGGCGACAGCGCCAAAATTCATGCCGGACGCACCCTGACGCTGAACACCGAGCAGCTTTTAGTCAATGACACCTTTGAAAATTCAGGACGGGCTATCACCAGCGTTAGCCAGCCCGCGCAAGGTACCCTTTCCTTTATAGGCAACACGATTGTCTATACTCCGAACAAAGGCTATGTCGGGGCCGACAGCTTTACCTATACCGTCACCAGCGGCGGCGTGAGCGAAACCGCGACCGTCAACATCGACGTCACCAATATCGTGCCGGTCGCCGTCAACGACACCCACCGTCTGAGTGAAGACAGCCAGCCGGTGAGCGGCAATCTGCTGACCAACGACAGCGATGGCGACGGCGATCCCCTGACGTTAACCCGCTTCACCGTTAACGGCCAGGATTACAACCCAGGCGACACCGTAGTGCTCGACGCACACCGAGGCACCTTGCAGGTCAACGCCGACGGGACTTACACCTACACCCCGGTAGCCGACTGGCACGGTAGCGTGACGGTGGGGTATACGCTTTCCGACGGCAATATGGGCGGAACGGCGCAAGGCAACCTGACCCTAACCGTTAACCCGGTTCAGGACGCGCAGGACGATGCCTGGATCGCCCACGCCGGAACCTCCGCCACCCACGATGTGCTGTTTAACGATACCTTCAGCAATGCGGATAAGAAAATCACCGGCGTCACGCAGCCCGCGCACGGCCGGGTGACGATCACCGCAGACAATAAAGTCCTGTACGTGCCGCAGCAAGGCTTCGTCGGCAACGACAGTTATACTTACACCGTCACCAGCGGCGGGGTCACGGAGACGGCAACGGTCAGAGTGATCATGACCAACCAGTCGCCGTTTACCGGCAACTTCTTTACCGAAACCACCGAAGACGTCAACGCGACGGGCAATATCCTGACCACCCTGCGCGATCCGGATGGCGATCCGCTCTCCGTCACCGGCTTTACGGTCAATAACCTCAGCTTTAACGTCGGGCAGCGCGGCACGATTGCCGGGGTCGGCACGTTCATTATCGACGTTCAGGGCAACTATACCTTTACCCCGGTCGCCGACTGGAACGGCAGCGTGCCGACCATCGAGGTGACGGTCAGCGACGGCAATCAGGGCGGCACCAACACCGCCTCGCTGGATATCACCGTGACGCCAGTGGCCGATATCATCGACGACACGGCGAAAACTCACGCCGGAACCGCAGTCACCATCGATGCGCTGGCGAACGACAGCTTCGAAAACAGCAACAAAACCATCACCGCCACCTCCGCGCCACAGCATGGGTCGGTCACGATTGTCGGCAACAAGCTGGTCTACACCCCGGTGGCCGGTTACGTCGGCAGCGACAGCTTCACCTATACGGTCACCAGCGGTGGCGTAACCGAAACCGCCACCGTGGTGGTGTCGATGACCAACACCGCGCCGGTCTCCCGGGATGTGACGGTCTCGACCGCCGAAGATCGCGCGCTGCGCGGTTCGGTGCAGACCAGCGCCACCGATGTCGATAACGATCCGCTGGTGCTGACCGGGTTTACCCTCGACGGTAAGAGCTTCAGCGCCGGACAGACGGCCACCGTCGAGGCGGGATCGCTGACCATGAACCGCGACGGCAGCTGGGTCTTTACGCCGGCCGCCGACTGGAACGGCAGCGTGCCGCTGGCGACCTACACCCTGGCGGATGGCAATACCGGCACCACCACCAGCGGCTTACGCATCAGCGTGATCCCGGTGGCCGATGCGATGAATGACACCGCCACCACCCACGCGGACGACAGCGTAATCATTCCGGTGCTCGATAACGATACCTTCAGCGACAAGCAGCGGGTGACGATTGTTGCCGGGAACCCGGTTGCCGGATCGACGCTGACCACCTCCGATCGCGGGGGCCAGATTCAGCTGCTGGCGGATAATACTCTGCGCTATCTGCCGCCCGCCAACTTTGTCGGCACCGATACCTTCACCTACACCGTCACCAGCTATAGCGGGGTAACGGAAACGGCGACGGTGACGATTCAGGTCACTAACTCCCGTCCAGGCACCACCGACGATCGGCAGACCGTGGCGGAAGATAACGTCCTGAGCGGCAAATTTAACGCCAAAGATACGGATAACGACGTGCTGCGGGTGGTCTCCTTTACCGCGGGCGGGCAGACGCTGGTGATGGGCACCGATGCGGCCAAAACCCTGACCCTTGCGGGCGTCGGCACGCTGGTGGTCAACGCCGACATGACATGGCAATTTACGCCAGAGGCGGACTGGAACGGCACCGTCCCGGAAATTAACTACACGGTGACCGACGGCAATCAGAACGGGAAGATCGGCGGCAGGTTGACTATCGTCGTTACTCCGGTCAGCGATGCGCGCGATGACAACCTCACCCTGCATGCCGGTCAGACGGCAAGTACCGATCTGCTCGCCAACGACACCTTCAGCAACAGCAATCGCCAGGTAACCAGCGTCACCCAGGGCCAGCACGGAACGGTGGCGATCAACGCGGATGGCACCGTCAGCTACACCCCGGTGGCCAGCTACGTGGGCCAGGACACCTACACCTATACGGTAACCAGCGGTGGGCGAACCGAGACCGCGACGGTCTACGTCAACATCACCAATACCGCGCCGGTGCCGCCTGCGGGGCTGATTATCAGCGGGCCGGAAGACAGCGACCTGACCGGGTCGGTGCTGGATAACGTCACCGATGCCGATCCGACGGACGTGCTCAGCGTTGAGAGCTGGAACCTGCCGGGCGAAACCCGTCCGCACAGCGTGGGCGTGCCGTATGCCATTCCCGGCATCGGGACCTTTACCCTGCAGACGAACGGGCAGTTCATCTTTGTGCCGGTAGCGGACTGGAATGGCAGCGTGCCGACCATCACCTTTACCGCCACCGACGGACACCAGAACGGGCGCTTTACCGGCCAGCTGCAGCTGGTGGTCACCCCGGAGGTCGATGCGGTGGATGACACCACCTCGCTGCATTCCGGCGGCAGCGTGACGATTGACGCCCTGAGTAACGACAGCTTCGCCAACAGCGATAAAACCCTTATCGCCCTCGGCAAGCCGCTGCACGGGCAGGCGTCGATTCTGAACGGCAAGGTCACTTATCAGCCGGATGCGGGCTACGTCGGCGCGGACAGCTTCACCTATACGGTGCTGAGCGGCGGCAAAGAAGAGACCGCCACCATCACCATTGATGTGCGCAACACACCGCCGCAAACCCAGCCGGATCTGGTTTCCAGCCTCGAAGACGCTACCGTCACCGGGAATGTGCTGACTAACGATCAGGATCTGGATGGCGATGCCCTGCGGGTGCAAAGTGTAAGCGTGCTGGGGACGGTCTATCAGCCGGGCGACATCATCACCCTGGCGGGCGTCGGGACCTTAACCCTGACCGGCGACGGACGGTACAGCTTTGTGCCGCTGGCGGACTGGAACGGTAGCGTACCGGACGTCACCTACACCGTCACCGACGGCAACAGCAACGGCCAGGCGAGCAATCTTCTGCGCATTACCGTGCGGCCGGTGCAGGACGCCTTTGACGACCGCGTCAGCACCCATGCCGGGGTATCGGTGCTGACCGACGTGCTGGCGAACGACACCTTCAGCAACCCGCTGCGGGCGGTCGAGTCCTTCACTCAGGGCGCGCACGGCACGGTTGCTCTTGAAAACGGCCAGCTGCGCTACAGCCCGGTGGCCGGGTACGTGGGCACCGATACCTACACCTACACGGTCTTCAGCAACGGCGTGCGCGAGACGGCCACGGTTACCGTGACGATGCTGAATACCTTGCCGACCTCGGCGGATTTCGCGCTGACCACCGCCGAAGACACCCCGCTGAGCGGCAACGTCATGGATCGGGTCAGCGACGGCGATAACGATCCGCTGACCCTGATCCAGTTCACGGTCGATAACCACACCTACAGCGCCGGACAAACCGCGGTGATGGCAGCAGGCACGCTGGTGATGAACAGCGATGGCCGCTGGACCTTCACCCCGGCCGCCGACTGGCACGGTCCGGTGCCGCAGATTGGCTTTACCGTCGCGGACGGCAACGACGGCGGCACCACCCACAGTCTGCTGAACATTGGCGTAATACCGGTGGGCGACACGCGCAACGATTTTGCCATCGTCCATTCGGATAACGCGGTGATTATTCCGGTACTCGCCAACGATACCTTTACCACCCCGGACAACCAGCTGATATTGACCGCTGGGATCCCGGTGGCCGGATCGCTGGATGCGCGTACCGATCAGGGCGGGCGGGTGCGGGTCCTGAGCGATAACACCCTGCAATATCTGCCGCCGCAGGGCTATACCGGGATCGACAGCTTCTCGTACACCGTCACCACCCCGGACGGCCATCAGGAAGTGGCCACCGTGACCATTGCGGTGATGAACGGCACCCCGACGGCACAGCAGACGTCGCTGATTACCCCCGAAGATACCCCGCAGCTGGTGGGGCAGTTTAACGCCGTGGATCCGGAAGGTGACGTCCTGACCCTGGTCTCCGTCACCATCGATAACGTCACCACCACGCTTAGCGGCGCAAACGATCGGCTGGTGGATATCCCGGGCGTCGGCACGCTGCATGTCTTCGCCAACCGCGACTTTACCTTTACCCCGGTGGCCGACTGGAACGGCGTGGTGCCGCAAATCAGCTACACCGTCACCGACGGCAACAACAACGGAACGACGGACGGCACCCTGTTTATCGTGGTGACCCCGGAAATCGACGCCGTCGCCGACAGCTACACTATGCACGCCGGGGATTCGGCCCTGCACAGCCCGCTGGATAACGACAGCTTTAGCAACCCCGATAAGATGATTACCGGCGTCACGCAGGGTCAGCACGGGCGGGTGGAGATCAGCCCGGACGGGCAGCACATTACCTACATCCCCGATCCGGCTTTCGTCGGCCAGGATGTTTATTCCTACACCGTCACCAGCGGCGGGCGCATCGAAGTGGCCTATGTCACCGTCGAGGTGACCAACACGCGGCCGGTGCTCACCCCGCTGGATCCGGTCAGCGGGCCGGAAGACAGCGTGCTGGCGGGCAACGTGATTGATAACGTGGTGGATGCCGACAGCGACAGATTGACCGTGGTGAGCTGGAACCTGCCGGGCGAAACCCGTCCGCATCTGCCGGGCGTGGGCTACGCCATTCCGGGCCAGGGCACCTTCACCCTCAACGTCGACGGCAGCTACACCTTTGAACCGCTGGCCGACTGGAACGGCGGCGTGCCGACCCTCACCTTTGTGGTCAGCGACGGCCACGACGGCGGCCAGGTGACCGGGGAACTCAACCTGACGGTCACGCCGGTCGCGGATATTCAGCCGGACTACGAGCGAGTGCATGCGGGTCAGCCGCTGATTATCGACGCCCTGGCCAACGACAGTTTCAGCAATGCCGACCGGCAGATTGTCGCCACGGGCAACGCCCTGCACGGCCAGGTCACGATTCAGAACGGCAAAATCACCTATCTGCCGAACCCGGGCTACGTCGGCATCGACACCTTCACCTACACGGTGATGAGCGGCGGGGTGCGGGAAACCTCAACCATCACCGTTGAAGTGACGAATGCCGCCCCGCAGCCGCGACCGGATCGCGACGTGGTGGCGGAAGACACCCCGGCCAGCGGCAACGTGCTGGCGAACGACCAGGATAACGACGGGGATGTGCTGCGGGTGGTGGACTTCCGCGTCGGCACGCTCGCGGGCGTGTTCCTGCCGGGCACCACGGCGGTGATTGCCGGGGTGGGTGAGATCACCCTGCAGGCCAACGGCGACTACCTGTTCCGCCCGGTGGCGGACTGGAACGGCGACGTCCCGCAGATTATCTACACCGTCTCGGACGGCAACCAGAACGGCCTGGCCTCCCAGACCCTCGACCTGAGCGTCAGCCCGGTGGCCGATGCCCGGCAGGATGTGGCCTGGATCCACTCCAGCTTCCCGGGCACCATCGACGTGCTGGCGAACGACACCTTCAGCAACCCGAATGCCACCCTCGTCGGGGTCACGACCCCGATGGAAGGCTCGGTGACCATTGTGAACGGCAAAGTGGTCTACACGCCGCGCCCGGGATTTGTCGGCTTTGACAGCTTCGAATATACCGTGCGCAGCGGCGGCGTGGAGGAGACGGCGGCGGTGGTGGTGTGGGTCACCAACCAGGCTCCGGTCGCCCGCGACGTTAACGTGCAGATGGATGAAGACGGTGGCACGGTGCAGGGCTCGCTCCCGGTGACCGACGCCGACAACGATGCCCTGCGGGTGACAGGCTTTACCGTCGATGGCGACGCCACCCAGTATGATGTCCCGGCCAACGGCAGCCGCACGATCCTGATTGCAGGCAAGGGGACATTAACGATCACAAGCGATCGGCAGTTCACCTTCAAGCCGCTGGCGGACTGGAACGGCACGGTGCCTGTCATCAGCTGGCAGGTCACCGACGGCAACGATAACGGCGCCACCAGCGGCAGGCTGGCGATTGTGGTGAATCCGGTGGCCGACGGCGTCGACGACCGGGGCGCGCTGCTGAAAGGCGGGGAGCTTGTCAGCGACGTGCTGGCGAACGACACCTTTGAGGATCCAACCCGCCAGGTGACCGGCGTCAGCCAGGGCGCACACGGCGCGGTAACGCTGCTGCCGGACGGGCGCATTCGCTACGTGCCGGAGCCGGGCTACGTGGGCGCAGACCGCTACACCTATACGGTGACCAGCGGTGGCGTGACGGAGACCATTACCGTCCAGGTGGTGGTGAAGCCGGTGCTGGAGCTGACCGTCCACGAGCAAGGCCTGCGCGATGGCGGCGGAAGTCAGACAGCCAGCGGTTCGCTGCAGGTGACCGCGTTCGATGCCGCGCAGACCATCACCATTAACGGCAAATCCTTTACCCTGGCCGAGCTGCAGCAGTTCACGCTCCAGCGACCGGGGAGCGTGGAGTTTGGCTTTGGGCATCTGGAGCTGACCGGCTATCAGGCGACTGACGCCAACCACGGGGTGCTGAGCTATCGCTACGTGCAAACCCAGGCGGTGACCCATCAGGATCCGCAGCCTGTTCAGGTGACCTTTAGCTTCACGGTGAACGGCGAAATCGGCGGCCTGCTGCGGGTCAATATTGTTGACGACGCCCCTCAGGCGCAGCCCGATACCGCCGATATCTATCAGGATCGGGCCCAGTACAGCCAGAGCGGCAACCTGTTTGCCAACGATACGGTGGGCGCAGACGGCCCGGCCCTTCACGGCCCGGTGGTGGATGTGATGTCCCAAAACACCGGCGCGGCGGGACACATTAACGGCGTGACCACCGGCCAGTACGGCGTGCTGCGCCTTGACGCCAACGGCAACTGGCAGTACGAGGTGAACCGCAGCGACCCGCGCGTCGCCGCGCTGGACGCCAACGCCAGCCTGCAGGAGGTGTTCGTTTACACCCTCGAAGATGCGGACGGCAATACCCGCCAGTCCACGCTGACGGTGACTATCCACGGCGTGACGGCGATGCCGCAGGTGGCCGATCGCGACGGCTGGCACGACCTGCTGTTTGGTCTGCGCGACGCGCCAGAGCAGCCGCGCCTGAGCTTTACCCCGGGGCTGTTTATCCTGCCGATGATCTATGGCTTCGAGAGCAGTGAACATCGTCACGCCGTGCAGGCCAACGTCAAAATGGCGATGCTCGGCTACGGCGTTGAGCAGGCCAACGCCCCGGTGCTCGAGCAGGCGGTGCTGTTCCCGCGCTGGTTCACCAGCACCCGCGAGCAGCGCGATATCCGCGAGTCGGGCGCCAACGGCATCGGGCAAAATATGCTGCGGGATGCGTTTAGCCCGTTCAGCATTCGCCACGCCGATGAACGCGAAACCCTGCACGCCCCGGCAGAACCGCCCGTGCCGGTGGTCAACGCGCCAACCCTCGAATCCGCTCAGGGAGCCTTATCGCTGACAGCGCAACTTGCCGCGCTGCACCGCCAGGCTCCGGAAACAACCATCGTCCTGCCCGCTGTGTCGGCTAAGCAGGTGAAGTGATGAATTATGGGAATGTAGACATGTTAAATGCTTCTGTGCCGGTCATGGCTGTAACGCCGCGTCGTTTTCGTTTTGCACCCCTCGGGGTGCTGGTGGCCGCGGTGATCCTCAGCGGATGCGGCACCATCAAGCCGACACCGCTGACTCAGGATGAAATTACCGCCCGGGTGAATCAGGATCGCGCCGCCATGTACCAAGGGCAGGAGGCCGTCACCGGCACCCTGACCCTGTCGGATGCGATGGCGCGGGCGCTAAAATACAACCTCGACTATCGCCTGAAGATGATGGAAACCACCCTGGCGCGATCCCAGCTGGATCTCTCTTCCCAGGACATGCTGCCAAAGCTGATGACCGACGCGGGCTACCGCTGGCGTAACAACGACTCGGGCGGTACCAGCGTCGGCATTGACGACGGGGTGATCAGCCTGCGTCCGTCCACCTCCGAAGAGCGTGAGCACTACCTTGCCGACGCGACCTTCTCCTGGGACGTGCTCGACTTTGGCATGAGCTATTTCCGCGCCCAGCAGCAGGCCGACGAGGTTAACATTGCCGAAGAGCGCCGACGCAAGGTGCTGCAAAACATCGTCCAGGAAGTGCGGGACGCCTACTGGCGCGCGCTGGGTGCCCAGCGCCTGCTGAAAGAGACCGAGCCGCTGGCGGACCAGATTGCCTCGGCGCTGGCGAAAACCCGTGAAGCGGAGCAGGCGGGTATTCTGCCGCCGATTGAGGGGCTGGAGTACCAGCGCGCCCTGCTGGATGCGATGACCACCCTCAACCAGAAGCGCCAGCAGATGCAGATGGCGAAAAGCGAGCTCAACGCGCTGATGAACGTCCCGCCGGGGAGCAACATCACCCTCGACGACAAACCGCTGCCGCTGGCGAGCGTCCCGCAGGATATGGACAAGCTCGAGCAGATGGCGCTGGAGCGTCGGCCTGAACTGCGCGAAGAAGATTACAAGGCGCGCATCGACAGCTATGAAACCAAACGGCAGATCGCCTCGCTGCTGCCGAACCTGAATCTGTTTGCCGGGGTCAACTACGACTCCAACGACTATCTGTACAACGACAGCTGGGTGCAGGGCGGGGTCGGGGTATCGATGAACCTGTTCAAACTCCTGAGCATTCCGGCGATCAACAATAACAACGATGCGCGCAAGATGACGGACGATGCCCGCCGGATGGCGCTCAGCATGGCGGTGATCACCCAGGTGCGGGTGGCGACAGAGCGCTACAAGCTGGCGGTGTACGACTTCCAGATTGCCGACCAGTCTGCGCAGGTCGATCAGCGTCTCGCCAGCATCTCGCGCGCCGGGTCGGATAACTCCCTGACCAGCGATCTGGAAACCCTGCGCACCGAGGCGCGCTCGATTGTCTCCCGCTTCCAGATGGCCGGTTCCTACGCGGAAGCCCAGGCCGCCTATGGCCGGGTGCTGAACTCGGTGGGCATCGACCTGCTGCCGGATCAGGTCCAGCAGACCGATGTCGCCAGCCTGTCGAACGCCATCGCCAGCAGCCTGCGGCGGGAAGAGCAGACCGTCTTCGCCAGCGTAGCCCTGAAAAGCGCGCCGGTGCAGCCTGTGCGGGTGGAGGTGGGTCGCCTGCCGGGCGGCGCGGATCGCGCGGCGATTACCCGCTCGGTGAGTCAGGTGCTGACGGCCAACCAAATCGAGATGGGAGAGGCCCCGCAAAGCCTGCGCTTACGGATGCAGTTTAAAACCGTCAGCAGCAGCACGGCGCGCAAAGGGCAGTGGACGATGGAGGTGATCGACAGTGACGACAACGTGCGCCTCTCGCGTCAGTACCAGAGCTATCTGCCGGATGATGCCAGTACCCGCACCTTAAGCGCCCTGGCCCAGGCCGCCGCGCTGTCGGTGACGGATGATATTCAGCGGATCAGCGGCGCGCGTATCGCCCCGCTGGCTCGCCCTTAATGGCAGGACAGGAATTGCGTATGAAGTCGATGTTAATGGTGGTGTGTGCCCTGATGGGAGCCGCGGTCCTGCCGCTGCAGGCCGAAGAGACGCTGCCGGGCAACAGCCCGGTGCGTTTTCTGGTGCAGGCGAACCGCGAAAGCCCGCTCTCGAGCGTGGTGGCGGGGCGGATGGCAAAAGTGAACGTCCAGCTTGGCGATAAAGTGGCCACAGGAAAAGTGCTGGCGACGCTGGACTGTAGCGATCTCACGGCCCGACGTGCGGCGGCGCAGGCCGAGTATCACGGGGCGCAGCTGCGCTACGAGGCGAAGGCCAAACTTCAGGGGCTGAATTCGGCCGCCCAGCTTGAAGTCGGGCTGGCGGCGGCAGAGGTTAACCGCACCAAAGGCCAGATGGGGATCTTCGATGCCCAGCTGGCCCAGTGCCGCTTTGTCGCGCCGTTCGATAGCCGGGTGGCGCGGGTATACGTCAAAGAGGGGCAGGGCGTGGCGGCAGGCGGCGGGGTGGTTGACCTGGTCGGCAGCGGCACGCCAAAAGCGCGGCTCAACGTGCCGTCCGGCTGGATCGTCTGGCTGAAACCGGGCGTCACCCTCGAGGCGACGGTCGGCGAAACCGGTAAAAAATACCCGCTGACGGTGACCAATATCAGCGCCCGGGTGGACGCGGTAAGCCAGACGGTGGAGATCGAAGCCCGCTTCCCGGATAACGTCGACGGCGTGCTGCCGGGCATGAGCGGGCAAGCGGTGCCCCTGTGCGCCGCGGGTGATACTGCCTGTCCGGGCAGCGGAGCCGCGTCGTGATCGCAGGCGCTCAGGGCTGGCGTCTTGCCGCCCGCATCGCCCGCATCAAAGAGTACAGCGAGCTGGGCTTTGTTATCTGCAACGACACGCGCCAGCTGGTGGCGTACCGCCAGGCGGCGCTGATGCGCGTCACGGGTGAGAAGCAGGCCCGGCTGGTGGCCCACTCCGGCCTCAACGATGTGGATCGCAATACCCCATACGCGCTCTGGCTCGCTGAAGTCAGCGCCGAGATTATTCCGCGCTGCCGCAAGCTGGCCGAAGGGGCGCGGCTACTGCCGCTCTCCGCCGCGATGCTGAGCGAGCCGCTGCAGGCGGCGTGGAACGAGTGGCTGCCGGAGTACGTGTGGGTCTTCCCGCTGACCGGCCCGCAGGGTGAACTGCTGTCGCTGCTGTTTTTAGGCCGGGACGATCCCTGGCCGGGCACCCTGACGCCGGATTCCGCCGAGTTTGCCCTGCTGCAGCTGTGCGGGCTGTACGGTTACGCCACCTGGGCACTGACCGCCCGGCCTTCAGCCATTAAGCGGCTGTGGCAGCGCAGCGGCGGTAAGCGCCTGCTGTGGGCGCTGCTGGCGCTGCTGGCCATTTTCTGCATTCCGGTGCGGGAATACACCCTGGTCCCGGCGGAGATCGTCTCGCTGGAGAGCGAAGTGATCGCCTCCCCGGAACAGGGGGTGATCCAGCGGATGGTGACGATGCCGAATGCGACGGTGAAAAAGGGCGACGTGCTGGCGGTGCTCGACGACACCACCCTGCGCAACCGGCTGGCGGTGGCAACCGCAGAGCTGGCGACCTCCGACACCACGCTGCACCAGGCGACGCAGAAAGCGATTGAAGATCAGCAGGCCAAATCCGAACTGGCGATGGCGGAAGGACGCTGGCGCGAGAAGCAGGTGGAAGTGGCTTCCCTCCAGCGCGAGCTGGATAAACTCACTATCCGCGCGCCGCGTAACGGCGTGTTTGTCTATTCCGATCCCGACGACTGGGCCGGGCGTCCGGTGCAAACCGGGGAGCGCATCGGCCTGCTGGCAGACCCGGATAAGCCGGGCGTCAGGGCCTGGGCCCCGGCCAGCGAATCCACCAACCTTAAGCAGGGCGCGCCGATGACCGTGTTCCTGAAAGTTGCCCCGCTGAGCCCGCTGAGCGCGACCCTCGACTACGCCGGGTATCAGACGGTTGAAGCCCCTAACGGGGTGGCGAGCTACGTTCTACGCGGCTCGCTGCAGGGCAATACCGCCGAGGCGCGGATCGGCCTGCAGGGCACTGCCCGCGTCTCCGGTGACTGGAAGGCGCTGGGCTACCTGCTGCTGCGCCGTCCGCTGGCGACCCTGCGCGCCTGGGTGGGCTGGTAATGGCGGAAATCCCTGGCGTCAGCCCGGTGTGGCCCGCCCTGCGCGAAGAGCTGCAGCTGCGCGACGCCGGGATCAACCGCGACGGCTCCCCGGCCTGGCACCTGAACGATCCGGTCAGGAACCTGTGGTTCCGGCTGGGGTGGCTGGAAATTGAGATCCTCAAACGCTGGCCGCTGGGCAAGCCGCAGGCGATTGCCGACGACATCACCGCGCAGACGACTCTGCAGGTGTTGCCCGAGGACGTGGACGAATTCGTTGGTTTTTTACAGCAGCACCAGCTGCTGAAAATCCCGCGCTATCGCCCGGAAAAGAGCCTGTGGACGCACCTGCTGCACAGCTATCTTTTTATCCGCATCCCCCTGGTTCATCCAGGCAAGATGCTGAAAACGATGCTGCCGTGGGTGAGCTTTTTCTTCTCGCGCACCTTTTTACTGCTCACCGTCGTGGCGGGTCTCACCGGGCTGACGTTAGCCGCCCGGCAGTGGGACGCCGTCGAAGCGACGCTGCAAAATGCGGTGAGCTGGCAGGGGGCGCTGGGCTTTATGCTGGCGCTGGTGCTGTCCAAATGCTGGCACGAGCTGGGGCACGCCTTTATGGCGACGCGCTACGGCGTGCGGGTCGGGCATATGGGGGTGGCGCTGCTGGTGATGCTGCCGATGGCCTATACCGATACCGGCGAGAGCTGGAAGCTCAGCCGTTCCCGGGAGCGGCTCAAAATTGCCTGCGCCGGGATCATGGCCGAGCTGGTGCTGGCGGCCTGGGCGACGCTGCTGTGGTCGTTCGCCCCGGAAGGGGCGTTTAAAAATGCGCTCTTCTTCCTCGCCACCACCGCGTGGGTGATGACGGTAGTGATTAACGCCAGCCCGTTTATGCGCTTTGACGGCTACTTTATTCTGTGCGACTGGCTGGACTTTCCGGGGCTGCACGAGCGGGCCGGGGCGTGGGCCAAACGGGCGATGCGCAAGGCGCTGCTGGGGCTGGAGGATCCGCTCCCGGACAACGTCTCTCGTGGGTTCTCCCGCGCCCTGACGCTGTTCGCCTTCGCCACCTGGTTTTACCGGCTGATGCTGTTTATCGGCATCGCCATCGTGGTTTACCACGCCTTCTTTAAGGCGCTGGGCGTGTTCCTGTTTGTGATTGAGATAATGACCTTTGTGGTGCTCCCGATGATCCGAGAACTAAAAGTCTGGTGGCAGCGCCGGGCGGAGATCCGCCGATCCCGGCGGCTGCGCATTGCGCTGGTGTTAGCGGCACTCCTCGCGGTGGTGCTGTTGCCGTGGTCGCGCAGCGTTTCAATGCCCGGCGTGATTGACGCGGCAATGGTGCAACCCCTGTACACCCCGTTTGGCGCGATGATGCTCAAGGCGCGGGTGCAGGATGGCGAGACGGTTAAAAAAGGGCAATTGCTGTTTGAGCTGGCCGCCCCGCAGCCCGAAACGGACGAACATAAGGCCATCGCCATGCGCCAGGCCTGGGAAGCCAGCGCGCGCGGGGCGCAGGGGCTGGATAAAGAGAGCGCGGCCAGACAGGTGCTGGCCGAACAGATGGCGCGTCAGTTCGCCCTGCAGCAGCGGGCGGGCAACATGGAACTGCGTCGCCTTCAGCTGTTTGCCGCCATGGATGGCCGTATCGAGGAGCGTAACCTGACCTTGCAGGAGGGGAGTTGGGTCTCGCCGGGCGATCGGATTGCCACCGTGATCGACGCCAGCCGCTGGCGGGTGGATGCCCTGGTGACAGAGGACGATCTGCAGCGCATTAAGCAGGGGGCTTCTGCTAACGTTTTCCTGCCCGGCCAGATCCAGCCGTTAAGCGGCACCGTCGTTTCCGTGGACCAGCACAGCCTGACAAAGCTACCGTCAATGGCGCTGGCGAAAGAGTATGGCGGCACCATCGCGCTGGCCCCCAGAGTTCCGCCAAAAGAGCTAAAGCCGGAGAAAGTCTGGTATCGGGTGTCGATTCAGGGCCACGACGGGCAGCCGCCGATTACCCGGGAAATGCCGGTGCAGGTGGTGGTGAAAAGCGACGGCCAAAGCCTGGCGCACCGCTGGATCAACAGCGCGATGCTGATGCTTATCCAGCAGAGCGGGATGGGGAAAGAGGGCTAACAATTTGTAAAAAAAGAAATGTTCCCGCAGCCTGGATTTTTTCACCCTTCTTTATCATGCTGATTAGACCTTACTCACCCGAGTGGGGGAGCCGTAGCGCATATTCATTACAAGGAATCAGGTTATGAAAAAGTCGATTGCCATTTTGCTGGGAACTGCTGTGCTGTTTACGTCCAACGTCTTTGCTGCTGAGCTGATTACGCGCGAGGACTTTAAAAAAGTCGAAACGCAGTATGAAAAAATCGGTACGGTGTCGACCTCGAATAAAGTGTCGACTTCGGATGCGAAGAAAGAGCTGATTGAAAAAGCCGACAAGAAAGGTGCTGACGTGCTGGTGCTGACGTCCGGCCATACCGAAAACAAAATCCACGGCACGGCGGATATCTACAAGAAGAAATAATTCTGCTGCCACCCCTGTGCGGGGTGGCACGTGTTCACCCCGCAGCAACCTGATGAATCAACTCACTGGCCGATAACGGCTTGCTGAAATAATACCCCTGCAGGTAATCGATGTGCTTGTTGCGCAGATAGTCGGCCTGCGCCTCGGTCTCCACCCCTTCGGCAATGATCTTCAGGCGCATGTTTTTCGCCAGATCAATCAGGCTATCCACCAGCCGCGTATCGTCACTCACGCCTATCTGGCTGACAAACAGCTTATCGATTTTAATAAACTCCGGGTTGAGGGCGGAAATATAGGCCAGATTCGAATAGCCGGTGCCAAAGTCATCCAGCGCCAGCGAGATATTGGCCCGACGCAGGGCGGCAAACCATTCGCTGAGCTGCGGGGTAAAGTGCAGCGGGTGCCGCTCGGTGATCTCCACCACCACATGACTTTGGTTGGCGTTGAGCTTGCGCACCATGTCGCGGGTATCGCATTCAAAGCCCGGATCGAGGCAGTTCTGGGCGCTGATGTTGATACAGATATAGGTCCCAATCGGGAAACGGTGGATCTGATGCTGCAGATCTGCCACCACCTGCTCCATCAGCAGGTGGGTAAGGGGCACAATCAGATGGTGTTTCTCTGCCAGCGGAATAAAGACATCCGGCGAAACGTAGCCGTACAGGGGATGACGCCAGCGGGCCAGCACCTCTATCCCGGCAATCTGCCCGCTGCGGGCATCCATAAACGGCTGGTAAAAAGGCGCAATTTGCCGCTGGGCAATCGCCATGCGCAACGTGTTGACCGGTGAACTCAGTCGCCGGGAAAAATAGCGCGCTAACCCGGCGTTGAACCCTGCCAGCATCCCGTTGACGCTTTTATGTGCCCGTTTCATTCCGCTACCCCCTGTAGAGATCAAAATTTGACCCAGTCGCCCGGTGAGTGAGCAAGGGCCTTTTTAGTGGATGGCTGAGCCCGCGCAGGCGTGCGAGCCGCCGCGCCCGGCACCTGGAAAATTGCCACCACCTGTTCGAGCTGAACGGCCTGATCTTCCAACGAACTGGCTGCCGCGGACGACTCTTCCACCAGGGCGGCATTTTGCTGAGTGGTGGTGTCCATCTCGGTCATCGCTTGCGCAATCTGTGAAATCCCCCGACTCTGCTCGTCGGTAGCGGCGGCAATCTCGCTCATGATGTCGCGCACCTGCGCCACGGAGGTCTCGATGCGCGACATCGCTTCCCCGGCGCCGCTGACCAGGGTAAACCCGCTGTCCACCTGCACCACTGATTCGTTGATCAGGTTTTCGATCTCTTTTGCCGACTGGGCGCTGCGCTGGGCAAGGGTGCGCACTTCTGCGGCCACCACCGCAAAGCCTTTGCCCTGATCGCCCGCGCGAGCCGCCTCCACGGCGGCATTCAGCGCCAGAATATTGGTCTGAAAGGCGATGCTGTTAATGACGGTGGTGATCTCAGAGATACGGTGCGAGCTGTTACGCACGTTCTTCATGGTGTCGATCACCTTCTGCGAGATCGCGCTGCCTTCGCTGGCATGGGTAGATGCCTCCTGTGCCAGCAGGCGCGCATGGTTGGCGTTCTCGGCATTCAGCGCCACGGTGGAGGTGAGCTGCTCCATGCTGGCGGCGGTTTCGACCACCGCAGCGGACTGCTGCTCGGTGCGCGAGGAGAGATCCATATTCCCGGCGGCAATTTCGGACGCCGATCGCGCCACGCTTTCTACCCCCTCTCGCACGTCATAAATGATGCTTTTCAGGTTCTCATTCATGGTGGCAACCGCCTGCATCAGCAGGCCTGGCTCATCCTGGCGGGTACTGGTGAGGGTACTGGTGAGATCGCCTTTGGCAATCAACTCTGCTACCCGCAAGGTTTCATTCAGCGGACGGGTAATCGACAGGGTGATCCCCCACGCCAGCAGTACGGCGAGGACGATACCGATAGCAGCCACAACGCCCATCTGGATCTGAATGCTGTCGACGGTATCTGCTACCTTTTTCTGCTGCAGATCAAACAGCGTCTGTATGGCGAGGGTCAGGCCAATCGCTTTGTCGGTTAAGGCGTCGGACAGGGCCGACTGGGTTATCCAGACGGTGCGGTAATTTTCCAGCTCCGGGCCGATGCGCTGCATATTGTCGATGCTCGCCTGCAGCATCGGCTGCTGGGCTTCCGGCAGCATCGGTAACAACTGAACGGCATCGACTTTACCGGTCTCCAGACGAGTCTGAACCATTTGTTGCAACTCCGGCGTCGGATGCTGTTTATAGAGCGTCATCTGGGAATCAATGTCGCTCATGATAAAGGCCACCTGCGCGGCCAACAGCGATTGAGACACCGATAAAGACGGGTCCCTGCTCAGTCCGATGACCCGCTCGGCGTTATCGCACAACACCTGGGAAGAGAGGGTCTGCTCGCTGTGTTTTTTTTCCGACAGGGCTTTGGTAAATGGCGTCAGGGTGGCGAGATAGCCACTCATGGCCGCAGCGGTATTGTCCAGGGCCGCGGCACCTTCCGGCGACCAGCGGTAGCTTTTCAGCGAGGTGAGGGTGCGTTGAATTTGCCCGGTGGCGGTGTTGATCTGATCCAGGTACTGTTGATCCAGCGTGTACTGGAAGTTTGTTCGCCCCAGGCGTACTGAAGAGAGGGCGTTAAACAGGTTGGTGGTTAAGCCGTTTTTATCCACTTTATCCTGAATGTTGCTCAGCCCCAGTAAACCCGACGCCAGAATGGCCAGCGTTACCAGCAGGACGACGGAAAAACCGAAAAATAATTTGCGGCTGACTTTTAAATTTACAAAGTGATTTATTATATTCATCTGCTCTTCCAGTATCGACGCAGGTCGATGAAAAGGTTTTTTGCTATTTTTGTCATCATTAAAGGGGTAGGGCTGGTGAAACATTCGATATAAAAAAAAGCCCTTTGCACAGCGTGCTCAGGGCAAAGGCCTGGGTTGACATCACTCACTCAGACTATCTGGTTTCTCCTCTTTTTTAACAGGATGAGCCGGGAGTTCACTCAGCCTATAATAAACGGGTGTGACGCTAGGGTAATTAATCATATAGCCGCGGCCTTTAACGTTGCGGATAAAATCATCCGGCAAACCGAGCAGGCACAGTTTTTTATTCAGATTGTGCAGCACTTGCCATAATCGCTGGGTGGAGGGCGATAAGTTATTTTCCTCCCAGATTTTTTCAAACAACTCTTCTTTGCCAATAATCTTTCGCCGACCGTGCTCCAGCAGATACAGAAATAGCCTGAGCATGGTTTCATTAAAATAGATTGACGCGAACGCCATGCTTTTATCGGTGTGGCTACCCGTCAGTCGGTACAACCGGCGATTTGAAATATCAAAATGAATTTCTTCGCCGATCATAAAGCCATAGAGTCGATAACCCATTTTATTTATTCCTGCACGATGTTAACTCAGCCAACCACCCCGACAGTGATGCCGTACATTTATCCACACCATTAATGTGGTGGATTATATGGTTGCTATGAATGCTTTCCAATACACACCCCGGTGCGCTATAAGAAAGCAGGGAGTAAACCCCTCCGGGATGTGTTTTTGTTTATGTAATTCATATTCTCAGGATAAAAACCTATCCACACTACGCTTCATGTTCTTTTATGCCAGATTCAGGTGATGGATCTGTGCATCAAGATGAAATGGCGAATTTACGCGCCAAATTAGCATTTCACGCTGATGATGAGGCTTGTGTGATGCGCTGACATGGCATCACCTCTTCAGCTGCATTCACAATGCGTTCTGGCGGGCGAAAAGAGGAGTGAAGTTATATGATTTATACTGAATCAGAAATTTGATGAATCGTATCCCTTTGAAATGTAGCCAGTGGTCATGAGATGAAGACTGTTTATCTGATTAACGAGACGGTGCTGTTTGAACCCGATGCGCGACGGGTTTGCTCCCTGGCGCAGTACCCGGCGCGCGCAGTGATCCTGCATGGTCCGGTGAGTGAGTGCCTGCTTCAACTCCTTGAACACAATGACCAGGTGCTGACCCAGCGCTATCTGTTTGCCACGGTGTGGGAAAAACAGGGCGCGGTGGTCACCACCAACGCCCTGTATCAAACCATCGCCTCGATCCGCAAGGCGCTGAAAACTGCCGGTCTGGAAGACAATGTCATTATCACCGTGCCCAAAGCGGGCTTTAAATCCGTCGCGCAGTTACGCACCGGCAGCGCAGACGAGTTTGTTGAACGGAATAAAACCGTGTTACCGCCTGTTTTACCCGATGAATCTTTCGAAACAGAGAAACCCGACGCGACCCTGCCAGTGCTGCGTTTCTGGGCCTCCAGAGGGGCCTACTGGCTGGCTGGGGGGCTATTTCTACTCTCCTGCAGCGTGCTGTTTATGACCCTCAGCCAGGGAGAGTCAGTATTTGCTCACTACCAGCCGATCGGCACTAGTGGCGGTTGCGAGGTGTATTCCTCCTGGCATGATAAAGAGAAAAGCCGCAGCATACTGGACACGCTGTCGCAGCGCTTTCCGCTGCCCTGTAAAAAGGGAGATGTGGCATATCTGACCCTGAACCAGACCCAGCAGGGAATATCGGTGATTGTCTGCGACCAGATACCGGAAAACAGCGCCGCCCGCTGTCAGTCTATTTTTTACAGGCAGCCGTATGAAGAAAATGAATAAACTCGTCGTGAGCTGGGTTTTGATTGTGCTGGCGATTATCGCCCCGCTGCTGGCGGCGGGATATGTTCATCTTCAGCGCGATAATTTCAGCTGCGAATCCAACATCACCATTGTGGATAGACATGCCATGGTTGATATATTGATGAATTTCTCTTTTCGTGACGGCAAGGGTATTTACCAGACATCGGGTGAATACATTAAGGATAATCAGCCACCTGTTGCCCTCAGTAATAATGTGACCTTTGATTACTGGCGCGAAGAGGGGCGAATGATTATGGTCTCCAGTGAAACCAACGAATTACCGAAAGCGACCCTGCCGTTCAGATTAAATATTCCGGATTTCTTTCGTCACCGGGAGCGTGGTTTAAGGCTGCAGATCGTCCCGGCTAATTCCGCCAGCGCGTATTTTATCTACAAGAATTCCCCCGTCTTCTATTGTACTAAAGGGTAATAAGGCGCGGCAGGAGACTGCTTTACTTCATTTTTTTACCTTGTTGCGCATTTTTACACTTGATCACAGATAGATAATGAGTATAGTTCTCATTCTCTTTAGTGTTTGCGGGCGTGTAAGGATATTTCCCGCAAGTTGAGTGAGCGTCGATCTCACACGGAACACAGAGTGTTAACGGTGGACGCTAATGGCCTGACGGCCTCATATCACAATCCTAATCGCAACGCATAAGCGGCGCAGGCGTCCTCCTCAAATTCGATTTGCACGGTAAAGGATGTTCCTGATGACCAAAAAATTGTCCGCCCTGGCGCTGCTCGTCGCCGTCTCTCTGAGCGGCTGCGCTGCACAGCATACCGCGACAACCACGCCTGCCGCCGATGCGCCGAAACCGGCAACGGCCCCTGCACAAACCAACGTTGTGAAGCGCGATCTCGCTGATGGCCTGTATGAAATGGTGCTGAGCCCGAAAGGTGATGCGCTGTACGTGGCCAGCGCCGAGGGCTTTAAGGACGTGCAGGGCGGGGTGGTCTACAAGCTCGACCCGACCACGCTGAAAACCCTGGGCCGCAGCCATACGGATCTGAAAAACTTTGCCCTCGCTATCTCTGCGGACGGCAGCACCGTCTATGCCACTAACTCGCTGGACGGCGGGATCAGCGCCATCAGCACCGCCGACGGCAAAGTGAAACAGCGTCTGCTGTTTACCGAACGCAACAAAGAAGGCTACCCGTACGGTGCGCGTCAGGTGCTGCTGCATAACGACGTGCTGTACATCGGCGGCGTAGGCGACCCGGCAGTGGTCTGGGTAGTGGATGCGAAAACGCTGAAGCTGAAAAAAACCATCAAAAATGCCGGACAGTGGGTCACCGGCCTGATGTGGTCTGAGCAAACCCAGCGCATTTACGTCGCCAACGGCGGCGGCGAAATTCTGGTGCTGGATCCCCGCAGCAACCGCATCGAAAAACGCTGGAAGCCGCTCGGCGACAAACCGGCCCTGCTGCTGAATCTGGCAGAAGACAAAGCCACTGGCCGCCTGTTCGTGACCGACAACTCCAAAGCGAAAACCACCCTGGTGCTGGATATCCGTACCGGCGAGGTGATTAAGCAGCTGGATGTCGGCGACTCGATGGGGGTGAAATTCAACCCGGCGCGTAACGAGCTGTACATCACCCAGCGCGAAAGCGGAAAAGTCGTGAGCCTTGATGCCACCACCTTTGCCGTGAAGCAGAGCTGGGATCTGCCGCCGAACCCGAACAGCCTGCTGCTGTCGGCGGACGGTCAGACCCTGTACGTCACCGTCAAGCAGGCATTCAACAAAGATCACTCCACTAACGGGCCGGACAGCGTAGTGCGTATCGCCCTGAAATAATTTTATTACCTATAAAAATTAAGGCCCGGCAACGGGCCATTTTGCGCTGATTTTGAACGAGTTAATTATGAACCACACCAGAATAATGAACAAAACGCTGCTGGCCCTCGCCATCGGTGCGATTACCCATTCCGCGATGGCGGCGGAGAGCAAAAAAGAAGACACCATTGTGGTGCAGTCCGCTGCCACACGTGATTTCAAACCCGGCGGCGACCAGCTGGTGCCAGCCTTCCTTGACGGGCAGGTGGCGAACGGCGGGCGCATGGGGATGCTCGGTCAGCAAAATGCGATGGACGTGCCGTTCAACATCATCAGCTACACCTCGAAGCTGGTGGAAGATCAGCAGGCGCGCACCATCGCCGACGTGGTGGCGAACGACGCGGGCGTGCAGTCCGTGCAGGGCTACGGCAACAGCGCCGAAAGCTTCCGTATTCGCGGCCTGAAGTTCGACGGCGACGACATGACCTTCGGCGGCCTGTCCGGCGTGCTGCCGCGTCAGGTGGTTGATGCCCAGATGGTGGATCGCATTGAGATCTTCAAAGGCGCTAACTCTCTGATGAACGGCGCGGCCAGCTCCGGCGTGGGCGGGATGATCAACCTTGAGCCGAAGCACGCGGGTGCAACCCCGCAGGCGAAGGTCGGCGTCGACTACACCTCCGAATCGCAGATTGGCACCACCCTGGATGCCGGTCGTCGCTTTGGCGACAGCGACCAGTTTGGCGCGCGCGTTAACGTGGTTCACCGCGAAGGCGAAGCCCCGGTCGAAAACGATCGCCGCCGCACCACGCTGCTGTCGACTGGCCTCGATTATGCGGGCGAAGACTTCCGCACCTCCGTGGACCTGGGCTATCAGAAGAAAACCTTCCACGGCTCAGAGACCGGGGTTAACGTTTCCGGGGTTAACTTCGTACCAGAGCCGCCGAAAAACGATCGCAACTACAACCAGAAATGGGCGTACAGCAATATCGAGAACGAATTCGGGATGTGGCGCAGCGAATACGATATCACCGACAGCTGGACCGCCTATACCGGTCTGGGCGCGCAGCACGCCCATGAAGAGGGGCTGTACAGCGGCGCGAAGCTGGTGGACGCCAGCGGCAAAGCCACCGCCACCCGTCTGGATACCAACCGTATCAGCGACGGCGTGAGCGGCATGGCGGGCATTCGCGGCAACTTTGATACCGGCTTTGTCTCGCACAAGGTCAACGTCGGCTACTCGGCGATGAGCAAAAACGAGAAAATTGCGTGGAAAATGTCGGCGGCGGCGGATAACCCGGTGACCAACATCTACCACAACACCGGCGTCAATGCGCCGCCGAGCACCAACTTTGGCGGCTCTGGCGGCAACTACAGCGATCCGCTGACCAGCGGGCGCACGCGTACCCAGGGCTGGCTGTTGAGCGATACCCTGGGCGTGCTGGATGACACTCTGCTGTTTACCGCCGGTGCCCGTCATCAGAAAGTGGTGATCCGCGGCTATAACAAAGTCACCGGCGTGGAAAACGCGGGTGACAGCTTCGACGGCGACCGCTGGATGCCAACCTACGGCGTGGTCTACAAGCCGTGGGAGCAACTGTCCCTGTACGCCAACCACACCGAAGCGCTGCAGCCGGGCAAAACTGCGCCGAACACCGCCACCAACTACGGGCAGAGCACCGGGATTGTTCACTCTAAGCAGAACGAAGTGGGCCTGAAGGCTGACTTTGGTCGCGTCGGCGGCTCGCTGGCGCTGTTTGAAATCAAAATGCCTACGCCGATCCTCGACAGCAACAAACACTACGGTCTGGATGCTGAACAGCGTAACCGCGGCGTTGAGCTGAACGTCTTCGGCGAGCCGATGCTGGGCCTGCGTCTGAACGCCAGCGCCACCTGGCTGCAGGCGGAGCTGACCAAAACCAAAGACGGGATCAACCAGGGCAACGACGCGATTGGGGTGCCGAACTTTTACGCCGTGCTGGGTGCAGAATACGACATCAAGCCCGTTGACGGCCTGACCGCCACCGCCCGCGTTAACCATTCCGGTTCCCAGTATGCGGATCTGGCGAACAGCAAAAAGCTCGACAGCTACACCACTCTGGATCTGGGGATGCGTTACCGCTTTGCGGTCAACAATGACCAGAACCAGATGACCGTTCGCGCCGGTATTGAAAACATTACCGACGAGAACTACTGGTCAAGCGTAGACGACAGCGGCACTTACCTGTTCCAGGGTGAGCCGCGTACCGTTAAGGTTTCCGTCGGCTACGAGTTCTGAGTTCCACCCTCGTTATCCGGGGCAAGGATGCCCCACCTTCATCCCCGCGCCTTTACTTGCTACCACCTGGCTGAAGTGTTAAAAGGTGCCCCTTCCATAGAAAGAGACAGGGGTCAGACGTGAAAAACGCGTCATCCGCTTCAGACAACGGTGTTGCTGAAGCCTCGTCGGATCAGATTCCGACGCTGCATCGTGGTTTACAAAACCGACATATTCAACTTATCGCCCTCGGGGGCGCTATCGGTACCGGGCTGTTCCTCGGCATCGGGCCTGCCATTCAGATGGCCGGGCCTGCGGTGCTGCTGGGCTACGCCATTGCGGGCGTTATTGCGTTTCTGATTATGCGCCAGCTCGGCGAGATGGTGGTCGAAGAGCCGGTCTCAGGCTCCTTTGCCCATTTTGCCTACAAATACTGGGGGCCGTTCGCGGGCTTCCTCTCTGGCTGGAACTACTGGGTGATGTTCGTGCTGGTGGGGATGGCGGAGCTGACCGCTGCCGGTATCTACATGCAGTACTGGCTGCCGGACGTGCCGACCTGGATCTGGGCGGCGGTGTTCTTCATCATCATTAACGCCGTCAATCTGGTCAACGTGCGCCTGTATGGCGAGACCGAGTTCTGGTTTGCGCTGATCAAAGTGCTGGCGATTATCGGCATGATTGGCTTCGGCCTGTGGCTGTTGTTCTCCGGCCACGGCGGCGAGCGCGCCAGCATCGACAACCTATGGCAGCACGGCGGGTTCCTGGCCACCGGCTGGAAAGGGCTGGTGCTGTCGCTGGCGGTGATCATGTTCTCGTTCGGCGGTCTGGAGCTGATCGGCATTACCGCCGCTGAAGCGCAGGATCCGCATAAAAGTATCCCGAAAGCGGTTAACCAGGTGGTGTACCGTATTCTGCTGTTTTACATCGGCTCGCTGGTGGTGCTGCTCGCGCTCTACCCGTGGGTGGAAGTGAAATCCGACAGCAGCCCGTTTGTGATGATTTTCCACGATATGAACAGCAATCTGGTGGCATCGGCGCTGAACTTTGTGATTCTGGTGGCATCCCTGTCGGTCTATAACAGCGGCGTGTACTCCAACAGCCGGATGCTGTTTGGTCTGTCCGTGCAGGGCAACGCACCGAAGTTCTTAACCCGCGTCAGCCGTCGCGGCGTGCCGGTAAACTCGCTGCTGCTGTCCGGGGGGATCACCTCGCTGGTGGTGCTGGTTAACTACGTTCTTCCGCACGAGGCGTTTGGCCTGCTGATGGCGCTGGTGGTGGCAACGTTACTGCTGAACTGGATCATGATCTGCCTGGCGCACCTGCGTTTTCGCGCGGCGATGCGTCGCAAAGGGCGCGAGACGCAGTTCAAAGCGCTGCTCTATCCGGCGGGTAACTACCTCTGTATCGCCTTCCTGGCAATGATCCTGGTGCTGATGTGCACCATGGATGGCATGCGCACCTCGGCAATCCTGCTGCCGGTGTGGATTGTGTTCCTGTTTGCCGCGTTTAAGCTGTCCAGAAGGTAAATGCAAAACGGCAACGTAGTTGCCGTTTTGAGTGTGTACTCCCTCTCAAGGTGAATGCAAAAAGCAACGGTAGTTGCTTTTTTATTGTTTGCTCCCTCTCCCTGTGGGAGAGGGCCGGGGTGAGGGCATCAGGCCGCACAGTCCCGCACCATCCTCTGTTTGCCCGGCGGCGCTGCGCTTGCACGGGCCTACAAAACCAAACGTAGGCCGGATGAGCGAAGCCGCCACCCACCCCTTTCCGCCCCGAATTTCATCTTTATCGTGATCGCCTTCCCAGATCTCCATCAACGCGCAGGATCTTTCTTTTGTAATCGATTACTTTTTGTTTAACACGGTTTGTAATCGATTACTTTTTAAGGGTGGGGATCAACATGGTGTCAACAACTGAAAGTAGTGGAAAGGTGATGGGGCAGCATCGGCTGCTGGTTCCGCGCCTCTCTTTGATGATGTTCCTGCAATTTTTTATCTGGGGTAGCTGGTCGGTCACGCTCGGTCTGGTGATGACCCAGCACAACATGTCGCTGCTGATTGGCGATGCGTTCTCGGCGGGGCCGATTGCCTCGATTTTGTCACCGTTTGTCCTCGGGATGCTGGTCGACCGCTTCTTTGCCTCGCAAAAGGTAATGGCGGTGATGCACCTGGCGGGCGCGGCGATCCTGTGGTTTGTCCCGGGTGCGTTAATTGCTGAAAACGGCGCGCTGCTGATTGGCCTGCTGTTTGGCTACACGCTTTGCTATATGCCGACCCTGGCGCTGACCAATAACATCGCTTTCCACAGCCTGGCGAACGTCGACAAGACCTTCCCGGTGGTGCGTGTGTTTGGCACCATCGGCTGGATTGTGGCCGGGATCTTTATCGGCGTCACCGGCGTGGCGTCCAGCGTTACCATCTTCCAGGTGGCGGCGGCAAGCTCGGTGATCCTTGCGCTCTACAGCCTGACCTTGCCGCACACGCCAGCGCCAGCCAAAGGCCTGCCGGTGAAGATGCGCGATCTGTTCTGCGCCGATGCCTTTGCCCTGCTGAAAACCCGTCACTTCTTCATCTTCTGCATGTGCGCGATGCTGATCTCGGTCCCGTTGGGCACTTACTACGCCTACACCGCGTCGTATCTGGCAGATGCCGGTATTGCTGATGTCAGTACCGCCATGTCGTTCGGCCAGATGTCTGAAATCTTCTTTATGCTGGTGATCCCGCTGCTGTTCCGCCGTCTGGGCGTGAAGTACATGCTGCTGATCGGCATGCTGGCGTGGTTTGTCCGTTATGCGATGTTTGCGATGGGCGTCAGCGAAGAGGGCCGCGTGTTGCTGTATCTCGGCATCCTGCTGCACGGCGTGTGCTACGACTTCTTCTTTGTGGTGGGCTTTATCTACACCGACCGCGTGGCGGGCGACAAGGTAAAAGGCCAGGCGCAGAGCATGATTGTGATGTTCACCTACGGCATCGGTATGCTGCTGGGCTCACAAATTTCCGGCGCGCTGTACAACCGTCTGGTGGCCGGCCAACCCGTGCCTGAAGCATGGGTCACTTTCTGGTGGATCCCGGCGGTTGCTGCTGCCGTGATTGCACTCGTTTTCCTGGTCTCGTTCAAATATGAAGACGACAAGGCGTAATTTCTGGAGGTGGTATGAGGACAATTAAAGGTCCGGGTATTTTTCTGACGCAGTTCATCGGGGGGGAAGCGCCATTTAATACCCTCGATGGGCTGGCAGGCTGGGCAGCGGAAAAGGGCTACAAAGCCCTGCAAATTCCCTGCAACCATAAAGCGATTTTTGACGTAGAGCGGGCGGCAGAAAGCCAGGCCTACTGCGACGAAATTCGCGGCACGCTGGCGGCGCACGGGCTGGTTATCAGCGAGCTGTCGACCCATCTGGAAGGGCAGCTTGTCGCCGTACATCCGGCCTACGACGAGGCTTTCGATAACTTTGCCCCACCGGCGGTGCGCGGTAATCCCGCAGCCCGTCAGGCGTGGGCGACCGATATCATCAAAAAGGCGGCCATAGCGTCGGCCCGGCTGGGATTAACCGCCCATGCCACCTTCTCCGGATCGCTGGCCTGGCCGTTCATGTACCCCTGGCCACCGCATAACGAGGCGCGTTTTGAAGAGGCCTTTGGCGAGCTGGCCCGTCGCTGGCGGCCGATTCTGGACGCCTTCGACGAGCAGGGCGTCAACGTCTGCTTTGAGCTGCATCCGGGTGAAGATTTGCATGATGGCGTGACCTTTGAGCGTTTTCTGGCGTTAGTGGATAACCACCCGCGCTGCAACATTCTGTTTGATCCCAGCCATCTGCTGCTCCAGCAGATGGATTACCTGGCGTTTATCGACCACTACCATACCCGCATCAAGGCGTTTCACGTCAAAGATGCGGAATACCGCCCCAACGGGCGCAGCGGCGTGTACGGCGGGTATCAGAGCTGGATCAACCGCGCCGGACGCTTCCGCTCGCCGGGCGACGGGCAGGTGGATTTCAAGGGCATTTTCAGCAAGCTCACCCAGTACGACTATGACGGCTGGGCAGTGCTGGAGTGGGAATGCTGCATGAAGGATGGCGACACCGGCGCGCGCGAAGGACGGGAATTTATCTCCCGCCACATTATCCCGGTTTCCGCCCGGGCGTTTGATGATTTTGCCGCAGGAGAACTTCATGATTAACGTCGGTATTATCGGCAGCGGCTTTATCGGCCCGGCGCATATCGAAGCCTTGCGCCGTCTGGGTTTTGTGCAGGTCGTCGCCCTGTGCGACGGCTCGCAGTCGCTGGCGGAAGAGAAAGCCAAAGAATTAAACATTCCTCACGCCTACGGCAGCGTCGAGGCGCTGCTGGCGCACCCGGATCTGCACGTGGTGCACAACTGCACCCCAAACCATCTGCATGCGGAGATCAACCGTCAGATCCTGCGCGCCGGGAAGCACGTGTTCTCGGAAAAACCGCTGTGCATGACCCCGGAAGAGGCGCGCGAGCTGGTGGCGCTGGCGGAGCAGGCGGGAGTGATCCACGGCGTGAGCTTTGTCTATCGTCAGTTTGCGATGGTGCGTCAGGCGACCAGCATGGTCAGCCAGGGCAGCCTCGGACGCTTGTTTGCCGCCCACGGCAGCTATCTGCAGGACTGGATGCTGCTGGAAACCGACTACAACTGGCGCGTGGATGCGGCGCTTGGCGGGGCATCGCGGGCGGTGGCGGACATCGGTTCCCACTGGTGCGACACCATCCAGTTTATTACCGGACGCCGCATTACCGCGGTGATGGCCGATCTCTCCATCGTCTGGCCGACCCGCAAATCCAACGTCGCCGGCAACCAGACCTTCGGCCAGGCGCAGGAAGCGGTGTACGAGGATAAGCCCGTCAGCACCGAAGATTTTGGCTCGGTGCTGTTCCGCTTTGACGACGGCAGCAAAGGCAGCTTTAACGTCTCGCAGGTCAGCGCCGGGCGTAAAAACCGCCTGAGCCTGGAAGTGAACGGCAGTGAAGCCTCCGTGGCCTGGGATCAGGAAGTGCCCCAGCAGCTGTGGGTGGGCCATCGCGCCCAGCCGAATCAGACCCTGACCGACGATCCGGGCCTGATGAACCGCGATGTCGCCAACAGCGCCCACTTCCCGGGCGGGCACATTGAAGGCTGGCCCGATGCCTTCAAAAATATGATGGCGCAGTTTTATCGCGCGGTGCAGACCGGCGTTATGCCGGAGAACCCGGTGTTTGCCACCTTCCACGACGGTGCGGATGTGATGTATATCATTGATGCGATAGTGAAAAGCCATCAGCAGCAGGGCTGGGTGAGCGTCGACCGTTAACCCGTTGCCCGGTACGCCGGGCAGCGATTTTATGGTAGCCTGCTCAGAACGCTCATTGCAGGATTACAGTCGCTATGTCCATTCAGAAAATCGCCCGGCTTGCGGGCGTCTCGGTGGCGACGGTATCGCGCGTGTTGAACAACAGCGATACCGTCAAAGCCAAAAACCGCGATCGCGTCTTGCAGGCCATCAAAGAGGCCAACTACCAGCCCAACCTGCTGGCCCGTCAGCTGCGCACGGCGCGCAGCTCGATGATTCTGGTGATGGTCTCCAACATCGCCAACCCGTTCTGCGCCGAAGTGGTTAAAGGCATTGAAGAGCAGGCGGAGAAAAACGGCTACCGCATCCTGCTGTGCAATTCCAGCTCGGACATCGAACGCTCCCGCTCTGGCCTCGGCCTGCTGTCCGGCAAAATGGTCGACGGCATTATCACCATGGACGCCTTCTCCCGGCTGAACGAACTGGCGACGCTGATTGGCGATGCGCCCTGGGTGCAGTGCGCCGAATATGCCGACGCCGGGTCCGTCTCCTGCGTCGGCATCAACGACGTCGATGCCTCCCAGCATGTGGTCAGCCGCCTCGCCGACGCGGGCCGCCAGCGCATTGCGCTGATCAACCACGACCTGAGCTACAAATATTCCCGCCTGCGCGAACGCGGCTACAAGAGCGTGGTCCATCTGCGTGATTTTGCTTATCAGGCGGTGGAGTACGCCAGCGACCTGAGCGCGGCGGCGGGGATGGCGGCGATGACCAAACTGCTGGCCGCCGAGCCGCGTCCGGATGCGGTGTTTGCCGTCTCGGATATACTGGCCGCGGGGGCTCTGCGTGCCATCGAGCAGGCCGGCCTGCGGGTGCCGGAGGATATTGCGGTGGTGGGATTTGACGGCACTGAACTGGCCGGGCTGGTTTCGCCCCCGCTCAGCACCATTGAACAGCCGTCGCGGGATATCGGACGCAAGGCGGTGGATTTACTGCTGAATAAAATCGATAACCCCGATGCCCCCACCGAACGGGTGATGATGAGCTGGCGCTATATCGAACGCGCCAGCTCCTGAGTTATTTCGCCAGCACGCCGGCCAGGGAGCGAATATCGTTTCCGGTTGGCGTCTGGTGAATGCGCAGACCAAATTCCTCAATCACAGCGAAAATATGGTCGAAGATATCGGCCTGAATTCCTTCATATTCCGCCCAGATTACCGTGTTGGTAAAGGCATATATTTCAATCGGTAAACCGTTAGCGTCCGGCGCAAGCTGGCGCACCATTAAGGTCATATCGTTGCGGATCCGGGGATGGTTGCGCAGATATTCATTCAGGTACGCGCGGAAGGTGCCAATATTGGTCATCTTGCGCAGATTCAGTGCCGATTCACCCTCACTATTTTGCTGATTCCACAGGGTAATTTCTTCATGCCGCGCCGCCATATACGGCTTTAATAACCGGGCCTGAATCAAATGCTGTTGCTCATCGGCATCAAGAAAATGAATGCTGGTGGTATCTATGTTCAGGCTGCGCTTAATGCGCCGTCCGCCGGAGGCCGACATGCCGCTCCAGTTGATAAAGGCGTCGGACACCAGCGCCCAGGTGGGAATGGTGGTGATGGTGTTATCGAAGTTACGCACCTTGACGGTGGTCAGGCCGATATCCGTCACCGTGCCGTTGGCGCCGTATTTGGGCATCTCCAGCCAGTCACCGAGCTTGAGCATGTCGTTGGCCGAGAGCTGGATCCCGGCCACCAGGCCAAGTATCGGGTCTTTAAACACCAGCATCAGCACCGCGGCCATCGCCCCCAGACCGCTAATCAGAATGGCGGGGGACTGACCAATCAGCAGGGAGATAATCAAAATCCCCACCAGAATGGCGCTCACCAGCTTGATGCCCTGGAAAATGCCCTTCAGCGGCAGCTGCGAGGCGGTGGCCATTTTTTGCGACAGATTGAAAATCACGTCCAGCAGCGAGAAGAACGCCAGCAGGGCATAGACCATCACCCACAGCCTGGCGCAGGTGGTGAGAATTTGCGCCGCATCGCTACCTTTTTGCAGCCACAATACCGCCTGAACGTTGACGATAATCCCCTGCAGGGTAAAGGCCAGACGGTGAAATAACTTATTCTGGGTAATGATTTGCAGCCACAAATGGCTGCTGGCCTGGGCGCGCTTTTCAAAAGCCCGCAACACCAGTTTGTGCAGAATAAAATGAATAATGATGGCGGTAAGAAAAATAATACCAAAGATAATCACTAAAGAAGTGGTGTGATTAATTTCAATGCCTAACTCTTCTACCTGGGCAATTAATTCCTGCATAACGTCTCCTGTATTGATGCAGCCGCCATAATGGCGGCTGTGGATCTATTATGCAAATTCGTCTGGGCTTACTTTACGGCGTGGCAGGGCTTCACCGCAGGCAGACACAGGCGATGGCGCAGGCGCAGCGTGACCAGCGCCAGTATCACCATCATCACCGTTTCCACCAGCAGGAAGACGTTGATGGCCTGGGCATAATCGCCGTGATGGTGCTGCAGGGCGTGCAGCAAAATCGCACCGAAAATGGCCGGACCGAGGCCAAGCGCCGCCTGCTGGAGGGTGCTCAGGATGGCGCTGGCAGCACCGGCGTCGTCGGGCTGGATATCGCGCATCCCGATGCGGTAGAAGCTGTTCACAATCAGCGCCTGGCCGTAACCCACCAGCCCGGTGGCCGGGGCCAGCGTCAGGGCGGTGTTCTCCAGTCCCCAGATACGGAAGGTGGCGATCAGCGCCAGCAGGCCGGTTATCTGAATTGCCAGCCCCATCAGCAGAATATGGCTGGTGCTGTAGCGGGCAATCAGGCGCGGGGCGAACCACGCCGAGATAAAGTAGGTCACCCCGAGGGCGATAAAGCTGTTGCCGGACTGCCATGGAGCCATCCCGAGACCGGTCTGCATGGTCAGCGCCATGCAGAACATAAACCCGGACCACGCGCTGAAAAACAGCATCACAATCAGCACCCCAAAGCGGATGCTGTTGAGCTGCATTAAGCGCGGTGGGATCAGCGGGTGGGCGTTCTCACGCTCTTTTTTGCGCGCATTCAGCGCCATTAATAATACCAGTGGAATAAGGGCAATCAGCGCGGCTTTCAGCGGCCATGACCAGTGCCACTGCGGGCCGAGCGCCATCGGGAACAGCAGACAGCAGAGAATGGCGGCCAGCAGGGCGGTGCCCTGCCAGTCAATGCGCGACGGGAGCTCCCGGCGGGTTTCCGGCACGTAGCGACGGCTCAACGCCAGCACCAGCAGGCAGATAGGCACGTTGATAAAGAAGGCGTTGCGCCAGCCGAGCCCGGCGATATCCGCCGACACCAGCCAGCCGCCGCCCATCTGCCCGACGATAAAGGCAATGCCGCCGATCCCGCCAAACAGGCTGATGGCTTTGGCGTGGGCGGTGCCTTTGAGCGTAACGTGCAGGGTGGCGAGGATCTGCGGCATGATCAGCGCCGCGCCCGCGCCCTGAACGATGCGCGCCGCCAGCAGTTGCTCAATATTGCCGGCCATCCCGCACAGCAGCGAGGCCAGGCCAAAACTCGCCACGCCCCACATAAACAGCCGCCGACGGCCAAGGTTATCCCCGAGCTTGCTGCCGAGCGCCAGGCAGACGGCAAATGCCACGCCGTACAGGGCGACAATCAGCTCCAGCTCGGTGGCGGTGGCGTGCAGGGAGTGGGTGATCGAATCCAGCGCCACGTTGGTGATCGAGGTATCAATCAGCGGCAGCATCTGGCCGGTTAACAGCAATATCAGCCCGGCGCGACCCGTTGAAACAGCAGACGAATTCATGGTAACTCCATTGCGTCATTCAGCTAAGAGCCGTAGCATCGTCTATCTTATAAACGGGTACCAGTTCCTGCTTATACTGGTATTAGTACTACCCTGCTGGAGGGGTTATGTCGCAGATTAGTGAACCTACCCTGTCGTTACAGGAAGAGAGTCGCAGACAGCTGGGGGCGTTTTTGCGCGCCCGTCGGGAGAGTCTCGACCCGCAGCGCCTGGGCCTGCCGCGCAGCGGACGCCGCCGCACCCCTGGCCTGCGCCGGGAAGAGGTGGCGATGCTGGCTGACGTGGGCGTGACCTGGTACACCTGGCTGGAGCAGGGCCGGGACGTGAACCCGTCCAGCGTGGTGATGACGGCGGTAGCAAAAGCACTGCAGTGTTCGCCGACCGAAGCTCGTCACCTGTTTGTGCTGGCCGGGTTACCACCGGGCGAAGCGCCACAGGCGGCCTGTTGTGAAGGTATCAGCGAGGGCACGCGGCGTCTGCTGGATACCCTGATGCCGAAACCGGCCAGCATCCAGAAACCGAACTTCGACATCGTGGCGTGGAACGACAGCTTCGGTCATCTGATGGGCGTCGACTTCAATGACATCCCGCCGGAAGATCGCAACTGCATTTACCTCTTCCTCACCCATCCGGCGTGGCGAGCCCGACTCGGCAAACGCGATGACGTGCTGGCTATTTTTGTCTCTTATTTTCGTGCGGCGATGGCTGAGCATCGCGGTGACCCGGCGTGGGAAGCCAAACTGGCGCGCTTCTTTGCGGTGTCGGCCGAGTTCGAGGCGCTGTGGCACCAGCGTAACGACGTGCGCGGCGTGGAAAATCAGCTCAAGCTGTTCTCGCATCCGCAACTCGGTGATTTTCAGCTCCAGCAGATGTACTGGTATTCCGCCCCGCGCAACGGTTCGCGTCTGCTGGTCTATCTGCCGGTGGATGAAGCAGGAGAGAAGGCGCTGACATGGCTGGAGGAGCAGGCAAAATGAACGTGACCCGCAAACAGGAACGCACGATCCGTCGCGCACTCGCCGAATGGGAGCAGGAGGGGGCGCTGAGTGCCGCCGATGCGCAACGCTTATCCGGCACGCTTAAACGCGGGGTCCTCGACTGGCAGCGCCTGAGCCGCTACGCCTTCTGGACGGCGCTGGCCTGCGTCATGATTGCGCTGGGCAGTCTGTTCGCCGACAGCGAGCTGATGACGTGGATTATCGATCTCATTTCTTTCTCCTCCTTTGCCCGTATCGGGCTGCCTGCGGTGCTGGCCGTCGGGTTTTACCTGTGGGGATTCAGCCGCCAGCGGCAGGAAAGCCAGTGGCACTACAGCACTGAAGCGATTCTGTTCCTCGGGGTGCTGTTTACCGCCATTGCCCTGTGGCAGCTGGGCGAGCGGCTCGACAACGGCAGCGGCCATATTGCGCCGTTGTTCCTTGCAGGCTGCGCGGTGTACGGGCTGGTGGGCTATTTTGGCCGCTCCGGGCTGGTGTGGCTCTTCTTTCTGCTGTCGCTCGGCAGCTGGCTGGGTGCCGAAACGGGGTACATGTCCGGCTGGGGGGCCTACTGGCTGGGGATGAACTACCCGGTGCGCTTTATCTTCTTCGGCGGCGCGCTGCTGGCGCTGTGCTGGGGATTGCGGGGCATTTTGCGGCGTCGCCATCTCTACACCACCAGTAAAGCGACGGGGCTGACGTATCTGTTTATCGCCCTGTGGATCATGTCGATTTTCGGCAATTACGATATCGACAGCTGGTACGGCACCACCCGCGCGGCCTTACTGCCGTGGGCGCTGCTGTTTGCCGTGGCGGCGGTGATCTGTATTTATATCAGCCTGAAAACCGACGACGGGATGCTGCGCGGTTTTGGCCTGACGTTTCTCGGCATCAACCTGTACACCCGCTATTTCGAATACTTCTGGGACGGGATGAATAAGGTGCTTTTCTTCCTGATTCTGGCGGCCTCGCTGGCGGTGATAGGGCGCTACGCGGAGCGGATCTGGCACGCGGGGAGCGGGGGGAAATAAGTTCTTTGCGAGGGACTTTCAGGGATTTGAAGCGATCCCGGTCTGACCTGGATAAAGCCTGTAAGGTAAGTCACGAAAGGCAAAATTAGCCTTTAATGCAAATTGTCTTATATGCTAATTTCTTGTTTATTAGAAAACAACAACAGGAGATGTTGGATGAGCAAGAAGATTATTGACTGGGACGAACTCAGGGCAGAGCTGTTAAGTGATTCAGACGTGCAGGCTTCTTTTGACGCTGAAGAACGTAAGGAGCGGCTGCGTGAGATGCTGGCACAATGGCGCAATCATGCAGGCCTTACGCGTGCGCAGGTGGCGGAGCGGATGGGCGTCAGCGCGCCAACCGTATCCCGAATGGAAGCCAACATTACGCGGGCAAGCCTGGATACCTTAACGCGTTACGCGCTGGTGTGCGGGGTTAAGCACCCGCAGATTACGCTTTATTGAAAACAGGCACGCCGGGATCCAGCGTGCCATTAGTCATTAGCACTCAGTCACAACCGTGCTCAGCGGCAGGCGGGATTTTGGCAGCGCGGCGTTGAAATCTTCCACGCTGTGATGGCCGACCGGCACCACGACTACGCTGGTGAAGCCCTGTTCGGTCAGGCCGAATTCAGCGTCCAGCACCGCGGCGTCAAAGCCCTCGATCGGCACCGCGTCCAGACCCAGCGCGCCCACGCCCAGCAGGAAGTTACCCACGTTCAGGTAAACCTGTTTTGCCATCCAGTGGTGATCGTCTTTCAGGCTGACACGGTGCATGTCGGCAAAGAAGGTGCGGCCTTTGTGGTTTGCCGCTTTTGCTTCCGGGGTGGCGAAACGGCCATCGGCCTCTTCCTGATCCACCACGCGTTCCAGCCAGGCGTCGTCCATGGCGGTTTTGGCGCAGAACACCACCACGTGCGAGGCATCCAGCATTTTGCGTTCGTTAAAGACAAAGCCACCGGCCGCTGATTTGGCGACCCGCGCTTTGCCTTCTTCGGTGCTGGCAACGATAAAGTGCCACGGCTGCGAGTTGGTACTGGACGGGCTGAACTGCAGCAGGGTTTTGATTTTTTCGGCCTGCTCGGCGGTCAGTTTTTTTGTTGGATCAAAGGCCTTAGTGGAGTGACGTTTTAAGGCAACAGAAATGATATCCATAACTACTCCTGGGGTTAAGTTCGCCCGGTAGGGCGCAAAAGGAAAAAGTACACGGGCTTACCCGCCGGGGCGCATCTGCTTCTGGGTGCGTTTAGGCAGTTTATCCACCACCAGATTCCAGGAATCGTTCACCAGGTCGGCAATCAGCTCTGGGCTGATGTCGTCTCCGGCGTAGAGTGAGATCCAGTGTTTTTTATTCAGGTGATAGCCCGGTTCGATGCTGCGGTAAATCTGCTGGTTAAGCAGCGATTTTTGCGGATCGGATTTCAGGCTGACGTGCAGGCGACCGTGCGCCACGCCCATCAGCATAAAAATTTTGCCGCCGACTTTGAACACATCGTACTCCGGGCCAAACGGCCAGCAGTGCTCGGTAAAAGGCAGCTCCAGCGCTACGCTTTGGGCGCAGGCCTGCAAGGTTTTACTGTCCATTGCCATCCTCGTCGGCGAGGGCGCGCCACATGGCTTCAAACCCCAGCGCTTTAAACTCGTCGGCGCGCGCCGGTTCGCGGGTGGCGAAAGACATGGTGGTCTCGGCCAGCGACAGGAACAGGGCGTCGCCAAACAGGCGAAACGCTTCGGACATAAACACCGGGCGGATCCGGCGACGGCAGAGCTCATGCAGCTCCGGGAACATCTCGTGCACCGCCTGTTCGGTTTCGGCGTTGATCTTCTCGCTCACCCCGAGCTGGCGGATGGCGCCATGGGCGACGGGATTGCGGATCCCCCAGTCAACGTAGCTGTTCCAGATATTACGGGTATGCTCTTTCGGCGTGCTGAGGCTGCGGTCAAGATTAGCCAGCATGGCCTGACACAGATCCTGTTTCAGGTGCAGGTAGAGGGCGTTGAGCAGATCGTCTTTAGTGGCAAAATAGCGAAACAGAGTACCTTCAGCGACGCCTGCGCTGCGGGCAATTAACGCGGTTGAGGCCGCAATGCCCGAGTGGGCAAAGGCGCTGGTTGCCGCGTCCAGCAACGCCAGTTTTTTATCTTCACTCTTCGGACGAGCCACTGCATTTCCTCCACTATGTTCAAAAACCTTGATTGAATCATGCCCTTTGCGCACCTGCAACGCGGAATGTCAAAGAATTAAAAGCTTCTTGACGACGTTCGCATCACTCCTATAATGAGTGCTTACTCACTCATAAGCAAGTTTTTGCCCGCGCAGGCCATCGGATGGGGCGCGAATTCGGGTTGGGATATGAAAAAGCGTTTCATTTTTTGCGTGGTGGTAGTGATGATTATTGCAGCAGCGGCGAGTTTACCGTTCGTACTGAATGCCGGATTCGGCCAGCCGCCACAGGGTGTGCAGTTGAGTGAGATTGAGACCTCGCCGCAGTATCGCGACGGTCAGTTCCATAATGCCTTGCCGACGCCGGAATACACCGGCAGCAAGAACCTGCTGGCGGCGTGGTGGGGCTTTTTGATGACCAAAACCCAGAATGCCCGGCCTGCCGCGCCGTTGCCGCTGGTGAAAACCGATCTCGCCAGCCTGCCGCTGGAGCAGGAGACGCTGGTCTGGCTGGGGCACTCGTCGTGGTATCTGCAGCTGGCGGGCAAACGCATCCTGATCGATCCGGTCTTCAGCAATTACGCCGCGCCGTTCTCCTTCCTGAATAAAGCCTTTGCCGGGGAATATCCGTGGCGCGCAGAGACGATGCCGGACATCGATCTGCTGATTATCTCTCACGACCACTACGATCACCTCGATTACGCCACCATCAAAGCGCTGATGCCGAAAGTAAAACGCGTCGTCACGCCGCTCGGGGTGGGATCGCACCTGCGCTACTGGGGAATGGATCCGACCCTCATTGAGGAGCGCGACTGGGATCAGTCGGTGCGCATCAGCGACGCGTTAACCGTACATGTGCTGCCCGCGCGCCATTTTTCCGGACGCGGACTGAAACGCAACCAGACCCTGTGGGGCAGCTTTATGTTCGTCACCCCGCAGAAAAAAGTGTTCTACAGCGGGGATTCCGGCTACGGCCCGCATTTCCGCGCCATTGGCGAGCAGTTCGGTCAGGTCGATCTGGCGATCATGGAGAACGGACAGTACGACATGGACTGGAAGTACATCCACATGCTGCCCGCCGAAACGGCGCAGGCGGCGGTGGATCTGAATGCGCAGTCCGTAGTGCCGGGTCACTCCGGGCGCTTTGTGCTGGCCAAACACACCTGGAACGATCCGCTGATTCAGCTGACGCGGGCGAGCAAAGACAAAAACTATCGGCTGTTGACGCCTGAGCCCGGCGAGCCTGTCCGGGTCGATGATGCAACGCAGCAATTTCGTGCATGGTGGGAATAATGTTAAATCGAAGAGCAGAGGGGGAGAGCGACATGACAATTTCCGCTCAGGTTATCGACACAATCGTTGAATGGATCGACGATAATCTCCATCAGCCGCTGCGGATCGACGAGATCGCCCGGCACGCAGGCTACTCCAAATGGCACCTGCAGCGGTTATTTATGCAGTACAAAGGCGAGAGTCTGGGGCGCTACATTCGCGAGCGCAAGCTGCTGCTGGCGGCGCGGGATCTGCGTGAGTCAGATGAAAAGGTGTACGACATCTGCCTGCGCTACGGCTTTGATTCCCAGCAGACTTTTACCCGCATCTTTACCCGCACCTTTAACCAGCCGCCTGGTGCGTATCGCAAAGATAACCACAGCCGGGCGCATTGAAACATGCCCCTCACCCCGGCCCTCTCCCCATAGGGGCGAGGGTGTAATTGTCCCCTCTCCCCTATGGGGAGAGGGTTAGGGTGAGGGGCCCACCATGCACAATGCTTACCAGCTGTAATTCACCGTCGCCGTCACTGTACGGCCAATCCCGTAGAAGCACGCCGTATCGCTTGCGCACGATGCCACATACTTAGTATCTGCCAGGTTATTGACGTTAAACTGCACGCTGGCGCCTTTCAGGCCGCTGTTCATTTCGCCCAGATCGTAACTCACCATTGCGTCATACAGATCCACCGACGGTACCTTGAAGGTATTCTTCGCATCGCCGTAGCTGGTGCCAATATAGCGCATGCCCACGCCTGTGGTCAGGCTCTTCAGCGCGCCGCCAGGAAGGGTGTAGCTGGCGAAAGCTGAAGCCATGTGCGCCGGAATACGCGCAGGCGTTTTGCCTTCGGTACCCGCTACCGTTGTGCTTTTGGTTGTTGCATCGGTATAGGTATAAGAACCGATCAGGTTGATGTTATCCATCAGCGTAGAGTGAATCTCTGCCTCAACGCCTTTCGAGCGCACCTTGCCCGCATTCTCAAACCAGCCTTCGGCACTGTTATAGGTCGCCACGTTGTCCTGGGTTAAATCGTACAGCGCCAGGGTCATCAGCGTGGTGTCGACCGGCTGGTACTTCAGGCCGATTTCGGTCTGCTCACCGGTCGTCGGTTTAAACGGTCCCACGCCCGGTGCGCGGTTGGTTTGCAGGTTCGGTTCAAACGAGGTGCTGTAGCTGACATACGGCGACAAACCAAAGTCGAAGGCGTACAGCAGGCCGGTACGCCAGGTGAATTTGTTGTCGTTCTGCTGGGTGAAGCTGTTATCGGTGAAGTCGTTGGTACGCACTTCGCTCCAGTCGTAGCGCCCGGAAACCAGCCACTCCCATTTATTCCAGCTCATCTGATCCTGCAGGTACAGACCCATCTGATCGAGATTTTGCTGCTCGTCGCTCGCCGTTCTGAAGGTGCTTTCATCCACCTTCACGCCGTAAACCGGCGTTCGCCAGTCGAGGTCGTACTGTGAGCCGGTGCCGCGTTCCAGCAGCTGTTTATCCTTGCTGGTCTTGTAGTCAAACCCGCCGAGCAGGGTATGGCTGACTGCACCCGTATAAGCCAGATATTCCAGCTGGTTATCGAGGCCAAACTCGTCAGTAGTACGTTCCTCGTGCTGGGCGCGGCGGGTCAGTACCGAGCTGTTGGCGGCGCTGGTGGCGTAAACCAGATAACGATACTTCTGCTTGATGGTGGCGTAACGCGCGTTCTGGCGGAAGGTGAGGTTATCCGCGAACTGATGTTCCAGTTCATAGCCGATCATCGTTTGCTCGCGCCAGGACTGATCGTAATCCGGATCGCTGACGTTAAAGTCGCGCGGTATGTATTTGCCGTCAACGCTCTTCACCGTGCCATACGCGGGCAGGAAGTTACGGTAGCCGGCGTCCGGATCTTTCTGGTAGCTGGTGAGCAGCGTAAAGCGGGTCTGATCGTTCGGATACCAGGTGATCGCCGGAGCAATCGCCATGCGCGTCTCTTTGTAGTCGTCCACCTGATTATGCTGAGTGCGGGCGATACCGTTCACGCGATACAGCACCCGGCCGTCATCGCTGAGTTTGCCGCCAAAATCAAACGCCCCTTCGGCGAGGTCGTTGTTGCCGGTGCGAAGCTGCAGGTTATGGATGGACTCCGTGGTCGGGCGTTTGCTGGTCATGCTGATTAACCCGCCCGGGTTGACCTGGCCAAACAGCACCGAAGCCGGACCACGTACCAGCTCCACGCGCTCCAGCAGCCACGGGTCAATCGTGCCCGTCTGTGATGAGGCGGTGGCACCAAAGCTTAATCCGTCGAGGAATTTCGGCACATAGCTGAAGCCACGCACAAACACCTCGTCGTTACGGTTTGACGATCCACGGTACTCGGTAAACACGCCCGCCGAGTAGCGCAGAGCCTGCGATACCGACGTCACGTCCTGCATTTTCATCTGATCGCGGGTGATCACCGACACAGACTGCGGCGTCCTGATGATCTCTGCGCTGGTCTTGGTGGCAGAGAGGGTTTTGGTTGCCACAATCCCTTTTACCGGCGCAGTGGGTTCTTCATTCATCCCCTGCGTCACAGTAATGGTTTCTTCTTTTGTTTCTGCCTGAGCCGCCACGCTGGCCGTCGCCAGACTCAGGAGCCAGAGCTGCATTATCTTATTATTTTTAAACATTATTATTTAACATCCTTGGTTGCTATCGCCATAAAAACACCGGTAAATCGGGTTAGATGATATTGCAAATCATTACTATTTGCATTAGCGTTGGCAACAAATTTCGTCGGGGAACCTGTGGTAATGAAGAGGGCATGGAGTGGGTTGTTATTAGGGATCGGTGCGCTGCCCGCCGTGGCGGCGACGTGTGAACACTCATCCCTGCAGGGGGAAGTGCAGGGGAAATTTGATGCCAGCGGTGAAGTCTGCTTTGTGCTGCCCGAACTGACGGAAAATTATGTTTCTGCCACGCTGAACGGCGTGACGGATGCCCGTCTGCTGGACGGGCAAAACCGCCGCATTCGCACGCTGATTGAAAATGGCCCGGTGGATGGCGAACACAGGTTGCTCTTTGCGCTGCCGGTGAAGCAGAACACCTCGCTGGTGCTGCACGGCGAAGTGGGTAAGCCGTGGCGTTTTCAGTGGCGAATGAAAGAGACCTCTGCATTACCGCGCGTACAAATGCTTGAGCCTGAAAGCCCGACGCTACAGGCGCTGGCAAAAACGGTTGCTGCCGGTGGGAGTAGTGACGCGTTCTGGCAGGCGCAGAGTCGGCAGGGAACGCCGATGGTGGAACCGGTGGATATCCGCCATAAGCGTGTAACCTTTTTATGGCGCGGTGCGCGGAACAACGTCTTTATTCTGGGTTCTCCCGCGGGCGATCACGATCCGCTGTTCCGCCTGGGTAACAGCGACGTCTGGTTTCGCAGCTACGTAGTGCCCGCCGATACGGTGATGCAGTACAAGCTCGCGCCAGATGTCCCGTTGATTGACGGCTCCCCGCGCGATCAGCGTCGGGCGATCCTGGTGAGCGCACAGGCCGATCCGCTTAATCCAAACACCTTTGGTGGACAGGAGACGGATCGCTGGAACCGCTATTCTCTGCTCGATCTCAGTCCGGCACGTTACTGCTCGCTACGGGCCGCCGCCCAGCCGCTGGTGCACGGCACGCTCAGCCGCCAGAGGATTGCCAGCAAAATCCTCGGCAACACGCGGGAAGTGATGATCTACAAACCGCGGGGCGTGCAGCCTGCGCGCTGGACGTTGATCCTCTTCGATGGGCAGATCTATCAGGACGACTACCATTTTGCGAACGTGCTGGATGGTCTGCTTGCCCGACACCATCTTCCGCCGGTCAACGTGGTGTTCATCAACAGCCTCGATCACGCCCGACGCAGTAAAGAGCTGCCGCCGAACCCGGATTTCGCCGACTTTATGGCGCATGAATTGCTGCCGTGGCTACGCGGGCAGGGGATCGCCATGCAGCGGCAAAAAACGGTGCTGTCGGGGTCAAGCTACGGGGGAATAGCGTCCTCATGGGTGGCGCTGCGCTACCCGCGTCTGTTTGGCAACGTGCTGAGCCTTTCTGGCTCATACTGGTGGGCACCGAAAGGTGAAGCGCCGGGCTGGCTGACGCGCCAGTACCAGCAGGCACCGCAGTATCCGGTGCGCTTCTGGCTACAGGCCGGAAAATTTGAAACCACGGGGCCGGGGGGTGGGATCTATCGCAACACCCAGCAATTCGAACAGGTGCTGAAGGATAAAGGCTACCGGGTCAGTTTTCACGCCTCCTCCAGCGGCCACGACTACGCGGCCTGGTGTGAAGCGCTGATCCACGGGATGCGTGATTTGACCGGCTTACGACGCCAGTGAAAACCAGCGGCGCCAGATGAAACGCAGGACGAAGTATTCGATGGCGCCGAGCAGTAAAAACCACAGGCAGAACAGAATGGTGTAAAGCTGGTTCAGATCCATCAGATGGAAGGTGCCCATCATCTTCTGCGCCAGCACCAGACCCAGCGACGGGGCGGGCAGCAGCAGGACGGAGAGAAAGGCCATCAGCAAAATGCCGCCTGCGGTTAACAGCGATTCTAACGGGTGTTTCATAGGGATGTTAATTGTCGGTTAAAAACCGCATTGTCCGGGATATGACGGCGTAAAGCAATGCCGTGCCTCAGGGCGCAGAAGCCCACAGCTCGCAGTGGCGCTCCACCAGGGTGGTCAGCGAACCGCCGTCGGCCACGAAATCACGCATCTTCTGCGCCTCACTTTTCCCTTGTTTCACCATCCGGGCGATGTCGACAATCGCGCTCGCGGCGCCCAGTTTTTCGGCCGACGGCGCGACGCGTTCCAGCAGCCAGGCCATGTCTTCGGCAATGGTGCACTGTTTGCCGGTGTGCACATCCGTCAGTATCCCCGCCAGCCCGAACCGACAGGCCTGGAAGCGGTTGAATTTATACAGCAGGAAATCCTGCTCCTGATGTTTATATGGACGCTCGGTCAGCAGCCAGTGGGCGGTGGCCTGGATCAGCCCGGCGATGTTCACGGCATGGGCCAGGGTCAGCGGCGTATCCATCACCCGCACTTCGACCGTGCCAAAATGCGGGCTCGGGCGAATATCCCAGTGCAGATCTTTAATGCTGTCGATCATGCTGGTGTAGCTCAGGCGGCGAAACAGCCCCTCGAACGCCTGCCAGCTGTCGACCCACGGCATAATGCCGTTGTCGGGAAACGACGAAAAAATATTCAGCCGGGAGGAGGCAAAGCGGGTGTCGCTGTCCTGCATATAAGGTGAGGAGGCCGCGAGCGCGATAAAGTGCGGCACAAAGCGCGACAGGCCATGCAGTAAGTAGATGGCATCATCCCCGCTCTGACAGCCTACATGCACGTGCTGGCCAAACACCGTGGCCTGTTTAATCAGATAGCCAAACATCTCCAGATTGCGGCGGTAGCGCTCATCGTCGCACACTTCCTGACGCTGCCATTTCTGATACGGATGGGTGCCGCCGCCGCAGATGCGCAGATGGTGCTCCGTTGCTGCGCGCAGAATAGCCTGCTGCATCGCTGAAAACTGCGCCGATGCCTGGTCGATATTGCGACAGACGCCGGTGGCGATCTCCAGCATGCTCTCGGTGATGTCGTGCTTCACCTCACCGCTTTTAATCTCATTTTTAACCGCCGCAATCAGCGTTGAAGAGTCCTGGCTGAGATCGTAAACCGGCGGATTTACCACCTGCAGTTCCAGCTCAATGCCAAGGGTAAACGGGTCGGATACGTGAAAGTCGGGTAAGGGCATGGCGCGCTCCGTTGTCGGCAATGCTTTGAGTATAGACAACGGCATTCAGAACTCGCGTGGGGTGAAATTATTGTCCAGACTTAAGCCAAAGACATGGTCTGCGCAGGCATTGTGGATTACACTGCGCGCTGCAAAAATTGCGTTGATAAATGATTAATTAGGCGGTAATGGCGATGAACGGAACGATCACAACCTGGTTTGAAGACAAGGGTTTTGGATTTATCAAAGATGAAAACGGTGACAATCGTTATTTTCATGTGATTAAGGTCGCCAACCCTGATCTGATTAAAAAAGATGCGGCAGTGACCTTTGAACCGACCACCAATAACAAGGGGTTGTCTGCCTTTTCGGTGAAAGTGATCCCGGAAAGTAAATACATCTATCTCGACGGTGAGCGCCATAAAATCACGGCGATCAAATCCTATGTTGTTTTCAGCGAAGAAGAGCCGGTCGACACCCCGATGGATAAAGACAGTGGGGGGCTGACGGTGAAAAGCCTGATGGGCAATATCGCCCCGAAAGCCACCGCTAACGCGGGCGAAATGCGTACCGTGAAAAAACTGGCTATCACCACCTTCCAGGGGAAAACGTTTATCTTCTCAGAAGATGAGATTGACCTGGATGCCACCGTGAAAATGCTCAAGAACCTGAAGTAATCGGTGTGTTGCCGGGTGGCGGCTTCGCCTGACCCGGCCTACACACTCCGGGTTACCGTTTTGCATTTACCTCGGCCATTCTGTGTTCGCCTTTCACCATCGCGTCCCGGTCAAATACCCGCTGGATCACCCCATTCGCCATAAACGCTGCCCGATCGGACATATGCGCAATCACATCCGCGTCGTGGCTGACCAGCAGATAGGTCATGCCGTGCTGCTGCTTCAGGCGGTTTAGCAGATTGAGGATCTCCGCCTGTACCGACATATCCAGCGCGGAGGTGGGTTCATCCAGCAGCAGCAGACGCGGGCGCAGCAGCAGAGCGCGGGCAATGGCCACGCGCTGGCGCTGTCCGCCGGAGAGCTGATGCGGGTAGCGTTTCCCGGCATCGGCCGCCAGGCCGACCTCCTGCAACGCGACGGCCACTTTCTCTGCCACGCCGGTTTCGCCATGAATGTTCAGCGGTTCCGCCAGGGTGCGCAAAATGGTGTGGTTAGGGTGCAGCGAGGCCCACGGATCCTGGAACACCATCTGCACGTTGCGCCGCAGCGCACCGGTAAAACGCGCGCCGGGCACGAGGGATTGCCCCAGCAGCGAGATATCGCCGTGCCACTCCCGCTGCAGCCCGGCCAGCACCCGTAGAATGGTCGATTTGCCGCAGCCGGACTCCCCAATCAGGCTGAAGGTTTCGCCCTCTTCAAGGGTGAATGCGGCACCGGCCACCGCCGGTTTATCGCCAAAGCGAACCTGCAGCTGATTAACATTAACGAGCGCCATTGTTCATCTCCGCGCGATCCAGGGTCGGCAGCATCTGCCCGTAAGTGTCGGCCCCGGGCCGACAGGTCCACAGCGTGCGGGTATACGGATGTGTCGCGTGCGGCAGCTGATTCGCCGCCATCTCATCGACCTTCTCCCCGCGATACATCACCAGCACCCGGTCGCAGTGCTGGGCCACCAGCGGTAAATCGTGGCTGATCAGCAGCATCGCCATCTGGCGCTGCTCGCACTGTTCCACCAGCAGCTCAAGGATCTGGTTTCGCAGGCGGGCATCCAGGGCCGAAGTCGGCTCATCGGCAATCAGCACCCGCGGGTTGTTGATTAACGCAATGGCGATCATCACCCGCTGCCCCATCCCGCCAGAGAGTTCTCCCGGATAGCGGCGCAGCACCGCATCGGTCAGGCCGACGGCGTTGATCACCGCCCGAATGCGATCCAGACGTTCCCGGCGCGGCAGCGTCTGGTGCAGGGTCAAAGCTTCATCCAGCTGGGCCTGCACGTTTTTCACCGGATTAAGGGCGTAGCGCGGATCCTGCAGGACCATCGCCATCTCGTTGCCGCGCAATTGCCGCCAGCCGCGCGGTGAAAGGGTGGTGAGATCGTGCCCCAGCACGTTCAGCTGGTTAGCGCTTACCCGGCCTGGCTGGCGCACCAGCCCCATCAGCGCCCGGGCGGTCATCGATTTGCCGGATCCGGACTCGCCGACCAGCGCCAGCCGTTCATTGCCAAGGGTAAAGCTGACGTTGTTGACCACCCGTGCGGCGGGATAATCAATCGACAGCCCGTCGACAGTGATGCGTTGCTCAGTCATGTTGCGGCTCCAGCACGTCGCGTAGGCCATCGCCCAGCAGGTTAAACGCCAGGCTGGCAATCAGGATCGCCCCGCCCGGTATGGCGGCAATCCACCACTGATCGAAAATCACCTGCATTCCGTCGGCGATCATCGCTCCCCATTCCGCCATCGGCGGGCGAGCGCCGAGGCCCAGAAAGCCCAGCCCGGCGGCGGCCAGAATAATGCCCGCTAAATCCAGCGCCAGACGCACAATCGCCGAGGGCAGGCACAGGGGCAGGATATGCCCCAGCAGCAGTCGCCCGCCGCGAATGCCCATCATCTCGGCGGCGGCCAGATAATCGCTGTGACGCAGGCGCTGAATTTCGCTCCGCGCCTGGCGGGCATAGGCCGGCCAGGTGGTTAAGGCCAGCGCCAGCGCCCCGTTTACAAGTCCAGGGCCGAGCATGGCGACAAAGGCAAAGGCGAGGATCAGGCGCGGCATTGACATCACCACGTCGGTGAAGCGCATTAAAATCCGCTCCAGCCAGCCGCCGTAATAGCCCGCCAGAATGCCCACCAGCAGGCCTGCCGGTAAGGTAATCACCGTCACCAGCGCCACTAACCCCAGCGCCGGACGGCTGCCGTAGATCAGGCGTGACAGCAGATCGCGCCCGTAGCTGTCGGTGCCCAGCCAGTGCTGCGCGTTAGGGGCCTGCAGACGCGCGGCGGCGTCCTGCCAGTTTGGATCCACCGGGGCCAGCCACGGCGCGAACAGCGCCACCAGCAGCAGCAGGGTAATGATGACCAGCCCGCAAAATGCCGCCGGTGAGCGGCGCAGGCGGCGTAAGAAAAGATAAAAAGGCATCAGCGCACCCTTGGATCAGTGAACCGCACCAGCAGGTCGGTCAGGTTGTTGATCAGCACAAAGCAGACGCCAATCATCAGCGTCCCGCCCATGATGGCGGTGGTGTCCCCGGCGAACAGGGCGGTGGTGAGATAGCGACCGATCCCCGGCCAGGAGAAGACCGTTTCGGTCAGCACCGCGCCTTCCAGCATGCTGGTGTACGCCAGCGCAATCACCGTCAGCAGCGTACTGCGAATATTGGGTAGCACGTGGCGCAGCAGGATGGTCATCTCGCCCGCGCCTTTGGCCCGCGCCAGCAGGATGTACTCTTTGTTCATCTCGCTCAGACACGCCGAACGGGTCAGACGGGTAATGCTGGCTAACGAATAGTAGGCCAGCAGCAGTACCGGCAGCACCAGATGGCTGGCGGCATTTTTGAACGCTGCCATGTCGCCGGAAAGCCAGGTGTCGATCAGCGCAAATCCGGTTCGCGGTTCGACGGTGTACTGCCAGATATCGTCCAGCCTGCCGGGGCCCGCGCTCCACTGTAGCTTCGCGTAGAACAGCGCCAGCATCAGCAGCCCGAGCCAGAAGATGGGCACCGAGTTGCCGAGCAGGGTAAGGGTGCGAATCGTGAGATCCAGCGGCGAGCCGACGAAGCGCGCACACAGCACGCCCGCCATCACCCCCAGCAGCGCGCCGATAATCAGCGCCAGGGTTGCCAGCTCAAGAGTGGCCGGAAAGGCATGCAGCAGATCCTGCAGTACCGGCTGCCCGGTCGCGCTGGCGATGCCGAGATCGCCGTGCAGTAAATCGCGCAGATAGTGCCAGAACTGCACCGGTAAAGGTTGATCCAGACCGAGCTGGTGGCGCACCTGATCGTACGTGGACTGACTGGCGTGATCGCCGACGATCTGCAGCACGCGATCGACCGGGGAGAACGCCGAGAGGGCAAAGGTGACGAGCAATAGCCCGAGCAGGGTGAGCAGCAGGGTCAGCAGACCCTGGAGCACGCGTGTCACGTGGGTGGAGAGCGGTGGCATGGGGAAATCATTATTCCTGAACAAATGGGCGTATTGCCGGGTGGCGGCTTCGCCTTACCCGGCCTACAAAACCCAATTAAGGCGGATTACTTGGTGACGTTGTCGTACCAGACCATGTCGGCGTTCAGCCCCTGCTGGTAGCCTTTGACGTTGTCGCGCACCACGATCTGCGTTTTGCCCTGATCGACAAACACGTACGGCGAGTGGTGCTGCAGCGTCTCCTGCATCTGCTTGTACAGATCCAGACGTTTCGCCGGATCCGGCTCGGCGACGGCCGCCAGCGTCGCTTTATTCAGCTCGGGAATTTGCCAGCCGTTCAGTCCGGCCACGGTGCTCGATTTGCCGTCGTTCCATGCGAAGGCGCTGGCGTTGGAGTGGGCGTCGAAGTAGTCCGGGATCCACAGGCGGATCGCGGCCTGGTGCTGTTTGGCACGCACGCGGGCGTAGACCTGGCTACCGGCAGCGGGCAGCAGGTCAATCTTCACGCCGCCCTGGGCAAAGCTCGCCTGCATCGACTGGGCGATGGTGATAAACGGCGGCTTGTTCTCAACGTCCAGCGTAAAGTGCGCATCGTTGATCCCGGCCTTGGCTAAAATCTCTTTCGCTTTTGCCGGGTCAAATTTGAACGGGTTATTCTCCAGCGCGCCCGGCAGACCGACCGGCAGGAAGCTCTGATGGACAAAATACTGGCCTTTCAGCAGATCCTTGGTGATGCCTTCATAATCCACCAGCCAGCGTGACGCTTCCCAGAAGGCTGGATTATTCAGCAGCGGGTTGGCGCTGTTCCCGGCGTTAAACACCAGATAGTTCTGTTCTGCCGACGGGATGCTCAGCACCTTGACGCCAGCCTTGCCGGTGAGGGCGCTAATCTGATCGGCGCCGAGATCGCGCGCCACGTCCGCATCGCCCTGCTCAATCAGCAGGCGGCGGGAGGCCGGATCCGGCACGTTTTTAATAATGATGTTTTTCAGCTTTGGCGCGCCACCGGGTGCGGTGTCGTTGGCTTCCAGCACGATGGCCTGATGCGGCTGATAGACGCGCATTTTGTATGCGCCGCTGCCTGCGGAGTGCATCTTCAGCCAGGCGTTGCCGAAGTCGTCGCCCTTCACGTTTGCCGCGACCTGCTTTTCATCCACGATCGAGGCGATTGGGGTGGAGAGAATATTCAGCGCCACCGCCGGGCTGACGTCTGCCGTCCAGCTCAGTTGCAGGGTATGGTCATCTACTTTTTTCAGCTGGCTGGCAATATTAGCTGGCTCCCAACCCAGCACGTTAAGAATAAAGGCCGGGGACTTATTCAGCGTGATGGCGCGGGTATAGGAGAAAATAACGTCTTCCGGACGCAGCGGATTGCCGGAGGCGAATTTTGCGTCGGGTTTCAGCTTGATGGTCAGGGTTTTGGCGGCGGCATCCGCTTCCCAGCTTTCGGCCAGAACAGGGGTGATTTTTTCCGGGTTATTGCGGTCAGGCTGAACCAGGCGTTGGTACAGACTTGGCACGGTCTGGATGCTGGAAAGCTCGTTGGCTTCGGCCGGATCCAGGCTCACGATGTCATCCAGACCCTGCGCCACCACCAGCGTATTGGGAGGCGTTGCGGCATGGGCGGCGGCGGACAGCGCAGCCAGCACCAGTAACGGGAGTAATTTTTTAGTCATAGCAATCCCTGAATGTTTATGTTTTTGATTGTTTTCTGGTGAGTTACGTTAGGGGGGCGGGAAACATTAAGGAAAGTCTAAATTCTGCTTAGCTTATTACGTCAGCGCATAAAGAAAAATTTATGGTTATTAGTCGGGTCTCATCATTAGCAAAAGGGGTAGCAAGGTGCCGGAAATCAATCACTGGGGGCAGACCGTTAACGATCCTGTTCCCGACTGGCAGGGTGCCAGAGTCTTAGAACGTGGGGTGCTGGAAGGGCGTTTTTGCCGCCTGGAGCCGCTGGACGCCGACCGGCATACGCAAGATCTGTTCGCGGCCTACGCGCTGGGTGATGACAGCGACTGGACCTGGCTTGCCAGCTGTCAGCCTGCAAGCGTTGCGGATACCGCCGCCTGGGTCGAAGGTAAAGTGCAGGATCGGGGACTGGTGCCGTTTGCGGTGATAGATCTGCAGAGCGGGCAGGCCGTCGGGCTGGTCAGCTATATGGCGATTGAGCAGCAGCTGGGTTCGGTGGAGATCGGCCATGTCACCTGGTCGCGAAAAATGAAAAATACCCCGCTCGGCACTGAGTCGGTCTGGCTGTTGCTGAAATACGGTTTTGAACGGGGCTATCGCCGTCTGGAGTGGAAGTGCGATTCGATGAACCTGGCCTCGCGCCGGGCAGCGGAACGGCTGGGCTTTAGCTGGGAAGGACGCCTGCGGCAGAAGCTGGTGCGCAAAGGGCGCAATCGCGACAGCGACATGCTGTCGATTATCGACAGCGAATGGCCAGACCGGGATGCCGCGCTGCGCGGGTGGCTGGCGGTGGGGAATTTTGATTCTGAGGGTCAGCAAATCAGGCGTCTTGAGGCATTTCGTACGGCGTAATTTTCCTGTTCTTAATGCAATGAAATAATTACTGGATAATAAAAGACTTACAGCGGCTGCCTGGTCCGGCTGAAAATCGCCGAAGCGTTTCATGTAGGCCGGGGCGAGGCGCATGGATGCGCCGAGAGGGCGTGACCTACATGGATGTAGGATCACGCCCGACCCGAAAGCCGAAAGGAATAAGCTGAGGGTACCGCGAAGCGGCGATTTTCTTTGCCGGGAGCCGGGGTAGCCAGGGGGGAGGCGGCGAGCCCCCCTTGCACGTTCACGTGTGACGATGCTAGCAGAGGAGCACTGCACATAAAGTGAACGGAACCACCACCGGAGCCGCATGCTCCCCCTCACCCCAGCCCTCTCCCTGAATGGAGAGGGAGCCGATCGTGCGAATATTTTTGTGGGGGAGGGAATAGGCGCTTATACCCCGTCATAATTTATTATTCTGGCAGTCATCATTAATATTGGTATTTCCAATATTGCTCTGCACTGTAATAACGCCTTGATGTTCCGAAAGAGTGCGATAAATATACTCACCCCACGCGTTCATATTTAAACCACCATTAAATCAGACTCTTAAATATATGGCACGCGCATTGCTAAATGAATTCCATCTTGTATACCAGCAGGAATTCAACAATGACGTTAATGACCGGAAAAACACTGGCGGCATGGCAGCAGCACATTAAGCAGAATAGCGATGACGTTTTTGCCCTCTTAAAAGATCATCTTGCGGCATTGTCGATTGACGATAACGCCTGGATTGCCATTGCCAGTCCGGCGCAGCTGCAGGCGCAGGTAGACGCGGTACTGCCCCTTTATCGCAGCAACCCCGACGCGCTGCCGTTATTCGGTATTCCTTTTGCGGTCAAAGACAATGTCGATGTGGCCGGCTGGCCGACCACCGCCGCGTGTCCGGCATTTGAATTTGTTGCCGAAGCTGATGCCACCGCGGTGGCCCGGCTGAAGGCGGCGGGCGCTGTCGTGATCGGTAAAACCAATCTCGATCAGTTTGCCACGGGCCTTGTCGGGACGCGTTCCCCTTACGGCGCGGTGCCAAATACCTTTAACCCGGATTACGTCAGCGGCGGCTCCAGCTCGGGGTCGGCTTCCGTGGTGGCTCGCGGTCTGGTGCCGTTTGCCTTTGGTACGGACACGGCCGGATCGGGCCGCGTGCCTGCCGGGTTTAACAACATTGTCGGCCTCAAGCCCACCAAAGGCTGGCTCCCGGCGACCGGGGTGCTGCCTGCCTGTCGTCTTAATGACACGCTCTCGGTGTTTGCCCTGACGGTGAAGGATGCGTTTTATATTGCCTCCCTGGCGGGCGGCGCGGACAGCGCTGACGCTTACTCCCGCACCCATCCGGCGACCGCACCTGCGGCGATGCCGGCAGCGCCAGTGCTGGCGATCCCGTCTGAATTACGCTTCTTTGACGATGCGCAGGCACAACAGGCATGGGACAGCGCGCTGGACGCCCTGCGAGCCAGCGGTGCAACCCTCAAGCCGATTGATTTCTCGGCGTTTTATCAGCTTGCCGAGCAGCTGTATCAAGGGCCGTGGGTCGCCGAGCGTACCGCCGCCGTCGGCGAGATGCTGGCCCATCCGGAGCAGATGGATCCCACCGTCCACGCCATTATTTCTGCTGGGCTGAACTACAGCGCGGTGGACGCGTTCAACGCCGAATATCTGCGCGCCGAGCTGGCGCAAAAAATCCAGCACGCCTTGCGCGACGTGGATGCGCTGGTCGTACCCACGTCACCGACCATTCATACCCTCGACGAGATGAAGCAGGAGCCTGTCCGCTTCAACTCGCACTTTGGTACTTACACCAACTTCACCAATCTGGCCGATCTTAGCGCGCTGGCACTGCCTGCGCCGTTCAGGGCGGATGGTCTGCCTGCGGGCATCACCCTGCTGGCACCAGCGTGGCACGACCGGGCGCTGGCGGACTTTGGTCTGCGCTGGCAGCGTCAGCTGGCGTTACCGCTGGGCGCCACCGGGCAACCTTTCGACGCGGCTGCGGCCCGGCTGCCGGTCTCTGCTCATCACGTGCGGGTGGCGGTGGTGGGGGCGCACCTGCGCGGAATGCCGCTGAACGCCCAGCTCACCACTCGCCAGGCGGTGTTTGTCGAAGCCACCGAAACCGCCTCCTGCTATCGCCTGTTTGCGCTGGCGAACACCCAGCCCGCCAAACCGGGCATTGCCCGGGATGCTTCTGGCGCGGCCATTCAGGTGGAGCTGTGGGATATCCCGCTGGCGCGTTTCGGCGAGTTTGTCGCGGAAATTCCGGCCCCGCTGGGTATCGGCTCGCTGGAGCTCGGCGACGGGCGCTGGGTGAAAGGGTTTATCTGTGAACCGGCGGCGCTGAACGAGGCCACCGACATTACTGAATTCAAAGGCTGGCGTCACTGGGTTGCCCGCCAGGAGACGCGCCATGTTTAACACCGTTCTGATTGCCAACCGGGGCGAAATTGCCTGCCGCGCGATGCGCACGTTAAAGCGTCTGGGGATCACCAGCGTGGCGGTCTATTCCGATGCCGATAAAAATGCCGAGCACGTCAGGCAGGCGGATATCGCCATCCCGTTGGGGGGCGAGAAGGCCAGCGACAGCTATCTCCGGATCGACAAGATTATTGCCGCGGCCCGACAAACCGGCGCCCAGGCGATCTGGCCGGGCTACGGTTTTCTGTCCGAAAGCCTGCCCTTTGCCGACGCCTGCGAGCAGGCCGGGATCGTCTTTATTGGCCCCACGGCGCAGCAGATTGGCGAGTTTGGCCTCAAACACCGCGCCCGCGAGCTGGCCGCGCTGGCGGGCGTGCCGATGACGCCGGGAACCGGACTGCTGAACTCGCTGGAAGAGGCGCTGGCCTCTGCGGAGTTTATTGGTTACCCGGTGATGCTGAAAAGTACCGCGGGCGGCGGTGGGATCGGCCTGACGCGCTGCGCCGATGCCGAGGCCCTGGTGCAGGCCTGGGAGAGCGTTCGTCGTCTGGGGGAGCAATTTTTCAGCGATGCGGGGGTGTTTGTCGAGCGCTGCGTTGACCGGGCGCGTCATATTGAAGTGCAGATTTTTGGCGACGGAAAAGGCAACGTGGTGGCGCTCGGCGAGCGCGACTGTTCCCTGCAGCGCCGCAACCAGAAAGTGGTGGAAGAGACCCCGGCACCCAACCTGCCCGGCAATACCCGCACGGCGCTGCTGGAGGCTGCCGTGCAGCTCGGTAAGCAGGTGAATTACCGCAGCGCCGGGACGGTGGAGTTTATCTACGACGCCGCGCTGGATGCCTTTTACTTCCTCGAAGTGAACACCCGCCTGCAGGTTGAGCATCCGGTGACTGAATGCGTCACCGGGCTGGATCTGGTGGAGTGCATGCTGCGCGTGGCGGCAGAAGAACCCATTGACTGGGCGCGGCTGACGCAGGCCCCGCAGGGTGCGGCCATGGAAGTGCGCATTTACGCAGAAAATCCGCTGAAAAACTTCCAGCCCAGCCCCGGCGTGTTAACCGAAGTGGTCTTTCCTGAAGGCGTGCGTATCGACACCGGCGTGACCACCGGCAGTGAGGTCAGCGCCTTTTACGATCCGATGATCGCCAAACTGATTGTGCATGCCCCCACCCGCGAAGCGGCGCTGGAAAAACTGCACACCGCGCTGAACGCCACGCGCCTGCACGGCATCACCACCAATCTGGACTACCTGCGTCAGATTACCGCCAGCGAGGCCTTCCGCACCGGCAGCGTCTGGACGCGGATGCTCGACAGCGTGGTCGCTACCTCGGCGGTGATCGAGGTGCTGCAACCCGGCACCTGGAGCAGCGTTCAGGATTATCCGGGCCGTCTGGGCTACTGGGATATCGGCGTCCCGCCTTCCGGGCCGATGGATGACTTTGCTTTCCGCCTGGCCAACCGTATCGTTGGTAACCACGAGTCGGCGGCGGGGCTGGAATTCACCCTGCAGGGGCCGGTGCTGCAGTTCCACACTGCGGCGCTGATTGCCCTGACGGGGGCAGATTGTCAGGCCTTGCTGGACGGTGAACCGGTGCCGTTGTGGCAGCCGGTATCGGTAATGGCCGGTCAGACCCTGACGTTAGGCCGCGCCCAAACCGGCTGTCGTGGCTATCTGGCCGTGCGCAATGGCCTCGATGTGCCGCAATACCTCGGCAGCCGGTCGACCTTTGCGCTGGGCCAGTTCGGCGGTCACGCCGGGCGCACGCTGCGGGTGGCGGATCTGCTCCCCGTCTCGAATCCGTCGCTTGCCGCCTGCACCACCCCTGCGCCGGTGAGCGAACCCAAAGCCCTCTCAGCATCGTTGATCCCCGCCTACGACGATATCTGGCGCATCGGGGTGCTGTACGGCCCCCACGGCGCACCGGACTTCTTTACCCAGGAGGCGATCGATACCTTTTTTGCCAGCGACTGGCAGGTGCATTACAACTCCAACCGCCTTGGCGTGCGTCTGGTGGGGCCAAAACCGAGCTGGACCCGGCCAAACGGTGGCGAAGCGGGCCTGCACCCGTCCAACGTTCATGACTGTGAATACGCGATGGGGGCCATCAACTTTACCGGCGACTTCCCGGTGATCCTCACCCGGGATGGCCCAAGCCTGGGCGGGTTTGTCTGCCCGGTGACCATTGCCAAAGCCGAGCTGTGGAAAGTGGGCCAGGTTAAACCGGGGGATCGGATCCGCTTTTACCCGATCAGCGTTGAAGACGCCGTAGCGCGTGAAAAAGCCCAGGAGCGCAGCATTGAAACGCTGCACAGCGCGGCGCTGGCGACCTTTGCGGTGCCTTCTCTGGCCGACCGGGAGGGCGTTTCTGCCGCCGCGCTGGTTTCGTTACCGGCCACGCTCGCCGCACCCGCCATTGTCTACCGCCAGGCGGGGGACAACTACATCCTGATTGAGTACGGCGATAACGTGCTGGATCTGGCCTTGCGTCTGCGGGTCCATCTGCTGATGGATCACCTGCGCACTCTGGCGCATCCGGGGATCAAAGAGCTTTCGCCGGGCGTGCGTTCCCTGCAGATCCGTTACGACAGTCTCGCCCTCAGCCAGCAGGCGCTGGTGGCGCTGCTGCTGGAGATGGAAGCGCGGATCGGCGATGTCAGCCAACTGATAGTCCCGTCCCGTATCGTCCATCTGCCGATGGCGTTCGAAGACAGCGCCACGCTGGATGCCGTCAGCCGCTATACCGACACCGTGCGGGCAGCCGCGCCGTGGCTGCCCAACAACGTGGATTTTATTCAGCGCATCAACGGTCTGCCGAACCGCGAGGCGGTCAAAGAGACGATTTTTGACGCCAGCTACTTAATTCTTGGCCTCGGCGATGTCTATCTCGGCGCACCCTGCGCGGTGCCGATTGATCCGCGCCATCGTCTGCTCAGCTCCAAATACAACCCGGCGCGCACCTTTACCGCCGAAGGCACCGTGGGCATTGGTGGAATGTACATGTGCATTTACGGCATGGACTCGCCGGGCGGGTATCAGCTGGTGGGGCGCACCTTACCGATCTGGAACAAATTCCTCAAAAACGAACAGTTCAGCGCGGGCGAACCCTGGCTGCTGCATTTCTTCGACCAGGTGCGTTTCTACCCGGTCAGCGAAGACGAGCTGACCCAGCTGAGGGACGATTTCCGCGAAGGGCGCGCCACGGTGCGCATCGAAGAGACGGTGTTCGACTTCCCGGCGCATCTGCAGTTCCTGCAGGACCACGCAGAGGACATCGCCCGCTTCCGCCAGCATCAGTCCACCGCCTTTGAGGCCGAAGTGGAACGCTGGCAGCGTGACGATCTGCAGGCGGTGATGGAAAGCCCTCTCCCGGCCCCCGAGGTCGTTATCGACGAAGACGCCCTGCCGGTGACCGCCGACATGAACGGCAATATCTGGAAAGTGCTGGTAGAGCCCGGCGCGACGGTCGAAGCCGGTCAGACGCTGATCATCGTGGAAGCGATGAAAATGGAGCTTGCGATCACTGCCCCCCAGGCGGGCGTGGTGAAACGCATCGGCTGTCAGCCTGGACGTCCGGTAAGCCCCGGCGACACGCTGCTGTGGCTGGAATAAGCGATGGCAACGGTGAGCGATAAAAACGGTAAAAAGCGCCCGGTGGGGTTGGCCGAGCGCATTTATCACCAGCTTAAAAACGATATTTTCGATTTTCGGCTGATGCCCGGCGCGCATTTCAGCGAAAACGAAATCTCTGAACGCATGGCGGCCAGCCGGACGCCGGTCCGCCAGGCGCTGTTCTGGCTTGAGCATGAAGGCTACGTGCAGGTCTATTCCCGCAGCGGCTGGCAGGTTAAACCGTTCGACTTTAGCTATTACGAAGCGCTGTACGACTTTCGCATCGTGCTGGAAAGGGAAGCCGTGAAGCGCCTGTGCGCGATGCCGCCCGCGATCTGCGCCAGCCATCTGACGGAACTGGTCAGCTTCTGGATTGACGCGGAGCGCATGACGCCGGGTAAAGCCCTGTCGCGTCAGGATGAAGCGTTTCATACCACGCTGGTGCGGGCCAGCGGTAACGCGGAGATGGCGCGGGTCCACGTGGAATTAACCGAGAAAATGCGCATCATCCGCCACCTTGATTTCACCCGCAAGGACCGGGTCGAGGCGACCTATAACGAACACGCCCAGGTGTTAGAGGCGATCCTGAAACAGCAAACCGAGGAGGCGCAGCGCATCCTGACGGCACACATTTCGCAGAGTAAAGCCGAGGTCAGACAAATTACCTTACACCGGCTTCAGCAGGCCAGTTTACAACCCGTTTCACCTTAGTTGTGGTTCCTGCTCCACCGTGCGGTGGGGAAAATAATGTTTCACTCTCATTAGGGGTTTTGTCATGAAAAGACGTTCTTTACTGAAAGCATTTGCCCTGTCAGCCACCGTTGTGAGCATGGGCTTCTCGTTGCAGGTTTACGCCGCAGAGACCATTAAAGTGGGGATCATGCACTCCCTTTCCGGCACCATGGCGATCTCGGAATCCCCGCTGAAAGACATGGCGCTGATGACCATTGCCGAAATCAACGCCAAAGGCGGGGTGCTGGGCAAACAGCTGGAACCGGTGGTGGTGGATCCGGCCTCAAACTGGCCGCTGTTCGCGGAAAAAGCCCGCCAGCTGTTGACCCAGGATAAAGCCGCCGTGGTGTTTGGCTGCTGGACGTCGGTGTCGCGCAAATCCGTGCTGCCGGTGTTTGAGGAGCTGAACGGCCTGCTGTTCTACCCGGTACAGTATGAAGGGGAAGAGATGTCGCCAAACGTGTTCTACACCGGCGCGGCACCTAACCAGCAGGCGATCCCGGCGGTGGAATACATGATGAGCGAAGACGGTGGCAGCGCGAAACGCTTCTTCCTGCTGGGCACCGACTACGTCTACCCGCGCACCACCAACAAAATCCTGCGCGCGTTCCTGCATGCGAAAGGCGTGCAGGATAAAGACATCGAAGAGGTCTACACCCCGTTTGGTTATAGCGATTACCAGACCATCGTCTCCAACATCAAAAAGTTCTCTGCCGGGGGCAAAACGGCGGTGATCTCTACCATCAATGGCGACTCTAACGTCCCGTTCTATAAAGAGCTGGCGAACCAGGGCATCAAAGCGACGGATGTGCCGGTTATCGCGTTCTCCGTCGGGGAAGAGGAGCTGCGTGGGATCGACACCAAACCGCTGGTCGGCCATCTGGCGGCGTGGAACTACTTTGAGTCGGTCACCAATCCGGTGAACACCAAATTTGTTGCCGACTACCGCGCGTATGCCAAAGCCCATAAGCTGCCGAACGCCGACACCGTGGTCACCAACGACCCGATGGAAGCGACCTACGTCGGGATCCATATGTGGGCCCAGGCGGTTGAGAAAGCGGGCACTACTGACGTGGATAAAGTGCGGGCGGCGATGGCCGGCCAGACCTTCGTTGCGCCAGCGGGCTATACGCTGACCATGGATGCCACCAACCATCACTTACACAAACCGGTAATGATTGGTGAAATCGAAGGCAACGGCCAGTTCAACGTGGTGTGGAATACCGACCAGCCGATCCGCGCCCAGCCGTGGAGCCCGTACATCGCGGGCAATGATAAAAAGCCGGAGACCCCGGTGGTCACCGCCAGTAAATAAGCCTGCGCTAAGCGACAGGGGCAGGGTTGCTGCCCCTGTCAGCGGGTGAATGTTCCCCCATCAAAAGACGCTGACATCATGAAAATATTCCCGGCTTTGGGCTTTCTTCTTTTCGGCTGGCTGCTGATGACCGCGTCGGCGCAGGCAGGCCCTGCGGCGGACTATGGCAAGGCCAGCCGCACGCAGCAGGCTCAGCTGCTCCAGCAGTGGTCTGCCGCGCCGGAGGCATCGCGTTTGCCGCTGTTGCAGGCGCTGAATAACGAAACGGTGGTTGCCGATTCGAACGGCCAGCTGTTTATCGAGCAGGGCGGTAAAGCAATGGCGCTGGAGGGCGATGCCACGCCCGCGGGCGCGATGAAAAAAGTGTTTATGAATAACCGTATTCGCGGCCTGGTGGGCAGTGCACTGGCGACGCATCAGCTGGTCAGCGAGGACGACAGCGTGCGCCTGCAGGCGGCGAAGGCCCTGCAAAACAGCGCCCAAGCTGAACAGCTGTCCTTCCTTAACGCCCGACTGGCGGCGGAGAAAAACGACGCGGTGCACAGCGCACTCGCCATTGCGGTGGCGAACTTACAGCTCTCCGACAGCCGGGCCGACCTGCGCCTGCAGGCGGTTAAACTGCTGGGCGAAACCAGCGATCCGCAGGTGCAGGGCAGCCTGACGCGCCTGACGCAACCGCAATATGAACCGGACGCCGCAGTGCGTGCGGCTGCCGCAGAGAGCCTTGAACAGGTGCAGCAGCGCCTGAAATGGGGCGACTGGCTGGGGCAGGCGTTTAGCGGCATTTCGCTGGGCTCGATTTTGCTGCTGGCGGCGCTGGGGCTGGCGATCACCTACGGCCTGCTGGGGGTGATCAATATGGCGCACGGCGAAATGCTGATGCTTGGCGCGTACTCCACCTGGCTGGTGCAGGATCTGTTTCAGCGCATGGCCCCCGACTGGCTGATGTTCTACCCGCTGGTAGCGCTGCCGGTGGCATTTGCGATCACCGCCAGCGTCGGGATGATCCTTGAGCGCACCATAATTCGTCACCTGTACGGCAGACCGCTGGAAACCCTGCTGGCAACCTGGGGGATCAGCCTGATGCTGATCCAACTGGTGCGCGTGCTGTTTGGATCGCAAAACCTCGAGGTCGCCAACCCGGCCTGGCTCTCCGGCGGCTGGGCGGTCCTGCCGAACCTGGTCCTGCCGTACAACCGCATCGCGGTGATCGTCTTTGTTATCGGCGTATTAACCCTGACCTGGCTGCTGCTGAACAAAACCCGCCTGGGGATGAACGTGCGTGCGGTGACGCAAAACCGGCGGATGGCCGACTGCTGCGGCGTGCCGACCGGACGTATTGACATGCTGGCGTTCGGGTTAGGGTCCGGTATCGCCGGACTCGGCGGCGTGGCGCTGTCGCAGCTGGGCAACGTCGGCCCGGAGCTGGGGCAGGGCTACATCATCGACTCGTTCCTCGTGGTGGTGACCGGCGGTGTCGGACAGCTGGCAGGAACGGTGGTGGCGGCGTTGGGACTGGGTCTGCTCAATAAAGTGCTGGAGCCGCAAATCGGTGCGGTACTGGGCAAGATCGCCATTCTGATCCTGATTGTGCTGTTTATTCAAAAGCGGCCTCAGGGCTTGTTTGCATTCAAAGGGCGGGTAATAGACTGATGAGCCAACCTATGACGTTGACGATGGCCCGACGCGCGCCGCGCCTGACCGGCACGCTGGCCGTGCTTATACTGGCGGCGCTGCTGGTGCTGCCCTTTCTCGCCCTGCTGCCAGCCGCACACCCGCTGGCTATCTCCACCTATACGTTGACGCTGGTAGGTAAAATCCTCTGCTATGCGGTCGTTGCGGTGGCGCTGGATCTGGTGTGGGGCTATGCCGGGCTGCTGTCGCTGGGGCACGGGCTGTTCTTTGCCCTCGGCGGCTATGCGATGGGCATGTATCTGATGCGCCAGGCCTCCGGCGAGGGCTTACCTGCGTTTATGTCGTTCCTCTCGTGGACGGAGCTGCCCTGGTTCTGGGCGGGGACCCAGTATTTTGCCTGGACGCTGTGCCTGATTGTTCTGGTGCCCGGCCTGCTGGCGCTGGTGTTTGGCTACTTTGCTTTCCGCTCGCGCATCAAAGATGTCTACTTTTCGATCATGACCCAGGCGCTGACCTACGCCGGGATGCTGCTGTTTTTCCGCAACGAAACTGGCTTTGGCGGCAACAATGGATTTACCGGGTTTACCACCCTGCTGGGCTTCCCGGTGTCGGCAACCGGCACCCGAATCGCGCTGTTTGTGGCCACCGTGCTGCTGCTGGCGGGCTCGCTGACGATTGGCGTGCTGCTCACCCGCAGCAAGTATGGCCGGGTACTGACCGCCGTACGCGACGCGGAAAACCGGCTGATGTTCTGCGGCTACGATCCGAAAGGCTTCAAGCTTTTCGTCTGGACGCTCTCGGCGGTGCTGTGCGGGCTGGCGGGGGCGCTGTACGTGCCGCAGGTGGGGATTATCAACCCCAGCGAAATGTCGCCGACCAACTCGATTGAGGCGGCGATCTGGGTGGCGCTTGGCGGGCGCGGGTCGCTGATCGGCCCGATCCTCGGGGCGGGGATCGTCAACGGGGCCAAGAGCTGGTTTACCGTCGCCTTCCCGGATTACTGGCTGTTTTTCCTGGGGCTGATGTTTATTCTCGTCACCCTTTTCCTGCCTCGTGGCGTGATTGGCCTGCTCAAACGGAGGAAGCATGACTGATTCACTGTTTACCCAGCCGCAGCTGCAGGACCGTTACCGGGACACTACCGATCCGGTGCTACAGCTTGAGAATATCAATGTGACTTTCGACGCCTTCCGCGCCCTGACCAATCTCTCGTTATCCATCGGCGTGGGGGAGTTGCGCTGCATCATCGGACCCAACGGCGCCGGAAAAACCACCCTGATGGACGTGATTACCGGTAAAACCCGACCGGACAGCGGGAAGGTGACCTACGACCAGGATATCGACCTGATGGGGATGTCGCCGGTCGAGATTGCCCGGGCGGGGATTGGGCGCAAATTCCAGAAACCGACGGTATTTGAAGCTTTGAGCGTGATGGAGAATCTGGAAATCGCGCTTAAAACTGATAAGTCGGTCTGGGCCAGCCTGCGGGCAAAACTGAACGGCGAGCAGCATGACCGAATCGACGAAGTGCTGCAGCTTTTAAGGCTGGGCGAACATCGCTATCGCCCGTCGGGTCTGCTCTCGCATGGGCAAAAACAGTTCCTCGAAATTGGCATGCTGCTGGTGCAAGAGCCACATTTGCTGCTGCTGGATGAACCTGCCGCCGGGCTGACCGATGCGGAAACGGACTACATTGCGGAGCTTTTTCGCACCCTTGCTGGCAAGCACTCGCTGATGGTGGTGGAGCATGACATGGGGTTTGTCGAAACCATCGCCGATCGTGTCACCGTTCTGCATCAGGGACAGGTGTTAGCCGAGGGCTCACTGCGCGACGTGCAGGCCAATGAGCAGGTTATCGACGTTTATCTGGGGCGCTAACATGTTACAGATTAAAGAATTAAACCAGTATTACGGCGGGAGCCATATCCTGCGCGGCTTATCCTTCGACGTCCCGCCAGGCGAAATCACCTGCCTGCTCGGGCGCAACGGGGTGGGTAAAACGACGTTGTTAAAATGCCTGATGGGGGTGATCCCGGCGAAATCGGGCACCGTTCACTGGCAGGGAAAACAGATTAATACCAGCAGGCCGCACCAGCGGGTACAGCAGGGGATCGCCTATGTCCCGCAGGGCCGGGAGATTTTCCCGCGTCTGACGGTGGAAGAGAACCTGCTGATGGGGTTGTCGCGTTTTAAGGGCCGCCAGGCGAAAAGCGTACCGGAAGAGATCTATGACCTGTTTCCGGTGCTGCGTGACATGAAGCTGCGGCGGGGAGGGGATCTGTCCGGCGGGCAACAGCAGCAGCTGGCAATTGGCCGGGCGCTGGCCTGTAAGCCGCAGCTGCTGATTCTGGATGAACCCACCGAAGGGATTCAGCCGTCGGTCATCAAGGAGATTGGCGCGGTGATCCGGGGTCTGGCTGACCGTGGCGATATGGCCATTTTGCTGGTGGAGCAGTTCTATGATTTTGCCGCCGAGCTTGCCGATCAGTATCTGGTGATGTCACGCGGGACCATTATTCAGCGCGGTCGCGGTGACGAAATGGAGGCGCAGGGCGTCCGGCATCTGGTGGCGATTTAGCCTGTCTGTGGTAAATCTGAACGTATTCTGAAAACGCTTTTTTGCTGGTTAAATACACAGTTAAAAGGCGATTTTTTAGCCTTGGTGAGGGTAGTATGGCGGCGGGTGCCTGATGCTTTCTGAGCTCAGGCAGGTGCGGTAGGTCAGATAGCAGAAAGCCCCGGAGATGTTTCCATCAACCGGGGCTACCACACCAAACCTAGACAATTTGGATGGTAGCCTCTTCTTAGCAAGGAGGCAATGACATGCCTAATAAGTACGCCTTTTGGGCGATCCTGGTACTGGGTTTGACTGTGCTGGGGTTCACGTTTATGGTTCGCGAGCAGCTGTGCGAACTGAGCTTTAAGGAGCGTGATATGGAAGTGAAAGCTGTTCTCGCTTACGAAACGAAGAAGTAGCTGTATGCGGGGAGCAATCCCCGCATATCCGATTGTCGGTTTGGTACAGGCACCCGTTTTTTTGCCCCGTCTGGTGATGAGCCGGACGGGGCATTTTTACGTCCGCACCAGGGCAACGGTCTCCTGCCAGGCTTGCCAACGGGTTTGCAGTCGGGCGTGACGGGTCATGTCCGGGCTGAAGGTGACATGCTCCGGCAGATACTGGCGCAGCTGCGCGGTGTTCAGATTAAATTGCGCCTTACGTGCCAGCAGGGCAGCCCCCATGGCGGAAAGCTCTGCGACGTCGCTGCGCATCACCGGGCAGCCGAGCAGGTCGGCCTGGTACTGCATCAGCCAGTCGTTTTTCGTGGGGCCGCCGTCGACCATCAGCGCGTTCAGGGTAAAGCCCGGATGGGCGCGCATTGCCTGGACTACGTCGGCAATCTGGTAGGTGATGGATTCCAGCGCCGCGCGGATCAGGTGTGCTCGCTTCACGCCCCGGCTCAGACCGTGGATCATGCCGCGCGCATTTTCGTCCCACCAGGGCGCGCCAAGTCCGGTCAGGGCTGGAACAAAATAGACGCCGAGCGTTGAGTCTACCGAGCGGGGCAGGGTGTTCAGCTCATGAGCCAGCTCTGCCTGCGTTAGCTCGCTGAGCCCGGTACTGTCGGCCATCCATGCCACCGCATCGCCGGTATGGGGAATGTTACCTTCCAGGCCGTACACCAGCGTCTCGCCGTCATGCCAGGCGACGGTGGTCGCCAGCGCGCTGACGTCGCAGCGAGCGGAGGCCACCGGCGCCATCACCGACGAGCCGGTGCCGTAGGTCGCTTTGACGCAGCCTTCGGCGCCCAGACCGTGGGCAAACAGCGCGGCGTGGGAGTCGCCAATCATCGCCATCACCGGCAGTCCATCGGGGATCAACGGGCAGCCGCGGGTATAGCCAAACAGGCCGCTGGACGGTTTGATGGTCGGCAGCGCCGCACGCGGGATGCCGAACAGGGCCAGCATCTGTGGATCCCAGTCGGCGCTGTGCAGGTTCATCAGCTGGGTGCGGGCAGCGTTGGCGTAGTCGCAGGCGAAGGACTGGCCCTGCGTCAGTTGCCACAGCAGCCAGCTGTCGACGGTGCCGAGACAAATCTCGCCCTTCGCGGCCAGCTGGGCCCCGTTGGGGGTGTTATCCAGCAGCCAGTGCATTTTGGAGGCCGAGAACAGCGGGGCGACGGGCAGGCCCGTTGCCGCCTTGATGTCCGGGCCGTGGCCGTTTTCCCGCAGCTGATGGCAAAAGGTCGACGTACGCGAACACTGCCAGCTGAGCGCGGGGGCAATTGGCTCACCCGTTGCCCGGTACCAGCCGACCACGGTTTCACGCTGGTTGCTGATCGCCAGCGCGGCAACGCGGTCCACCCCGACGGTAGCGATGGCGCGGGCCACCACCTCCAGAGAGGCCTCAACCAGCAGCTGGGCTGATTGCTCAACCCAGCCTTCATGCGGGGTCTGGATCGCCAGCGCGCGGGAGAAACTTGCCACCACGTGGCCTTTGGCATCCAGCGCCACCGCTTTGGCATTGGTGGTACCCTCATCGAGGGCGATGATGATGTCCTTACTCACCGACATAGCGGCCTCCTGCCTTTACTGGTGGAGATAGGTTGAGACGCCGAGGTAGCGGGTAAACGCCTCGTGCAGGATTTCGGCGCTGGCCGAATGGTTCATTGCCACGTGGTGCTCAAAGCCGTTGCGACAGATCCAGTTCAGCAGATTTTCCAGATGCGGGACCTGGATAACGGCGCGGCAGCCGACCGTGTCCAGCGGGTCGTCTACCGACTGGCCCTGGCCAACGTAGGCTTTGATCTCGCCGGTAAGGTCGTCGGTGCTCAGACGGAAGTAGGTCAGCGGGCCGCTTTTCAGGCGACCGTGCACTGCGCCGCAGGTGTTCTCTTTCCCGACGGTGGTACCGATAATATCGGCGGTGCCCATGTGCGGGGATTCGAGGCTGGAGGCGGCGAAGTTACCGCAGTGGAACAGAACGCATTTGTCGCGATCGTCACCAAAGTTATTGTTCCAGTCGGCGATGGACGCCGGATTCATATTGCTGCTGGCCAGCGCGAACATGGAGAGCGCGCCCATCACGTCGACTTCGCAGGCGCTTGGCATCAGCTGGCCGGACATTACGCTCATGATTGAGCAGACGTTAATGCCGAGATTTTCCTGCAGCGACGTCCAGCACTGAATGGCGGTGGTGTCGATATCGTTGGCGACGATCCATTCACTGAGCACCACAAACAGCTTCGCCATGGTGACCAGCTTGTCGGCCGGAATGCCGCTGGCGTCGGCGTTGTCGATCAGCACGCGGCGTTTTTCGTCCACGCGAATGTCGTCATCGCGCAGGGTTTTAATGCGGGTAAAGACTTCAGAGAGGTCGAGGGTTTCGACGGCAATCCCGAGGCGTTCCAGCAGCTTCTCGCTGTAGCGTACGGTGTTAAAGCCCGCCGGACGCGCACCGATGGCCCCCACGCGCACGCCGCGCATGCTGCTGACCACGCGGCAGACCTGCTCGAAGCGACGCAGATCCTGTTCAAACACCTCGCCGGTGAGGGCGCACACGTGCTGGGTGGTGAGGGTAAACGGAATGCCGTACTGGCGCAGGTTGTTGCACAGGGAGATCTTGCCGCAGAAGCTGTCGCGGCGGGTCGCCAGCCCCATTTTATCGAGGTTGTCTTCTTCTGCCTGCACCAGCACCGGGACGTTCAGGCCCGAGAGACGCAGGGTTTCGGCGATCGCTTTTTCATCACCAAAGTTAGGCAGCAGGACCACCACGCCATGAATGTTATCGCGATGGGCGCGAAACAGCTCGGCGCAGGTTTTGGCATCCTGGCGGGTTTCTACCCCGCCGAGCTCGGTCTGGCTGGGATCGAGCATCACGGTGTTAATCCCTAAGCGGGCAAACAGGGCCATCGCCTGCTCGCGCGCTTCGGCGACCAGATAGCTCGGGAAGAATCCGCGGTTACCGATGACCACGCCCATGGTGAGTTGTTGAGGAATTCGGGACATTGCTTTTCTCCAGTAAGATGTTGTTTTTATTTTCAGGAAACCTGTCGCGCCATCATCGCCCGGGCGTGTTTTACCACTCCGGCGACATCAATTTCGTGGCGTGATCGCGTTGATGCTCTGTCGGCAGCAATCGCGTATTGTCCATCCATGATCCCCAGACGTTTCAGCGGCACCGCGCATCCAGCCTCGGCCAGCACTTCGGCCACCAGGCTGCCGACGCCGCCGTTGACGTTGTGCTCCTCGACGCTCACCACCGCCTTACACGGCGCGATAGCCGCCAGCAGTTGTTGAGTATCACAGGGACGAATAGATGGAACGTTGATAACAGTAGCGTCAATACCTTCTTGCGCGAGTTGTGCGGCGGCTTCCACTATTTCATGTACGGTGGAGCCCATTGCCACCAGCGCCACGTCGTGGCCCGTACGCAGGACGTCAATCTTGCCCGGCGTAAAGCGGTAGGTTTCGTCATGCAGTTCCGGCAGGGCTTTCCCGTCGAGGCGAATGTAGACCGGGCCGACGTGGTCGAGGGCGTAGTCGATGATCTGGCGGCACTCGTTTGGGCTCGACGGGGCATAAATCTCGATGTTGCCGAAGCCGCGCATGATGGCGATATCGTCGATGCTGTGGTGGGTGCTGGCGAGGGGGCCGTAGCTGGCACCCGCGTTCAGGCCGAACAGCTTCACGTTGGTGTTGTTGTAGCAAATATCGACCTTGATCTGCTCGTTGGCGCGCGAGATCAAGAACGGGGCGGCGTTACAGGTGACGGCAATCTTGCCGCCAATGGCCAGCCCGGCGGCGGCACCGACCAGCGTCTGCTCGGCGATCCCGACGTTAACTAACCGGCCCGGGAAACGCTGCATAAACGGCGAAATTTTCGCCGTGGAGGTCGAATCCGCCACCACCGGCACCAGGTCCACACCGCGATCGACGGCATCGATAAACGCATCGACCATCACCGTGGCGAGATGTTCGCTATTACTCATCTTTCAGTTCCTCCAGTGCCAGTTCAATTTCTTCGCCTTTCGGCACCCGGTGGTGCCATTCAGGACGCCCCTGAATAAACGAGATCCCGGCGCCTTTAGTGGTATGGGCGATCACCACGTGCGGTTTACCGTTGGGTTTCAGCCCTTCCAGGGTGGCAACCACGTCGGCCATGTCGTTACCGTTGCAGGCGGTCACTTCCAGCCCGAACGCTTTCCATTTCTCATCCAGCGGATCGGTGTTGAGGATATCTTTGGTCGATCCCGCCAGCTGAAGATTGTTTTTGTCATTGATAATAAACAGGTTATCCAGCTGATAATGGGCGGCTACCAGTGCGGCTTCCCAGTTGCTGCCTTCGGCCAGTTCGCCATCGCCGGTCACCACAAACACCCGACGCGTGCTGTTGCTGCGTTTCGCCGCCAGCGCGATCCCGACTGCCACCGGCAGACCATGGCCCAGTGCACCGGTGTTCAGTTCGATACCCGGGGTTTTGTGCTTCACCGGATGGCCGGGCAGGTGCGAGTCGGCATGCTGATAGGTCGACAACCACTCGACGGGGATAAACCCGGCCTCGGCCAGCACGCAGTAGTACCCGCCCACCGCGTGGCCTTTCGACTGAATGTAGATATCGCGTTCGTCGCTGTCCTTCAGCTGAGGGGAGCAGTTCAAAATGCGGAAATAGAGCGCGGTCAGCAGTTCGACCTGCGAGAGATCGGCGCCGGTATGGCCGCCTGCCGGGCTTTCGGCATTCAGCACGATGATCCGGCGACGAATCGAACGCGCTCGGGTTTCAAGCTCCGCGATAGAGAGCGAGAACGGATTCATAACACACCTCCTGAATTTATAATCTGTTGTGAATAATTATTCCAGCCGGGTAAAGCAATCCCCCTTTGCAGGGTGTGCAGCACCGTAACAGGGGCTACAGCAAGGATTTCATGACCGCTTTGAATATATATTCAATGCTGATTTATTATTCATGATATGTAAGATATGCCTTGCTCCGGGGTTTGTCTACGGTTTGAGCGGGCAAATTTCGAAGAAAGGAGAAAAGGATCACATTTGGCGAGCCGATCGCGATTGCCCTTGCTTGTTAAATATTCAGGGATGAATAAAAATAACGACAGCCGATTGAGGGGAACGTTATGTCTAAGCAGGATGAACAGCGATTACTGGTCAAGATCGCGACACTTTACTACAGCGAGAACAAAAAGCAGTCCGAGATTGCCTCGCTGCTGCATCTCTCCCAGTCCTTTGTGTCGCGGGCGCTGACGCGCTGCCAGAAAGAGGGGCTGGTCAAAATTACCGTCGTCCAGCCGACCAACATTTTTGTCTCGCTGGAAAAGGCGCTGGAAGAGCAGTACGGCATTCGTCAGGCGATTGTGGTCGACGTGGGCGAGGAGCCGACCGGCGCGCAGATTAAGCACGCCATCGGCAGCGCGGCAGCGCATTATGTGGAAACCCGCCTGCGCCCGGAAGACCTGGTCGGTATCTCCTCCTGGAGCAGCACCATCCGCTGCATGGTGGATGAGATGCACCCGCAGAATATCCGCGCGGCCGGGGTGATCCAGCTGCTGGGCGGGGTAGGGCCGAACGGCAACGTGCAGGCTACCATTCTGACGCAGCAGCTGGCAGCGCACCTTGGCTGTCCGGCGGGCCTGCTGCCCTCTCAGAGCATAGAGCACTCGGTCGAAGAGCGCGCCAGGCTGGTGAGCAGCCCGGACGTAGCGGACGTGGTCGGCAAATTTGCCGAAGTGGACGTGGCGATTGTCGGCATTGGCGAGCTGGAGCCGTCGCAGCTGCTGAAAAACTCCGGCAACTATTACAACGAAGACATGCTCACGCTGCTGGCGGAACGCGGGGCGGTGGGGGACATCTGCCTGCACTATTACGATGCCAAAGGCGAACCGGTTCTCACTCCGGAAGAGGACCCGGTGATCGGCATGGAGCTGGCGCAAATCCGCGCCTGTCCGCAGGTGATTGCCCTCGCGGGCGGGGCAGAAAAACGCAATGCCATTCACGGCGCGCTGGTCGGGAAGTACATCGATGTGCTGATCACCGATTACCCGACGGCGCGCAGTTTGTTGAAAGCGTCTTAACTGCCCGGCGGCGCTACGCTTGCATGGGCCTACGGTTTGGTAGGCCGGGTAAGCGTAGCGCCGATGCTATTTCCCTTCCATCACCGCCTTTTGCGCCACCACCGCGGCTTTCTGCTGCATCCGGTTTTGCATCTGGTCGATGATCACCGCCACGATAATCACCAGCCCTTTGATCACCATCTGCCAGAATTCGCTGACCCCCATCATCACCAGTCCGTCGGCCAAAAAGCCGATCACAAAGGCGCCAATCAGGGTGCCAAGAATGGTCCCGCGACCGCCCGCCAGCGACGTTCCGCCCAGTACTACGGCGGCGATGGCGTTCATCTCAAAGGCGGTACCGTTGGCCGGGTGGCTGGCTAAAAGCTGGGCCGAAACCACAATCCCGGCGATGGCGGCGCAGAAACCGGACAGGGTATAGACCAGGATTTTCACCCGCTTGACCCGCACCCCGGAGAGTTCTGCCGCACGTTCGTTATCGCCGATGGCGTACACGTGGCGGCCAAACGGCAGACGGCGGGCGATATAGGCGATCACCAGCGCCAGCACAATCATCATCCAGATGGCCCACGGGATGCCGAGCAGCGTGCCTGCGCCGATCTCGTCAAAGCCGGTATTGCCCAGCTGCGGGTTGCCGGCAAGACCCGGGAAGGTCTGCCCGTCGGAGGTCAGCATCGACGCCCCTCGCAGGACGTACATGGTGCCGAGGGTGCAGATAAACGGTGCCACGTTATAGCGGGTGATGATCCAGCCGTTTATCGAGCCGATAAAGGCGCCAATCAGCAGCACGATGGGCACAATCACCCACACGCTCGGGAAGATGGCGATGCCAAACATCGGCAGCACAATCCCTTTGGTGATCATCCACCCGGCGATCATCCCGCACAGCCCAAGCGTAGCGCCAATCGACAGGTCGATCCCGGCGGTGATGATCACAAAGGTGATCCCCAGCGCCAGGAAGGCGTTGATGGCGATATGTTTAATCATGATCACCAGGCTGCCCGGGGAGAGAAAACCCGGCACGGTCATGGTGAAAAAGCCGACGATAAGAAACAGCGCAATGAAGGTGCGCATCTTCAGCAACAGCAGGAGTAATTTTTCCCGGGAAGGCGCGGCCCCTTTTTGCGGCGTCAGCGCGACAGACTGTGTTGTTTTCATATCAGAACCCCTGAGCACTTGCGGTTACCAGTGCCGATTCTTCGGCCCGATCGCGAACAATATCGGCGGTCAATTTGCCGCCGGACATCACCAGAATGCGGTCAGATACCGCCATAATCTCTTTCAAATCCGAGGTGGAAAACACCACCGCAATCCCCTCCTGCGACAGTTGCACCATCATGCGGAATACGTCCGCTTTGGCACCCACGTCGATGCCGCGCGTCGGTTCATCCAGGAACAGCACCTTCGGGTTGGTCAGCAGCGAGCGGCCAATCACCACTTTTTGCTGATTACCGCCGCTAAGCGCCTGAATCTCCACCTCCGGGGCAGAGACCTTGATCGACAGATTGCCGATGGTGCTGGCGACCACTTCCTGCTCGGCTTTTTGCTCGATGGCAAAGCCGCGCTGCAGGCGTCGCCACAGGCTGGCGATGGTCAGGTTGCTGGCGACCGACGAGCCGGGAAATATCCCGGTGCGTTTGCGGTCTTCCGGCACCAGGCTCATCCCCATACGGATGCGCTCGGCGGTGGTTAACCGCTGCGGAACCGGCTTACTGTCGAGCCACAGCTTGCCCAGATAGTTGCGTTCGGTGCCGAGCATGCACTCGAAAAGCTCAGTGCGCCCGGCGCCCATCAGGCCGTAGATCCCGACGATCTCCCCGGCGTTCACCTGGAAGCTGACGTCGTTGACAACCGTGTTCCCGGCCCCGTTGACGCAGGTAATGTGTTCCGCCTCCAGCACCGGCGCGCCGAAGGTACGACCGGGCTCAAGGAAGTTGCTCACCGGATCGCTGCCGAGCATCTCGCGCACAATCCACGGCACGTCGATCTCCTGCACTTTGGCTTCGGCCTGGAATTTGCCGTCGCGCAGAATGGTGATCACGTCGCCTATCGCCATCAGCTCTTCCAGCCGGTGGGAGATATAGATGATGGAGACGCCCTGGCGGGTCAGCTCGCGGATCACCCGAAACAGAATATCGACTTCGGTTTTGCTCAGTGCCGAAGTGGGCTCGTCGAGGATCAGAATATCTGCGTCCTCGGCCAGGGCTTTGGCAATCTCGATCAGCTGTTGCTGACCGACCTTCAGGTTGCCGACCAGCTCGCGCGGGGAGATAGGCTGATCGAGACGTTTCAACAGTTCCGCCGCGCGTTGCTCCTGCTCCGCCTCGTTAATCGGCATCACCCCTTTTTGCAGCTCGCGGCCAAGGAAGATGTTCTCCGCCACGCTGAGGTTTTCAAACAGGTTCAGCTCCTGATGCACCATGCCAATTCCGTGCGCGGCGGCATCGCGGGTGTTGGCGATCTTCACCTGTTTGCCGTTCAGCCGCATCTCGCCGAGACTGGGCTGCTGCACCCCGGCGAGGATTTTCATCAGCGTCGATTTTCCGGCACCGTTCTCGCCGATAATCACGTTCACTTTGCCGCGCCAGACGCGGTAATCCACCTTGTCCAGCGCCACGGTGCCAGGGAACAGCATCGAGATGCCGTGGGTGCTGAGGATAATGTCCTCTGCCGGGTTATCGCTCATCACGGCGTCTCCTGTTTCAGTTCCAGCGCCGTCGCCTCGCTCGCTTTCCCGGCACTCAGGGTAGTGGCGAACAGCACGGTGGCATTTTTCCCGCTCCAGCTGTCATCGATCTTCGGCAGATGCTTCACCGCCTCGCGGTTTAACGCGCGGGAGAGCTGGGCATACTGCACCTGATTAGTAAATTCATCGAAGCGGAATCTGGCGGCGTCGCGGATGGCGTTGCCGCGCATCACTGGCCCGGTCTGGATTGCCAGAGGCTGACCGTTTACCGTCATCACCAGCTTCTTCTCGCGTTCGTTACTGGCATCCACGCGCTCCACTTTGCCGCTCAGCCGGACGAAGACGCTCTGCGGTTTCTCAGAGGGTGTGTTCAGCTGGGTGGAGAGCGCGCTGGCGTCCAGCGCATGGCTTTTGGCGGCCTCAAGGATCCGGGGCTGCCAGGTTTGTTGCGCGATCTGCTCGGGGGTCTGGTTGTCAAAGCTGGCTTTGGCATTGGGATCGGCAGGCATTATCGGCTTGCCGAACTCATCCAGATCCACCACCGTGCAGGCCGTCAGCAACAGGGCGGCTGCGCCTGTCAGCGCAGCGCCCCATTGTGTTAACCGCATACGGCCTCCGCTTATTTGCTGAGGTTAAACAGGTTCAGCTTGCTGGCGTTGGTTTCATCAATCAGCACGCAGTCCATCAGCTGTTTCTCGTCTTTTTGCGCTTTGCCGTTTTTCAGGTAGTAATCCGCCTGCTCTACGGCCATCTGTGCCTGCTGCCAGCCCGGCTGCAGTACCGTGGCTTTGATGTTGCCTTTTTTCAGGATCGAGTCGCGGGTGTAGTCGCTGCCGTCAAAGCCGACCACAATTACGTTGTTTTTCCCGGCGGCTTTCAGCGCCGCTTCAGCACCCAGCGCCATGGTGTCGTTACCGGAGATCACGCCCACGATATCGGGGTTGGTTTGCAGGATAGCTTCCATACGGGTGAAGGCTTCGGTCTGGCTCCAGTTGGCGGTCTGCTGCGCCACCATCTTCATGTCCGGATAATCATCGATCACGTCGTGGTAGCCCTGCGAGCGGACGTGGGCGTTGGTATCCGATGGACGGCCCAGCAGCTCAACGTATTTGCCTTTGCCATCCAGCAGCTTGACGAACTTCTCGGCACCGAGCTGCGCACCTTGATAGTTGTTCGACACAATTTGCGCCACGGCGACGCCGGTTTTGTTGATTTCACGATCGATAAGGAAAGCAGGGACGCCTGCCGCTTTGGCTTTTTCCAGCGGACCGACGGTGGCATCTGCCCCGGCGTTATCGAGGATTATCGCTTTCGCTTTACGGGCGATGGCGGTTTCGATCAGCTGGTTTTGTTTGTTCACGTCATCGTCGTGCGAGGCGACAAGCGTGGTGTAACCCAGCTCTTTCGCCTTCGCCGCCGCGCCGTCGGCTTCAGCTTTGAAGAACGGGTTGTCGTGAGAAGGGGTAATAATCGCAATGAGTCCGTTATCGGCGGCAAACAGGGAGCCGGAAGCGGCGATCATTGAGGCCAGTAAAGCGGATTTTACAAAGGTCTTGTTCATTCTTTTTCTCCACATTGAATATTTATTCAATAATGATTTATTATTCAATGTAACGATAAGTCTGCCTGATTAAACTGTCTACGGTTTAGGCAGCTAATTTCTTAAAAGGAGAAAACGATCACGATCCTGAGCGGTTATTCATCACAAATCAGGGTGACGACCATCGCGTGCTGACGACACCAGTGCAGGGTAAATGCCTGATTTTGTGCAAAGGGCGGGAGCGGGCGGGTCAACGTCAGGGTCAAGGTGTGGGCATTCAGCGCAGTGATGCGTGCGCTTTCAAAGCCCATCCACGCCTGCACCTGCGGGAACAGCGCCTTAAACAAGCTCTCTTTGGCGCTAAAGGTGAGGGTGAAGGCCAGCGCGAAGGGGTAACCGCTATTGGTCAGCAGCTGTGCTTCCTGCGGATTGATTACGCCGTCCTGGATTTCGATGGCTTCACGCTCATCGATGATCGCTTCACAATCGATGCCAATAAGGCTATTTTCGCGGCATATCGCCACGGCCTGAGTGCCGCTGTGGGAAATACTGCCGGTGATGCCGGTCGGCCACAGCGGTTCCCCATTGTTGCCAATAGCGGGAATGGCCTGCCGGTTCAGGGCATGAAAGGCGGCGAGGCGTCCGGCCAGGTGATCGGCTTTGCGCTTGCGCCCGGTATCTTTCAGGTTTTGATGATGCGGGAGCCAGAGCAGATCGGCCTCGTTGAAGGTCGAGGGATCGAAGGTGATGCGGTGAACGGTCTGTCCGGCGAGAAGAAACGTGGAGTAAGTGGTGTACATGTGTTTCCCGCCGCTGAAAAGGGAAATCATAATACCACACGACCCCGGACGGTTCCCTCTCCCTTGAGGGAGAGGGTTAGGGTGAGGGGGAACATACGGCTTCGGAGGTGGTTCCGTTCACCTTACGTTCTGCACGTCTCTGTCAGCCGCGTCACATGTGAACGTGCCAGGGGGGCTCGCCGCCTCCCCCCTGGCAACCCCGGCTCCCGGCAACGAAAATCGCCGCTGCGCGGATTATTCGCCCCATCCATGGGGCTCACCCCTCCGGGGCCAGCGCAAGCGCTGTTCAAAATTGCTCCCGGCAATTTTGTCCTCGTCTAATTCCTTCCGCCTGACGGGGGCGGGCGCAGGTAACGTCCCTGTAAATGCGCCCTCGCCGCGCATCCATGCGCGTCGCCCCTGGCTACAGGAAACGCTTCGGCGATTTTCAGCCGGACCAGGGAGCCGCTGCAAGTAGCTTATTTTTTTTGATTTTCTTCGTTGCGTTGATTATTTGCGAGGCGGCTTCCGGGAATGGTTTTAGTGGGTTGTCGCCGCAATACCCTCGCAGTATCTTCCTGTTGCGCCTGCAAAATCAGGCGTCGGGATTGGAACCCTGGCTGACTTTATCGATGACATAAGAGGCCTTATGTCGTACGCTCTGCTGCACTTCAATGGTGGGCTGGCGGGGGCATCGCAAGATGCGCCGGTATCCGATAAAGCCGGTAGTTCCAACCTCGCTCAGTCCACCGCCACGAGATTGGAACCTCTGCCGGTGGGTTTAAAAACTTTATCGGAGGCTGCCATTATGGCTACAACCTCAACCCATACTCATGCTTTATTTACCCTACCTTTCTCCTACAACAGCGATTTCACCGAGCTGGCGAACCACTTCGAACGCTTTGCGCAAACGCTGCTTGAACGAGCCGATCCCGGCGCATTTGGTTGAACATTTCACTCTTAACGATCTGCCGTCCCGTCTGCCTGCATTCGAACCGGAAAGCGATCTGCTGGGGAACTACTGTCAAACCCTGACACAGTTACTGATCAGCCGCGTAATGCCGCCGGAGATGACGGAGGTGATGGAAGGGCTGCTGTATGAACTGGTGAACTTCTACGCCGACCGCCTGAACGCCCCGCGCTGGCTGCAAACGCCAGACGGGCGTGTGGAAATTGATGCATTGGCATGATTTTGTAGGCCCGTGCAAGCGTAGCGCCGCCGGGCGCGGCACAGTGCAGGCGTAGAGGCAATAAAGAAAAAGGCAACTCACGTTGCCTTTTTACGCTCATCAGAACTGCGTATTGACGCTCATATACCAGGTACGGCCTGGCTCGTTATAGGTGTAAGCCCCTGCACCGTACATGTACGCGCCGGTGGTGGTATTGCCGGTGGTCTGGGCGTTACCCGCACGCCATACGCGCTTGTCGAAGACGTTATCTACGCCGCCGGTCAGGCTGACGTATTTGGTCACGTCCCAGGTCGCGCTCATGCCCACGATGCTGTACGGACTGACTTCGTCCAGCTCAGAACCGGTCGCCGGTTGGCCTTTGTAGTTGTACTTCTTCGGCTGCTGCTTGCCGTACCAGGTAAACGTAGACTGCACGGACAGATCCTGTTGTACCTGCCAGCTCAGGGTCGAGTTCAGCGTGTACTCCGGGATGATCGACAGACGGTCGCCGGTCTCTTTATTCTTACTCTGCAGCATGTAGGTGATGTTGTTGGTCCAGTTAACCGCATCGCTGACCGGCACGTTCAGCGTGCCTTCCAGACCTTCAACCACTGCTTTCGGCACGTTTTCCCACTGATAGATATCGGTTTTGGTTTTGCCCAGAGAGGTCTGACCCACTGGCGCATAACCGGCTTCAATCTTGTCGCGGTAGTCGTTACGGAACCAGGTCACGCCCGCCAGCCAGCCGTCGCGTTTCCACTCCAGTCCAATCTCTTTGTTGATGCTGGTTTCGGCTTTCAGATCCTCGTTACCCAGCATGTAGCAGCCGACGCCGTCGGCGCTGGCGTAGCAACCCTGGCCTTTGCTGTACAGCAGGTAGTTCGGGTTGGTCTGGTACAGGCTCGGTGCTTTATAGGCGCGGGCGATACCCATTTTCAAGGTGAAGTCGTCGCCCAGACCCTGAGACAGGTTCAGCGACGGGCTCCAGTTGTTACCCACTACCGAGTGATGATCGAAGCGCAGCGCCGGGGTCAGCATGGTGCTGTCGGTCAGCTCCATGTTGTTTTCGGCGAACAGAGAGAAGATCTCCGCATCGGAATACGGGCTGCGGTTGTTGTCGATACCTGGAACCGCACCGCCCTGCAGGGCCTGGCCGTTGGAGGACATGTCCTTCATACGCTGCTGATCCCATTCGGTGCCCAGGGTCAGGTTCTGGTTAACGATAAAGTCGATCGGCAGGTTGATTTCGCTGTGCAGCATCACGTCGGACAGATCGGTATCGGTAAACTGGCTGCTGTTGAACAGCCCTTCCAGACCGCCCGCCAGCCCTTCGCCCAGACGCGAGTTGCGGGTGTGTTCGTACTGCGCCCAGTTGCTGGTGGTGATGCCGTTATCCCAGCCGCCGTTCCAGGTCACGGCGAAGTTCTGGCGATAGAGACGGTTGGTCTCTTTGCCGTAGTTTTGCTTCACCAGGCCGTTGCTGCTGTTGTCGTTGTTGGTGTTCTGCGTGTCACCGGCATAGAGGTTGTTCTGACGGCTGTAGCCCGCTTCAAACTGCAGGGACTGCATTGGGGCAAAGTCCCAGCGCAGCACGCCGTTAACGTCTTTATTCTCGACCCCTTCACGCCCGGCGGGCAGCGTATCGGCATATGCGCCGGTACGTTCAGACTGGTGGCCCTGGTTGATATCCCACGCGTCGGCCTGGGTTTTATCAAGGTTGCCGTATAAGCGGAAGCTGAAATCCCCGCCCAGCGGGCCGTTGAGGCTAAAGTTGGTGCGTTTGGTGGAGCCCTCTTCTTTATGCTCAGGGGCATTCAGATAGGTGTTCCAGGAGCCATGCCACTCGTTGCTGACTTTTTTGGTGATGATGTTCACTACGCCGCCCGCGGCACCGTTGCCATAGCGTGCGGCGGCCGGGCCACGGATCACTTCAATGCGCTCGACCATCTCTGGCGGCACCCAGCCGGTATCGCCTCGGGTGTCACGCTCGCCGCGCCAGCCCAGACGGATAGAGTTGCGGCTGGTCACCGGCTTGCCGTCAATCAGGATCAGGGTGTTTTCCGGGCCCATCCCACGGATATCAATCTGGCGATTGTTGCCGCGCTGGCCGCTGGTGGAGTTACCGGTCAGGTTCACGCCCGGCATGGTGCGGATGATCTCAGCCACATCGCGTGCCGGCGGGTTTTTACGGATCTGATCGGCGGTAATGGTCGACACGCCCGGGGCCTGCAGGTTCTGCTCGGCGGCGGTGATCACCATCGTATCTTCTGTTGCGGCGGTATCGGCGGCCATGGCAGGCAGTGCAACACCGTAGATCCCCAGATTGACCAGTAAGGCCAGAGAGTGAAGCTTGTTATTCATTGTAATTCCTGCTTTTCGGTGCCGCATTCCCCGTGGCTCCATTCCCTAACGGGTGAGGAGGCGGCATGATATCGCCCGCAATTTGCGAAAACGCCTCGTTCCTGAGTCCGTACGCAGCGCAGGGCATGACGAATAATTGTTCGCGCTTCCCACAGCGCGCCCATACGCTATTGCAAATGAAAATAGTTATCAATAATATTATCGATATTGTTTATCTTTTATCAAAAAAACAGAACAGGTCTTGAGGTTAACTCGGTGACAACGCTGGAAGCGGGAAGCAATGCCTGGTGGCAGGCAAAAAAAGGGCCCGAAGGGGTGCAGGAAGGGGACCATTATCAGGTCACATTCTGGTGGCGCGATCCGCACGGCTCGCAGCAGACGTCGCCGCTCAAACGGGTGTGGCTCTACATCACCGGTGTGACCGATCACCACCACAACGCCCGCCCGCAGACGCTGGTGCGCATTGCCGATACCGACATCTGGCAGTGGCAGGGCGCGTTCAGCCCCGGCTGGCGCGGAAGCTACTGTTTTATCCCCTCTGAACATGACGACGATTTCGATGAAGCGGTGTTTGCCACCGATCCGCCGGACCGCATGGCCCTGCGCGAAGGCTGGCGCAAACTGCTGCCCAACGCCATCGCCGATCCGCTTAACCCACAGCACTGGCGCGGTGGACGCGGGCACCCGGTCTCGGCGCTCGAAATGCCGCAGGCCCCGCTGCAGCCCGGCTGGGATCGTCCCGACGCGTCGCACCAGCCACCCCAGTGCATTACCTGGACCAGCGAAAGACTGGGCAATACGCGCCGGGTGTGGATCTTCACGACCGGCGAGGAAACCCCGCACGAGCGCCCGCTGGCGGTGCTGCTCGACGGGCAGTTCTGGGCCGAAAGCATGCCGGTATGGCCCGCGCTGACGGCGCTCACCCGCAGCAATCAACTGCCGCCCGCGGTCTATGTGCTGATCGACGTTATCGACACCGCCCACCGCAGCCGCGAGCTGCCCTGTAACCCCGATTTCTGGCTGGCGGTGCAGGAAGAACTCTTGCCAAACATTCATGCACTCGCCCCGTTCAGCGACCGCGCCGATCGCACGGTGGTGGCCGGGCAGAGCTTTGGCGGCCTCTCCGCGCTGTACGCCGGGCTGCACTGGCCTCAGCGCTTTGGCTGCGTGCTCAGCCAGTCAGGCTCCTTCTGGTGGCCGCATCGCGGCGCGAACCCGGAGGGCGTGATTATCGAACAGCTTAAAAACCAAACCCTGTCGGCGCAGGGCCTGCGCATCGTGCTGGAGGCGGGGCGACGCGAACCGCTGATTTACCGCGCCGCCCGGACGCTGTATGCCGAGCTACAGCACGCAGAGCCGCCGGTTGTCTGGCGTCCGGTTGACGGTGGACATGATGCACTTTGCTGGCGGGGAGGACTGACGCAGGGGCTGATGACTCTCTGGCAGCCGCTTATTCAATAATGGAGTCTGGTATGGAATTCAGTAACCCCTTCGACGATCCGCAGGGTCTGTTCGCCATTGTGCAAAACGGCCAGCAGCAGTACAGCCTGTGGCCGCAGCAGTGCGCCTTGCCCGACGGCTGGCGCGTGGTGTGCGAGCCGCAGTCGCCGGAGGCGTGTCAGCAGTGGCTTGCGGCGCACTGGTCAACCCTGATCCCGACCCATTTTGCACAGGTGAACACATGAGCGCACGACGTCCTCTCGTTGCCGCCCAGCCGGGGATCTGGATGGCGGAGCAGCTTTCCGATCTGCCCAATGCCTGGAGCGTGGCGCATTACGTCGAGCTGAACGGCCCGGTTGACGCGCCGCTGCTGGCGAAAGCGGTGGTGGCGGGCATGATGCAGGCCGATACCCTGCGCAGCCGTTTTGCCGAGGATAACGGCGAAATCTGGCAGTGGGTGGACGACGCGTTCACCCTGCCGGAGCCGCAGATTATCGACCTGCGTGCCGACATTGATCCGCACGCGGCCGCGCTGGCGACAATGCAGGCCGATCTCAGGCAGAACCTGCGCGTCGACAGCGGCCAGCCGCTGGCTTTCCATCTGCTGATTCAGGTGGCGGATAACCGCTGGTACTGGTATCAGCGTTACCACCATTTAGTGGTGGATGGCTTCAGCTTTCCGGCCATTACCCGCCAGATCGCCGCCATTTATCGCGCCTGGTCGCACGGTGAGACTACGCCGGATTCGCCGTTTACCCCGTTTGCCGAAGTGGTGGAAGAGTATCAGCGCTACCGCGACAGCGAGGCGTACATTCGCGACGGTGCCTTCTGGGCCGGACAGCGTCAACAGCTGCCGCCGCCAGTGTCGCTCTCCAGCGCACCGCTGCCGGGACGCGCGGCCACCACCGACATTCTGCGCCTGAAGCTGACCGCTGACCGTCAGGCCTTCAGTAAGCTGACCCACGCCAGCCAGACCCAGCGCACCGATCTGGCTCTCGCGCTGGTGGCACTGTGGCTCGCCCGCCTGACCGGGCGGATGGACTATGCCGCAGGCTTTATCTTTATGCGCCGGATGGGCTCGGCGGCGCTGACCGCCACCGGCCCGGTGCTGAACGTGCTGCCGCTGGCGGTGAACATCAATCCGCAGGAAACCCTGCCGGAGCTGGCCCAGCGCCTGGCCGGTCAGATGAAAAAGATGCGCCGCCATCAGCGTTACGACGCCGAGCAGATTGTTCGTGACAGCGGCGGTACCGCCCGCGACGAAGCGCTGTTTGGCCCGGTCTTCAACATCAAAGTGTTCGACTATCAGCTGGATATCGACGGCGTGCAGGCGATCACCCACACCCTGGCAACCGGCCCGGTCAATGATCTGGAGATGGCCCTGTTCCCGGACGAGCAGGGCGGGTTGAGCATCGAGATCCTCGCCAACAAACAGCGTTACGATGAAGCCACCCTGGTGCGCCACGTCGAGCGTCTGCATGCCCTGCTGGCCCAGTTTGCCGCCAACAGCGACCTGCGCTGCGGTGAGGCAGAAACCGTCTCTGATCACGAGTACCGACTGCTGGAGAACATCAACCAGACTGCGGTCCCGCTGCCGCTGACCACCCTGAGCGCGCTGGTGGCGGAACAGGCAGCGAAAACCCCGGACGCCCCGGCGCTGGCCGATGCTCACTACAACCTGACCTATCGCCAGATGCGCGAGCAGGTGGTGGCTCTGGCGACGCTCCTGCGCGCACGCGGGGTCAAACCCGGCGACAGCGTGGCGGTGGCGCTGCCGCGTTCGGTATTCCTGACCCTGGCGCTGCATGCCATCGTCGAGGCGGGGGCCGCGTGGCTGCCGCTGGATACCGGGTATCCCGACGACCGTCTGCAGATGATGCTCGAGGACGCGAAGCCGTCGCTGCTGATCGCCACCGACGACCAGCTCCCGCGCTTTAGTCATCTTCCGCTGGCCAGCTTTAGTTACAACACACTATTACCTGTGCAGGGTAACGAACCGCTGCATCTGAGCACACCGGAACAGACCGCCTATATCATCTTTACCTCTGGTTCCACCGGTCGCCCGAAAGGGGTGATGGTCGGGCAAACCGCCATCGTCAACCGCCTGCTGTGGATGCAAAACCACTATCCGCTCACTGCACAGGATGTGGTGGCGCAAAAAACTCCGTGCAGCTTTGACGTCTCGGTGTGGGAGTTCTGGTGGCCGTTTATCGCCGGTGCGAAGCTGGTGATGGCCGAGCCGGAGGCGCACCGCGATCCGCTGGCGATGCAGGATTTCTTTGCGAAGTACGGCGTCACCACTACCCACTTTGTGCCATCGATGCTGGCGGCGTTTGTCGCCTCGTTGACGCCGGAAAACGCGGCCTGCACTGCCCGCCTGAAACAGGTGTTCTGCAGCGGCGAAGCCCTGCCGACCGGGCTGTGTCGCGAGTGGGAACAACTCACCCAGGTGGCGCTGCATAATTTGTACGGCCCGACCGAAGCGGCGGTGGACGTCAGCTGGTATCCGGCGTATGGCCCGGAACTGGCGGCGGTGGAGGGCAACAGCGTGCCGATTGGTTTCCCGGTGTGGAATACCGGTCTGCGCATTCTCGACGCGATGATGCGCCCGGTACCGTTCGGCGTGGCGGGCGATCTGTATCTCACCGGCATTCAGCTGGCGCAGGGCTATCTTGGCCGCCCGGATCTGACCGCCAGCCGCTTTATCGCCGACCCGTTTGCCCCTGGCGAGCGCATGTACCGCACGGGGGATGTGGCCCGCTGGCTGGATAACGGCGCGGTAGAATATCTCGGTCGCAGCGACGATCAGTTAAAAATACGCGGTCAGCGCATTGAGCTGGGCGAAATCGACCGGACAATGCTGGCCCTGCCGGACGTGGCGCAGGCGGTGACCCATGCCTGTGTGATCAACCAGGCAGCAGCCACCGGCGGCGATGCCCGTCAGTTAGTGGGTTACGTGGTCTCTGAATCCGGCCTGCCGCTGGATCGCGACGCGCTGTTGGCCCTGCTCAAAACCCAGCTGCCGCCGCATATGGTGCCGGTGGTGTTACTTCAGCTCAGCGACCTGCCGCTCAGCGCCAACGGGAAGCTGGATCGCAAAGCTCTGCCGCTGCCGGAACTGACGGTGAAAACCCGCGGTCGCGCCCCGGAAACGGATACCGAACGGGCGGTTGCCGGGGCGTTTTCTGCCCTGCTCGGCTGCGACATTAACGACACCGAGGCCGATTTCTTCGCTCTCGGCGGTCACTCGCTGCTGGCGATGCGTCTTGCCGCCAGTCTCAGCCGCCACTTTGCCCGTCAGGTCACGCCCGGTCAGGTGATGGTGGCTTCGACGGTGGCTAAACTGAGTGCCTTGCTGGCATCAGAGATGAGCGATGAACAGGCTCAGCGTCTGGGTTACGAGACCATCCTGCCGCTGCGCGAAGGTGACGGACCAACGCTGTTCTGCTTCCATCCTGCGTCCGGGTTTGCCTGGCAGTTCAGCGTGCTGGCGCGTTACCTCAACCCGCGCTGGTCGGTGACGGGCATCCAGTCGCCGCGACCATCCGGGCCAATGCAACAGTGCGCTACGCTCGATGAGGTGATCGACCAGCATCTGGCGACGCTGCGCGCTCAGCAGCCTAACGGGCCGTATTACCTGTTCGGCTACTCGCTCGGCGGCACGCTGGCGCAGGGTATCGCCGCCCGCCTGCGCGGGCAGGGTGAAGCGGTTGCCTTCCTCGGCCTGCTGGATACCTGGCCGCCGGAGACGCAACACTGGGCTGAAAAAGAGGCTAACGGGCTCGATCCGGCAGTACTGGCGGAGATTGAACGCGAGCGTCAGGCGTTTCTTGCCGCCCAGCAGGGGCAAGCCTCCAGTGAGCTGTTCACCGCGATTGAAGGCAACTATGCCGATGCGGTGCGCCTGCTGACCACGGCGCACAGTGCCAGGTTTGACGGCAAAGCCACGCTGTTTGTCGCCGAACGCACACGAACGGTCGATCCGCATGTCGCCTGGTCGCCGTGGGTAGGGGAACTGGAGGTGTATTGTCAGGATTGCGCCCACGTGGACATCATTTCACCGCAGGCGTTCGAGACGATTGGCCCGGTGCTGAAGGGGATTTTGGGGTAATCAACATGCCCGGCGGCGCTACGCTTGCCGGGCTTACGGGGGTTACTGCGTGGATTTATAATTTGAATACATTCGCTTTATCTTTCGCTGGATATAAATCTGCCCTGAGTTGATTCAGTAAATCTTGCAGACTATCCAGTAAAAACGACGTAAAACCGGTTTTTTCCAGACTGGTTTCATACACAGATGAAGGAATAAAGCGTTTCATTTTGGCTTCCTCAACCAGCACATCAAATTCTATCCGTTTAGCCATGCTCCACCTCCTGTGTGTCAACTAAATGCATATTCCTGCCAACCCGACGGAGATCGCGCAGGGCAGTCTCTTTGCTGGCGAATTTTATCGGTGATGTTGTTTCTACCGTACTGTTGAGAATATCGCTGATAGATCGATTGGTGTGCGTTAATTCAATGACGCCCCAGGGGGTTTTAAATTCTCCGCCTCTTCCGGTGGTCATTACCGTCAGCCTGTCCATGGGGATTTGAGAGATCACGCCATATTGCGAGAGCGCTGACTCAAGGCTGACATAATTGTACTCGCCTCTGCGCACCGTTTTAGTGATATGTTCCAGGATAAAGCTGTCTTTTGGCGCACGGTTATAGACATAGACCCCTTGGGCTGCACGGGTCAGGATGTTCGTTTCAACAAGGCGTTTAAGGGAAGCTTTCAGCGTGCGTTCTGACTCTGCAGAAAACATATATCTCAGGTCGTTTAAATGAAAAACATACCGTCCGTTCTGGCTGAATTTGTCCAGGGTATTAATGGCAGTGAGTTTATCCACGACGTTATCTCTACAAAAAAGACACCTTAAAGTGATCTTAGTGTAAACATAAACAGTTTGACAGCGTTATGTAGACAAAAAAGACACCCTGGGATGTCTTTTATGTAGAGATGCAAACTTTCTACCGACGTCCCAACGGCACCACCAGCGGCGTTCCTGCCACCGGATCGTCAATGATCATGCAGCGCAGGCCATAAATCCGCTCGATCAATTCTGGGGTCACAATCTCTTTTGGCGCACCCTCGGCCACTATCTTACCTTCGCGCAAGGCAATCAGGTGGGTGGCATAGCGGCACGCCTGGTTGAGGTCGTGCAGCACCGCGGCCAGCGTGTATCCCTGGGTGCGATTCAGATCGCTTAATAGCTCCAGCAGGTCAATCTGATGGCTAATGTCCAGCCAGGTGGTGGGCTCGTCCAACAGCATAATCGACGTTTCCTGCGCCAGCACCATCGCAATCCATGCCCGCTGGCGCTGTCCGCCGGACAGGGTATCGACGCTCTGCGCCGCCAGCGAGGTGATGCCGGTGGCCTGCATCGCTTTGGTGACCGCCGCTTCATCTTCTTTACGCCAGCGGGTAAACATCGGCTGGTGCGGATAGCGTCCGCGCGCTACCAGCTCCTGCACGGTGATATCCCCCGGCGTGGTAGCGTTTTGCGCCAGCAGCCCGACCCGTCGCGCCACCTCTTTACTATTGAAGCGCTGGATCTGCTCCCCATCCAGAAATACGTCGCCGTGGATGGGCGTCATCAGGCGGCTCAGGGTCCGCAGCAGCGTCGACTTGCCGCAGCCGTTGGGGCCGATAATGGCGGTAAAGTGACCGTCGGGGATCGTCACCTGCAGGTTCTCGGCCACGATTTTTTTGCCGTAGCCCAGGGTTAAATCGTCGCCGCGCAGGCGGGTTGCGGTGTGTGTCATTTCTTGCGGGACTCCTGAACAAGCAAGACGATAAGGTAGATCCCGCCAAGGCTGACTGTCACCACGCCCACCGGAAGTTGATAAGGCATAAACAGCTGCTGGGCGCAGAGATCGGCCGCCAGCAGCAGCAGCGATCCGCACAGCGCCGACTGGGTTAATCCCCAGCGGGCGGTGCCGCTCAGACGGCGGGCAATGTGCGGCGCGACGAGCGCAATAAAGGAGATCGGCCCGGCGATGGCGGTCGCGGCGGCGGTGAGGACGACGGCCACCAGCATCAACATCAGACGCGAACGCTCGACGCCGACGCCCAGCGCACAGGCGCTGTCGTCGCCCATCTCCAGCAGGCGCAGGCGTTTCACCAGCAGTAACGCGCAAACAAACATCAGCAGGATCAGCGGCGCGGCGGGCAGGGTTTTGGCCCAGGTCAGGCCGTTGAGCGAGCCCGCGAACCACAGCCCGGCAGAGAGCGAAGTCTCGAGCGATGCCCGCAGCAGCAGCCAGGTATTAAACGCCATCAGCATCGCGCGCATCCCGATGCCGATAATAATCAGGCGGAAGGTTTCAATTCCGTTGCGCCAGGCAAGCGCCCAGACCACCAGTGAGGTGAGAATACCGCCCGCCATCGCGGCCAGGGTGATGGCCGTCAGGTGCTGACCAAACAGCACCATCGCCACCAGCACGCCGCTCCAGGCCCCGGTGTTAAAGCCCATGATGTCCGGGCTGCCGAGCGGGTTACGCATCAGCGACTGGAAAATCGCCCCGCTGATACCCAGCGCAGCGCCCACCAGCAGGGCCATCATCACCCGCGGCAAGCGCCATTCGGTCACCACCAGGGTGATATTGCGCGGCGCGCTGCCGGTCAGGGCGTTAAAGACCTGGCTGAAATCGAGCGTCACGGCACCGCTTCGCAGGCTGATGATTGCCACAAACAGGCTCACCAGCACCAGCAGCAGACAGCTCCAGACTAAACGGCGGGAAGGGGCCATCACAGGGCACCTCCGCGCTTACGGCGTACCAGGAAAATCAGTACCGGGGCGCCGATAAAGGCGCTGACCACCGAAACACGCAGCTCACCGGGCACCAGCAGGCGACCAATGATATCGGCAAACAGCAGCAGGGCAGGGGTGGCAAGCAGGGTCACCGGCAGGGACCAGCGGTGATCGGCCCCCACCAGCCAGCGGGCCATGTGCGGCATCATCAGGCCGATAAAGGCGATGGGGCCAACCACCGCCGTGGCGCTGCCGCACAGTACGGTGATGACCAGTAATCCGGTGAGCTGGGTGCGTGCGACCCGGCTGCCCAGCGCGGTAGCGGTGTCGCTGCCGAGACTCAGGCTATTGAGCGCCCGGCTTAACAGCAGCGCCACGGCGGCGGCAATCAGCACCGGCACGCTCACCACCTGCAGGGTTTGCAGGGTGCGGATATCCAGCGAGCCCGCCTGCCAGAAGCGCAGCTGGTCGTAGACGTCCGGGTTGAGCAGGGCGATGCCGCTAGATAATCCATCCAGCACCGCGCCAAGCGCTACGCCCGCCAGCGTCAGGCGCACCGGGCTGAGCTGGCCGCCGCCCTGGCTGCCGGTAAAGGCCACCAGCAGCGAGGCGGCAAAAGCACCGCAGAGCGCCATCACCAGCTGTTCGCTGGGGGAGGAGAAACCAAACAGCGCCGCGCCCACCACGATGGCAAAGCTCGCACCCGCGTTTACCCCCAGAATGCCGGGGTCGGCCAGCGGGTTGCGGGTCAGGGTTTGCATCAGCGCGCCGGCCAGGCCCAGCGCCGCCCCGGCCAGCAGTCCGGCAAGGGTTCGCGGCAGGCGGGCATCCCGCACGATGGTGCAGTCAGCGCTCTGACAGGTAGCAGAAAAGGCATCCACCACCACGGAAAGCGGCAGCGGTTTGGCACCCACCAGCAGGCTGAGGGCGATCGCAAGGAGGAGCAGTAACAGTAAACCGGGCACGGCAAGGGCGCGTGGCGCGGAAGAGGAGTACGACATAGCAACGTCCATGATTTGATAATGATAGTAATTATCGTTATCTATCTTATTTGGCTATGTTAGCATGTGCCGCCATGGAATTGGTACAAAAGAAACCATTAAGGCTTTGTAATGACCCGACAATCCTGGCTGCTTAATCTGAGCCTGTTGAAGACCCACCCGGCGTTTCGCGCCGTCTTTATCGCCCGCTTTATCTCCATCCTGTCGCTTGGCCTGCTGGGCGTTGCCGTGCCGGTACAGATCCAGATGATGACCGGCTCCAGCTGGTTGGTGGGGCTGGCCGTCACCTTGACCGGCGGGGCGATGTTTGTCGGCCTGATGGTCGGCGGGGTGCTGGCGGATCGCTACGAGCGTAAGAAGCTGATTTTGCTGGCGCGCGGCACCTGCGGGATAGGGTTTGTCGGTTTATGCCTGAACGCGATGCTGCCTGAGCCCTCATTAATTGCGATTTATGCCCTCGGCCTGTGGGACGGCTTTTTTGCCTCGCTTGGGGTGACGGCGCTGCTGGCGGCGACGCCTGCACTGGTAGGGCGCGAAAACCTGATGCAGGCCGGGGCGATCACCATGCTGACCGTACGTCTGGGGTCGGTTATCTCCCCGATGGTCGGCGGCCTGCTGTTGGGCACCGGCAATGTGGCCTGGAACTACGGTCTGGCGGCGGCAGGCACCTTTATCACCACCTTAACCCTGCTGCGCCTGCCGCTGTTACCGCCTCCACCTCAGCCGCGCGAGCATCCGCTCAAATCTCTGCTGGCGGCGATCCGTTTTCTGTTTAACAGCCCGCTGATCGGTGGGATCGCCCTGCTGGGTGGCCTGCTGACCATGGCCAGCGCGGTGCGCGTGCTCTATCCGGCGCTGGCCCTTGAGTGGCAGATGAGCGTGTCGCAGATTGGATTCCTGTACGCCGCCATCCCGCTTGGCGCGGCGCTCGGGGCGTTAACCAGCGGTAACCTGGCGCAGAGTGCGCGTCCGGGGATGATGATGCTGCTGGCCACCTTTGCCTCGTTTATCGCGATTGGGCTGTTCAGCCTGATGCCGGTATGGGCGCTGGGCGTGGTCTGTCTGGCACTGTTTGGCTGGCTGAGCGCGGTGAGTTCCCTGCTGCAATACACCCTGATCCAGACCCAGACCCCGGAAGCGATGCTCGGGCGAATTAACGGTCTGTGGACCGCGCAGAACGTGACCGGTGATGCCATTGGCGCGGCGATCCTGGGCGGGCTGGGGGCGATGATGACCCCGGTGGCGTCGGCCAGCAGCAGCGGTTTTGTGCTGGCGATTATCGGCGGGATGTTGGTATTTGTGCTGGCGGAGTTGCGTCGGTTCAGGCAGGAGCCCGTTTTAAACGACAGTGCGACCTGATCCCCTCACCCCGGCCCTCTCCCGAAAGGAGAGGGTGAAAATCGAGCCCGCACGATTATTTAAATAATGTTTCTAAGCGGGTCAGCACCCGCATCGCGCTGAAGTAGTCCAGGCGGAAGCTTTCGGTGCCCAGTGCCCATACGCGCTTGTGCTGGACCGCAGGCAGGTGCGCCAGCAGCGGGTTGGCATAAATCGCGTCCACATCTTTCTGATCCCCGGCAAACAGGAACAGCCCTTCGCCGTTCAGCCCGGTGGCCAGATTTTCGCCGCCTAACTGAATAATGTCGTGACGTTTACCCTGGCTTTGCGAGGCGTTCAGCCCGGCGGGCAGGGTGGCAAGGCTAAAGCCCAGCTGTTGCAGCAGCTTGCCCTGCGCGGATTCGGCGGTCCACAGGTTGGCGCTGTGCGCGGCGGCGGTATAGACGATGGCATTCACCGGCTGCGGCGGCTGTTTAATCTGCTGCTTCACCTTTGCGAGCTGCTGATCAAATTCGGCGATACGCGCCGCGGCCTGGGTTTCCTGCCCGGTGATGGTGCCCAGCTGGGTTAACAGCGCCTGCCAGCTTTTATCGTCGTAATTGATGATAAGGGTCGGGGCAATCGCCGAGAGCTGATCGTACAGCGCCACGGCAGAATCCCCGCCAGTGGCGCTTACCAGGATCAGGTCCGGCATTTGCGCGGCCACCGATTCAGCACTCGCTTCACCGATGTACAGACGCGTGAGCTGACGCTGTCTGGCGACGTCGCCCCACTGGCGCAGGAAGCCCTGATCGTCCGCCACCCGGTTATTTGGCGTGGTGGCCCCGCTGGCGACTACCGGCGCATCAATCGCCAGCAGCGAGCCGGTGAGGGTGACGCTGGTGGAGACAATCCGCGTCGGTTTGCTCTCGAGAGTGTGGCTTCCGTGGCTGTCAGTCACCTGGCGCGGCCAGTCGGCGGCCAGGGCTGAGGTTAATCCTGAAAGTAAAAGTCCGGTTAAAAGCAGGGTGTTACGACAAACGGCAGGCAGTTTCACTAAGGGAGATCCTGTTTTTGCTGAGGTTAATGCTTCTCATTTTCATAAATGAGCGGGAGGGATGCAAGCGATAGTCGCACAAGTTGCGCTGTCTGCGGTTGACAGCGCCGCGCGCTGGGATTAGGTTAGCGAGCGAAAATATAAATGATAATAATTCTTACTGCTTTTATCATTTCAGGAGGATGATATGGATACGTCACTGGCTGAGGACGTTCAGCACATCGCGACCACGCTGCAATCTGACAGCTTCTTTTTTATGTCGCCTTATCGCAGTTTTACCACGTCAGGCTGTTTTGCTCGCTTTTCTGCCCCGGCGGTGGATGGCGACGATCTGGCGAGCGCCTTCCAGCAGCAGCTGACCCAGGCCTTTGCCGACGCCAAAGCCAAAGGCATTGCCAACCCCATCATGGTGGGGGCGATCCCGTTTGATACCCGCCAGCCGTCGTCGCTGTTTATTCCGCAGCAGTGGCAGAGTTTTGCCCGACCGGCGCGCCAGCAGTCTGCCCGCTACGCCAGTCAGTCGCAGTCGCTGACGGTAAAAACCCGCACTGAGATCCCGGCGCAGCTGGCGTTCGAGGATATGGTCGCCCGCGCCGCGGCGCTGACCGCCACCCCGCGCGTCAATAAAGTGGTGCTCTCGCGCCTGATTGATATTGCCACCGTTGAGAACATCGACAGCAGCGCCCTGCTGGAAAGGCTGATTGCCCAGAATCCGGCGAGCTTTAACTTCCACGTCCCGCTGGAAGATGGCGGCGTGTTGCTCGGTGCCAGCCCCGAGCTGCTGCTGCGCAAAGAGGGGGAGCACTTTAGCTCGCTGCCGCTGGCCGGTTCGGCCCGCCGTCAGCCGGATGACATGCTCGATCGCGAGGCGGGCAATAAGCTGCTGGCCTCGCAGAAAGATCGCCACGAACACGAGCTGGTGACCCAGGCGATGAAAGCGGTGCTGACCCCGCGCAGCCATCAGCTGACCATGCCGTCCTCCCCGCAGCTGGTGAACACCCCGACCCTGTGGCACCTGGCAACGCCGGTAGAAGGCGAGGCGCGTGCCGATGAAAACGCCCTGACGCTGGCCTGCCTGCTGCACCCGACCCCGGCACTGAGCGGCTTCCCGCATCTGGCGGCGAAAGAACTGATTGCCGAGCTGGAGCCGTTCGACCGCGAACTGTTTGGCGGCATCGTCGGGTGGTGCGACAGCGAAGGCAACGGCGAGTGGGTCGTGACCATCCGCTGCGCGCGCATTCACGCTAACAGCGTGCGCCTGTTTGCCGGGGCGGGCATCGTTCCGGCTTCTTCCCCGGTCGCCGAGTGGCGCGAAACCGGCGTCAAACTGTCCACCATGCTGAACGTTTTTGGCTTGCACTAAGGATTAACCATGACCCTTCCCTTTACCCGCTGGCCCGACGATTTAGCCCGACGCTACCGTGAAAAAGGCTACTGGCAGGATCTGCCCCTGACCGACATTCTGACCCGCCACGCCGACAGTGACGCGCGGGCGATCGTCGACGGTGAGCGTCACCTGAGCTGGCGTCAGTTCCACCAGTCCGTCAACAATCTGGCCGCAGCCCTGCAGGCGCAGGGCGTGAAGCGTGGCGAAACCGCGCTGGTGCAGCTGGGCAACGTCGCCGAGTTCTACATCACTTTCTTTGCCCTGCTGCAGGTTGGCGTCGCGCCGGTCAATGCGCTCTTTAGCCATCAGCGCAGCGAGCTGAATGCCTACGCGTTGCAGATTGAGCCCACGCTGCTGATTGCCGATCGCGCCCACGCCCTGTTTGTCGGCGATGATTTCCTGAATACCTTTGTCGACCAACACCGCTCCGTGCGCAGCGTGCTGCTGCGCGGCGATGACGGTGAACATGCGCTGGAAGCCGCCATTGCGCGCCCGGCAGAACACTTTGTCGCCACGCCAACGCCTGCCGATGAAGTGGCGTTTTTCCAGCTCTCCGGCGGCAGTACCGGCACGCCAAAGCTGATCCCGCGCACCCACAACGATTACTACTACAGCATCCTGCGCAGTAACGAAATTTGCGCCATTACCGCCGACACCCGCTACCTGAACGCGCTGCCTGCGGCACACAACTTTGCGATGAGCTCTCCTGGCTCGCTGGGGGTGTTTATGGCCGGTGGCTGCGTGGTGCTGGCGCACGATCCCAGCGCCACGATCTGCTTCCCGCTGATTGAACAGCATCAGATTACCGTCACCTCGCTGGTGCCCCCGGCGGTCAGCCTGTGGCTGCAGGCCATTAACGAAGGGGCGGGGAACGCCCAGCTGGCGTCGCTGCAGCTGCTGCAGGTCGGCGGGGCGCGGCTGTCCGCGACTCTGGCAACGCGTATTCCGGCGGAGATCGGCTGTAAGCTCCAGCAGGTGTTTGGCATGGCTGAAGGGCTGGTGAACTACACCGCGCTGGATGATTCCCCGGAGCGCATCATCAATACCCAGGGCCGCCCGATGTGCCCGGATGATGAAGTCTGGGTGGCCGATGAAAACGGTAATCCGCTGCCGCGCGGCGAGGTGGGCCGCCTGATGACCCGCGGGCCGTACACTTTCCGCGGCTATTACAAAAGCCCGGAGCACAACGCCAGCGCCTTTGATGACAACGGCTTTTACTGTTCCGGGGATCTGATCGCCATGGACGAACAGGGCTACATCACCGTCCAGGGGCGCGAGAAAGATCAGATCAACCGTGGCGGGGAGAAGATCGCCGCCGAAGAGATTGAAAACCTGCTTCTGCGTCATGAGGCGGTGATCCACGTCGCGCTCGTCAGCATGGAAGACAGCCTGCTGGGCGAGAAGAGCTGCGCGTATCTGGTGGTGAAACAGCCCCTGCGTGCGGTCGAGGTGCGCCGTTTCCTGCGCGAGCAGGGCGTGGCTGAATTCAAACTACCGGATCGCGTAGAGTGCCTGGAGGCACTGCCGCTGACGCCGGTGGGTAAAGTCGATAAAAAACAATTACGCCTGTGGCTGGCCGAACGGGCGCAGGGCTGAGGAGCATACAATGGCAATTCCAAAATTAACCGGTTACGCGCTGCCAGGCGCAAGCGATCTCCCGACCAATAAAGTGAGCTGGGCGCTGGAGCCCGCGCGCGCGGCGCTGCTGATCCACGATATGCAGGAGTATTTTCTTAACTTCTGGGGCGAGAACTGCCCGATGATGGAGCAGGTGGTCGCCAATATCGCCGCCCTTCGTGACTACTGCAAAAAGCACAATATCCCGGTTTACTACACCGCCCAGCCGAAAGAGCAGAGCGATGAAGACCGCGCCCTGCTGAACGATATGTGGGGGCCGGGCCTGACCCGCTCGCCGGAGCAGCAGCGCATTGTCGCCGCGCTGACCCCGGACGAGGCCGACACCGTGCTGGTGAAGTGGCGCTACAGCGCATTTCACCGCTCGCCGCTGGAGCAGATGCTGAAAGAGAGCGGCCGCGACCAGCTGATTATCACCGGTGTGTATGCCCACATCGGCTGTATGACCACCGCCACCGACGCCTTTATGCGCGACATCCAGCCGTTCTTCGTCGCCGATGCGCTGGCGGATTTCAGCCGCGACGAGCACCTGATGTCGCTCAACTATGTGGCCGGACGTTCCGGGCGGGTGGTGATGACTGACGAACTGCTGCCGTCGATCCCGGCCAGCAAGGCGGCGCTGCGCGAGGTGATCCTGCCGCTGCTGGATGAATCCGACGAGCCGATGGATGACGAAAACCTGATCGACTACGGTCTGGATTCGGTGCGCATGATGGCGCTGGCGGCGCGCTGGCGCAAAGTGCACGGCGATATTGATTTTGTGATGCTGGCGAAAAACCCGACCCTCGATGCCTGGTGGGCGCTGCTCTCCCGCGAGGTGAAGTAATGGCCGGGCTGGATTTTAGCGGTAAAACCGTCTGGGTGACCGGGGCCGGAAAGGGCATTGGCTTTGCCACTGCGCAGGCTTTCGCGGAGGCGGGTGCGGAGGTGATCGGTTTTGACGTCGCCTTCCCGCAGGCGAGCTATCCGTTTGCGACCGAAACGCTGAACGTGGCGGACGCGCAGCAGGTGGCTGACGTCTGCGGCCGCCTGCTCAACGATCTGACCCGTCTGGACGTGCTGGTCAACGCCGCCGGTATTTTGCGCATGGGGGCCACCGAGCAGCTGTCGCAGGACGACTGGCAGCAGACCTTTGCGGTCAACGTTGGTGGGGCCTTTAACCTGTTCCAGCAGACGATGGGCCAGTTCCGTCGTCAGCAGGGCGGGGCGATTGTGACCGTCGCCTCCGACGCCGCGCACACCCCGCGCATCGGCATGAGCGCGTATGGCGCATCAAAAGCGGCGCTGAAAAGCCTGGCGCTGACCGTCGGCCTGGAGCTGGCGGGCAGCGGCGTGCGCTGTAATCTGGTGTCGCCGGGTTCGACCGATACCGACATGCAGCGCACCCTGTGGCTGAGCGACGACGCCGAGCAGCAGCGCATACGCGGCTTTGGTGAGCAGTTCAAGCTCGGCATTCCGCTGGGCAAAATCGCCCGTCCGGAGGAGATCGCCAGCACCGTGCTGTTCCTCGCCTCTGACCACGCCAGCCACATCACGCTGCAGGATATCGTGGTCGATGGCGGCTCGACGCTGGGGGCATAGATGATCTGGAAACGGCACTTATCGCTGGAAGAACTCAACGCCACCAGCCTGAACACGATGGTGGCGCATCTGGGGATCCTGTATACGCGGATGGGCGACGACACTCTCGAAGCCGAGATGCCGGTCGATACCCGCACCCATCAACCGTTTGGCCTGCTGCACGGCGGGGCGTCGGCGGCGCTGGCGGAGACGCTGGGGTCGATGGCCGGTTTTCTGATGACCCGCGACGGGCAGAGCGTGGTGGGGACTGAGCTGAATGCCACCCACCATCGCGCCGTGGCGCAGGGAAAGGTGCGCGGCGTCTGTCAGCCGCTGCACCTGGGGCGGTCCAGCCAGAGCTGGGAGATCGTGGTATTTGACGAACAGGGACGGCGCTGCTGTACCTGCCGGTTAAGTACGATGGTGTTGGGTTAGCTTCTGCGGCATTGCCGGGCGGCGCTGACGCTTGCCCGGCCTACGGTTCGTGGGTGTGGTAGGCCCGGTAAGGCGACGCCGCCACCGGGCAATAGCGTGCACGGCTTACAACATCGACACCACCCGCTTTAACAACCTAATCCGCTGCTCAATCGAGGCAATCTCCAGCCACTCTGCCGGGCTGTGGAAACCGGCCCCGGTCGGGCCAAAGCCGTCGAGGGTCGGAATGCCCAACGCGGCGGTATGGTTGGCATCGCTGCCGCCGCCCACTGCCTGCCAGGTGATGGCGATTCCTTCCTCGCTGCCCGCTTTTTCAACCAGCTGCATCAACGCACGCGTCTCGTCGCTGGCGGCCATCGCCGGTTTATGATTCACGCGCACAATCGATGTCGTAACCCCTTCCAGGAAACCTTGCGCACACAGCGCCTGTAGCTGCTGATGTACGCGGTCGTATTCGTCATTTTCCCAGAAGCGCACGTCCAGCTCGGCGCTGGCGCTGTCCGCCACCACGTTGCCCGCGCTGCCGCCGTTAATCACCCCGACGTTCAGGGTGGTGCCGCGCGCCAGGTCCGCGAGACCGTTAATCGCCAGAATGCTGTGCGCCAGCGCGACGATCGCCGAGCGGCCTTTCTCCGGATCGTTGCCTGCGTGGGCCGCCACACCGCTAAATGCGAGCTGATACCCCGCCATCCCTTTGCGCGCTTTCACCAGCGATCCGTCGGCGCGTGCCGCTTCGCATACCAGCACGCAGCGAGACCGTTTCGCCAGTTCGCCAATCCATTCATGGGAGTACACGGAACCGGTCTCTTCGTCCGGGTTCATCGCCACCGCTATCGACAGCCGCGCGTTATCTGCCGCATCCAGCCCGCGCATCGCCCACAGAATATTCAGCAGGCCGCTTTTCATGTCCGAGACGCCAGGGCCGTACAGGCGAGTCTCATCCTGAGTCAGCGGACGCTGCGCCACGGTGCCGGGCGCAAAGACCGTGTCCAGATGGCCGACCAGCAGCACGTCAAACTGCTCGGCCTGCGGCTTGTTAGTGACCAACACGCCGGGGCCGACCTTATCGCCTAAATCAATCTGTTCGGTGTGCCAGCCTTCGGCCTGCCAGAAGAGCTGCATAATGCCTGCCACCGTGGCGACGCCGTCGAGGGTTTTGGTGCCGCAGTCGACGTTGACCAGCGTTTTCAGTTCATCAATGTAGTGTTCAAGATTCATGGGAACGTCCTTTTCAGAGAATAATGCGCATCAGCAGCATGGCTAAGAAGGCGTTGATAACCGAAATGCCGATCATCAGCGGAATACGGGTGGCGCGGGTGCCAATCACGCCCAGAATGCGCCCGAGGTACTGCACCTGCGAGCCCATCAGGTAGATGGCCGGGGCGAGGATCGCCAGGTGTTCGCCGGTCAGAATGCCTTTATCAAACAGGCCGATGGCGACGCCAATCCCGCCGCCCATCGACATCCAGCCGCCAATCAGCACCGCAGCGGCTTCGCCCGGCAGGCCAAACAGCCCCATCAGCGGAGCGAATATCAGCCCGAGGCCTTTCAGCGCGCCGGTGATCTCCAGCGCTTTGATGATGATAAAGGCCATCACCACGTTCGGCAGGGTGCTGCTGGTGGCGATGCTCCAGCCCTTGCGGGCGCCTTCAACAAAGACGTCGGTAATAACAGGGTTCGATTGCGGGGCGCTCATCAGGCTTCTCCTTCAGCCGGGGCCGTAACCGGGGCTTTATTCTGGAATCTCACGATCAGGCGCATCATATTGGCGCCGACAATTTTCATGATAAACATCACTGCGATGCAGGCCCCAATGGAGGTCGGCACTGCCGCTGTGCCGTCGACGGCAATCAGGGTGAAGAGGATCGCGCCCGATGAGAAGAAGTTGGTGATCATCGCCCCGGCTGAGAACTGGAACATGGCGAAGACGTCTTTTTCGTTCTCGGTGATCTGCCCCTCGTCGGCGAGGTTGCGGGTCAGCGACGCACCCACGTCGGTGCTTTGCAGGCTGCCGATCAGCGCCAGGCCGGTGGTGCCGGGAATGCCCAGCAGCGGGCGCAGCAGCGGCGTCAGCAGCTTGCGTGCAGCACGCAGCGCGCCGTAATGCTCCAGCACGTTAATCATCCCGAGGGCAAACATCACCGCCGGGATCAGCCCAAGCGCGAACAAAAAGCCGTCCATCGCGCCGCTGCCACCGGTGCCGCGAAAGGCGCTGGTGGCGGTGGTTAAGGTGCCCTCATCAAGACTGGCTTTACTGACCACCTTACCGAACGCGCCGTTCAGGGTGGTGAAATCAAACACGCCGTACCACTCTTTTCCGCCTAACAGGCCGGAGAAGAAGACCGCTGCAAAGGCCAGCGCGAAATATGCGCCGGGCCCCACCTTGTACTCCTCAGGGTGTGAACTTTTCATTTCCTTTTCCTTGTCAATTTTGTGGTCTTGCAAGGTCATTCTGGTGCGATTGCCCATAAAAAAACTGATGCAAATCATTCTGTAATGATGGGTAAGGGAAAATTTGCGCGAAGTGTGAGCTGGAGAGGGGCGGTGAGAACGGCGTTGAGGGTGAAAGTGATCGGCTTAACAATGTTATGTAAATGACTGGTTGGATGTCTGCTTTTATGTGTAGTTGAGTTGTTAAATCTTAAGCGAGTGTTATAGATACAAAATGTAACATCTCACTTCTGCGATGATGGAAACCATACCATGAATAATTCAGGGAAATACCTCATCTGGGCCGCACTCTCCGTGGTGGGGGCCTTTGCGTTGGGCTATATCGCCCTCAATCGCGGGGAACAGATCAATGCGCTGTGGATAGTGGTTGCCGCAGTCTGTATTTATCTGATCGCCTATCGCTTTTACGGTAAGTTTATTGCCCACAACGTGCTCGCGGTCGACGCTACGCGCATGACGCCTGCGGTGCGACATAACGACGGCCTGGACTATGTCCCGACCGACAAAAAAGTGCTGTTCGGTCACCATTTTGCCGCCATCGCCGGGGCCGGACCGCTGGTCGGGCCGGTGCTTGCTGCGCAGATGGGCTATCTGCCGGGGATGATCTGGATCCTCGCAGGGGTGGTGCTGGCCGGTGCGGTGCAGGACTTCATGGTGCTGTTTGTCTCCACCCGCCGCGACGGGCGTTCGCTCGGCGAGCTGGTCAAAGAGGAGATGGGACAAACCGCCGGGGTGATTGCCCTCGTGGCCTGCTTTATGATCATGGTGATTATCCTCGCGGTACTGGCGATGATCGTGGTGAAAGCCCTGACCCACAGCCCGTGGGGAACGTACACCGTGGCCTTTACCATCCCGCTGGCGATTTTTATGGGCGTCTACATTCGCTATCTGCGTCCGGGACGCATCGGTGAAGTGTCGGTGATTGGCCTGTTCTTCCTGATCTTCGCCATTATCTCGGGCGGCTGGGTGGCCGAGAGCCCAACCTGGGCACCGTACTTTGACTATACCGGCGTACAGCTGACCTGGATGCTGGTGGGCTATGGCTTTGTCGCCGCGGTGCTGCCGGTATGGTTGCTGCTGGCTCCGCGCGATTATCTCTCTACCTTCCTGAAAATCGGCACCATCGTCGGGCTGGCGATTGGCATTCTGATTATGCGCCCAACCCTGACCATGCCTGCGTTGACGAAATTTATCGACGGCACCGGTCCGGTCTGGTCCGGGAGCATGTTCCCGTTCCTGTTTATCACTATCGCCTGTGGCGCAGTGTCTGGCTTCCACGCGCTGATCGCCTCCGGCACCACGCCGAAGATGCTGGCCAATGAAAATCAGGCCTGCTTTATCGGCTACGGCGGCATGCTGATGGAGTCCTTCGTCGCCATTATGGCGCTGGTCTCGGCTTGTATTATCGATCCAGGCGTTTACTTTGCGATGAACAGCCCGATTGCGGTGCTGGCGCCGGCCGGTACGGTGGATGTGGTGGCGTCTGCGGCGCAGGTCGTCAGCGGCTGGGGCTTTGCCATTACCCCGGAAACCCTGACCCAGATTGCGAACGAAGTGGGCGAGCAGTCGATCATCTCCCGTGCGGGCGGTGCGCCGACCCTGGCGGTGGGGATGGCCTACATTCTGCACGGTGCGCTGGGCGGGCTGATGGACGTCTCGTTCTGGTATCACTTCGCCATTCTGTTCGAGGCGCTGTTTATCCTGACGGCGGTGGATGCGGGTACCCGTGCGGCGCGCTTTATGCTGCAGGATCTGCTGGGGGTGATTTCTCCGGGGCTGAAACGCACCGAATCGCTGCCGGCAAACCTGCTGGCGACGGCGCTGTGCGTGCTGGCGTGGGGCTACTTCCTCCATCAAGGGGTGGTCGATCCGCTGGGCGGCATCAACACCCTGTGGCCGCTGTTCGGTATTGCTAACCAGATGCTGGCCGGGATGGCGCTGATGCTTTGTGCGGTAGTGCTGTTCAAGATGAAACGTCAGCGTTACGCCTGGGTGGCACTGGTGCCGACGGCCTGGCTGTTGATTTGTACCCTGACCGCTGGCTGGCAGAAGGCCTTTAGCGCCGATGCCAAAGTGGGCTTCCTCGCGATCGCTAACAAGTTCCAGGCGATGATCGACAGCGGCAACATTCCGGCGCAGTATACGAAATCGCAGCTGTCACAGCTGGTGTTCAACAACCGTCTGGACGCCGGGCTGACCATCTTCTTTATGGTGGTGGTTGTGGTGCTGGCGCTGTACTCTGTGAAGACCGCGCTGGCGGCCCTGAAACAGGACAAGCCAACCGCGAAAGAGACGCCGTATCAGCCGATGCCTGCTGACTATCAAGAGATTGTGACCCAGGCGAAAAGGGCGCATTAACCATTGTGCCGGGTGGCGCTAGCGCTTACCCGGCCTACATTCCCTGTGAGATGAGAGCCATGTTCGACACCCTATCCAAAGCCGGTAAGTACTTAGGCCAGGCAGCAAAAATGATGATCGGCGTGCCGGATTACGACAACTATGTCGAGCATACGCGGGTCAATCACCCGGACCAGACCCCGATGACCTACGAGGAGTTCTTTCGCGAGCGTCAGGAAGCGCGCTACGGCGGCAAGGGCGGAGCGAAGTGCTGTTAACCCTCTTTCGGTAAATACAAACTGATCTGTTCCTGCTTACAGCCGTAAATAGCCGCCAGTTTTTCGCGGGTGCGCTTTTGCGGGCGGGAGTCTACCGCCTCAAGTTGTGACACGGCGGACTGGCTGATGCCCAGTTTGTCGGCAACCTCCTGTTGGGATAAGCCGCAGTGAATGCGCCATGCGGCCTGCAGGCTGACGTTTTCGCTGTGCATCAGATTACAGACTTCTCCCGGCAAACCCACGTTGTCGTAGATATCTGATTCGTAGGGAATGTCTTCCCATTCGCTCTCGTCATCGTCGTCATAATCCAGCATGGCTAAGCGCATGCGAAAATAATCACTGTACGGAATGACGGCATATTGCGCTTTTCCTTCTTCATCCTTAATTATCTGAACAGTCATATCCCGTATGCTCCTCGTGAAGATAGGTGGTGGTGGTTCGACGTTTAACTGACACAACGTAACAGGTATTACTCAGCTGATACGCTAAGGTGTAGATGACTCTGTAATCACCTACCCGCAATCGATAGTGGTTTTCGGGTGAGGATAATTTTTTGATATCCGCGACAGGCGCGCCGTCATCATCCATTGTTTTAAGCCTGAACTTAATGCGCTTCTGATACCGGCTATCAATTTTAGAAAATTGCTTCTCTGCAGTTTTTGACCAGACAATCTCCATCCGTACCTCCACTGTACGCCCACACGAAATATAAGGAAATAATAAGACTATTAGATAAATTCCGAATGTCTTATGGGGTACTGTAGGGCGAGGGGTACACCGAAGAAAGCAGCAAAACGCGGTTCATCGAGGCGGCGCGAAAGCGCCTCTGCCGGGCGACAGAGGCGGACATTAAAGATGCGATCGGGCTTCAGGCATTCAGCCCGCCGTCGACATCCAGCCCGGTGCCGGAGATCTGCCCGGCGGCGGGACTGGCGAGGAAGGTCACGGCTGCGGCGATATCTTCCGGCTGGCCGTAATGCCCGGTGGCAATGAGCTGACGCTGAGAATCGGCTTGTTCGCCGTCCTCCGGGTTCATATCACTGTTGGTCGGGCCAGGATGCACCAGGTTAACGGTAATGCCGCGCGGGCCCAGATCGCGCGCCAGACCACGGGTCAGGGAGTTGAGTGCAGATTTGGTCATCGAATAGACAGCGATGCCTGGCTGGGCCACGCGGTTTGCCAGACAACTGCCGATATTAATGATGCGCCCGCCCTCGGAGAGATGGGCGAGTGCGGCCTGGGTGGCAATCACGACCCCACGGATGTTGACGTTGATCAGCGCATCAATGTCCGCCAGCGTCATCGCCTCCAGCGGACCCCCGCGCGCAATCCCGGCGTTGTTAACCAGAATATCCAGCCCGCCGAGGGTGCGCGCCGCGTGCGTGACCGCATCCTGAATGGCCTGCGCGCTGGCGCTGTCGGCCTGGATCGCCGCGCTTTGTCGCCCAAGAGCTGCAATTTCATCCGCCACGGCCTGGGCTTTATCGGCGGATTTTTCATAGGTGATAACCACATCGGCGCCTGCGCGGGCAAGCGACAGCGCGATGGCGCGACCCAGGCCACGGCTGGCACCGGTAACCAGCGCCTTCTTACCTGTTAAATCGATCTGCATGATGACCTCGTTAGAGAGTGGTGAGAACCATCATTAGGTATAGAAGGCGTTAGTCCGGCGTCAATGCGCTTAGCGACTGAGGTTTTCCACTTTTTCAAACGCGGCGCGCAGACGCGCTGGTGTCAGGGCGATCGGCAGGGCGTGAATCGACTCCACCGGACGCAGCGTATGGGCGATGACTTTATCCAGATCGTCGCGGTTGTGGATGTCCACCTCCAGCGCGCGCAGGGTGGTCGGCAGGTTGAAGCGCTGGTACGCCGCCACCAGTTCGTTCAGTACCTCGTCCTGGTCGAGCAGGGCGCTCTGAACCAAAATGCCGTACGCCACTTTGGTGCCGTGCAGGAACGGGGCGGTCTGCGGCAGCACGGTTAAGCCGTTATGCACCGCATGCGCGGCGGCCACGCGGGTGTAGCGCTCGCCGAGGCCACCCACCATCCCGCCACCGGCGATGATGGCATCCACCACGTCGCGAAAGTCCTGCGTCACCTCACTGCGCGCCTGGTCGGCCAGCGCCTGCTCGCTCTGTTCCAGCAGCACGTCGCGGATCGCCAGCGCGCCGTTAATCCCGAGTCGGACCGTCAGCGGCAGGTTTTCAGGCTGCGGGGCCAGCACCACCGCTTCGTACCACTTGGCCAGCGTATCGCCGATCCCCGCCAGCAGGTATTCCGCCGGGGCGTTGAGGATAATCTCAGGCTCGACCAGCACCAGGTAGTTGGCGTCATCAAAAATTTCAAAATGCAGCGCCTGCCCGGCATCGTTGTACCACACCGATAGCGGGGTCCACGCCGCGCAGGTGGCCGCGATGGTCGGGATCGCCACCACCGGCAGCCCCAGACGCCGCGCCACCGCTTTAACGGTATCCAGCAGGGCGCCGCCACCAACGCCAATCACCACGCTGCGATCGCTTCCGGCTTCCTGCGCCAGCTGGTTAACGTCGTGCTCGCTGCAGTGGCCGGCAAACAGCAGCCGTTTTGCCCCCTGCGCATGAAAGCTCTCCGGCAGGAAAGGCTCCGCACCGGCAATGGCGCGTTCACCGTAGATCCACACCGCGCGGTCGAGCTGCTCCGGGGTAAAGAAATCGTGCAGGCGGGCAAGGGCCCCGGCGTAGGAGTAGTAGTTGGCCGGGCCGGGAACGACGCGGATATCAGTGTTGCTCATGTTGTTGTCCTTTTTTGCGAAGCGCTAACCCGATGTTATGTCTGGACATCCGGATGGCTAATATTATTTTGCTTTATCTTATGCTTTTTCTGTCGTTGCCAGCCAGACCCGGCTGTGAAAAATTCTATAAATCAAAAGATTAATCATAGGGATCACGGCGGATGATAACCAGTCGCCTCGAGATGCGTGGCATTAGCCTGGCCTTTTCGGGCTTTCAGGCGCTGTCGCGCGTCGATTTTACGCTGACGGGCGGATCGGTTCACGCGCTCACCGGCGCGAACGGTGCCGGAAAATCCACCCTGATGGCAGTGCTGTGCGGCACGCACGCGCGCTATGAAGGCGAAATCAGCATTAACAATCAGCCGGTCGCCATTCGCGAACCGGTCGATGCCAAACGGCTGGGCATCCATCTGGTGCAGCAGGAAGTCGACGTGGCGCTGATCCCCGGCCTCAGTATTGCCGAAAATATCATGCTCGACCATCTGGCGCAGCCGGGGCATCGCTACCGCTGGGGCACCGTGCGCGAGCAGGCCCGTCAGGCGCTGGCGCAGCTCGACGTCACCCTCGACGTGCGCCGCTCCATCGACAGCTGCACGCTGGCCGAAAAGCAGCAGATTTTGCTGGCGCGGGCGCTCTCCCATCACTGTCGTTTTCTCATTCTGGATGAACCCACCGCGCCGCTGGATGCCCACGAGAGCGAACGGCTGTTCGCGGTGGTGCGTCGCCTGCAGCAGCAGGGGATCGGGGTGGTGTTTATCTCCCACCGCATTCACGAGCTGAAGGCCATCTGCGACACCTTAACCGTGCTGCGCGACGGCAAGATGATTGAGTCCGGGCCGATGGCGGAGCTAAGCGGCGAGGCAATTGTTGAGAAGATGCTCGGCCATGAGCTGAGCGATATCTATCCGCCTGCACGCCCGCCGTACAGTGATGAAACCCTGCTTCGCGTAGAGGGATTGCATGACGAAGGGCTGCTGAAGGATATCTCCCTGCACCTGCGCAAAGGCGAAATCCTCGGCATTGCCGGGCTGGCAGGGGCCGGGAAAACGGAACTCTGCAAGGCGCTGTTTGGTGCCAGCAAAAGTCGGGTAGCGAAGGGCGAGCTGAACCAGCAGCCGTGGAAGCCGCGGGACCCGGCGGATTCGGTATTGCGCGGGCTGGCACTGGTGCCGGAAGAGCGGCGCAAAGAGGGCATTTTTATCGATGAGCCGGTAAGCATGAACCTGGCTGTGTCAGCCGATAACACGTTCTCGCGCTGGAGCCTGTTCGGCCACCGTCAGGCGTGGCGCTGGGCGGAAGAGGTGATTGCCCGGGTCGGCGTGCGTACGCGCGGGCCGGGTCAGGTACTGCGCCGGCTGTCCGGCGGTAATCAACAGAAAGTGGCGATTGGCAAATGGCTGCGCGGCAATGCGCAGGTGCTGATCTTTGACGAACCCACCAAAGGGGTGGACGTGAAGGCCAAAACCGATCTGTTCCAACTAATCGACGGCCTGGCGCGGGAAGGCAAAGGGGTGATTTACGCCTCGGGCGAATTCGCCGAGCTGGTTGGCCTCTGCGACCGCATCTGCGTGCTGTGGGACGGGCGCATTGTGGCGGAAGTGGACGGGGCAAGCGCCCGCGAAGAGACATTACTTTATTATTCAACCGGAGGAACGGCGTCGTGAGCAAGGCCCTTTCAGTGACTGCGGCGGCGTCTGGCCGTCAGCAAATTTTCGATTTTCTCTATAAATGGGGCATGTTGCTGACAGTGGTCGCGCTGGTGGCCATTTTTGGCGTGGCGTCGGAGAACTTCCTCGATCCCTTTAACATCATCAACATTCTGCGCTCCATCGCCATCGTGACGGTGATTGCCATTGGCGTCTCCATCTCGCTGACCGTCGGCGGATTTGATCTTTCGGTTGGCTCGACCGCGTCGCTGGCGAACGCGCTGGTGATCTCGCTCTTCGTCTGGCACGGCTTTGGTACCACCGAGTCGATCCTGATCACCCTGGCGCTCTGTACCCTCGTCGGGCTGTTTAACGCCTTTTTGATTGTCATTCTGCGCATTCCGGACATGCTTGCGACGCTTGCCAGCCTGTTTGTGATCCAGGGCGTGGCGATGACCTACAGCTACGGCGGGTCGATTACCGAAAACATGGTTCTGCCGAGCGGGGAAATGGCAGAAGGCGTTATCCCGGCTGCGTTTGGCGCGCTGGGGCAGGTGCCCACCATCGTCATTATTATGCTGGCAGTGACCGTGCTGGCGCAGCTGGGGCTGTCGCTGACCACCCACGGGCGGCGGATGTACGCCATTGGTGGCAACCCCGAGGCGGCGCGTCTGTCAGGCATTCGCACCACCCGCTACAAGGTTGCAGCCTATGTGATTGCTTCGCTGCTGGCGGGTCTGGGCGGCATTCTGCTGGCCTCGCGCATTGGCTCCTCGCAGGTGAATGCGGGCGGCGGCTACCTGATGGATGCAGTGGCGGCGGCGTGGATCGGCTTTTCGCTGGCGGGTTCCGGTAAACCGAATGCGCTGGGCACGCTGGTGGGGGCGGTGATCCTCGGCGTGCTCTCCAACGGGCTGGTGATGCTCTCGGTACCGTATTACGCGATGGACATTATAAAAGGGCTGGTGCTGGCGGTTGCGCTGGCAATCACCTACATACAAAAACGTTAACAACACAACGGAAAATCATAATGAAAAAAATTGCACTCTCTTTAGTCGCGCTGGGGTTACTGACATCGTTACCGGGCTACGCCGCTACGCCTGCACCGGTTCCGGCCGCGATTGCGAACCACGACGGACAGATCCGCATCGCGGTGATCCGTAACCTGGGCTCGGACGACAACACCACCCAGTTTGTCTCCGGTGCCATTCAGGAAGGGAAAAAGCTCGGCTTTAAGGTCAGCACCTTTTTAAGCAACGGTGATGACGCCAAATTCCAGGACTTCGTCAACCAGGCGATCAGCCAGAAATACGACGGGATTATCCTTTCTCAGGGCCGCGATCCGTACTCCACCGCGCTTATCAAGAAAGCGGTCGATGCGGGGATCAAAGTGGCCGTGTTTGATACCGCCGTGAACGGCGAGATCCCGGGCGTGACCGTCACCCAGCAGGATGACGCCTCCCTGACCAACCTCTCGTTCGGCCAGCTGGTGAAAGACTTCAACGGCAAGGCTAACATCATCAAGCTGTGGGTGGCTGGCTTCCCGCCGATGGAACGTCGTCAGACCGCCTATCAGGAACTGCTCAAGCAGAACCCGGGCATCAAAGAGCTGGAATCTATCGGCGCGGTCTCCTCGGACGTGCAGGGCGATACCGCCAACAAGGTGGGTGCCGTACTGGCGAAATATCCGAAAGGCAAGATCGATGCCATCTGGGGTACCTGGGATGCCTTCAGCCAGGGTGCGTATAAAGCGCTGAAAGAGAACGGCCGTACCGAGATCAAACTCTACAGCATCGACATCTCCAACCAGGATCTCCAGCTGATGCGCGAAGCCAACAGCCCGTGGGTGGTGAGCGTGGCGGTGGATCCGAAGCTGATTGGTGCCACCAACGTGCGGCTTATCGCCAACAAGATTGCCGGTGAAACCACCCCTGCGACCTATGACTTTAAAGCGGCAGCCATTCCGCAGGCGTTGCTGTCGGCGCAGCCTGGCGCGGTGAACGTGGCCTCACTGGGCAAAATCATTCCGGGCTGGGGCCAGACCGAAGACTTTATCGCCCCGTGGTTCGCCACGCTGGAAGCGAAAAACAAATGAGTGTTTTGCCCACCCCCGAATACAGCCGCAATATGCGGCTGATTGGCCACTGCGATCAGGGCGGACGCCCGGATGGCGTGCAGCTGATGGTGCATCGTGGCTTTGCCTATATCGGCCATATGGTGTCGCAGGGTTTTTCGATTGTTGACGTGCGCGATCCGAAAAACCCGAAAGCGGCGGGCTATGTGCCTGCGCCGCCCGGCACCTGGAACGTACACCTGCAGGCGCACGACGATCTGCTGCTGGTGATCAACGCCCGGGATCTGTTTGCCGACGCGCGGTTTGCGGACGAAAAGGTCTACTACACCCGCCAGGTGGGGGAGACGGTCAGTGACGTGCAGGACAAAGGCTGGAGCGCTGGCCTGCGCATTTTTGACATCTCGACCCCGGATAAGCCGCGCGAAATCAGCTTCCTGTCGCTGGACGGGATTGGTATTCACCGCATCTGGTACGTCGGCGGGCGCTGGGCTTACGTTTCGGCGCTGATCGACGGCTTTACCGATTATATTTTCCTGACCATCGATCTGGCCGATCCGCGCAAACCGCAGGTTGCCGGACGCTGGTGGCTGCCGGGGATGAATCAGGCGGCAGGTGAAACCCCCGACTGGCCGGAGGGCAAACGCTACGCCCTGCACCATGCCATTATTGCGGGCGATACCGCCTACGGCAGCTGGCGCGATGGCGGTCTGACCCTGCTGGACGTGAAGGATCGCACCCAGCCGAAGCTTATCAGCCATCGCAACTGGAGCCCCCCGTTTGGCGGAGGCACCCATACCGCGCTGCCATTGCCGGATCGGGATCTGCTGGTGGTGCTGGACGAGGCGGTGCTCGACAATCAGGAGGATGGCGAAAAACACATCTGGCTGTTTGATATTCGCGAGCCGTCGAACCCGATTAGCATCTCCACTTTCCCGCAGCCGAACGAAAGGGATTACGTGGCGAAAGGGGCGCACTTTGGGCCGCACAACCTGCATGAGAACCGTCCTGGGAGCTTTGTCAGTTCAACGCTGATTTTTGCCACCTGGCAGAATGCGGGCGTGCGTGCGTATGACATTTCGGATCCGTATCGTCCGGTGGAGACCGGGGCGCTGGTACCTGCAGCTCCTGCGAAGATGATGGATACCCGCCCGAACCGCCCGCAGGTGATTCAGTCGTGCGATGTGTTTGTTGATGCGCAGGGGATCATTTACAGCACCGATTACAACGGCGGGCTGTCGGTGATTGAGTATCTGGGATGAGTTTTTGCCGGGTGGCGGCTTCGCCTTACCCGGCCTACATTTGGGGCGTAGGCCCGGTAAGCGCAGCGCCACCGGGCAAACAGGCCGCACTCAACTGTACTGACGCACCCTTGCCACCAGCGCGTCCACGCTGTCGATCCGGTCGGCAATCACAATCAGCGCTTTGCCGAGCGTAATGGCGTGGCGCAGGCATTCGTGGCGCATCTCGTCATCCTGAATGGTGTCGATGTCCGCCACGTGCGACAGGCCCACGCTGCGGCGGATAAGCTCGGTGCCGCAGAAGCCAATCGCATCCTGCCAGACCTTTTTCAGAAACTCAGAGGCGTAGCCCGGTACGCACAGCGCCGCATCGCGGGATTTTTCCGCGGCCAGCGCCTGGAAGCGTTCGGCAAAAGTGGTCCACAGCTGCTGGATGTCGATCAGACGCTGTTCACGTCCGGCAGCCGCGTCGCGGATCCCGAGGTGGCCCGGCAGGCCGCAGAAGTTAAGCAGCAGGTTGCCAATGGCAGTCCCGATATCAAAGCCAATCGGGCCAAAGTAACCGAATTCGGCGTCAATCGCCTTCAGGCTGCCGTCGGCGACAAAAATTGAACCGCTGTGAATATCGCCGTGCAGCAGCGCTTCAGCCTGCGAGAAGAAGCGGTGCTTCAGGGAGGCGACGGCGATCTTCAACTGATCATCGTTGCGCAGGGCGGCAACGTCGTTTTCCAGCGCCGCCGGATAGTTATTGCGCTCGTGGATCTGGTACGGATCGTTGAAGAAAAGATCTTCGGTGATCTCACACATCTCCGGATTGATGAACTGCGCCACCCGCGCTTTTTTGGCGTGCGGATGCAGATAAAAATCGCTGGTGTGAAACAGGGTATGCGCCAGGTATTCACCCAGCTGACGCGCGGCCTGTGGGTAGTAAACATTGCCGATCAGCTCTCCGCGCCAGATTTTATGGCTGGAGAGATCTTCCATCACCATCACTGCCAGTTCGGGGTCGAAGTGGTGGATTTTGACCGTGTGCTGCGGGCTGTGCTGATAGTGCTCGACCAGGGTTTCTGCTTCGAGGCGGGCGCGATCCAGCGTCAGCGGCCAGGATTCGCCCACGCAGCGCACATAGGGCAGCGCCTGCTTGACGATGATGCGGCTTACGCCTTCAGTGTCGAAAATTTTAAACACCAGATTGAGGTTGCCGTCGCCCACCTCCTGCGCCTCTACCAGTGACGATGGGTTTTCAAGGCCACCAAACTGCTGGGCGTACGCCACGGCGTCCTGGGCGGTAAAGGTACGGTATTGCGACATTGCCGGTTCCTCATGGGTTCTCATAATAAAGACATTCAGACGTCTATACATCTGGAATTCATCCTGACACAATGTGACACAACAACGCAACAGAGAATTAACGACATGCAGACATTACAGACGACCAGCCTGCGAGTGGCGAACAATCAGTTATTTATTCTCGATCAGCAGGCGCTCCCGCAGGAGAAACGCTGGCTGGATGCCTCAAGCGTAGAGGCGCTGGTGGGGCATATTCACGCCCTTCGGGTACGCGGTGCGCCGCTGATTGGTCTCTCTGCTAGCCTGCTGCTGGCGCTGCTGGCAGAAAACGGTGACAGCCGGGATCGGCTGGCTGTTGCGCTGGACACCCTGCGCGCTTCGCGCCCGACGGCGGTGAACCTGATGAACAATCTGGACCGTATGAAGCTGGCCCTGTGGCAGGAGGATTTTGTTCCCGCGCTGGTGGACGAAGCGCTGCGCCTGATCGACGAAGATAAACAGCTCTGCGAGGCCATTGCTCTGGCAGGTAGCGCGCTGGTGCAGCCGGGCAGCCGCCTGCTGACCCACTGCAATACCGGCGGGCTGGCGACTGCAGGTGTTGGTACGGCGCTGGGGGTGATTGCCCTCGCGCATCAGCAAGGCAAGGTCAGTAACGTCTGGGTGGATGAAACCCGTCCGCTGCTGCAGGGCGGCAGACTGACGGCGTGGGAGCTGGGCGAGCTGGGCGTTCCCTACAGGCTTATCGCCGATTCAATGGCTGCCAGCCTGATGGCCAAAGGGCAGGTGGATGCCATCTGGGTGGGTGCGGACCGCATTGCCGCCAACGGCGACGTGGCGAACAAAATCGGCACCTATTCGCTGGCGGTGCTGGCGAAATTCCACGGGATCCCGTTCTACGTCGCGGCCCCGCAAACCACCCTCGATCCGCACTGCCCGAACGGTGACGCGATCCCGATTGAGCAGCGCGATCCCCGTGAGATCACCGGGGTAGCTGGCAGTTTTGGTGCTGTGCAGTGGGCACCGGAAGACGCACAGGTTTATAACCCGGCGTTTGACGTTACGCCTGCGGCACTGATTAGCGGTTGGGTGTTGGATACGGGGGTTGTGTTGCCGGAAGATGTGGTGAACGGGGTTTTTGGGGAGTAGTGCGGTCTGATGCCCTCTCCCACGGGGAGAGGGAACAAACATTAAAAACGGCTTACCTAGGGCAATCTCGGATACGCATCCGCAATGGCATCACCGGTAAACTGGGCGACCCAGCCTTCCGGGTTATCGAAAATACGGATTGCCGTAAAATTCGGTTCGGAGCCCATATCAAACCAGTGCGGGGTGCCGGCGGGAACAGAAATCAGGTCGTTTTTCTCGCACAGGACCTGATACACCTGGTCGTCAATGTGCAGACAAAACAGCCCGGCACCTTCGACGAAGAAACGCACTTCGTCTTCGCCGTGGGTGTGTTCATTAAGAAACTTCGCGCGCAGGACCTCTTTCTGCGGGTTGTCCGCACGCAGGCTGATCACGTCCCAGCTCTGGTAGCCCTTTTCTTCCACCAGCTTATCAATCGCGTGCTGATAGGCATTAATCACCGTTTCGGCGGCCGGATCGCGGCCTAAATCCCGGTCGGCTTCCCAGCGTTCGAAGCGCACGCCGCGGGCATGCAACTTCTCGGCTATCTCGGCGGCGTCAGTGCTGTGCCATTGAGGCTGGCTAGCTTCGTTATCAGAAAAAATGGTCAATGCGCTCATGAAGGGATCTGCTCCGGATTGATGTCGTCGAACTGGTGCACCTGATGGTGATGGCTGGCGCCGTCGTCATCGCCGCGAATCAACTGCAGGGTGCGAAAACCTGCCTGTTCTGCAGCGTCCAGCTCCTGATGAACATCGGACAAAAACAGGATCTGCGACGGGGCAACGCCAATTTGCGTGGCAATATTCTGATAAGACTGGGTTTCTCGCTTGGCCCCAATGTGGGTATCAAAATAACCGCTGAACAGATGAGTAATATCACCTTCGTCGCTGTAGCCAAATAACAGTTTTTGCGCGGCGACGGACCCGGAGGAATAAACATATAAATCAATACCCTGCGCTTTCCATTTTTCAAGCGCAGGCAGAACGTCCGGGTAAAGATGGCCGGTGAAGTCACCGTTGACGTAGCCATCCTGCCAGATGATGCCCTGCAGCGCTTTCAGCGCCGTTGATTTGCGATCCTGGTCCATAAACGCGAACAGGGTGTCGACCAGTTCGCTGGCGCTGGCGTGTGGCTGAGCAATCTCTTCACGCAGATTGTCCAGAATGGTGTTGACCGGTTCGGCGTACTGCTGCGCACTGACAAACGCGGCCAGCCGCTCGCGCGCATAGGGGAACAGGACATTATGGACAAAACGAATATCGCTGGTGGTGCCTTCAATATCCGTCACAATCGCGCGAATCATACTCTCTCCAGTTGTCGTAAACGCATCTCGCACTCGAACAGGAATTCGAGGCCTTCAAGGTGACGCCGGGCTTCTGCCACATCGCGTCCCCAGCAGGTTAAGCCATGACCGCGCAGAAGAAAACCATAATTAAGCGGATGCGTCTGGGCGTAATCGGCGATGCGTGCCGCCAGCGCGTCAATGTCCTGGTCGTTATCAAATACGGCGATGGGAAGGGTATCGAGATGGCTGGTTTGCCCGCGCAGTGATTTCTGCATCTCAAAGCCGCTGATGTGTAGTTCAGGCTCCTTTACCAGCCGCGACAGAACGGTAGCGTTCACCGTATGGACATGCAGCACCGCGTTGGCCTCGGGAAAGAGGCGATAGACCAGCGTGTGCAGGCCGGTTTCGGCCGAGGGTTTACGCCCGGAGGGCGCGCGGTTGCTGGCGATCTCAACCTGCAGGAAGTCATCGGTGGTCAGGCTGCCTTTATCTTTGCCGGATTCGCTGAGCCAGCACCAGCTGTCGTCCTGGCGGATCGACATGTTGCCGCCGGTTGCGGGCGCCCAGCCTTTGGCACCGATCCAGTGGCAGGCGTCGACCAGGGATGTGAGTTGCAGGTTGTCTGTCATCTTCCTTATTACCTCTGTCGGTCAGGAATATCATTATGGTTTAGACGTCTAAGCGTCTTGATTGCCAAATACTAACATCGTGTTATAGTGGCAGCAACATATGTATTACACGCGGGTCCACAATAATGAGCAATAACCCATTGATTCCTGAGAGTAAACTTCCCAGCCTTGGCACCACAATCTTTACGCAAATGAGCGCCCTGGCGCAGCAGCATAAGGCGATCAATCTGTCGCAGGGTTTCCCTGATTTCGACGGTCCGCAATACCTCCAGCAGCGGCTGGCGCATCACGTGGCGAACGGCGCGAACCAGTATGCGCCGATGACCGGCGCGCAGCCGCTGCGTGAGGCGATTGCCGACAAAACTGCCGAACTGTATGACTACAAACCCGATGCAAACAGCGAGGTGACCGTCACCGCAGGTGCCACCGAAGCCCTGTACGCGGCGATCACCGCCCTGGTGCGCACCGGCGATGAAGTGATCTGCTTTGACCCAAGCTATGACAGCTACGCCCCGGCGATTGCCCTGTCGGGCGGGGTGGTGAAGCGGGTGGGGCTGCAGCCGCCGCATTTCCGTCCGGACTGGCAGACCTTTGCGGCACTGCTGAGCGAGAAGACCCGGCTGGTGATCCTCAATACACCGCACAACCCGTCGGCGACGGTGTGGCAGAAAGCGGATTTTGCCGCCCTCTGGCAGGCGATTGCCGATCGTGAAATTTACGTTCTGAGCGATGAAGTGTACGAGCATATCTGCTTTGCCGACGCGGGACATGCCAGCGTGCTGGCGCATCCGCAGCTGCGTGAGCGGGCGATTGCGGTATCGTCGTTTGGGAAAACGTTCCATATGACCGGCTGGAAGGTGGGCTATTGCGTGGCGCCAGCGGCGATCAGCGCCGAGCTGCGCAAAGTGCATCAGTATTTGACCTTTGCGGTCAACACCCCGGCGCAGCTGGCGATTGCCGACATGCTGCGCCACGAGCCTGAACATTACCGTGCGCTGCCGGACTTCTATCGCGCCCGACGGGATCTGTTTATCGACGCGCTGCGCGGCAGTCGGCTGGAGATTCTGCCCTGCGAAGGGACCTATTTCCTGCTGGCGGATTACAGTGCGATTTCCGATCTGGGCGACGTCGAGTTTTGCCAGTGGATGACGAAAGAGGCCGGTGTGGCGGCGATCCCGCTGTCGGTGTTCTGCGCCGATCCGTTCCCGCACAAGCTTATTCGCCTCTGTTTTGCGAAACAGGAAGCCACCCTGCTGGCGGCGGCAGAACGTCTGAGCGCGTTATAAATAAAAAAGCCGAATAAAATGGTTTGTCATTTTATTCGGCTTCAGTCAGGCAAGGCCGTTTTATTTCACCGGCATCTGATCAATAAAGCGCGAGAATAATGCACTGTTGAGCGCCGCGCGGTTATACATCATGTACATTTCAATTTCGGGTAACTCAAACTCCGTCTCAACCTTGCGCAGTTTCAGACTGTCGCGATAGGTATTATAAGCAAAATCGGGGACATACCCGACCAGGTCAGAGGCGCTGATCATCGATATTAATGACATAAACGAGTCGCTGCGAAAGGCGATGGTTCTTTCCGGAAATATATGGGCCGTTTTTGCCTGAAAGGCCTTAACGCCGGGTTCGTCGCTCATAAAGGCAGTGAATTTTTCTTTAATCAATGCTTCGTTGGTGACTGAATCTCCCAGCCGCGGATGACCTTCACGGCAGATGAGGATAAATTTCATTTTTTTAAACGGGGCGGACACCACCGAACGGTTGCTGAGCGAGCTGAAAGAGAACACCAGATCGGCCTTGCGATAGGCCAGCAGGTCTTCGGCCGAATCCGCAGAAAGCAGCATATCGTGCAGTTCAATCTCATAATTATGCTCATCCATCAACAGCCGAATGGGCTCAATCATAATGCCGGGGGTCATGATCTGCGGGCAGTAAATATGGAAATTCTTCTTCAGGCCGGAGCTGTGCATCAGGTTGATGGTTTGTTCAAGCTGATTGAGATTTTGCTCAAGATGGATATGCAGGTTGGTGCCCACGGTGGTTGGCGTAATGCCTTTGCCCGCGCGGATAAACAGCGGGTCGTCCAGTTGGGTACGTAATCGCTGCAGCGACTGGCTGACGGCAGAAGGGGTGATAAACAGCGTTTCAGCGGCTTTGCTGATGCTAAGATGTTGATAAATACATTCAAAAATGACCAACAGATTTAGGTCAAATTTTTTCAGATCGTAGAGATTAGCCATGATTCATCCTGATTTAGCTGTCCTGAGACCGTTATCTTATAACCGATAACTATAGAAGTAAGTTAACTATTCACCATCCATTTGATCGGCTAACTTAACTCAATTTAAATTTCAACTTAATATATCATGGCTGTAGATTAATGGAATAAACACTGAAAGGTTGTTGTAATAATTTTATCTGCGAAAGTCTGGCGAATAAGTTGAGTTTTATTCGCCAGTCCTGTATTAACGCGCGCCCATCATGCTATTTAGCTGCTCATTTTCGGTAAAAGCTATCACAGCCATAGATATTTTTGACGGCTTCGCCAATTGCCCTTTGCCAGGGTGGGTGGTGTAATCCGTTTCGCTGTTACGACCTTGCTAAAGGTAATGTAGAGCGCAACGCATCGCCAGCATCGGCTGGCTCTGAGATATCTCCAGGTATGTCAGGTAACAGGGCCGCCGCTAAGGCGGCCTTTTTACTTTCTGCTCACAGGGTGGGTTCATACGTTGTTAGGTATCGCTGATTGATTTGATACGGCAAACGCATTAGCCCGTTTTGGCAAAGTTGGTTACCTTAGCCCTCAACGAAACCACGGAGGAAGTACAGATGTCTTTAATTAACACCAAAATCAAACCTTTCAAAAACCAGGCGTTCAAAAACGGTGAGTTCGTAGAAGTTACCGAGAAAGATACCGAAGGTCGCTGGAGCGTGTTCTTCTTCTATCCGGCTGACTTTACCTTCGTTTGCCCGACTGAACTGGGCGACGTGGCCGATCATTACAGCGAATTCCAGAAAATGGGCGTGGATATCTACTCCGTCTCTACCGACACCCACTTCACCCATAAAGCATGGCACGGCAGCTCCGACACCATCGCCAAAATCAAATACGCGATGATCGGCGACCCAACTGGCGCCCTGACCCGTAACTTCGACAACATGCGTGAAGATGAAGGTCTGGCAGACCGTGGCACCTTCATCGTTGACCCGCAGGGTATCATCCAGGCGATTGAGGTTACCGCTGAAGGCATCGGCCGTGATGCATCTGACCTGTTGCGTAAAGTGAAAGCTGCTCAGTATGTGGCCTCTCACCCAGGCGAAGTGTGCCCGGCGAAATGGAAAGAAGGCGAAGCGACTCTGTCTCCTTCTCTGGACCTGGTCGGCAAGATCTAAGTCTGCAAAGCCCGGCGGCGTGACGCTTGCCCGGGCCTACCATAACGGGTGCATTGCACCCGTTTTTCTTCCCAACACCATAATGCAAGCTTCATTCAGGCACGCGACGAGGCGGCTTGCATGATGATGTTTTTAATTAGCAGGAGATAACCATGCTCGACACCAACATGAAAACCCAGCTCAAGGCCTACCTTGAGAAGCTGACCAAACCTGTTGAGCTGATTGCCACGCTGGATGACAGCGCTAAATCGGCAGAAATCAAGGAACTGCTGGCTGAAATTGCCGAACTGTCACCTAAAGTGACCTTCACCGAAGATAACAGCCTGCCGGTGCGCAAGCCGTCATTCCTGATTACCAATCCAGGTTCGTCCCAGGGCCCGCGCTTTGCCGGTTCACCGTTGGGACATGAGTTTACCTCCCTGGTGCTGGCGCTGCTGTGGACCGGTGGTCATCCGTCAAAAGAGGCTCAGGCGCTGCTGGAGCAGATCCGCGACCTCGACGGTGATTTTGAGTTTGAAACCTATTATTCGCTCTCCTGCCACAACTGCCCGGACGTGGTGCAGGCGCTGAACCTGATGGCGGTACTGAACCCGCGCATCAAACACACCGCGATTGACGGCGGCGTGTTCCAGAACGAAATCACCGATCGTAACGTGATGGGCGTTCCGGCGGTATTTGTGAACGGTAAAGAGTTTGGTCAGGGTCGTATGACGCTGACTGAGATCGTCGCCAAAGTGGACAGCGGCGCAGAAAAACGCGCGGCAGCCGAGCTGAACAAGCGTGAAGCATACGATGTGCTGATTGTCGGATCCGGCCCGGCGGGTGCGGCGGCAGCGGTTTATTCCGCGCGAAAAGGTATCCGTACCGGTCTGATGGGCGAACGTTTTGGTGGCCAGGTGCTGGATACGGTGGATATCGAAAACTATATCTCCGTGCCAAAAACCGAAGGTCAGAAGCTGGCGGGTGCCCTGAAAGCACACGTCAGCGACTATGAAGTGGACGTGATCGATAGCCAGAGCGCCAGCAAACTGGTTCCGGCGGCGCAGGAAGGCGGCTTCCATCAGATTGAAACCGCGTCAGGCGCGGTGCTGAAAGCGCGCAGCATCATCATTGCGACCGGTGCCAAATGGCGCAACATGAACGTGCCGGGCGAAGATCAGTATCGCACTAAAGGCGTCACCTACTGCCCGCACTGCGACGGCCCGCTGTTTAAAGGCAAACGTGTGGCGGTGATTGGCGGCGGCAACTCCGGTGTTGAAGCTGCAATCGATCTGGCGGGTATCGTGGAGCATGTGACTCTGCTGGAGTTCGCACCAGAAATGAAGGCCGACCAGGTGCTGCAGGATAAAGTGCGCAGCCTGAGCAACGTGGATATCATCCTGAACGCGCAGACCACCGAAGTGAAAGGCGATGGCAGCAAAGTGACCGGGATTGAGTACCGCGACCGGGTGAGCGGCGACGTGCACAACGTAGCGTTGGCGGGGATCTTCGTGCAGATTGGTCTGCTGCCGAATACCACCTGGCTGGAAGGCGCAATTGAGCGTAACCGGATGGGCGAGATCATCATCGATGCCAAATGTGAAACCAGCGTGAAGGGTATTTTTGCGGCGGGTGATTGCACCACCGTGCCGTACAAGCAGATTATCATTGCCACCGGCGAAGGGGCGAAAGCGTCACTGAGTTCGTTTGATTATCTGATTCGCACCAACTAAAAAGAAAGCAAGACACACCTGCAAAGCAAAGAGGCTACCCAACGGTAGCCTCTTTTTTTTACCTCACCACCAGCACCGGAATGTTGGCGTGGCGGACCACGCTGGAGGCGTTCGATCCCAGCAGGTGGGTGGAAATCGAAGGGTTACGTGAACCGATCACCACGATATCCGCGTGCATTTCGGTAGCGACCTCGTTCACCACATCGCGCACATGACCAAAACAGACATGGGTTTTAATGCGTGACGGATCGATGCTGAAATGGCTGACCATCGACTGCAGCCGGGTCTGCGCTTCGTGCTGAATATGATCTTCGAAACGGCGCATATCGGCGGCAAAGCGGTGCAGGCCAAAGCTGGCCGACCCCGGTAGAACATGAATTAAATGAATGATGCCATCCTGCTGCGCCAGAAACTCCGCGTGGCGAATCGCCTTATCGCTGAGTTCCATTTCAAAAACATCCACCGGCATAATGATTGTCTGGTACATACCCGTTTCTCCCTGTTTACTTTCACTAAATCCATTCAATCACAAAATATTATTTGTTTCTGATAGGTTGGTGACAGTTTTTAAATTTGCGGCCTATCGTTCCACGCTGATGCTCTCCAGGAATAGTCTCAAAGCCGACCCTTTCTCCGGATTATCGCCGCAGATAGCTACCCTTTTAAGGTTAACACGCACTTTTTAACGGTCATCCGGAGGTCGCATGAAAGCATTGACGTATCACGGCCCGCACAGCGTTCGCGTTGAGACGGTTCCCGATCCGATCATCGAGCACGCTGACGATATCATTCTGCGCATTACCGCCACCGCGATTTGCGGGTCGGATTTGCATCTCTACCGCGGCAAGATCCCGCAGGTAAAACATGGCGATATTTTTGGCCATGAATTTATGGGCGAGGTGGTGGAGACCGGGCGAGAGGTGAAGGATCTGCGCAAGGGCGACCGGGTGGTGATCCCCTTCGTCATTGCCTGCGGTGACTGCTTTTTCTGCCGGATGCACCAGTACGCCGCCTGTGAGACGACCAACAGCGGTCAGGGCGCGGCCCTCAATAAAAAACAGATCCCGGCACCTGCCGCGCTGTTTGGCTACAGCCATCTGTACGGCGGCGTGCCCGGTGGTCAGGCGGAGTACGTTCGGGTGCCAAAAGGCAACGTCGGGCCGTTTAAAGTCCCGCCGCTGCTGTCGGACGACAAAGCCCTGTTTCTGTCAGATATTCTGCCTACGGCCTGGCAGGCGGCCAAAAATGCGCAGATTGAAAAAGGCAGCAGCGTGGCGGTCTTCGGTGCCGGGCCGGTCGGATTGCTGACCATCGCCTGCGCGCGGCTGCTGGGTGCCGAGCAAATTTTTGTCGTCGACCATCACGATTACCGGCTGCGTTTCGCCGAGCAACGCTATGGCGCAATCCCTGTCAACTTTGACGTAGACGACGACGCGGCGGAAAAAATCATCGCCCAGACGGCAGGCCATCGCGGGGTGGATGCGGTGATCGATGCGGTCGGGTTCGAAGCGAAAGGCAGTACCACCGAAACGGTACTCACCACCCTGAAACTGGAAGGCAGCAGCGGTAAAGCGTTGCGCCAGTGTATCGCCGCCGTGCGGCGCGGCGGGGTGGTCAGCGTGCCCGGCGTGTACGCGGGTTTTATCCACGGTTTTCTGTTTGGCGATGCCTTTGATAAAGGGCTGACGTTTAAAATGGGACAGACGAACGTTCACGCCTGGCTTGGGGAGTTGCTGCCGCTGATTGAGCAAGGCCTGCTCACGCCGGAGGAGATTGTGACGCACTATCTGCCGTTTGAAGAGGCGGCCCGTGGGTATGAGATCTTCGAGAAGCGCCAGGAAGAGTGCCGGAAGATTATTCTGGTGCCGGGGGCGCAGAGCCCGCAAGTGGCTAAAGAACGCGTGACGGGGCTGGTCAATGCGGTGCCACCGGCGGCCACCCTCTGAATGCAGAAAGAGGATGCAGATGCATCCTCTGGGCAAAGCGGGTTAACGCTTGTCAGATGGGATTAGCGCTGGTATTCCCCGGCGGCTTCAGGCTGCCAGATAAGCTCCAGCACCTCGAGATGGGTGGAAGTTCCGCCCGGCAGCTCCCAGTGGATGGTGTCGCCGGTGCGCAGGCCAATCAACGCCGCCCCTACCGGTGCCAGTACAGAAAGCTGGGTGGCGCTGTCCGTCATCTGATTCGGATAGACCAGCGTGCGGGTGCGTTCCTCGCCGGTGGTCAGATCGCGAAATCGCACCTGGCTGTTCATGGTCACCACGTTATGCGGCATGTCCTGCGGGGCGCACATCTGCGCGCGATCCAGTTCGGCGTTCAGCGCTTCTGCAACCGGCAACGAGGCAAAGGCCGGTTGCTCCAGCAGGCGGTCGATACGTTCGGCATCGAGTTCGTTAATGATAATGGTGGGTCTGGACATTGTTTACTCCATGTCGTTTATGCTGCGACAACCGCAGAAGAGATGCCAAAAGAAAACCCTCGCTATCCGCTAGCGAGGGTTTAACTGCCTCTGATGATACTGACTCTGCGCCCGGGTTTGAAGTGATGGATGTCACATTCACAACGTGGATTTTTCCCAAGGGCGTGAACGAGTACTTTCGTATGAATTTTGCGCGAAAAACGTGATCGTTGGCCGATTTGAATTATCCTTTTTAAGCGCCTGTAGCAAGCGCCCATCTGCGTGTTGTGTTCCGTTTGAGGAGATTTCATGAGCGATTACGACAAAGTTACCCTGAAAGACGGCAGCTATTTGCATTTCAAAGACTGGGGCAGCGGACAGCCGATTGTATTCAGCCACGGCTGGCCACTCACGGCGGATGCCTTTGAAGATCAGATGTTATTTCTGGGGTCACAGGGTTTTCGCGTGATTGCGCATGACCGACGCGGGCACGGTCGTTCCGCCCAGACCTGGGACGGCAACAACATGGATCAGTACGCGGACGATCTGGCTGAGCTGACGGCGCGCCTGAACCTGAAAGATGCCGTTCACGTCGGGCACTCGACGGGCGGGGGCGAAGTGGCGCGCTACATCGGGCGTCACGGCACCGATCGGGTCGCAAAAGCAGTGCTGATAAGCGCAGTGACGCCAATCATGATCAAGACCGATTTTAATCCGGACGGGGTGCCGAAAGCGGTGTTTGACGGTATCCGCGACGGCGTGGTGAAGGATCGTGGCGCCTTTTTCTACGAACTGAGCGCAGCGTTTTATGGCTATAACCGGCCGGGTGCCAGCGAATCTATCGCCGTGCGCGAAAGCTTTACCGTGCAGGGGCTGCAGGGGTCAATTAAAGGGCTGTATGACTGCATCGCGGCCTTTTCAGAAACCGATCTGCGGGAAGACCTGCGCAAAATGACCATCCCGACGCTGGTCATTCACGGCGATGACGATCAGATTGTCCCCTTCGAAACCTGCGGCAAAGTGGCGGTGACGCTTCTGCCTGACGGCCAGTTGAAAGTGTATCCCGGTGCGTCCCACGGAATTTGCACCACCAACAAACAGCAAATTAACGAAGACCTGCTGCATTTTATTCAGTCTTAATTTTCTACGGATTGCGTTACGCTGATCCTCCTGGGGCAGGGGGATGAGCGAAGCGTAATCCGTGCCTGCCGGTGTTAATCCGTTATCCTTTCAGAGAGCATTATGTACTTCTACCAACCTTCCCAGGGACACGGCCTGCCGCACGATCCCTTAAACGCCATTGTCGGGCCACGTCCCATCGGCTGGATTGCCTCATGTGACGCCGAAGGCCGCCCGAATCTGGCGCCTTACAGCTTTTTCAACTGCTTCAACTATCATCCGCCGATTATTGGCTTTGCCAGCACCGGCTGGAAAGACAGCGTGCGTAATATTGTCGAAACCGGCGAGTTTGTCTGGAACCTCACCACCCGCGAGCTGGCCAGTGCGATGAACGAAACCTCCGCCAGTCTGCCGTACGGCGAGGACGAATTTGTCCGGGCCGGATTGAGCAAGGCCGAAAGCCGGGTGGTTAAGGTGCCGCGCGTCGCGCAAAGCCCGGTCAACTTTGAATGTCGCCTGTCGCAATGCATTCAGCTGACGGCTGCCAGCGGAACGTCGATCGACACCTGGCTGGTGCTGGGGGAAGTGGTCGGCATCCACATTGACGAAAGTCTGCTGCAGGATGGCATCTACCAGACGGCAAAAGCGCAGCCGGTGCTGCGTGCCGGTGGCCCGACGGCGTACTTTGCGGTGAGCGAGGATCAGCGGTTTGATCTGGTCCGCCCGGACGCCCGTCAGTAGCCGATTTTATCGATCACAAACTGTTTGCCGCAGTTACCCGGATGCGGCTGCGGTGCAAAAGAGCCGGTCGCCAGCGGGACGTTGATGCTGGCGGCGGTGAGCGACATCTGGATTTCGGTGAGATACGCCGGATTACCGCTGCAGCTTAGCTTCACGGCTTTGACCGTTTCTGGTCCCCAGCTTCTGGCGACGGCGGCATCGAAGGCGCTGCGGGTGACGGTTTTGCCGTAGTTCGCCGCTAAAAACTGCCCCAGCGGGCTGGCTTTCACTTCCTGATTCATCCGTACCATAGTGCCAAAATAGGCATCCGGGTCGAAGCCGAAGCAGACGCCATGTTTGGCATATTCGTAGCGCTCCAGGCATGAATTCCCGCCCGCGCCAGGCATGACATCATTGAGCTTTGCTGCGCCCGTCAGTGACAGGCCGGTTTCTGCCGCATCACATTTCCGGCTTGCTTTCGCTTCCAGCATATTTGGGATGGGACGCGTGGCGCAGCCGTAGCGCATCCAGCGGCGCTCATCAACCCCGCGTGCGGCAATGGACTTCGGTAAACCTGGCCACAGGCCATGCACGGTCAGGATTGAGGTTTTGTCGGCGCGCTCTTTTTGCAGGCGGCACTCATCGGGGGCGTCGCGGTGGCGGTCATGCAGGCTCTGGCAAAAACCTGACTGCCACGAAAGGGCCAGCACATAGCGGTCAAAATCCGCGTACTGCGTCGCCTGAAGCGGGTCGGCCTGCGCGGGGAGCGCACACAGCGCGACCGCAGTTGCGCTAACAGCGAAAACGAAATCTTTCCTGATCATGTGAAGTCCTGGTGGTTGAAAGCAGAGTCGTGCTGGAGCTTATTAAAGCACAAAAAGCGCCCGTAGGCGCTTTATGAGGGGTAGGGTGTTAACCGACGGCGGTGCCAGGCACCAGCACTTCGGTGGCGATAATCACGATCAGCAGCCCGACCAGTACCGGAACGGAGGTGCGTTTCACCACTTCAAATGGTGAGATTTTTGCCATCCCGGCCACCGCCACCACGACGCCTGATACCGGCGAAATGGTACGGCCCAGGTTGGAGGCCTGCAGCATCGGAATGGTCAGGTAAGCCGGGTTAATACCGGAGGAGTGCGCCAGTTTTGGGATCATCTCGACGAAGGCATAGAACGGCGCGTTACCGGAACCGGTGGTCATCGCTGCCAGCATGGTCAGGACAACCAGCACCAGCATCAGGATGATACTTGCCGAACCGAACGAGGTGGCGATGGCGATCAGGCTCTGAATAAAGCCGATGGTGCTCAGCCCCTGGGCAAAGACCCCGGCGGCAACCAGCAGCATCACCACGCCAGCAAAGGCATCCGCCATCCCGCGATAGGCCACTTCCAGCCCGCTGAACACTTTCTGGGTGTTAAAGCCGCGCACAAATTCCAGAATCGCCGCCAGCAGCATACAGATCACCAGAATGGTGATGATATGCAGTTCCGGGCCCCATTTGCCGTCGAAAATCAGCACCCCGATAATCGGTGTAAACGGCAGAATGGCGTAGAAGGACGGCGCGGTGGTAGTGATTTCGCTGACGTCGAGTCTCTCGTGGGAGATGTTCTCTTTATTATCGAGATAGCGTTGCCAGAAGAAGTGCGCCACGGCCATGCCGATAATGGCGGCGATGGAGATTGGCAGGGTGGTTTTGAAGGCGAAGTCGATCAGCGGCATTTCGGCCGCTTTGGCCGCCAGCACCACGTCACCGGAGGTCGGGGAGAGGATAATGGCCGCCGGGGAGGCACAAATTGCCGCCGCCGCGCCGCGACTGATGCCCACGTTAACCATTACCGGGAACAGGGTCGCCATCAGCAATACGCCAAGGCCGGTTGCCGAGGAGACTGCCAGCGACATCAGGCAGGCAACGAAATAGGCGGCAATCATCAGCATATAAGGGGAGTTGATGTAGCTCAGCGGCTTCGAGGCCAGCTTCACGACCATATCATTGGCGCCGATATGGGTCATGTAGGCGGCAAACCCGCAGAGCATCATGATCATCATGCCGAGATCGCCACCGCGGCTCATCAGCAGGATTTTGATGTACTCGACGATATCCGTGGCGGTGTAGCCGGTGCTGGTGGCGCTGGCTGGCAGCACCTGATGACCCATCAGGGCGCTGACAATCAGTAACGCCAGACCGCCGACGAATAATACGCCGGTTGCGGAATAGCCTTTGATGATGTAGCGCGCGACGCCAACAATGACCACTACTCCAATGAGTAGCTCGATAAAGATTTGCATGAATTCCCCTGTCTCCCGACGCCCCAGAGCGCAAGGATAAATAAGCAATAAAATAAGGTGACAAAATGTGCCCAAATATCGCGCCAGCATTGCTGACTAAAATCAATAAATCTACTACTAAAGAGGCGGGCGCCAATAATTTACGCTTCTCGCGGCGGACTTAAAACGTAAATAACGTTAAATGACTTGAGCTGTAGAAATATCCCTGCTTATACTCAGGCCTCTTTTTGCCACCTTAGATGCCGCCATGTCCGCCAGCTGGATTTATCGTCTGCGCTTTCTGAAGAAACATCTGCTCACGCTGATGTTAGCCTTCGGCTGGCTGCTGATCCAGAGTCAGGTGGCGGTTGCCTCGCACGATTGCACGATCGATTTACGCGGTGAGACGGCCACGCTCCAGCATATGCAGATGATGACAATGCCGCAGCATCACGCTGCGCCGTCGTCTTCAGGCCTGTGTGAAAAGCACTGCGTCCCGGATCAGGTGCAAAAAGATTCCGGTCATCCACAGCTGGCGGCCCTTCCTGCCGCCATGACGGTGACCCTCAATGCCCCGGACTGTGTGGAACATACTGCGTCGTCCCGGGTCGTCATCCCGCCCGCCGTGGGGCCACCGGCAACGATTCGCTATTGCCGGTTCCGGGAATAAAAACCTGTTCATTCGTTAATTTCATTTTAATTTACGTTTAACAGGAGCTTTATCATGCGTGCTTTACTCTTTTCCGCGCTGCTTGGCGCGTGTCTTTCCGTTTCTTTCCTTCCCCTTCAGGCGAACGCGAGTGTCTCCCCCGTTAGCCAGCAGTGGCAGGGCCAGGGCGTTGTGCAGAAGATTGCCCCGCAGTCGGTGGTGATCCAGCATGAGGCTATCCCGGCGCTGAAATGGCCCGCGATGACCATGCCGTTTGCCTTATCTGCTGATGCCGATCTGCGCGCCATTAAACCGGGCGAGCAGGTGACCTTCACGCTGGCGCGGGCGGGTGACGGCTTTCAGATAATCTCGCTGACGCCGCTGCGCTAAGGCGGGGATCCCATGAAAAAACAGACACTGAGCATCTGGCTCGGTGGGGTGATGCTCGGGCTGATCAGTGCCGCCGGGCAGGCCGCGCCGTGGACGCTAGAGCAAACCCTGACCGAAGCACAACGCTATTCAGCGGCCCTCTCCGCCAGCCGTAACGAGGCGCAGGCGCTGGATGCGATGGCGGATTCCGCCACCCAGTTACCCGATCCCAAACTGAAATTTGGCATCGAAAACGTGCCCGTTCAGGGCAGTAACGATCGGCGGCTGACCCGCGAAGGGATGACCATGCAGCGGGTCGGGATCATGCAGAGCTACGTCAGCCACGAAAAGCGGGAGCGTAAAGCCCAGACCCTGCAGGCGCAGGCCCGGGGCGTGCTGGCAAAAGGCGAGGCGGTGCGCGCGGGTCTTCAGCGTGACACCGCTCAGGCGTGGCTGGATCTGGCCCTGGCGCAGCAGGCATTGAAAACCGCCACCCGGCTGGTTAACGAAACCGAGCGCCAGTTCCCCCTGCAAAAGGCCAGCGTTGGGGCGGGCAGTGCCAGCCCGGACAGCGTCCTGACCCTGCGGATGGCCCTCAGCGCGATGCGGGACAAAGCCACGCTGGCGAAGCGTGATGTTCAGCTGGCGCAAAGCCAGCTGCTGCAGCTAACCGGTCAGGCGATTGACAACGTCGGCGGACCGCTGCCGCGCTATCAGCGGCTACCGGCCGAGATCAGCCAGCTGGAAGAGGCCATTACGCGTCACCCGGAGGTGGAAGCTGCCCTGCGTGAAGCCGAAACGGCAAAAGCCCGCTCGGCGCAGTCGGCGGTGGCGGCCACTCCCGACGTGGACGTGGAGGTTTTCTACGCCCATCGCGCCGAAGGGTATGACGATATGGCCGGGGTGATGTTCACGGTCGATCTGCCGCTGTTCCAGTCGCGACGCCAGGACAAGGACTATGCCGCAGACGTCTCCCGCTCTTTGCAGGCGGTAGACGAGCTCACGCTGATTAAGCGCGCGCATATCGCCCAGGTACAGTCGCTGGTGGCGCAGTATCAGGCCGCGCAAACCCTGTGGCAGCGTCAGCGCGATGAGATCCTGCCCCTGCAGCATCAGCGGCTGACTGTGCTCACCGCGCAATATCGCGCCGGTCAGTCCGAGTTGCCCGCGCTGCTTGAGGCCCGGCGCAGCGTGCTCGACAGTGAACTGGCGGTCAATCAGGCCGAGCGCGAGATGGCGCGAACCTGGGCGGCGATCCAATGGTTAATCCCGCAGGAGTTAGCATGAAGATTAAAACAGGCTTCGCCGTACTGCTGGCGCTGATGCTGGCAGTTGGCGGCTATTACGCGGGGCTGCGTCAGTCATCGCACGCCGTCACAGCACCCGCATCCGCCGAGCGAAAAGTGCTCTACTGGTACGACCCCATGGTGCCGGGCCAGCGCTTCGATAAACCGGGGCGTTCACCGTTTATGGAGATGGATCTGGTCCCGCGCTATGCCGATGAGGTCGACGAGACGCCAGGGGTTGGGATCAGCGCCGCCCAGCAGCAAAATCTGGGCATGAAAACCGCGCAGGTGCAGAGGCGTCAGCTGGAATCCCCGTTCCGGGCGTTTGCCACCATCACCCCGGATGAACGCAGCATCACGGTGATCGCCGCTCCCGCTGCCGGGGTGGTGGCAAAACTGTACGTCCGGGCACCGCTCCAGCAGGTTAAAGCCGGTGAACCGCTGGCGCAGCTGTGGATCCCCCAATGGACGCAGGCCCAGCAGGAGTATCTGGCGGTGCGCGCGCTGGGTGATGCGGCGTTAACCCGCGCGGCCCGCGAACGACTACAGCTGCAGTTTATGCCTGAGGAGGTGATCCGCGCTCTGGATCGCAGCGGGAAGCCCCAGACCTCGCTGACGCTCAGGTCGCAGCATGCGGGCTACGTCGCAAAACTGGACGTGCGCGAAGGGGCGCAGGTGGCGGCGATGACTTCGCTGTTTGAAATGGCGCGTCTCGACCCGGTCTGGCTGGTGATTGATTATCCCCAGTCGCAGGCCCAGGCCCTGAGCGTGGGCAGCGAACTGGTCGCGACGTCTGAGAGCTGGCCGGGTGAGCGTTTTCCGGGACGAGTCAGCGAGGTTTTGCCGCAGATGGATACCGCCACCCGCACCCTGAAAGCCCGCGTTGTGGTGGATAACCCGCAACGCAAGCTGAAACCCGGCATGTTCCTGAGCGTTTCCCGGGCGCAGTCCCTGGCGAGCACGCCGGTGCTGGCGGTACCGGAAGAGGCGGTTATTGATACCGGAAGTGCAAAACGTCTGCTGCTTGCCAGCGGTAATGGCTATTTTCAGCCGGTGAAGGTGGAAACCGGGCTTACCGCGCAGGGCTGGACCGAGATCCGTTCTGGTGTGAAAGAGGGGGATAGCGTCGTGACCTCCGGGCAGTTCCTGATTGACTCTGAAGCCAGCCTGCGCAGCGCGCTGCCGGAGGTGGCGAAATGATCGCGGCGGTAATCAGAGCGTCACTGCGCAACCGGCTGCTGGTGATCCTCGCAGCCCTGATGATGGCGGGCTGGGGGATCTGGGCGGTACAACGTGCCCCGCTGGATGCCTTACCGGATCTCTCTGACGTGCAGGTGATCGTGCGTGCCAGCTTCCCGGGCAAAGCGCCGCAGGTGATTGAGGATCAGGTCACCTGGCCGCTGACCACGTCGATGCTCTCGGTGCCGGGGGCGAAAACCGTGCGCGGCTTTTCGATGTTTGGCGATGCTTACGTCTATGTGTTGTTTGAGGACGGCACCGACCTGTACTGGGCGCGCTCGCGGGTGCTGGAATACCTGAGCCAGGTGCAGTCCCAGCTACCGGCGGGAGTGAACGTCTCGCTGGGCCCGGATGCCACCGGGGTGGGCTGGATCTACGAGTATGCCCTTGTCGATCGCAGCGGCAAACACAGTCTGGCTGATTTACGTGCGCTGCAGGACTGGACCTTGAAGTTCGAGCTGAAAAGCGTACCCAACGTCTCGGAAGTGGCCAGTATTGGCGGCATGGTGCGTCAGTATCAGGTCGTTGCCGATCCGGCAAAAATGCGGGCCCTGAACATCACCCACGGGCAGATTGTTGCGGCCCTGCAGGCGGCCAATAAAGAGGGCGGTGGGGCGCTGCTGGAGAGGGGCGAGGCGGAGTACATGGTGCGCACCACGGGCTATCTGCGCTCGCTGGAGGATTTTCGCAACGTGGTGATCGCCAGCCGCGAAGGCGTGCCGGTGCTGCTGGGTGATGTGGCGAGCGTTGGCTACGGCCCGGAGATCCGCCGCGGCGTGGCCGAGCTGAATGGCGAGGGCGAAGTGGCCGGTGGCGTGGTGGTGATGCGCTACGGCCAGAACGCGCTGGAGACGCTACATGCGGTCAAAGCGAAGCTGAGCGAGCTACAAAAAACCTTGCCGCAAGGGGTGGAGATTGTGCCGGTGTACGACCGCTCTGCGCTGATTGAGGACTCCGTCAAAACCCTGACCCACAAGCTGCTGGAGGAGTTCACCGTGGTGGTGGTGGTCTGCGCCCTGTTCCTGTTCCACTTCCGTTCGGCGCTGGTGGCGGTGGTTTCGCTGCCGCTGGGCATCCTGGGTGCGTTTGTGGTCATGCACTATCAGGGGATCAACGCCAACATCATGTCGCTGGGGGGAATTGCCATCGCCATTGGGGCGATGGTTGATGCGGCGATTGTGATGATCGAGAACATGCACAAGGTGCTGGAGCAGTGGCGTCACGATAACCCCGGTGAGGAGCCGAACTCGGGTGACTACTGGCGGCTGGCGGAGCGTGCGGCCGTCGAGGTGGGACCGGCGTTGTTCTGCAGCCTGCTGATCATCACCCTGTCGTTTATTCCGGTGTTTTCACTCGAGGCGCAGGAAGGGCGAATGTTTGCCCCGCTGGCGTTCACCAAAACCTGGGCGATGGCGGTGGCGGCAGGTCTGGGCATCACCCTGGTACCGGTGCTGATGGGCTATTTCATTCGCGGACGTATTCCGGATGAAAAGGCAAACCCGATCAACCGGGTGCTGATCCGCCTGTACGAGCCCCTGCTGGACAGGGTGCTGCGCTTTCCAAAAGCGACGCTGACCCTGGCGGCCCTGCTGCTGCTGGCGACGCTCTGGCCGCTGAGTCGGCTGGGAAGCGAATTTATGCCGCCGCTCAACGAAGGTGACCTGCTGTATATGCCGTCAACCCTGCCGGGGATCTCCGCCCGGGAAGCGGCCCGCCTGCTGCAGCAGACCGACAGGCTGATTAAAAGCGTGCCGGAGGTGGCGACGGTGTTTGGCAAGGCCGGGCGTGCGGAAACGGCCACCGATCCCGCGCCGCTTACGATGCTGGAAACGACCATTCACTTTAAGCCCCGGGACCAGTGGCGAGCCGGAATGACGCCGGAGAAGCTGGTTGAGGAGCTGGATCGCACCGTCTCGGTGCCGGGGATTGCCAACGTCTGGGTGCCGCCGGTGCGTAACCGGCTCGACATGCTGGCGACCGGGATAAAGAGCCCGGTGGGGATCAAGGTGAATGGCAGCAATCTTGCCGACATCGAGCGCATTGCCCAGCAGATTGAGCAGGTGGTGAAGCAGGTGCCGGGTGTCACTTCGGCTCTGGCGGAGCGGCTGGCGGGCGGACGCTATGTGGATATCCGCATCGATCGCCAGAAGGCCGCGCGTTACGGCGTCTCGGTGGATGAACTGCAAAGCCTGGTGGCGACGCTGGTGGGCGGGGACAACGTGGGAGAGGTGATCCTCGGGCGCGAGCGCTATCCCATCAATCTACGCTATCCACGCGACAGCCGGGACAGCGTCGATAAGCTGCGGGCACTGCCGGTGGTCGCGGCCAACGGCAGCCAGATTGCGCTGGGAGAGCTGGCGGATATTGTTGTGACCGAGGGGCCGCCAATGCTGAAAAGTGAAAATGCGCGTCTTTCAAACTGGATATACGTCGATCTGCGGGGCCGGGATCTGAAGTCGGCCGTGGAAGAGATGCAGCAGCGCGTAGCAGAGCAGGTGACGCTGCCGCAGGGGGTGACGCTTGCCTGGTCCGGGCAGTTTGAATATCTTGAGCGGGCTACGGCAAAGCTGAAAATAGTTCTGCCGATCACCTTGATGATTATTTTTGTGCTGCTATGGCTAACCTTCAAACGTATTTCAGATGTGCTTATGATTATGGGGGCTTTGCCTTTTTCTCTGATTGGTGGCGTCTGGCTGTTATGGCTGCTGGATTATAATTTATCGGTGGCGGGAGCCGTCGGATTTATTGCTCTTGCCGGCGTCTCGGCGGAGTTCGGCGTTATTATGGTGCTGTATCTCAATCAGGCGCTGGATAAATATCATGCCCGCGACCCCCACGGTGGAAACGCGCAGTTGATGCTTGCGATTCACGAAGGTGCCGTCCTGCGCGTGCGCCCGAAAGTGATGACCGTCGCCACCATCATGGCGGGGCTGCTGCCCGTGATGTGGGGCGGCGGCAGCGGTGCAGAGGTGATGCAGCGCATCGCTGCGCCGATGATCGGCGGGATGGTCAGTGCACCGTTATTGTCGATGCTGGTTATTCCCGCGCTCTATAAGTTGTTGCATCAGCGTTAATTTTTTGCTTATGCGCCGTCAATATTGGCGGCGCATTCTTACTCCCCCCAGGAGTATTCTGATTAATCACGCTTAATAATTCAGATTTCAACCAATGGTGTTGCGATGTCATTCCACTATTCTATGCCGGTATAGGTACCGTATATAAAAGTGGTAATGGTATTGTGACAATAATTAATAAATGTTTACTGATTTTTACTTTTATTTTAGGCCCGGTGACTTTTCCGGCCCATGCTATTGCCGATAAAGTCAAACCCTTAAAAGACTGGGTAAAAACCGTCGGTAATAATGCGAAAACAACCTGGGAACAGCCCCAGCATTACGATCTGTACGTGCCGGCGATCACCTGGCATGCCCGCTTTGCCTACGATAAAGAGAAAACCGATCGCTACAACGAGCGCCCGTGGGGGGCGGGTTTTGGCCAGTCGCGCTGGGATGAAAAGGGCAACTGGCATGGTCTGTACGTCATGGCATTCAAAGACTCGTACAACAAGTGGGAGCCGATTGGCGGCTACGGCTGGGAAAAAACCTGGCGTCCGCTGGCCGATGAGAATTTCCATCTGGGTGCCGGTTTTACCGCCGCCGTGACGGCGCGAGATAACTGGAATTACATCCCTGTGCCGCTGGTATTACCGCTGGCCTCCGTGGGGTATGGTCCGGCAACCTTCCAGATGACTTACATACCGGGAACCTATAACAACGGTAACGTCTTCTTTGCGTGGATGCGCTTTCAGTTTTAACTGAAAAAACTTTACGTATTGGTGATTTAATAGCCACACTTTGAATAGTAAAGAATAAAAATTTCCCCCCGAAAATTAACGCGACTTTTGTCACTTTTCTTCAAAAAGGCGCTGGACAAAACCGCTCACAATTGTTGTACTGATACCCGACACAGCATTTGTGTCCATTTTTCATGTAAAGGTAATTTTGATGTCTAAGATTAAAGGTAACGTTAAGTGGTTTAATGAATCCAAAGGATTCGGTTTCATTACTCCGGAAGATGGCAGCAAAGATGTGTTCGTACACTTCTCTGCAATCCAGACTAATGGTTTCAAAACCCTGGCTGAAGGCCAGCGCGTTGAGTTCGAAATCACTAACGGTGCCAAAGGCCCTTCTGCTGCTAACGTCATCGCTCTGTAATTCAGACGAGACCAGCAAGAATTCAAAACCCGCTCAATGAGCGGGTTTTTTTCGTTCTGCATTAGCCGAACATATAAATTTTCACAAAGCTGGCGACGATTAATACACTTAATACCACCATGCCTGCGCTGACCATATTCTCTTTCATTACGTCACCCTTTCGTTATATTGCCTTCAGGGTGCCAGAGAAAAATTAAGCTAACATTAACGCCCGCCTGTTTTAGTGAGCATTAACCGCAGAAATTAACCAAAATGCGAGCGCGGTCATCATCAGCGAACCCAGCAGGTTGACCGCGATGTTAAGTAACGCCCACGCAGCACGTCCATCCTGCAGCAAAAACACCACTTCGGCCGAGAAGGTGGAAAATGTGGTCAGGCCGCCGCAGAAGCCGGTAGTGATCAGTACTTTCCACACCGGGTCGATATGGGTCATTCGGTTGAACCATGCCAGCCCGAGGCCAATGATAAAGGCCCCGATAAGGTTGGCCGTCAGCGTGCCGACAGGGATCATTTGATGCACGGTGTTGAAGCGCATGCTCAACAGCCAGCGCGCGACGCTTCCTGTGCCCCCGCCGATAAAAACGGCTAAAAGTAGTTGAAACACGAACAGTACCTGCTGTTTGATGTATAAGAGCAATCAGTGTAACGCCGTTTGAGGCAGGGTGAAAATATGTACGTGGCGGTTGGACAATTTGCGGTAACAGCGGACTGGCAAAAGAATGCCGAAACCTGCGTCTCGCTGATGAATCAGGCACATCAGCAGGGCGCATCGCTGCTGGTGCTGCCCGAAGCGCTGTTGGCACGCGATGATAACGATCCCGATCTGTCGGTGAAATCGGCGCAACTGCTCGATGGCGGTTTTTTGACGAGGCTGCTGGCAGAAAGCACGCGAAATCAACTGACAACCGTGCTGACCGTGCATGTCCCGTCAACCGCTGGCCGGGCGATCAACACCCTGGTGGCGCTGCGGGCCGGGAAAATCGTTGAGCAGTATGCCAAGCTGCATCTTTACGATGCGTTCAGTATTCAGGAATCCAGGCTGGTGGATGCCGGGTCGATCGTCCCGCCGCTGATTGAGATCGAGGGGATCCACCTGGGGTTAATGACCTGCTACGATTTACGCTTCCCGGAAATGGCCTTGAATCTGGCGCTGGCTGGCGCCGAGGTGCTGGTGCTGCCCGCGGCGTGGGTCAGAGGGCCGCTTAAAGAACATCACTGGGCCACGCTGCTGGCCGCCAGAGCACTGGATACCACCTGCTACGTGATAGCGGCAGGGGAGTGCGGCAATAAAAATATCGGTCAGAGTCGGATCATTGACCCGCTGGGGGTGACGGTGGCAGCTGCGGCTGAGGCACCCGCGCTGCTGATTGCTGAGATAAGCCCGGCGCGCATCGCCCTTGCACGCCAGCAGTTACCGGTGCTGCGTAACCGACGCTTCGCGCCACCGCAATTATTATGACGTTTTTTAAACAGGGCTTGATTCACCTTGTTACAGATTGCTATTGTGTGCGGGCGTCAAATGACCGTTAATACTCTCGGGTTTTTACGGCGCGAAACGCAGCCTGTTTTAAGTCAAGAAGGTATCTATGGGTGAGATTAGTATTACCAAATTGCTGGTAGTGGCCGCGCTGGTCGTTCTGCTGTTTGGTACCAAAAAGTTACGTACGCTGGGCGGAGACCTGGGTACAGCCATTAAAGGCTTTAAAAAAGCGATGAATGACGACGATGCAACGGCTAAGAAAACGGCCGATGCTGATATTGCCGCCGAAAAACTCTCTCACAAAGAGTAACGGCAGCGCCTTCCGGCGTGCAAAATAAAAAAAACCGGCTCTGGCCGGTTTTTTTATGGGTGAACTGTAAGCGTATGTGACCGGCTTACTTCACTTCTTCGCCTTTCGCCTGCATATCAGCGTGGTAAGACGAACGTACGAACGGGCCGCAGGCAGCATGGGTAAAGCCCATCGCCATGGCTTCGGCTTTCATTTCGTCGAACTCTTCCGGGCTCACGTAACGCTGCACCGGCAGGTGGTGACGGCTTGGCTGCAGGTACTGGCCCAGCGTCAGCATGGTCACGCCGTGGCGACGCAGGTCGCGCATTACTTCGACGATCTCGGCATTGGTTTCACCCAGACCGACCATCAGACCGGACTTGGTTGGGATCTCCGGATGCGCTTCTTTAAAACGCTCCAGCAGCTTCAGAGACCAGTTGTAATCGGCACCCGGGCGAACCTGACGATACAAACGCGGTACGTTTTCCAGGTTGTGGTTAAACACGTCTGGCGGCGTGGCGTTGATAATCTCCAGCGCACGGTCCATACGGCCACGGAAGTCAGGTACCAGCGTTTCGATTTTAATGGTCGGGCTTTTTTCACGGATGGCGGCAATACAGTCAGCAAAGTGCTGGGCACCGCCGTCGCGCAGATCGTCGCGGTCAACGGAGGTGATCACCACGTAGCGCAGGGCCATATCGGCAATGGTCTGCGCCAGCTTCTGCGGTTCATTCGCATCAGGGGTCACAGGGCGACCATGGGCAACATCACAGAACGGGCAGCGGCGGGTACAAATCGCGCCAAGGATCATGAACGTTGCGGTGCCGTGGTTAAAACATTCAGCAAGGTTAGGGCAGGAGGCTTCTTCACAAACGGAGTGAAGGCCGTTTTTGCGCATCGCCGCTTTGATTCCCTGAATACGGGAAGAGTCCGCCGGAAGTTTGATTTTCATCCATGCCGGTTTTCTTAACAGCGCTTCGCGCTCCGTAGCCACGTTTTTAACCGGGATTAGGGCCATTTTATCGGCGTCGCGGTATTTAACACCGCGTTCCATCACAATGGGTTTACTCATAGCGTGCGTGTTCCAGTTGCGAATATCGAAGGAAGGCGTTTCAATTCAAGGGAATGTTGTATTTATCAACTATATTTGAATGAACGACAGGCAGTATATCATTGATACGGTCGATAAAGCAGCCTGCCGGGTCGCCAAATTGTAAAATAGTTGTTGTTTAGTGCCTTTCGGCCTGCGTAGCGCAGGCCCACAGGGCGCAGAGGCGTTCAAAACGCGCCGCGGATGACATTAATGACGTTTTCGAGGACCGGATCGCGCAGGCTCAGCTTGTTGTAATACAGCGAAATATCAACAGTTTCTTCATTTAACGGCGTGAAGGGGATCTGCTCCAGCGGCCAGCACTGGCGGAGTAACGTGAACAGGCGTGCCGGGATGATACCAATGAGATCGCTGCTGCCGATCAGGGCGGCGATCGTAAACATATTGTAACTGCTGAAGGACACCTGACGCTCCGGGAAAATCTCGTTAACCCGCAGACGCAAGGCGTTCAGGTTCTGTCCTTCCAGCACCAGCAGGGTCTGCTCGTACTCCTGCAGGTTTTCCACCGTCGCCGTCTTGCTCAGGACGGGATGCTGTTTACGGCACACCAGCAGCAGCCGATCGGTAAACAGGACATTGTGGCTTAACGCGCGCGTAGTCAGCACATTACTGTCTACGATCAGGTCGGTCTGGAACTGACCCAGCTGCGTTTCACCATCACCAATAGCAATGTTGCGCAGCAACAGCTGGGGTGCCTCACGCTTCACCGCCTGATAGATAATTGGCATCACCAGGGCGCCGATAGAAGGGGTCGTGCCAATGGTGATGGTGCGCTGCTTGTCGTAGCTACCGGTAAGATCCAGTGCGCCAAGAATAGACTCCAGCCCCTGGCTGATGTACTCGTGCAGATGAGTGGCATAGGCGGTGGGGGTGACACCCTGGCCTTTACGGATAAACAGCGGATCGGGGAATATTGCCCGCAGTTTTTGAATCGACTGGCTTATTGCTGATGGCGTGAGATTAAGAATTTTCGCAGCGTTAACGATTCCTTTGTGAACATAGACGGCCTCAAAAATGGTCAGTAAATTGAGATCAATATTGCGCAAAGTCCGAAAGATTTGCGGCTTTGCCTCACCGCCTGGCTCACTCAACCGTTTCTCGGGAAAATCTTTAGGATCCACGCTGATACTCCATTTTTATTCACAATGTTTATATTAGTCGAAATTTAATATTGTGCTTATCGTTATATTTGAACTGTTATTCATAAATTACTTACCTGACACAATTATCTTGCTGTCAGGCTTTTGTGCAGGCCTGTCTCCGCCGCCGGGCCGATATCTCAGGCTGAGGCGATTTAGCGCGAAAATGCAGGGGTTTTGAAAATATAGAATGCGGGGATTATTGTAAAGTATAAATGCCGTGAAATAAGGATGGCTCATCAAGAAAATGAGCCATACAGGCAGGGTTATGAAGCAGCGATATATTCATGGGATGGATTGTTTAGCAGCGCTAAAAATGCCTGTACTAAATGTGGTCGCGCAATATCAGGCGTGATGTTCTCTACCCACTGGCTCATTTGCGCCATTTCCATGCCCGCGTAGCCGCAGGGGTTGATACGCTGAAAAGGGGTCAGATCCATATTAATATTCAATGCAAGACCATGGAAAGAGCAGCCTTTACGAATACGCAAACCGAGTGAACAAATTTTCATTTCACCGACGTAGACGCCCGGCGCATCCGCGCGAGGATGAGCATCGATATCAAATTCTGCCAGCGTGTTGACCACGGTCTGTTCCAGCAGCGTCACCAGTTCACGCACACCGAGCTTTCTGCGCTTCAGGTTGAGCAGGACATACATCACCTGCTGGCCCGGTCCGTGATAGGTTACCTGGCCACCGCGATCGCTCTGGATCACCGGGATATCACCCGTCATCAGCAGATGTTCTGCTTTTCCTGCCTGACCCTGAGTAAACACGGGGGGATGTTCGACCAGCCAGATTTCATCCTGCGTGTTTTCGTCGCGCGAGTCGGTGAAATCATGCATGGCCTGGGAAACGGGTTCATAGGGCTGAAGCCCAAGATGGCGGATAAGGAGGGTATCCTGATACAAAACGACATCTCCGATACGAAGGAACAAAGTGTGGCGGGGAGTATATCACAGAGGGAAAACGGGTTACCCGGCGATGCGGGTAACCGAAAGGCGTTACAGCACCATACGCACGATATCGATGTTACCGAGCTCTTCGTACAACGTCTCGACCTGCTCAATATGCGTGGCGGTGATGGTAATGGAAACCGAGTGGTAGTTCCCTTTGCTGCTCGGTTTAACCGACGGGGAGTAATCACCCGGCGCATGGCGCTGGACCACTTCAACCACCTGATCAACCAGCTCAGGCAACGCCTGCCCCATTACTTTGTAAGTAAATGGCGTAGGGAATTCAAGCAGTTCGTTAAGTTTGGTTTTCATGTCAACTCCGGCAGTACGTCAAAAAAGAATAACTCCCACATCGGGTGGGAGTTATCAGGTTACCTAGTATATGGGGATGGAAATCACACTTTCAAGTGTTCAATTTTTAACCAAACCAGTGATGGAACATCAATTTAATGTAATCAATGATTTTGCCGAAGAAATTGCCTTCCGGGATTTCGTCCAGTACCACCAGCGGACGCTGGTCGATAGTTTTGCCATCAAGCTGGAAGTTGATGGTGCCCACGACCTGGTTTTTCTGCAGCGGTGCGTGCAGCTCGCTGGCATTCAGCACGTAGCTGGCTTTCAGATCTTTCATGCGACCGCGTGGGATCGTCAGGTAAAGGTCTTTATCGACGCCCAGTGAAGCGCGGTCGTTATCGCCAAACCAGACTGGCTCAGAGGCGAACTCTTTACCTGCCTTCAGCGGGTTAACGGTTTCGAAGAAGCGGAAGCCCCAGGTCAGCAGTTTTTTGCTCTCGGTTTCACGCCCTTTGAAGGTGCGTCCGCCCATCACGGCAGAAATCAGGCGCATCTGGCCTTCGGTAGCAGAGGCCACCAGGTTGTAACCGGCTTTATCGGTATGACCCGTTTTGATACCGTCAACTTTCAGGCTGTTGTCCCACAGCAGGCCGTTACGGTTGGTCTGGCGGATACCGTTAAAGGTGAACTCTTTCTCTTTGTAGATGGTGTACTCGTTTGGCACGTCGCGGATCAGCGCCTGGCCAATCAGCGCCATGTCGCGCGCGGAGCTGTACTGGCCCTCAGCATCCAGGCCGTGAACGGTCTGGAAGTGGCTGTTTTTCAGGCCCAGCGCGTTAACGTAGCTGTTCATCAGACCGACAAACGCATCCTGGCTGCCTGCCGCAAAATCGGCCATCGCCACGCAGGCATCGTTACCGGACTGCAGGTTGATACCGCGGATCAGCTGCGAGACAGGCACCTGCATCCCTGGCTTCAGGAACATCAGCGAGGAGCCTTTGAATACCGGGTTGCCGGTTGCCCACGCATCGTTACCGATGGTGACCAGGTCAGTCTCTTTGAATTTACCTGCTTTCATGGCCTGACCGATGACGTAGCTGGTCATCATTTTGGTCAGACTGGCCGGGTCGCGTCGCGTATCAGCATTCTGTTCAGCCAACACTTTGCCGGAGTTATAGTCGATCAGGATGTAGGATTCCGCGTCGATCTGCGGAACGCCTGGAATCATGGTCTTGATATTCAGGTCATCGGCGTGCGCGACAGAGATCGTGGCTGCGCAAAGCGCCGTAGCGAGCGTCATGCGCTGCATAAAACGAGCGGAGAAAGTGGTCTTCATGGTCAGAACAACGACATCCGTGATGGAATTAAAAAAAGTGCCTTACTATAGCAAATGCTATAGGGGCAGGCATCCGACTTTCAGCATGAGAGTGTGAATCACTATTACAAATACTGACAATTCGGAAACCGCTGATTAATCATTTCATAACAGCAATAAAGGACTGCAGCTGTGCTTCGTTTTGTAAACGTTGTTGCACGGATGCAGCCTCAGATTTGCTGGCAAAAGGACCGAGCTGAATACGCCATACGGCGCCATTTTGCTCAACCCGGCCCGGCACGCCAAACTGCTGGCTCAGGCGCTGTTGATACTGCTGGGCACGCGCTTGATCGCTGACGGCACCCACCTGGACGACGAAATTGCCGCTGGCGGAAACCGGCGCGGCGACAGGTGTCTGGGTGGAGCCCGGTGCGGTGACGGGCGCATTTTGCGTCACCGGTGCGGCAACGACCGGCTGTGGGGCAGGGGGTTCACTGCCTTCCAGTACACCAGAGGCGAGAGTCGTCGGCGCGCCGAGGAAACCGCTGCTGCTGACGGGCGCACCCATGCTGTCTTCGCTTTTCAGCGTATCGTTACTGATGGCGCGGACGTCACCCTGCGCAGCCATCGGCTCAGGCGCTGATGAGGCACTGCCCATGCCGCTGTTCAGATCGGGACGCGCGGGCAGGGCATAGGTTTGTTTAGCCACGGTGGTACAGGCCATTCCCGGGCCGGACAGGCTGCCGTCCTGGGCGACAATAATCGGGTCGATACGCACTTTGGTATTGTTCGACGTGTTCAGACGGTCGGCCGCCGCGCGGGAAAGGGAGATGGCGCGATCGTTACCGTACGGGCCACGATCGTTAATGCGCACGACGATCATCCGGCCATTCGCCAGGTTGGTGATACGCGCATAGCTCGGGATCGGCAGCGTCGGATGGGCGGCGGTCAGCTGCATCGGGTCGAACGCCTCTCCGCTTGCGGTCAGGTTACTGCCCGGTTCGGCATCGTAAATGGCCGCCAGACCGGCCTGGCTAAAGCGAGACGGATCCTGCACGATTTTGTAGCGTTTACCGTCACGCTCGTAATCCTGATTGGCGGTTGCGCTCAGCGGTTCGAAACGCGGATCGGCCCCGCTAATCTCAACAATCGGACCATTACACACTGCCGGCTGCGGCGGTGCGACGGTGGCTTGCTGCTGACCATCGTCACTTGTACAGGCTGCCAGTAAACTCACGGCGATGCAGATCCCAATCCACTGCTTGCGCATTGCGTTCCCCTTATACGCTCTTCGACAACATTTTTCTGTGGGTATGAATCGACATGACGATCCCAAACCCGGCCATTAGCACGATCAGTGCCGAGCCTCCGTAACTCACCAGCGGAAGCGGTACGCCTACAACAGGCAGAATTCCGCTCACCATACCAATATTTACGAAAACATAAACGAATAAAATCAACATTAAACCGCCTGCCATGACGCGGCCAAAGGTGGTTTGCGCGCGCGCGGCAATCCACAATCCACGCATGATTAACAGGACGTACAGCGCCAGCAGAATTAATATCCCGACAAGGCCAAGCTCTTCTGCCAGAACCGCAAAGATAAAGTCGGTGTGGCGTTCGGGCAGGAATTCGAGCTGCGACTGGGTGCCGTGCAGCCAGCCTTTGCCGCGCAGGCCGCCGGAACCGATCGCAATCTTCGACTGTATAATATGATAGCCTGCCCCGAGCGGATCGCTCTCGGGATCCAGCAGCATCATCACGCGCTGGCGCTGGTAGTCATGCATCAGGAAGAACCACAGGATTGGGATAAAGGCGGCCAGCAGCACCACCGCAATGCCAATCAGGCGCCAGCTCAGGCCGGACAGGAACAGCACGAACAGGCCGGACAGGGCAACCAGGATCGAGGTACCGAGGTCGGGCTGGGCGGCGACCAGCAGCGTAGGCATGAAGATCAGCACCAGTGCAATCCCGGTGTTCTTCAGCGACGGTGGGCAGACGTCACGGTTGATAAAGCGCGCCACCATCAGCGGGACGGCAATTTTGGCGATTTCAGACGGCTGGAAACGGACGATGCCGAGATCGAGCCAGCGCTGTGCGCCTTTGGAGATCGCACCAAAGGCATCTACCGCGACCAGCAGAATGATACAGATGATATAGAGATAGGGCGCCCAGCCTTCGTAAACGCGAGGCGGGATTTGTGCCATCACCACCATCACCACCAGACCCATCGCAATCTGGCCGATCTTACGTTCCATCATGCCGATGTCCTGGCCGCTGGCGCTCCAGATGACCAGTGCGCTGTACACCAACAGGGCCAGCAGAATGAGCAGCATGGCCGGGTCGATGTGGATTTTGTCCCACAGCGATTTTTTATTTGGATTATCCGTCACGATTATTGGTCCTCCGCGCCGGCGGCTGCCGGGCTTTCGCTCGGCAATTCAGTGTTATTGTCACCCAGCATGATGTGGTCAAGGATCTGGCGCATGATGGTACCGACCGCCGGGCCGACACCGCCGTTTTCCAGAATAATGGACACCGCTACCTGTGGGTTATCATAAGGAGCAAACGCGATCATCAGCTTATGGTCACGCAGACGTTCAGCAATTTTGTGCGCGTTATAGGTTTCGTTGGCCTTCAGGCCAAAGACCTGCGCCGTACCGGATTTCGCCGCAATTTTATACGGTGAACCGGCAAAGTATTTGTGTGCTGTACCGTTGGCGCGGTTTGCCACGCCGTACATCCCGTCTTTGGCAATCTCCCAATAACCGGAATGGATATCACCCACTGGCGGCTCGTGCGGCTGCGTCCACGGCACCTTTTTGCCATTTTCTACCGTACTCATCAGCAGGTGCGGGACTTTTACGACGCCGTCGTTAATCAGGATCATCAGCGCTTTGCTCATCTGAATCGGGGTGGCGGTCCAGTAACCCTGGCCGATGCCGACCGGGATGGTGTCACCTTGATACCATGGCTTCTTAAAGCGTTTTAGCTTCCACTCGCGGGTTGGCATGTTGCCGGATCGCTCTTCCGACAGATCGATGCCGGTGTAATGGCCATAGCCAAATTTGCCCATCCATTCGGAAAGGCGGTCGATGCCCATATCGTAGGCGACCTGGTAGAAGAAGGTATCCGCCGACTCCTCCAGCGATTTGGTGATGTTCAGATGGCCGTGGCCCCACTTCTTCCAGTCGCGGTAGCGTTTTTCCGAGCCTGGCAGCTGCCACCAACCCGGGTCGAAGAGACCGGTGTTGCGGGTGATTACCCCGGCGCTCAGCGCCGACACCGCCACATACGGTTTCACCGTTGATGCAGGGGGATAAACGCCCTGGGTCGCGCGGTTGATCAGCGGAGTGTTAGGGTCGTTGAGCAAGCCAGCATAATCTTTGCTGGAGATGCCGTCGACAAACAGGTTTGGGTCGTAGCTCGGGTTCGACACCAGCGCCAGAATGCTGCCAGAGCGAGGATCGGTAACAATCACCGCCGCACGGCTGCCTGCCAGCAGGGTTTCGACATACTGCTGGAGTTTAAGATCCAGCGTCAGGTAAATATCATGCCCGGCCTGCGGCGGCACCTCTTTCAGCTGGCGGATCACCCGACCACGGTTGTTGACTTCAACTTCTTCGTAACCGGTCTCGCCGTGGAGGACGTCTTCGTAATAGCGCTCAATGCCGAGTTTGCCAATATCATGGGTTGCCGCATAGTTGGCTAACTTGCCGTCTTTATCCAGCCTGTCGACATCTTTATCGTTGATTTTAGAGACATAGCCGATGACGTGCGTCAGCGCCGAGCCGTACGGGTAGAAGCGGCGTTTGTAGCCTTTTACTTCGACACCGGGGAAGCGGTACTGGTTAACCGCGAAGCGGGCGACCTGGACTTCGGTAAGGTTGGTTTTCACCGGAATGGAGGTGAAGCGATGCGATCGCGAACGCTCTTTTTTAAAGTTCGCAATATCGTCGTCATTCAGATCGACTACGCCGCGCAGCGCATCCAGCGTCTGTTGGACGTTATCGACCTTCTCCGGCATCATCTCAATTTGATAGATCGTCCGGTTGAGCGCCAGCGGGGTACCGTTGCGATCGTAAATAATGCCGCGGCTGGGGGCGATAGGGACGAGTTTGATGCGGTTTTCGTTGGAACGTGTCTGGTAATCTGTGAAACGGACAACCTGCAGATTATAAAGGTTGGCGATCAGCACGCCAGTCAGCAGCAAAATCCCCGTAAAGGCGACCAGCGCCCGGCGCACAAACAGCGCAGACTCAGCCGTATAGTCGCGAAAAGAATTCTGTAGTTTCATCCGCTGCTTAATCTACCCAAGACTTAATGATTACTCACGGTGATAAGGGTGGTTGGTCGTGATGCTCCACGCGCGATAAAGACTTTCTGCTACCAGCACCCGAACCAGCGGGTGGGGCATCGTCAACGCGGAGAGTGACCAACTTTGTTCTGCTGCCGCTTTGCAGGCGGGGGATAATCCCTCCGGACCGCCAATTAACAGGCTGACGTCGCGACCGTCCAGCTTCCAGCGCTCGAGTTCCTGCGCCAGCTGCGGCGTATCCCAGGGTTTGCCCGGAATATCGAGAGTGACGATGCGATTTTTGCCTGCGGCGGCCAGCATCAGTTCACCCTCTTTGTCGAGAATACGTTTGATATCCGCGTTCTTGCCGCGCTTACCGGCAGGAATTTCCACCAGCTCAAACGGCATATCTTTCGGAAAACGACGCAGATACTCAGTAAACCCGGTTTGTACCCAGTCGGGCATTTTCGTGCCGACGGCTACCAGTTGCAGCTTCACGCATTAACCCCAGAGTTTTTCCAGCTCATACAGGCGACGGCTCTCTTCCTGCATGACGTGGACAATCACTTCGCCAAGGTCAACAACGACCCAGTCTGCGGTGGCTTCGCCTTCCACACCCAGCGGCAGCATGCCGGCAGCGCGTGATTCCTGAACCACATGGTCAGCAATGGAAGCAACGTGGCGAGTGGAGGTACCGGTGCAGATGATCATGCAATCGGTGATGCTTGATCTGCCCTGTACGTCGATGGTGATGATGTCCTGACCTTTCAGGTCATCAATTTTGTCGATAACGAAATCCTGGAGTGCTTTACCCTGCAAGTTTTCCCCCTGGGGAGTGAGATTGAGTAACTATAAAATCGTAGCCAGACAGTATACCTGAACTGACCGCGGTGTCGGGACAAATGTCACCGGACGGGCTGGTGAAGGCGGGTATCATCCCACCCTCTGCCGGAGATTGCATCGCCATTTTTGTAAAACAGTTTTTGTAAAACAATGCATGGCGGGCAGTCTGGCTGCGGAGGATATCAGCCTGGATGGGGGTGTCAATGGCGAGAACGCGAATGGCGCGCTTTTTCTGTCAGCCGCCGCTCAGTTGTCGCTTTTCTGATACAACCCATGCTGTTGTATGTAACTCAACACCGCTGTCGGTAACATCTCATCACAGGGTAGCCCTTGCTGCAGACGCTGGCGAATCCGCGTCGCTGAGATATCAAACCACGGTGTTTCTGCCAGGTAGATTTTACCGGCAGGCAGGTTATGCAGATCCTCCGACTGATACGTCAGGTGCTGCTCCAGCCACTGCTGATGTTGCTCCTCTTTCATCGCCAGCGGATAACCGGGACGGCGACAGACGATCAGATGGCTGTTCTCGAGAATGGTTTGATACTGATGCCAGCTCGGGAAGGTGAGCAGGGAATCCTGACCGATAATAAATGCCAGCGGTGTTTCTGACCCCTGTTCGGCACGCCATTCCTGTAACGTTTGCGCCGTGTACGACGGACTGTCGCGCCGCAGTTCACGCTCGTCGAGGCGAAACAGCGGTTTGTCCGCTATCGCCAGTTCCAGCATCTGTTTTCGCTGTGCGCTGCTGGCCTCCGGCTGCGGGCGGTGCGGCGGCACGTTGTTGGGCATGATTGTCACGCGCTGCAGGCCAATCAGGTTCGCCAGTATTTCGACCGGTTTCAGATGACCATAGTGCACGGGGTCAAAGGTGCCACCAAACAGGGCCTGGAGCGTATGCATCTCAACCTTCTATAAAGATATCGGCCAGTGCCTTGTGGCACAGCAGCAGAGAGAGACTTTCCAGCTCAGACCACACCGACTGACCATAATCCTGCTTCAGGGTCAGCTCGGTACGCGTCAGGAGCTGAACCGCCTGGCGCAGCTGTTCCGGGCTGAGGCGGTTCAGGGCCTCGGTGGTCATGCCGCGACGGTTCTGCCACACACGATGCTTATCAAACAGGGCGCGCAGCGGCGTATGCACCGACTGGCGTTTCAGGGTCACCAGCAGCAGCAGTTCACGCTGTAAGGTTCTGAGCAGGATAACCGGCTCGCTGCCCTCAAGACGCAACTGCTGCAGAATGTGCAGGGCGCGTTTGCTCTTCGCGGACAGCAGGGCATCCACCCAGTGGAAGGGGGTGAAATGCGCGGCATCGCTGACGGCTTGCTCCACGCGCGGCAGCGTCAGTTTACCGTCTGGCCACAGCAGCGACAGACGTTCCAGCGCCTGGGCCAGGGCCAGCAGGTTACCTTCGTAGCAGTAGCACAGCAGCTGATTGGCCGCATCGTCCAGCTGAAGATTGTTCTGTTTTGCCCGGGCGGCGACCCATTTGGGCAGGTGCGCTTGCTCGGGGGTCTGACAGGTCACCTGCACCGAGCGGGTGGCCAGCGCGCTGTACCAGGCGGCATTTTCCTGGGCTTTAGTCAGCTTGTTCCCACGGATAATCAACAGCAGATCGTCGTGCAGCAGGCTAACCAGCGTCGCCAGCTGTTCGTTGATCGCCGCATTCGGACCGTTTTCCGGGAGCTGAATATGCAGGGTCTGTCGGGCGGCAAACAGGCTCATCGCCTGACAGAGCGAGAAAATCTCCTGCCAGTCGGTACTGTTGTCGAGGGTGAAGCTGTGATGCTCGTCAAAGCCCTGAGTCGCGGCAAACTGGCGCACGGCATCCTGACTTTCCTGAAGCAGCAGCGGATCGTTTCCGAGCAGCAGATACGCCGCGCGCAGCCCTTCATTGAGCTGCGCGCGGAGTTGTTCAGGGTACAACCTGAGCATTACTGACCCAGCGTCGAGGTGACGCGAGGCGAGGATGCCGCCGCAGGTTTATCCTGTTCGGCATGCTCTTTTTCAGCGGTATGGACACTCGGCAGCTTACGGATTAACTGCTCCGCTGCCTTGTCGTACATTTCATTCACGATAATCGACTGCTCAGCGTCTTTCGCCAGCGCGGTCTGCGGGTTATCGAAGAACGAACGATAAACCTTGGTGGAGATCGGGTAAATATCGCTTCCCGGGATCAGCACCGCAGCATGTACTTCCATGACCATCTGGTATTCCGCAGTACGACCATCCTGGAAGATGGAAGCGGTATCCTGGCTCAGGGGCGAGCTTAAGATACGCAATGACGGAACATCCTGGCGCAGGGATCCTTTCTCGATCAGTTCCACGCCGTTAAGACGCAGCTGATTTCGAATAGCCCGGCTAAGCGGACCATTAGGATCGCCCGAATCGAAAATCATTTTCTTCATCTGTTCCGGAACCTGCGTTGTGTTACGCAGATGCCAGCCACAGCCAGCGGTGATTAACACCGCCAGCGCTAACAGTAATGTTGCCAGTTGTCGCACGCTTCCTCCCGCGCTTAGCCAACGACCATGTTCAGCAGTTTACCCGGCACGTAGATCACTTTACGTACGGTAACGCCATCCAGATACTTCGCCACCAGATGTTCCTGGCCAGCACGTTCGCGTACCTGCTCTTCGGTTGCATCAACCGGAACAGTGATTTTACCGCGCACTTTGCCGTTGACCTGCACAACGACCAGCGTGGTGTTTTCTACCATCGCAGATTCGTCCGCGACCGGCCATGGGGCGTTGTCGATATCGCCTTCGCCGTTCAGCTCCTGCCACAGGGTAAAGCTGGCGTGTGGGGTGAACGGGTTCAGCATACGCACAACGGCCAGCAGCGCTTCACGCATTAAGGCACGATCCTGCTCGCCTTGCTGCGGGGCTTTCGCCAGCTTGTTCATCAATTCCATAATAGCCGCAATTGCGGTATTGAAGGTCTGACGACGACCAATATCATCGGTCACTTTCGCAATCGTTTTATGCACATCACGACGCAGCGCCTGCTGATCTTCGCTCAGGGCGGCAGCGTCAAGTGCCGGAACGTCACCCTGGGAGGTGTGTTCGTAAACCAGTTTCCAGACGCGTTTCAGGAAGCGGTTCGCGCCTTCTACGCCGGATTCCTGCCATTCGAGGGTCATATCGGCTGGTGAAGCAAACATCATGAACAGACGCACGGTGTCGGCGCCATAACGCTCAACCATCACCTGCGGGTCAATGCCGTTGTTTTTCGACTTCGACATTTTGCTCATGCCGGTATATACCAGCTCGTGACCTTCAGCGTCTTTCGCTTTAACGATACGGCCTTTCTCGTCGCGCTCAACGATGGCATCAACCGGGGAGACCCAGTTACGCTCGCCGTTGACGCCCACATAGTAGAACGCATCGGCCAGAACCATGCCCTGGCACAGCAGCTGTTTAGCCGGTTCGTTGGAGTTCACCAGGCCTGCATCGCGCATCAGCTTATGGAAGAAGCGGAAGTAGAGCAGGTGCATGATGGCGTGTTCGATACCGCCAATGTAGATATCGACCGGCAGCCAGTAGTTAGCGGCTTTTGAATCCAGCATGCCTTCCTGATGCTGCGGGCAGGTATAGCGCGCATAGTACCAGGAGGACTCCATAAAGGTGTCGAAGGTGTCGGTTTCACGCAGCGCAGGCTGACCGTTGATCGTGGTCTTCGCCCACTCCGGGTCGGCTTTGATTGGGCTGCTGATGCCGTCCATCACTACGTCTTCCGGCAGGATTACCGGCAGCTGATCTTCCGGGGTTGGCAGCACGGTGCCATCTTCGAGGGTGACCATTGGGATTGGTGCGCCCCAGTAACGCTGACGGGAAACGCCCCAGTCGCGCAGACGGTAGTTAACTTTACGCTCACCTACGCCCAGCTCAGCCAGTTTGTCGGCGATGGCGTTGAAGCCCGCTTCGAAGCTCAGACCGCTGAATTCGCCGGAGTTGAACAGCACGCCTTTTTCGGTCAGTGCCACCGCGGACAGATCCGGTTCTGAACCGTCTGCCGCCAGGATAACCGGCTTGATGTCGAGGTTATATTTGCTGGCAAATTCGTAGTCACGCTGATCGTGACCCGGAACGGCCATCACCGCGCCCGTGCCGTATTCCATCAGCACGAAGTTGGCCGCCCAGACCGGGATCGCTTCGCCAGTCAGTGGGTGTGTGGCGTAAAATCCGGTGGCAACGCCTTTTTTCTCCATGGTCGCCATGTCGGCTTCGGCCACTTTGGTGTTGCGGCATTCGTCGATAAACGCGGCCAGTTGCGGATTGTTCTCGGCTGCTTTCTGCGCCAGCGGGTGACCTGCGGCCACGGCCAGGTAGGTCGCACCCATAAAGGTGTCCGGACGGGTGGTATAAACGGTCAGCGTTTGATCGTAGTTTTCAACGTTGAAGGTGATTTCTACCCCTTCAGAGCGACCAATCCAGTTGCGCTGCATGGTCTTAACGGTGTCAGGCCACTGGTCCAGATTGTCGAGGTCGTTCAGCAGTTCGTCGGCGTAGGCGGTGATTTTGATAAACCACTGCGGGATCTCTTTACGCTCAACTTTGGTGTCGCAGCGCCAGCAGCAGCCGTCGATAACCTGTTCGTTCGCCAGTACGGTCTGATCGTTCGGGCACCAGTTAACGGCGGAGGTTTTCTTGTAGACCAGCCCTTTTTTGTAGAGCTCGGTGAAGAACTTCTGCTCCCAGCGGTAGTATTCCGGGGTGCAGGTTGCCAGCTCGCGGCTCCAGTCATAGCCAAAGCCCAGCATTTTGAGCTGGTTTTTCATGTAGGCGATGTTGTCATAGGTCCACGGCGCCGGGGCCGTGTTGTTTTTAACCGCAGCACCTTCAGCAGGCAGACCGAACGCATCCCAGCCAATCGGCTGCAGGACGTTTTTACCCAGCATGCGCTGGTAGCGGGCGATCACATCACCGATGGTGTAGTTACGCACGTGGCCCATGTGTAGTCGGCCAGAAGGATAGGGAAGCATCGACAGGCAGTAATACTTCTCTTTGCTCTCGTCTTCGGTGACTTCAAAAGTGCGCTTCTCGTCCCAGTGTTGCTGGACTTTGGATTCTATCTCTTCCGGGCGGTATTGCTCTTGCATGGCTGCCAGTGGTCCTGTGTTCATTACTGCTACAAAACGTAGCCAATGGATGTGGTATTTCAGATCCGCATAGCATAGCCCAAACGTCCGCGTCAAAACAGCCTTTACCTCAAAAGCCCCTTGCAGGAATTTACGCAGAGTGTGGAGGAGCTGACAAAGCGGAAAGCAAATAAGGTCTATCATTAGAGAGAGTTACTTACCCGGGAGGCAAAATGATGAACAAGGTTGCTCAATTTTACCGTGAACTGGTGGCAACACTGACCGAACGTCTGCGCAACGGCGAGCGCGATATCGATGCGCTGGTCGCACAGGCGCGAGTACGGGTGATGCAGACGGGTGAGTTGACGCGCACCGAGGTGGAAGAGGTGACGCGCGCGGTTCGACGCGATCTGGAAGAGTTCGCCCGCAGCTATGAAGAGAGCCAGGATGAGGTCACCGATAGCGTATTTATGCGGGTGATCAAAGAGAGTCTGTGGCAGGAGCTGGCGGACATCACCGATAAAACCCAGCTGGAATGGCGCGAGGTTTTCCAGGATCTGAATCATCATGGGGTGTATCACAGCGGTGAGGTGGTCGGGTTAGGCAATCTGGTGTGTGAGAACTGCCATTTCCACCTGGCCATTTATACGCCGGATGTGCTGCCCCTGTGCCCGAAATGCGGACACGATCATTTCCAGCGTCGTCCGTTTGAGCCCTAAAAAAATGCTGGCGTCATGACGACGCCAGCATGCCCCTTTAACGAATGAAATTCTTCATTACGTCGTTGTTACTTAACGGTGTTGATTTCGGTGTTTTTGAAGTTCTGCGTACCGCCCATGTTGCTGGCGTATTTATGTGAAGAGTTCAGAACCAGTTTATTGGCGCTCAGGGTGCCTTTACCGCAGGTCATGAACACGTTGCAACGGTAGCCGCCGTTCTGCACTTCTTTCGCGGTCAGGGTCAGGGTATTACCTGCAGAGATTTTGGAACGGTTAATGATGTTGCCGCCATTCTGGGTGGTCAGCAGCATATCGCCCGTTGAAGACAGCGTTTTTTCGTTCAGCAGCTCTTTATAAGCCGTTACGGTGACGTCGTCGCCGGACATCGCGCCATAGTTTTTGAAGTACGAGCTATTAACGTCCATATCGCTGCCGGTCGTGGTGCCGGAGTTAGTGAAGTTGTAGCTGTTAGATGCCAGCGTTGAGCGTCCGGTGGTGGTGCTCCCTGAGGTCAGCTCAATGTTACCGTTGGTGTACAGGCTCACATTGTCGCCAGAAATCGTACCGGTATTGGTGATGGCACCGCTCTGATAGCTGCTGTCTTTCCAGGATTTAACGATTACGGCTGAATTCGCCACGACATCACCGGATACTTTTGCGCTATCGCCGCCGAAGCTGATAGCCACGTTTTGCGCGCGCATAGAACCTGCGTTATCCACATTGCCGGTGGCAGCAACGGTGATCTGGGCATCGGAATACAGAGCAGAGTTGTGAGCTGTCTTGATATTGTTACCGCTGATGCTCAGCCCTTTCGTTCCTTTAATCTGCTTTTTGTTTTCAACGTTACCTGCAGCCGTCACGAATAACTGTTTGGTGCTGATGATATCGCCTTCGTTGATCACATCGCTATAGGAGGTCAGCAGCGTGGAGTTTTTGGTGCTGATGGTACCGGTATTTTTAAAATCGGCCAGAGAGACCATCTGCGATAAAAGACCGTTGCTGGTGATGGAGCCTTCGTTGATCAGTTGACCATTGCTGCTCATAGCCAGGGTAGAGTTCGCGACAATCGCCCCTTTGTTACGTACGCCCAGACCGATATCGTTACCAATCATGCTGATACTGCCCGCTTTGATGCCACCCAGGCTACCGATATCAATGCTGTATTCCGGAATCACCATCTGGATAAGGTTGGCTTTATTACCTGCACTGGTCGTTTTGCCGGTGGTGTTATCGAAGGTGTGAGCGCCCGCGATCACATTGGCGTTGGCGGCCTGAACCATACCGTTGATATTAATAGAATTGCCCAGCAGCACCGCGTAGCTGTTGTTAGCGTTCATGCCGTTTTTATCAATGGTGATGTTGCCACTGTCTACGGTATAGCTGCCGATTGCGCCGGTGCTGGTCAGGTTAACGGTACCCGTAGTCAGTATGGATTTATTGGTGTTGATAAAGCTACAGCCGGAGCAGCTAATGCCGTTCGGGTTGGCAATAATCACGTCCGCTTTGGCACCGGTAACTTCAATGAAGCCATTCAGGGCGCTGGATTTGTTCGAAATGACTTCGTTCAGAATAACGGAAGCCGCACCGTTGGTCAGATTGTTGTTTTTGGCAATGTTACCCAGAGTCTCATGGGCCAGATCGGTGGTACTGTTATTCAGGACCAGGCCTTTGTCGGACACATTGAATTCGCTGTACATATTATGTGAAACACCGGCAGCATTAGGTGCTTCAATATCTACAACCTGTGTACCAAAACGCAGATCGTAAGTTGTTGGGGCGGCGTAAACCATGGTGGAGCACAGTGCGGTTGCGAGCGCGACATAAGAAAACTTAAATTTAAACATTGAATTTATTCCTTTAAATATTATTTAAAATAACTACTGATTAATGCATTGGTCGTAAAAAATGACGATCTTAATACTTCCACTGCAAGTTGAATCCCATATTGAATGCATCAGTATGGAAACTGTCTGGCTTATAAATCGGTGTGCCGACAAAAACATCGTATTGCGTTGCGAACTTATTACCGCGCAACCCCACGACGGCACCGGACATGACCTTCCCTTTTTGATACTGGTCGCTGCTGATAATTTTGCCGACATCCAGGCCGACATACAGCTGTTGATTGTGGTCGGGAACATCCCAAATCAGATCGTTGCGCCAGTACCATCCCTGGTTGCTTGAAAGCGTTCTTTCCCCGTCAAAACCGCGTACCGACCAGCGGTTACCGATATTGAGCTTATTATCTGACGATAAGGTGTCCGGACTAATTTGGGCGTAAAATTGCGGTGCCCAGCTGAATCTGTCCCCGGTCGCATCAAACTTCATCAAGGCCTGGATATCAGCATGAATAACGCGGGCTTGCTTAGTATAAAGCCCGGCTTTCTCTTCAGGCGTGGCGGTGGAATTAAACCAGGGTAAGCGATGCTGAACCCCAATGCTGGCATTTACCACTTTTCGGTCAAAATAATGCTGATGATTTAAGGTTAATTCCCATCCCGGGTTTTGCTTACGCATCACGTCAAGTTCTGTGCCGCCAAAATAGTAGCGCGAGGTGCTTTTAAAGACGCGCATATCAACGGATGTTTTCTGCTGACGGGTGTGCGAAAGCAGGCGAGCCAGCGTGGCGCTGTAGTAGCGGTTCTTGCTTTCATATTCCGTTGTTGACCACTGTCCTCTGAACATCTGCAGATATTTGCTGTATGACCCATACAGGCTGACGGTCCAGAAGCCAAACGGGATGGAATAGAAGAGACTCGCGTTTTTATTGCCGTCATCATGCTGTTTGTATTCAACATCGCCACCACCGGACACGTATAAGATGTCGTTTAACGAGGTTAAATCGTACAGATAAAGCGCTACACCGCCCAGGTAGCGCCCGCTTGAGCGGCTCCCGGCATCGTTTAGCCATCCGCTGACCTGCCATTTTTTACCCAGGTTGCGGGTCAACACGATATCGCTGGTATAGTCTTCGGCTCCCGGCATCAGCTTCATCTTCGCGTCTGAACCCGGAATGCGCTGCAGGTTAGCCATCCCTTGTTCAAGATTCGACAGCTTCAGGATCTCGTTTTGCGAAAAAGGCAAAGAGTTCCACAGCCGGGTTTTGGATTTGCTTTCATCCGAATAAGAGATAGAGCCCACTTTCCCGTAATTTAATTCAAGCTTAAGAATGCCGTCATCCAGGGTTTGTGGGGCAATGTCGATCAGCGACGTAATATATCCCCGGGCAATAAGCTCATTCTGCATAGAGATAGCAAGCAGGCGGATACCCCCAATGCCAAGGCATTTCCCTTTCGCCTGTACGGATAAACGACCTAATAATTTGTGGGTCAGGCGGTCGTCACCAGAGTCAATGATAACGTCGTTAATTTCCCGGCAGTTTTCCTCTTTAGGGAATTTAATGGTTTCTTTATCGCTGTGCTCAAGGGAAGAAGTATAATCTTGTTGCAGGGGGGCCAAAGACGCCTGGCGAGCTTTATCCTGCTCAGTCTGATTTGACGAAGAGGTTGCAATGCTGGCATAGGCAATATTATTAATTGAACAACAAATGAAAACCCCAATAATAACTGGGTTATACTTTTTCAACATGAAGCAATGTCCGTTTTGTTTCGTTGATTAGGGTTAGTGCTGTTGCAAAATGTAAACCGAAATATCCATTTATTCGGTCGACATAAATTAACCCGATGACGATAAAAATCAAATGAATAAAAAGTTAAGCAAAATTAAATAACAGGGAAATGATTTTAGTTTTAGGTGTTCTCAAAGGAGCACAGACAGAGGTTGAAAAACGTGGCTATCCTAGTCGAGCCGCGGTGGGTTATCTATAAGCTGGAACTCATTTTTTTATGAACTAAGCAGATCACATATGAGTACGTGCAATGATCACGGAAGTTGATATTTGAGATTTTTATGAATAAAGAGGGTTACGCCCTTGTACAGGAAGGGCGTACTGAACGTATCTTATTGATAATAGCTGAGTCGCTCCGCCAGCAGATCAACAAATGCCTGCCTGTCGAGATCAACCATCACTGTCGCATTAGGTTTGTTGTCGGTGAGGAAATAATAATCGACGACCGTCATCCCTTGAGTATATTTGCCCTGCGTTTCTACCCCGACCCAGCGTTCAATGGTGGTGAAAATCTCAGGCTTCAGCAGCCAGGCAATGGTGCAAGGGTCGTGCAATGGCGCCCCCTGGAAGCCCCATTTTTCAGATTTATGGTACTCCATAAAGAAGTCCAGCAGCTCGGCCACGGTGGTGGCGACGGGATTGCCAATCGTGCGAAAGCGCTCGATGTCGTGCGCCATAATTTGCGCCCGGTGGGTGACGTCCAGCCCTGCCATAACAATCGGTAAGCCGGACTGGAAGACAATTTCTGCAGCCTCTGGGTCGACAAAAATATTGAATTCCGCCGCAGGCGTCCAGTTGCCGAGGCCCATTGCACCGCCCATGATCACGATGCGGGCAATTTTGCGGTGTAATTCAGGATGGCTGTTCAGCAGCAGGGCAATATTGGTCTGCGGGCCGGTGGCGACCAGGGTGACCGGTTCGTTGCTTTCGCGCAGCACTTTTGCCATCAGTTCGACGGCGGTGCAATTTTGCGCGGCAAAGGCGGGCTCGGGCAGCGCTGGCCCATCCAGCCCGCTTTCGCCATGCACGCTGTCGGCAATGATCAGGTCGCGCATCAGCGGTTTTATCGCACCGCCGGCTACGGGAATGTCCGGGCGAGAGAGCAGGGTCAGCATGCGCAGCACATTGCGCAGCGTTTTATCCGGCGTCTGGTTCCCTGCGGAAGAGGTGACCGCTTTGAGCTCTAACTCCGGTGAAGCAAGGGCGAGGACGAGTGCAATCGCGTCATCATGACCCGGGTCGCAATCGAGGATAATTGGGTGTGCCATAGCGTTCTCCATTCTTAGCCAGTTTTGTGACAAGGCTAACGCTGTTGGATAGCACAGGCGAGAGGGGGAGTGCAAAAGCGTGAAGTTGTGCGCAATCAAAGGATTGCGCACGGGGGAGATTAATGCAGGATTTTGGCGAGGAAATCTTTGGCGCGTTCAGACTTCGGATTAGCAAAGAACTCTTCTTTTGCCGAGTCCTCAACAATTTTACCTTCATCCATAAAGATTACGCGGTTGGCCACTTTGCGCGCAAAGCCCATTTCGTGGGTCACCACCATCATGGTCATGCCTTCCTGCGCCAGCTGCACCATGACGTCCAGCACTTCATTGATCATCTCCGGATCGAGCGCAGACGTTGGCTCATCAAACAGCATCGCCACCGGATCCATACACAGCGCCCGGGCAATCGCCACGCGCTGCTGCTGGCCGCCAGAGAGCTGCGCTGGGTACTTATCCGCATGTGCGGTCAGCCCGACGCGCTCCAGCAGCTTCAGCGCTTTTTCACGGGCAGCTGATTTATCGCGCTTCAGTACTTTTACCTGCGCCAGCGTCAGGTTCTCGATGATCGACAGGTGCGGGAACAGCTCGAAATGCTGGAACACCATCCCGACGTTGGAACGCAGCTTGGCCAGATTGGTTTTCTTATCGTTCACTTTGGTGCCGTTGACGACAATCTCGCCCTTCTGCACCGGCTCCAGGCCGTTTACGGTTTTGATAAGCGTTGATTTACCCGAGCCGGAAGGCCCGCAAACCACCACAACATCGCCCTTTTTCACTTCCGTGGAGCAATCGGTCAGCACCTGAAAGTGCCCATACCATTTAGAAACATTTTTCAGGGAAATCATGAGACTGTCCTTTTCTTCAGCCAGCTGACCAACAGCGACGCGCTTAAACTAATTGCAAAATAGACCGCACCTGCGAACAGGATCATCTCGACCTGGGTACCATCGCGCTCGCCGATAGTGGAGGCGGTACGGAAGAAGTCTGCCAGGCTCAACACATAGACCAGGGAGGTATCCTGGAACAACACGATACCCTGTGTCAGCAGCAGCGGAACCATGGCGCGGAACGCCTGTGGCAGAATGATAAGCTTCATCGACTGCCAGTGGGTCATGCCTAACGCCAGGGCCGCGCTTGACTGACCACGCGAAATACTCTGGATCCCGGCACGAATAATCTCTGAATAGTAAGCTGCCTCAAACATTGAGAAAGCCACCATCGCTGAGATCAGGCGAATATCGTTTTTCGGTGACAGACCGAGAACATCCTGCAGAAAACCCGGAACAATCAGGTAGAACCACAGCAGCACCATCACCAGTGGGATAGAGCGAAATACGTTCACGTATGCGGTGGCAAACCAGGCGATCGGTTTAAAACTCGACAGGCGCATCACCGCCAGCAGTGTTCCCCAGACAATCCCGATAATCACCGCAATCACGGTGATCTTCAGCGTAATGATCAGCCCATCGACCAGATAGGGCAGGGAAGGAACAATTGAACTCCAGTCAAACTCGTACATTATTTGCCCCCCAGGTTGCCCGGCAGGCGAACTTTACGTTCGACCAGGTTCATCACCAGCATAATCACGGCGTTAATCAGCACATACGCCAGGGTGATGGCGGTGAAGGATTCCCACGCATGGGCAGAATAATCCAGCAGCTTGCCCGCCTGGGCGGCCATGTCCACCAGCCCAATAGTGGAGGCGATGGCCGAGTTTTTTACCAGGTTCATCATCTCCGAAGTCATCGGTGGGACGATCACGCGATACGCGTTTGGCAGCAGCACGTAGCGGTAAGCTTGCGGTAAGGTCAGGCCCATCGCCAGAGCGGCATTTTTCTGCCCGCGTGGCAGGGACTGGATAGCAGCACGAACCTGTTCACAGACGCGCGCAGCGGTGAACAGACCCAGACAAAGCATCGAGGAGACGAAGAACTGAATGTTCGGATCCAGCTCAGATTTGAACCACATGCCGATATCTTCAGGCAGCAGTTCCGGAATCACCAGGTACCAGGTAAAAAACTGCACGATTAACGGAACGTTACGGAACAGTTCGACGTAACAGGTACCCAAAGAGGAAAGAAAGCGGTTAGGCACGGTACGCAGAATACCGAACAGCGAGCCGACGAGAAAAGCGATAATCCAGGCCGTGATCGACAGCGCGACCGTGACCTGAAAACCGCTCCACAGCCAGCCCAGATAGGTGGTGTTGCCGAACGGGGCTTGCTGCAGGAAAATGCCCCAGTTCCAGTCGATTGACATAATAAACTCCGGAAAAAAAAGGGTAGCAGCGCTACCCTCGAAGATTGGTGAGAAGCAAATTTTCACGCCCAGTGGGGAACGACCACTCAACGTTTAGTCTGTCCGCGCTTCCCGACAATCGAGAGGGCAGGAGATCCTGCCCCTTAATGGTTCTAATTAGTTAAGTGCCTTGTCGTTCGGTTCTTTAAACAGGGCTTTCATGTCGTCAGACAGTTCAAAGTTCATGTTCAGATTTTTTGGTGGGATTGGGTTGCTGAACCATTTTCCGAACCATTTTTCTGCTTCACCGGAGGTCTGAACCTGCGCGATAGTGTCATCGACCAGTTTCTTAAATTCCGGGTCGTCTTTACGCATCATGCAGCCATAGGCTTCTTTGGATTGCGCCGTGCCCACGATTTCCCAGTTGTCCGGTTTCTTCGCTTTAGCACGTTCACCGGCCAGCAGAGCGTCATCCATCATAAACGCCACGGCGCGGCCGCTTTCCAGGGTGCGGAAGGAGTCACCGTGGTCTTTCGCGCTGATGATACGCATGTCCATTTTCTTCTCTTCATTCAGCTTGTGCAGCAGAACTTCAGAAGTCGTACCGGAGGTGACAACCACCGCTTTGCCTTTCAGGTCGGCGAAGTCTTTAATCTCGCCGCCTTTTTTGGTCAGCAGACGGGTACCGACCACGAAGATGGTGTCGGAGAAGGCAGCCTGTTTCTGACGCTCAAGGTTGTTAGTGGTGGAGCCGCACTCAAAATCGAAGGTGCCGTTTTGCAGCAGCGGAATACGGTTTTGCGAGGTGATAGGGATCAGCTTCACATCCAGATCGGGCTTGTTCAGCTTTTTCTTCACCGCGTCGACGATGGCATTGGAGTAGGCCTGAGAGTAGCCCACGACTTTTTGCGTGTTGTCATAATATGAGAACGGGACAGAAGACTCACGGTGGCCGACCACGATGACGCCGTTTTTAGCAATCTTTTCCAGGGTGCTGCCGGCGGCCGGGGCTGCGTCTTCAGCGTGAACCACGCCTGCAGACAGTCCCATCACCAGCATTGCTGTGGCCAGTTTACGTAATTGCATACCCAACTCCTTTTTTATCAGCGCCAGAGACGCATTGATACCCAGTGTGATGTTGTTATTGCTCGCGCTAAACGAGTGCAGTGTTATACGTGTTTGTTAGCATTTAGTTTGGCTTAATGTAAAGATTTTGCTGCGTTATTGTTTATTTTTGCGAAGCGCGCCGCACCATTCGGAGGCAAAAAACGCTGTCTGCACCGAAAAGGTGCTACCTCTGAACTGCGCTGGTGCGACTAAGTTGCACATCAGCCAGATTGCTTAATCTGTAACAAAACAAAGCAACAGGCGTGCCAGAATTGATATTTTGAGGGGAATTGCCGGATGGCGGGCGGTATGGGGGGTTTATGGCGCTTTACCCGGCAAGCGTAGCGCTGCCGGGTAAAGCGTATAAGGGGTTACTTACGACGCTGACGAAGGCTCATCAGGACGGCACCAAAGCCAAATAACGCCGTCAGGATCCATACCGGCCAGTTGCCGGTGCGGGCGTACGGCGTCAGACCGCTGGTCGGGGTGACGCGGGTCGTGAGCACCTGACGGGTGAACTGCGGGATCATGGCTTGGATCTCACCCTGCGGACCAATCACGGCGGTAATGCCGTTGTTGGTGCTGCGCAGCAGTGGGCGGGCCAGCTCCAGAGAGCGCATCCGCGCCATCTGGAAGTGCTGCCACGGGCCAATCGACTTACCAAACCACGCATCGTTAGAGATGGTCAGCAAGAAATCCGTATCAGGGCGGAAATTATCCCGAACCTGTTCACCCAAAATGATCTCGTAGCAGATGGCGGCGGTCAGCAAAAAGCCGTGCGCGCTTAACTGAGGCTGGACGTACGAGCCACGGCTAAAGGAGGACATCGGCAGATCGAAGAACGGCGCAAGCGGGCGCAGAATCGATTCCAGCGGAACAAACTCACCAAACGGCACCAGGTGATTTTTGTTGTAGCGGTTGCGCGACTCATAGCTGTATGGATTGTCTTTCCCCAGCGTGATAATGCTGTTGTACGTGTCGTAACGATTTTGCTTATTCAGGCGTGCATCAACGATACCGGTAATAAGCGTGGTGTTACGCGCGCGCAGCAGATCGTCCATCATGCTGAGAAAACGCTGCTGGTTGATCTCGAGATCCGGGATGGCCGACTCAGGCCAGATAATCAGCTGCGACTTGCCCATTTCAGTCTGGGTCGCATCAAGGTAGATTTTCAGGGTGTTAACCAGCTGATTTTCATCCCACTTGAGCGACTGAGGAATATCACCCTGCACCATCGACACCTGGGTGGCGCGTTCCGGCTCGAGGGTAAACCACTGGATGTAACGCAGCGGGAAGGGCAGGGCAAAGAGCACCAGCGCCATCACCAGCGGACGCCAGTTGCGCTGGACCACAGCCAGCACCAGCAGGCCGCTCACCACCATCAGCAGGAAGTTGATCGCCTCGACGCCCAGCACCGGCGCCAGGCCTTTCAGCGGGCCGTCAATCTGGCTGTAGCCAAACTGCAGCCACGGGAAACCGGTCAATACCCAGCCGCGCAGGAATTCGCTTATCTGCCAGACCACCGGGGCAGCAATGGCAACGCGCAGCCAGCGGGTTTCAGGCCACAGGCGCGAGAGGATCCCGGCGAACAGGCCGGTATACAGCGAGAGATATGCTGCCAGCAGCACCACGAGGAAGACGTTAACCGGTCCAGGCATGCCGCCAAACTGGGCAATACTGACGTACACCCAGTTAATACCGGAGCCAAACAGGCCGAGCCCCCAGAAATAACCAATCGCCGCCGCCTGTACAGGGCGTCGGTTCAGGGTCAGGCCCTGAAGCCCCATCAGGGAGAGAAGCGCGGCAGGCCAGAAGTCATAAGGGGAAAAAGCCAGCGTGCCGCTGGCTCCGAACAACAGCGCCAGCAGCAGACGTACGCGCTGGCGGTCAAGCAATGAGGCAAATGCCATTTAAATCAATCATCCAGTGTGGGTTGCGGAGCATCGTCCGGCATTCTGACATGAACCTGAATAATACGTCGACTGTCGGCCATAGCGACCTTGAACTGGTAACCGTCTATGTCCACGGTTTCGCCACGCGCCGGAAGATGACCAAAGGCCTGCATCACCAGACCGCCGATGGTATCCACTTCATCATCGCTGAAATGGGTGCCGAAGGTGTCGTTAAAATCTTCGATTGGCGCCAGGGCGCGCACGGTCCAGGTGTGACGACTCAGCTGACGGAAGTCGATATCCTCTTCTTCGTCATATTCATCTTCGATTTCACCGACAATCAGTTCAAGAATGTCTTCGATGGTCACAAGGCCCGAAACACCGCCAAATTCATCGATAACAATCGCCATGTGGTAACGCTGAGAGCGAAACTCTTTCAGCATGCGGTCAACACGCTTACTTTCCGGGACAACGACTGCCTGGCGTAACACTTTTTCCATGCTGAAGGCTTCAGATTCACTGCGCATAAACGGCAGCAGATCTTTGGCCATCAAAATCCCTTCGATGTGATCTTTATCTTCGCTGATGACCGGGAAACGCGAGTGGGCGGACTCGATGATGACATCGAGGCACTCTTCAAGGGTCTGGTTGCGTTTCAGGGTAATCATCTGCGAGCGGGGGATCATGATGTCGCGAACGCGCTGGTCGGCGATGTCCATTACCCCTTCGAGCATTTCGCGCGTATCTTCGTCGATAAGTTCGTTCTGCCCGGAATCACGGATCAGCTCCAGAAGTTCGTCACGGTTTTTGGGTTCACCGTGGAAAAGCTGGCTCAGAAGGAGGGAGAAAAATCCCTTTTTGCTGTTTGGTGTGTCGCTACTGTGTGAATTGTCGTCGCTCATGGCGTTAGTTAAGGGTTCTCATGTGGGTGTTCAGTTAGCCGCAGCGGACGTGGGTCAGACGCGACGGCACATAAAGTGGATACGGCGGAAGACCGCCGTACAGACTACTCTTTCTCGGCAATGTACGGATCCTCATAGCCCAGAGCAAGCATTATCTCTGTCTCGAGGGATTCCATCTCTTCCGCTTCGTCGTCTTCAATATGATCGTAGCCTAGCAGATGCAGGCTACCGTGCACCACCATGTGCGCCCAGTGGGCGTCGAGCGGCTTTTGCTGCTCCTTTGCTTCCTGCTCAACCACCTGGCGACAGATGATCAAATCACCCAGCAGCGGCAGCTCGATGCCTGGCGGCGCTTCAAACGGGAAGGAGAGCACGTTAGTCGGCTTATCTTTCCCGCGATAGGTCAGGTTCAGCTCGTGGCTTTCGGCCTCATCCACCAGACGTACGGTGACTTCTGACTCTTCCTGGAACTGCGGGATCACCGCATCCAGCCACGCCTGGAACTGGCTCTCTTCCGGCAAACCGGAATTGTCTTCACATGCCAGCTGTAAATCGAGGATAACCTGACTCATTTCTGCTCTTGCTCCTGGGCTTCGCGTTTGCGTTCCGCGGCCTGTTCTGCTTTACGTTTTTGTTCGGCTTCTTCCCACGCCTCATAGGCGGTGACGATGCGGGCAACCACCGGGTGGCGTACCACGTCTTCGCTGTGGAAGAAGTTAAAACTGATTTCATCGACGTCTGCCAGCACTTCAATGGCGTGACGCAGACCGGATTTGGTGCTGCGCGGCAGGTCGACCTGGGTGATATCGCCGGTGATGACCGCTTTCGAGTTAAAGCCGATACGGGTCAGGAACATCTTCATCTGTTCGATGGTGGTATTCTGGCTTTCATCAAGAATGATGAAAGCATCGTTCAGCGTGCGCCCACGCATGTAGGCCAGCGGAGCCACTTCGATGACGTTACGTTCAATCAGCTTCTCGACCTTCTCAAAGCCGAGCATCTCGAACAGCGCATCGTACAGCGGGCGCAGATACGGGTCGACCTTCTGGCTCAAATCGCCGGGTAAAAAGCCCAGCTTTTCGCCGGCTTCAACGGCCGGACGGGTAAGCAGAATACGGCGGATTTCCTGACGCTCCAGCGCATCCACGGCGGCGGCAACGGCAAGATAGGTTTTACCGGTACCCGCAGGGCCCACCCCGAAGGTGATGTCATGATCGAGAATGTTGGCGATGTACTGCGCCTGATTTGGCGTACGAGGCTTAATGACCCCGCGCTTGGTTTTGATATGGATCACTTTGCCGAACTGCGGCACGCTCTCTGCGCTCTGTTCCAGCACCCGGGCTTCTTTGATCGCCAGATGGAGCTGATCCGGTTCAATATCCTGCGTTTGACCGCGCATCGGGGCAGTATCGACGTACAGGCTGTGGAGAATATCCGCAGCCGCGTTGACGCAGATGGCGCGTCCGGTGAGTTTGAAATGGTTATCGCGACGATTAATTTCGATACCCAGACGTCGCTCCAGTTGTTTGATGTTGTCATCAAACGGCCCGCAAAGGCTCAGCAGGCGAGCGTTGTCTGCTGGCTCAAGGGTAATTTCACGCGTATCTATGTTCAAACCGTTCCTCTTATGTCTCGGTTGCCAGATGGCATTGGGTCTGTCTCATGAAATTATTCACGCCATAGAATAAAGGCGCAAGCATTGCGAAAGATATGGGGGACAGGAGGGGGAAATACAAGGCCTGCCAGAAATGGCAGGCCTCAGGGATCACGGCTGATAAACGCTGACGCCCAGATCGTTTTCTTTGCGGGTACGCGCAATGATGGATTCCGGCGTTTGTGCCACGCGCAGGCCCATCTCCTCTTCGGTACGTACCAGCCTGCCGCGCAGGGAGTTGGTCAGCACTTCCAGGATTTCGATGTCGACGAATTTACCCACCAGATCCGGCGTTCCCTCAAAGTTCACTACCCGGTTGTTTTCGGTTCGGCCAGACAGCTGCATGATGCTCTTACGCGATGTACCTTCCACCAGCACGCGCTGAACGGTGCCGAGCATGCGACGGCTCCAGGCGGTGGCCTGCTGGTTAATGCGATCCTGAAGAATATACAGACGCTGCTTTTTCTCCTCTTCCGGCACGTCGTCGACCATATCGGCGGCAGGCGTTCCCGGACGGGCAGAGAAGATGAAGCTATAACTCACGTCGAAGTTCACTTCACCGATGATCTTCATGGTGCGCTCGAAATCGTCAGTGGATTCACCTGGGAAACCGACGATGAAGTCAGAGCTAATCTGAATATCCGGGCGCGCTTCACGCAGCTTGCGGATAATGGATTTATATTCCAGCGCGGTATGGGTGCGGCCCATCAGGTTCAGCACGCGGTCGGAACCGCACTGGATCGGCAGGTGCAGGAAGCTCACCAGCTCTGGCGTATCGCGATACACATCAATGATGTCATCTGTGAATTCAATCGGGTGGCTGGTGGTAAAGCGGATACGGTCGATACCGTCGATAGCCGCCACCAGACGCAGCAGGTCGGCAAACGAGCCAGTGCTGCCGTCATAGTTTTCACCGCGCCAGGCGTTAACGTTCTGGCCGAGCAGGTTCACTTCACGTACGCCCTGAGCCGCCAGCTGGGCGACCTCAAACAGGATGTCATCGCAGGGACGACTCACTTCCTCACCGCGGGTGTAGGGCACCACGCAGTAAGTACAATATTTGTTGCAGCCTTCCATGATCGAGACGAAGGCGGTTGGGCCATCCGCGCGCGGTTCCGGCAGACGGTCAAATTTTTCGATTTCCGGGAAGCTGACGTCGACTACCGGGCTGCGATCGCCGCGAACGGAGTTGATCATCTCTGGCAAGCGATGCAGGGTCTGTGGGCCAAAGACGATATCCACGTAGCGAGCGCGAGTTCGAATCAGTTCACCTTCCTGCGAGGCGACACAGCCACCCACGCCAATGATGATCTCCGGATTTTTCTTTTTGAGAAGTTTCCAGCGACCTAACAGATGGAACACTTTTTCCTGCGCCTTCTCACGGATAGAGCAGGTGTTCAGCAGTAAAACGTCTGCTTCTTCTGCGTTCTCGGTGAGTTGGTATCCGTGGGTTGCATCCAGCAGATCGGCCATCTTTGATGAATCGTATTCGTTCATCTGACAGCCCCAGGTTTTTATATGGAGTTTTTTTGTCATCGACATGCTCATGCTCAGGATTGCAGGGCGCGTATTGTAATGCTTTGGTCCGGTTGTGACCAGTATGAAGGTTGTCAGCCTCAAGGCGAAAAAAATCCGGTAAACTTAGGGGATTCTCAAATAAGGACAATTGACCATGACTATCCAACAAACCGGGATCGCCGTTGTCGGCGGCGGTATGGTCGGCGGAGCGCTGGCGCTGGGGCTGGCGCAGCACGGGTTTGACGTAACGGTAATTGAACAGGCGGCACCGCCTGCGTTTGATGAGACACAGCAGCCGGATGTGCGTATTTCTGCCATCAGCGCGGCTTCCGTCGAACTGCTGCGCGGGCTGGGCGTCTGGGACGCGGTGCTGGCAATGCGGGCGCACCCTTATCGTCGGCTGGAGACCTGGGAGTGGGAAAACGCTCACGTGGTATTTGACGCCGCAGAGCTGAAGCTCCCGCTGCTGGGCTATATGGTTGAAAATAACGTCCTGCAGCAGGCGCTCTGGCAGGCGCTCGCCGCGCATCCGAAGGTGACGCTGCGCGTACCTGCGTCGATTAAGGCGATGCACCGTCACAACGATCAGCATTTGATCGCGCTGGATAACGGTGAAGAGTTGCGAGTAAAACTGCTGATTGGCGCCGACGGGGCGAATTCCCGGGTGCGGGAGATGGCCGGGATTGGCATCCACGCCTGGCAGTATCAGCAATCCTGCATGCTGGTCACCGTCGCTTGTGAAAACGAACCGGGCGACAGCACCTGGCAGCATTTTACCCCGAACGGTCCGCACGCATTTTTACCGCTTTTCGATCGCTGGGCCTCTCTGGTGTGGTACGACACCCCTGCGCGCATTCGTCAGCTACAGGGGCTGACGATGGACCAACTACAGCGTGAGATCGCCCGCCATTTCCCGGCGCGTCTGGGCAAGGTTACGCCGGTCGCCGCGGGCGCATTCCCTCTTACCCGCCGTCATGCACTGAACTATGCGCGTGAGGGATTGGCGCTGGTGGGCGACGCCGCGCATACCATTCACCCGTTGGCAGGGCAGGGGGTGAATCTGGGCTATCGCGACGTAGAGGCGCTGTTGGATGTCTTAAGCAGCGCTCGCAGCCACGGTGAAGCCTGGGCCAGCCAGCAGGTGCTTAAGCGCTATCAGACCCGACGGATGGCGGATAACTTCCTGATGCAATCCGGTATGGATCTGTTTTACGCCGGATTCAGCAACGATCTTGGGCCGGTACGGATATTGCGCAATATGGGATTGATGGCGGCGCAGCGTGCGGGCGGACTGAAACGTCAGGCGCTGAAGTATGCGTTAGGACTCTGAAGGGCAGGCCGGGAAAGGCGAAAGCGCCACCCGGCAGGCAAATACACAAACGCAGAAAAGCAAAAAGCTCGCCTAAGCGAGCTTTTTTAAGGTGGCTGGGGTACGAGGATTCGAACCTCGGAATGCTGGTATCAGAAACCAGAGCCTTACCGCTTGGCGATACCCCAACAGTTGCGTTAAACAAAACACATTCAACGACTTTTTTAAATTGGCTGGGGTACGAGGATTCGAACCTCGGAATGCTGGTATCAGAAACCAGAGCCTTACCGCTTGGCGATACCCCAACAATTTTTTTGGTGATGTCGACCGAAATCAACACAACCTAATATGGTGGCTACGACGGGATTCGAACCTGTGACCCCATCATTATGAGTGATGTGCTCTAACCAACTGAGCTACGTAGCCAGTACTGCTTTTCTTCTTTCTTCGATGGCTGGGGTACCTGGATTCGAACCAGGGAATGCCGGTATCAAAAACCGGTGCCTTACCGCTTGGCGATACCCCAAATACTGCAGAGAACCGCAAATCGAAGAAATATGGCTGGGGTACCTGGATTCGAACCAGGGAATGCCGGTATCAAAAACCGGTGCCTTACCGCTTGGCGATACCCCATCCGTGCAACGCTTATCTGGAAATGGTGCGGGAGGCGAGACTTGAACTCGCACACCTTGCGGCGCCAGAACCTAAATCTGGTGCGTCTACCAATTTCGCCACTCCCGCAAAAAAAAGATGGTGGCTACGACGGGATTCGAACCTGTGACCCCATCATTATGAGTGATGTGCTCTAACCAACTGAGCTACGTAGCCATCTTTTTTTTCGCGTTACCTTATCGGCGTTGCGGGGCGCATTATGCGTATAGACCCTTGCAGCGTCAACACCTTTTTCATCGAAAATAGCGCGAATGTGACTGTTTGGTTAGGTTGCGAACAGCCTGGCCGATTATTCGGCAATTATTGGTTATTAATCGTTTTTGTCCAGCGAAACGCGAGGCAAAAAAAAGGCCCCGAAGGGCCTGATGAGGATAATTCCTGTTATTTATATGCAGACTGATGCACACCGACGGCACGGCCTGACGGATCGTTCATGGATTTGAACGATTCATCCCACTCAATCGCTTTGGCAGAGGAGCAGGCGACGGAAGGGCCACCTGGAACACACTCGGCAGCGCTTGGCAGTGGGAACAGCTCTTCAAAAATCTCGCGGTACAGGTACGCCTCTTTAGAGGATGGCGTGTTGTACGGGAAGCGGAAGCTGGCCGTTTCCAGTTGTTGGTCAGAAACCTGCTTCGCTGCCACCTCTTTCAGGCTATCGATCCAGCTGTAACCCACCCCGTCGGAGAACTGCTCTTTCTGACGCCAGGCGACGCTTGCCGGCAGGTAGGATTCAAAACATTCACGCAGGACATGTTTTTCCATCTTACCGTTGCCGCACATCTTGTCCTGTGGGTTGATGCGCATAGCCACATCGAGGAACTTCTTATCCAGGAACGGCACGCGAGCTTCCACGCCCCAGGCAGACATCGCTTTGTTAGCCCGCGCGCAGTCGAACATGTGCAGCGCCTGCAGCTTACGCACGGTCTCTTCGTGCAGCTCTTTGGCATTTGGCGCTTTATGGAAATAGAGGTAACCGCCAAAGACTTCGTCAGAACCCTCGCCCGACAACACCATCTTAATGCCCATCGCTTTGATTTTACGAGACATCAGGTACATCGGCGTTGAGGCGCGAATGGTAGTCACATCGTACGTTTCAATGTGGTAGATAACGTCGCGGATCGCATCCAGCCCTTCCTGCACGGTAAAGTGAATTTCATGGTGCACGGTGCCAAGATGGTTTGCCACTTCCTGCGCGGCTTTCAGATCCGGGGATCCTTCCAGGCCAACGGCGAAGGAGTGCAGCTGCGGCCACCAGGCTTCGGAGCGCTCCTGATCTTCCACGCGGCGGGCAGCGTATTTTTTGGTGATCGCCGAGATAACAGAAGAGTCCAGACCGCCGGAGAGCAGCACGCCGTAAGGCACGTCTGACATCAGGTGACTTTTTACCGCATCTTCCAGGGCCTGAGCCAGTTCGACTTTGTCGGTGACGTTGTCTTTAACCGCATCGTAATCGAACCAGTCGCGCTGATAGTACGAACGGATCTCGCCGTCTTTGCTCCACAGGAAGCTACCCGCCGGGAACTCTTTAATGGTGCGACACACTGGCACCAGGGCTTTCATCTCTGATGCAACATAGAAGTTGCCGAATTCGTCGTGGCCCATATACAGCGGGATAATCCCGATATGGTCGCGACCAATCAGATACGCGTCTTTTTCGCTGTCGTACAGGGCAAAGGCAAACATCCCCTGCAGTTCGTCGAGGAACTCCGGACCTTTTTCCTGGTACAGAGCGAGGATCACTTCACAGTCAGATCCGGTCTGGAAGGCATAGCGATCGCCGTATTCCGCGCGCAGCGCCTGGTGGTTGTAAATTTCACCGTTGACGGCCAGCGCATGGGTTTTTTTCTCGTTATACAGCGGCTGGGCACCGGCGTTGACGTCCACAATCGACAGGCGTTCGTGCGCCAGAATGGCCTTATCGCTGGCATATACGCCGGACCAGTCCGGACCGCGATGGCGCATCAGACGGGACAGCTCCAGTGCTTTTTTACGCAGTTCGACCGCGTCAGTTTTAATATCCAGTACGCCAAAAATTGAACACATAACCTTCTCCGTTAACCCTGTTGCAGTGTGATATTGCTTGCTTATGAAAATGCCGTAAAAGGGCAGGAGCGGCAAGCGTTTTGCGGGGTAAAACTGAAATAGTGCAATAGTGATTGCCGAATGTTGAAAAAAGCGTACGTCGAGGGCGGATTTATTGACGATTATTCAATGAATGGGGATTTTTATTAGATCTGGATGGGTTTTTGACGCTGTAAAATGAAAAAACCACGTCCGGGGACGTGGTTTTGACTTACAGAACATCTATTTCCGCGACTGAGGGATAAATCCAGCTCGGCCGGAACGGCATCGCATCAATATCATCGAGGGTCGAGACACCTGACAGCACCAGAATGGTTTCCAGACCGGCCTGGAAGCCCGCCAGAATATCGGTGCGCAGGTTGTCGCCAACGATCACTGTAGCTTCGGAGTGAGCCTGCATTTTATTCAGCGCCGCGCGAATGATCCACGGGCTGGGCTTGCCGACATAAAACGGCGTGCGGCCAGAGATCTTCTCAATACCGGCGCACAGCGCGCCACACGCCGGGTAAAAACCGCGCCCGTGGGTATCGGGGTTGGTGGCGATAAAGCGGGCGCCGTTGGCCACAAAGAATGCCGCCTTATGCATCATTTCCCAGTTATAGGAACGCGTTTCACCGACGATAACGAAATCAGGGTTAACGTCAGTAATGGTGAAACCGGCTTTGTATAATTCGTGGATCAGCGCGCCTTCACCCACCACATAGGCTTTTTTGCCTTCCTGACGCTTGAGGAAGTCTGCGGTTGCCATCGCAGAGGTGTAGAACACGCTGTCGGGTACATCGACGCCGGCAGTCGCAAAACGGTTGGCCAGATCCTGCCCGGTCTGGGACGGGAAGTTGGTGAGCAGAACCAGCGGCATCCCTTTCTCGAGGATGCGGTGAAGAAACTCTGCTGCTCCCGGCACGGCAACGTTGTCGTGCATTAGCACGCCGTCGATATCACAAATTACATTCTTAATGGTCATGGACTACCCGACATCAAAAAAAGAGGCGTAACTATAAAACGCTGTTAGCTTTCCAGCAAACGCTGCAGCAGGATACCGTTAAGCATGGCGCGTTTCACCAGCGCAAACGCGCCGATTGCGGAGCGGTCGTTCAGTGCAGAGCGCACCACTGGCAAATTCTGGCGAAACGCCTTCAGCGCCTGGGTATTGATGCAGCCCTCGATGGCGGGCAGCAGCACTTTTTCGGCTTCGGTAATTTCACCGGCGATCACAATTTTTTGCGGATTAAACAGGTTGATGGCAATCGCGATGGTTTTACCCAGCTGGCGGCCAACCTGCTCGATCACTTCGCAGCTCAGGGCATCGCCCTTATTCGCTGCCTTGCAGATGGCGCCGATTTTACAGTCATCCAGCGTCACCCGGCTCTGGTAGCCTTGTTCCAGCATATGGCGAACCCTGTGCTCAATAGCCGCATTGGCGGCGACCGTTTCCAGGCAGCCAAAGTTGCCGCAGTGACAGCGTTCACCCAGCGGATCGACCTGAATATGACCAATCTCGCCAACGTTGCCGTTACGGCCAATGAAGATGCGCCCGTTGGAGATGATCCCGGCGCCCGTTCCGCGGTGAACGCGCACCAGAATGGAGTCTTCGCAATCCTGACTCGCCCCAAAATAGTGCTCCGCCAGCGCCAGGCTGCGGATATCGTGGCCAACAAAGCAGGTCACCGCAAAGCGTTTTTCCAGCGCGTTGATTAAGCCCCAGTTTTCAACCTGAATATGCGGCATATAGCGGATCACGCCGCTTTCCGGGTCGACAAGGCCTGGCAGGATCACTGAGATGGCGATCAGTTCGCGGATTTTGCGCTGGCAGGATTCGATAAACAGCTCAATCGCATTCAGCAGGGCGTGTTCAAGCGTCTCCTGGGTGCGTTCCGGCAGGGGATAATGCTCTTCGGCGAGAGTTTTGCTACTGAGATCGTACAGGGTAAGCGTGGCATCATGGCGGCCAAGGCGTACGCCAATAGCATGGAAATGACGGGTTTCGGTGATGATCGAGATGGCGCGACGGCCTCCGGTAGAGGCCTGCTGATCCACTTCTTTAATCAGCCCGCGCTCAATGAGCTGACGGGTGATTTTAGTCACGCTGGCGGGGGCAAGCTGGCTCTGTTCTGCAATCTGAATGCGCGAGATAGGTCCGTGCTGGTCAATCAGTCGATAAACGGCAGCGCTGTTCAGCTGCTTAACCAGATCCACATTACCAATTTGAGCTTGTCCGCCAGGTGTCATACGTTTACTTACTCTGTGACGACCTCGTTACCGTTAACGATGGTCTTGATGATTTTATAATCGTGTGTGAATGCGGTGAGGTTAGCCACCATGCCTGGGGCAATGGCACCCAGCTGTTTGTCGACGCCCATTGCGCGAGCCGGGTAAAGCGTTGCCATACGCAGCACTTCATCCAGGGCAATGCTGCAATGTTCGACCAGATTGCGCACGCCTTCGATCATGGTGAGAGCCGAACCGCTCAGCGTGCCGTTCTCATCCACACACAGTCCATCCCGGTAGTATATTGTTTTACCAGCAAAAATGAACTGTTCAATGTTTGCCCCTGCGGGTGCCGTGGCGTCGGTAACCAGACACAACTTATCGCCTTTCAGGCGCTTGGCGTTACGCACGTTGGCGTAATCCACGTGTAAGCCGTCAACAATAATGCCGCAATAAACGTCCGGCTCGTCAAAAATTGCTCCGACCAGGCCCGGTTCACGCCCGGTAATGTACGGCATGGCGTTGTACAGATGAGTGGCAAAGGTAATACCGGCGCGGAAGCCGACTTTAGCCTCTTTCAGCGTGGCATTGGAGTGACCGGCAGAGACCACAATCCCGGCGCCTGCCAGTTTACGGATAATTTCAGGGTCGACCATTTCGGGCGCCAGGGTCACTTTGGTGATCACATCTGCGTTGGCACACAGGAAATCAACCAGCTCTCCGTCAGGCTGGCGTACGAAGCCTGGATTATGCGTCCCTTTCTTGACGATATTCAGCCACGGGCCTTCAAGATGCAGGCCCAGCGCCTGGTGCGGATATTTCGCCAGATACTCGCGCATCACGCGAACACCCTGTTTCATCAGCTCATCGCTGGTAGTAATAAGCGTAGGCAGGTAGCTGGTGCAGCCCGATCTTTCGTTGGCGTGCTGCATAATTTCCAGCGTCTCAACGGTTACGGCTTCTGCCGTATCATTGAACTGGACGCCGCCGCAGCCGTTAAGCTGTACGTCGATAAAACCGGGGGAGATGATTGCTCCATTGAGCGAGCGTTGTTCTATACCCGTTGGCAGTTCGGCCTGCGGGCAGACACGTTCAATCAGGCCATTGGCGATAACAATCGCATGGTCATCCAGAATTTCATGGCCGGTATAAATCCGACCGTGGGTTAAAGCATACATAACGACCCCCGGTTTAAAAAAAAGCATTCCGTCTCCACGTAAGAGACGGCGTCAGATTACAGACCTTTGATGTTTTCAGCTTCTAATTCGTTGAAGTATTTCAGCGTTTTGACTTTCAGCTCCATGGTGGATGGCTCATCGCACACCACCACGGCTTTCGGATGCAGCTGCAGACAGCTGATGGTCCACATATGGTTGACGTTGCCTTCCACCGCCGCCTGAAGGGCCAGCGCTTTCACACCGCCCAGCACCAGGATCATCACTTCTTCAGCATCCAGCAGAGTGCCCACGCCCACGGTCAGCGCATATTTTGGTACCTGGTTAACATCGCCATCAAAGAAACGGGAGTTTGCCACACGGGTGTCATGCGTCAGGGTTTTGATACGGGTACGGGATGCCAGAGAAGAGGCCGGTTCGTTAAACGCGATGTGACCATCGTTGCCTACGCCGCCCATAAACAGGTGGATTTTGCCGTAAGCGCGGATTTTTTCTTCGTAATGGCGGCACTCAGCGTCAATATCCGGTGCATTTCCGTCCAACAGATTAATATTTGCAGGCTGAATATCAATGTGATCAAAGAAATTGCGGTGCATGAAGCTATGGTAGCTCTCCGGATGATCCTTTGGCAGGCCAACGTATTCGTCCATGTTGAACGTAACAACGTGTTCGAAGCTGACCTGGCCCGCTTTATGCATCTCCACCAACGCTTTATACGCGGTGAGAGGCGTGCCGCCGGTCGGCAGACCGAGCACAAAAGGACGATCGGCTGTTGGTTTGAACGCATTGATACGGTTTACAATATGGCGAGCAGCCCATTTACCGACTTGTTCTGCAGTTGCCAGGGGGATCAGTCTCATTATTCACCTCTGAAGATTAAGTAAAAAAGTTGGCGGATTGAATGTCTGAGTATGATGTAAGCCTAACCTGGTTCACACCGTAAGGGAGCAATCCGTCCTGATTTTTCGTATCATAAAATAAGTTTTCACTGTTTGCCAGTGTAAGGGAGGGGTTGAAACGATATTTGGTGACAAAACTCACAAAAAATACGCGTTTAATTTGCGATACGAATTAATTTTCCACACACTCAAAAAGCCAGTGAATCATCAACTGTACATATAAGTTAATGACACAATAAAAACACAGCTGAGAACACACCTTTAAACGGGGTCTCAAAGGGGGAAGAAAGTGAGCATTTTAGGTTATTTACAAAAGGTTGGCCGCGCCTTGATGGTGCCGGTTGCCACGCTGCCAGCAGCGGCAATTCTGATGGGTGTCGGTTACTGGATTGACCCGGTAAGCTGGGGGGGAGACAACGCATTAGCGGCGCTCTTCATTAAATCCGGTGCTGCCATTATCGATAACATGTCCGTACTGTTTGCTATTGGTGTGGCTTATGGTATGTCCAAAGATAAAGACGGTGCTGCGGCGCTGACCGGCTTTGTTGGCTTCCTCGTATTAACGACGCTCTGTTCGCCGGCTGCGGTGGCGATGATCCAGAAGATCCCGGCAGACCAGGTGCCTGCTGCGTTCGGTAAGATCAGCAACCAGTTCGTCGGTATCCTCGTGGGTATCATCTCCGCTGAACTGTACAACCGCTTCAGTAGCGTTGAGTTGCCAAAAGCGCTCTCCTTCTTCAGCGGGCGTCGTCTGGTGCCGATTCTGACCTCTTTCGTGATGATCGCTGTTGCCTTCATCCTGATGTACGTCTGGCCGGTGATTTTCGACGGTCTGGTGAACTTCGGTGAGCACATTCAGAAGCTGGGTTCTGCCGGTGCGGGCGTGTATGCGTTCTTCAACCGTCTGCTGATCCCGGTTGGTTTGCACCACGCGCTGAACTCCGTATTCTGGTTTGACGTTGCCGGCATTAACGATATCCCTAACTTCCTCGGCGGCGCACAGTCCATCGAAGCAGGTAAAGCGGTTGTCGGTATCACCGGTCGTTACCAGGCGGGCTTCTTCCCAATTATGATGTTCGGTCTGCCAGGTGCAGCACTGGCTATCTACCACTGCGCGCGTCCTGAGAACAAAGCGAAGGTACTGGGTATTATGATGGCGGGCGCATTCGCGGCCTTCTTCACCGGTATCACCGAGCCGCTGGAATTCTCCTTCATGTTTGTGGCACCGGTACTGTATGTGATCCACGCCGTGCTGACCGGTATCTCGGTCTTCATCGCTGCGTCCATGCATTGGATTGCCGGCTTCGGCTTCAGTGCGGGTCTGGTGGATATGGTGCTGTCGACACGTAACCCGCTGGCAACACACTGGTACATGCTGATCCCACAAGGCCTGGTGTTCTTCGCTATCTACTACGTGGTGTTCCGCTTCACCATCACGAAATTCAACCTGATGACCCCGGGTCGTGAGCTGGCGGTTGCCGGTAGCGAAGCGGATGGTCAGGACGTTAACGTCAGCGCGGGCAACGCGGATGATGTTTCCGGTCTGGCGCGTCAGTACATCGCCGCTGTCGGGGGTTCCGATAACCTGACCGGTATCGATGCCTGTATCACCCGTCTGCGTCTGAACGTAAAAGACTCTTCGCTGGTTAACGAAGCGATGGCAAAACGCCTGGGTGCGTCTGGCGTGATCCGCCTGAACAAAACCAGCGTGCAGATTATCGTCGGCTTTGTGGCTGAGAAAATCGCTAACGCGATGAAAACCACCGGTCCTGTTGCGCCAGCAGACGCCGCGCCGGTCGCTGCCGCTGCGCCAACGGCGGTTAAACCGCAGGCTGTCGCCAATGCAACGACTATCGCCGCGCTGGTTTCTCCGGTAACGGGTGAAGTTGTGGCCCTGGAACAGGTTCCTGACGAAGCCTTCGCCAGCAAAGCCGTCGGCGATGGCGTTGCGGTAAAACCAACGGATAAAACCGTGGTTTCTCCGGCTGCGGGCACCATCGTTAAAATCTTTAACACCAACCACGCGTTCTGTCTGGAAACAGAAAAAGGCGCCGAGATCGTTGTCCACATGGGTATCGATACCGTTGCGCTGGGTGGGCAGGGCTTTAAACGCCTGGTGGAAGAGGGTGCCGAAGTGGTGGCAGGTCAGCCGGTTCTGGAAATGGACCTCGACTTCCTGAACGCCAATGCGCGCTCCATGATTAGCCCGGTTGTCTGCAGCAATATCGATGACTTTAGCGGCCTGGTCATCAAGGCGCAGGGTCAGGTTGTTGCGGGTCAAACCCCACTGTATGAGATTAAAGGCAAGTAATCGCTCCTGAGTAGAGTTCATGCCTTAAGCGGCGGGGGATATCCTCCGCCGCTTTTTTATGCGTAACGTTTTTTCAGTGACATAAAGGTTGTCTCTTCGTCCTGCTTATAAGATCATGTGCCGTTATACGTCGTTTACGCTTTGAGGAATCCACGATGAGTGAGGCAGAAGCCCGCCCAAGCAACTTTATTCGTCAGATCATCGATGAAGATCTGGCCACTGGTAAGCACACTACTGTTCATACCCGTTTCCCGCCGGAGCCGAATGGCTACCTGCATATTGGTCACGCGAAATCGATCTGCCTGAACTTTGGCATCGCGCAAGACTACCAGGGTCAATGCAACCTGCGTTTCGATGACACCAACCCGGTAAAAGAAGACATCGAGTACGTAGAGTCCATTAAGAACGACGTGCAATGGTTGGGCTTCAACTGGTCTGGCGACATCTGCTACTCCTCTGACTATTTTGACCAGCTGTACGCTTATGCTGTGGAGCTTATCAACAAAGGCCTGGCCTACGTTGATGAACTCTCTGCTGACGAGATCCGCGAATACCGCGGCTCGCTGACCGCGCCGGGCAAAAACAGCCCGTACCGCGATCGCAGCGTGGAAGAGAACCTGGCGCTGTTCGAAAAAATGCGCGCCGGTGGCTTCGAAGAGGGCAAAGCCTGTCTGCGTGCCAAAATCGACATGGCATCGCCATTTATCGTGATGCGCGATCCGGTGCTGTATCGCATTAAATTTGCCGATCACCACCAGACCGGCAGCAAGTGGTGCATCTACCCGATGTACGACTTCACCCACTGCATCAGCGATGCGCTGGAAGGCATTACGCACTCCCTGTGTACGCTGGAGTTCCAGGATAACCGTCGTCTGTATGACTGGGTTCTGGACAACATTACTATTCCGGTGCATCCGCGTCAGTACGAGTTCTCTCGCCTGAATCTGGAATACACCGTCATGTCCAAGCGCAAGCTGAACGAGCTGGTGACGGACAAGCACGTTGAAGGCTGGGATGACCCGCGTATGCCGACCATCTCCGGTCTGCGTCGTCGTGGCTATACCGCTGCGGCCATTCGTGAATTCTGCAAACGCATCGGCGTGACCAAGCAGGACAACACCATCGAGATGGCATCGCTGGAATCCTGTATCCGCGAAGACCTGAACGACAATGCTCCGCGCGCGATGGCGGTTATCGACCCGGTTAAGCTGGTAATCGAAAACTATCCGCAGGGCGAGAGCGAGCTGGTGACCATGCCTAACCATCCGAGCAAGCCGGAAATGGGCAGCCGTGACGTGCCGTTCAGCGCGGAAATCTGGATCGATCGTGCAGACTTCCGTGAAGAAGCCAACAAGCAGTACAAGCGTCTGGTGATGGGTAAAGAAGTGCGCCTGCGTAACGCCTATGTGATCAAAGCTGAGCGCGTAGAGAAAGACGCGGAAGGCAACATCACCACGATCTTCTGCAGCTACGATGTGGAGACCCTGAGCAAGGATCCGGCGGACGGTCGCAAGGTGAAAGGCGTTATTCACTGGGTCAGCGCTGCACATGCGCTGCCGGTTGAAATCCGCCTGTACGATCGCCTGTTCAGCGTGCCAAACCCAGGAGCGGCAGACAATTTCCTCGACACCATAAACCTGGATTCGCTGGTCATTAAGCAAGGTTTTGCTGAGCCGTCCCTGAAAGCGGCCGTTGCCGGTAAGGCTTATCAGTTTGAGCGCGAAGGCTATTTCTGCCTCGACAGTCGCTATGCAACCGCGGACAAACTGGTGTTTAACCGCACCGTCGGTCTGCGTGATACCTGGGCGAAAGTCGGCGAATAACCGATGCTTCCCCTCTGAACGCCGCGTAATGCGGCGTTTTTTTTGCTTATCAATCAAGCCATTGCTGATCTAAATCTTCGCGATGCGAATTAATTGCATTTCCCTCCGCTGTTAGCCTTCTCTTCCCTGATTCAAATTAATCTCATTCTGTCGCGTATTCATGCAACCCCTAAAAATAACTGGCTAATTTTGAAGATTATTTTAAGTGATTATTCTGTCGCGCGGGTGCTGTTACAAATGGCAACCAAATATGTGCACTTCGTCATAATCCTGACTTTTGATCGCTAAAAAGGATTGATAATTCGCGTCGCGAAAAATAGTCTACAGGCAGTAGATGTAAACGAGTATTTCTGCTTACGTCGACTTTTTAATTTTTGTTTTTTCGCCGTTTAAGGCGCTTTTAATACGTCAAAGAGGATTAACTATGCGTACGTTTAGTGGCAAACGTAGTGCGCTTGCGCTGGCTATTGCCGGTGTGACAGCAATGTCTGGCTGGATGGTCTCTCCTAAGGCCCAGGCCGAAGGTTTTGTCGATGATTCAACGCTGACGGGCGGTGTTTATTACTGGCAGCGTGAGCGTGACCGGAAAGACGTCCAGGAAGACAAATATAAAACCAACCTGGCTCACTCCACCTGGAACGCCAACCTTGATTTCCAGTCCGGCTATGCCGCGGACATGTTCGGTCTTGATCTGGCCGCCTTCACCGCGATTGAAATGGCGGAAAACGGCGACAGCGGGCACCCGAACGAAATTGCATTCTCCTCCAGCAACAAAGCCTACAAAGAGGACTGGTCCGGCGATAAGAGCGGGATCAGTCTGTACAAAGCGGCCGCCAAATTTAAATACGGTCCGGCCTGGGCGCGCGGTGGCTGGCTTCAGCCTACCGGTCAAACCCTGTTAGCGCCGCACTGGAGCTTTATGCCGGGTACATACCAGGGCGCTGAAGCCGGGGCGAACTTTGACTACGGCGATAGCGGGGCGTTGAGTTTCTCCTACATGTGGACCAACGAATACAAAGCGCCGTGGCACCTCGAGATGGACAAGTTCTATCAGAACGACAGAAAGACCCGCGTCGACTATCTCCACTCCCTCGGCGCGAAGTACGATTTCAAAAACAACCTGATTCTGGAAGCGGCATTCGGTCAGGCTGAAGGCTACATCGACCAGTATTTTGCCAAAGCCAGCTATAAGATGGATGTGGTGGGCGGCCCGCTGTCGACCAGCTATCAGTTCTACGGCACCCGTGATAAAGCCAACGACAGCACCGTCAATGATATCTACGACGGCACCGCCTGGCTGCAGGCGCTGACCCTGGGCTACAAAGTCGGGCAGGTGGATTTACGCCTGGAGGGGACTTACGTCAAAGCCGAAGGGCAGCAAGGCTACTTCCTTCAGCGTATGACCCCAACCTATGCCTCTTCCAACGGTCGTCTGGATGTGTGGTGGGATAACCGCTCCGACTTTAACGCCAACGGCGAAAAAGCGGTCTTCTTTGGCGCGATGTACGATCTGAGCAACTGGAACCTGGCAGGCTGGAGCGTCGGTGGGTCGTATGCTTACGCCTGGGATGCGAAGCCAGCTGACTGGTTTATCAACAGCGCGGGCCAGCGTGAAAACAACCCGTCGAACAAAATCAAAGAGTCAGCGTACAGCCTGGATGCGATCTACGTCCTGCAGGACGGTCGTGCGAAAGGCACCATGTTCAAGCTGCACTTCACGCAGTACGACAACCACTCCGATATCCCAAGCTACGGCGGGGGTTACGGCAACATCTTCCAGGATGAGCGCGACGTGAAGTTTATGGTTATCGCCCCATTCACTATCTTCTGATGATGCTTCCGGCGGGTTCACACCCGCCGAAACGGAGACCGCTATGTTGAAAAAAATCCTGTTTGTCGCGGTACTTGCCGCAGGGCTGACCGCCTGCGCGCAGCCGCAGACCCAGAAAGAAGATTCACGTTTGAAAGAGGCGTATAGCGCCTGTATTAATACCGCAGAAGGATCGCCGGAGAAAATTGAAGCCTGCCAAAGCGTGCTGAACGTGCTGAAGCAAGAGAAAGCGCACGAGCAGTTTGCGACCCAGGAAACGATCAGAGTGGCTGATTATCAGGCCTGTATTCAGGCGCGCAAAACCGGAAACGATCAGGAAGTGACGAAGCGTTGCGACCAAATCTGGACGGAAATTCGCAGTAATAACAGCAAGTAATCGGCTGTTCTTAAGCCCGGTACGCGTCAGCGCTGCCGGGCTTTTTGCATAAAAAAAGCCAACCGTCAGGTTGGCTTAGCGTGTGCGGATGAATTACTTCGCGTCGTGCGCGTGGTCATCTTCTGTACAGTCGCCTTCGGCGCAGTGGCCGTACAGGTACAGACTGTGGTTGGTCAGACGAATGCCGTGACGTGCAGCAATTTCACGCTGACGTGATTCGATGGAGTCGTCGCTGAATTCGATCACTTTGCCGCAATCCAGGCAAATCAGGTGATCGTGATGATGCTGCTGCGTCAGTTCGAAAACGGATTTACCGCCTTCGAAGTTATGACGCGTGACGATGCCAGCGTCATCAAACTGGTTCAGTACACGGTAGACCGTGGCCAGACCAATCTCTTCGCCCATGTCGATCAGACGCTTGTATAAGTCTTCCGCACTGACATGATGGTTATCCGGACCCTGAAGCACTTCCAGAATTTTTAACCGTGGAAGCGTGACTTTCAGTCCGGCCTTCTTTAATGCGGTATTGTTGTCAGTCATGCGGAATCTGTCCTGTTGCTAAACGATTCACTTCTATAGAAGAAGTGACAGAAAGTGCACCTGAGAGAATGCGTCTCATTATAGAACTGCCATGGCTCAATGAAAACTGCAAGTCTCAAGCAAAGTATGCTGTTAAAAACGTGGTACCGCCAACAAACTTGTTACAGGGTGACCCGTTTAATCCTGGTTGATTGTACAGGTATGACAGCAAAAGTTAAAAATTTGTAGCAATTATTTTGATTGATAATACCTATCAATGCGGCGCAACTACAGGTTACGCCGCCACAACAACATCAGGCGTTGAGGATGTCGTCGAGGTGCAGCTCTTCGCGGATCTGCTTAACCCATTTATTCACGCGCTCTGCGGTCAGCTCCGGCTGGCGGTCTTCGTCGATAGCCAGGCCCACGAAGTTGTTATCATCAGCCAGACCTTTAGAGGCTTCGAAGTGATAGCCTGCGGTTGGCCAGTGGCCCACGATCACTGCGCCGCGCGGCTCAATGATGTCGCGAATGGTGCCCAGCGCATCGCAGAAGTACTCTGCGTAGTCTTCCTGGTCGCCACAGCCGAACAGGGCAACCAGTTTGCCATTGAAGTCGATCTCTTCCAGAGACGGGAAGAAGTCGTCCCAGTCGCACTGCGCTTCGCCGTAGTACCAGGTCGGGATGCCCAGCAGCAAGATATCGTAACCTGCGATGTCTTCTTTGCTGCTTTTCGCAATGTCATGCACATCGGCAACGTCTTTACCAAGCTGTTTTTGAATGTTTTTCGCGATGTTTTCGGTGTTACCGGTGTCGCTGCCGAAAAAAATGCCGATGATTGCCATGAGTAAAATAACCTCTTGAAACTTAATAGTATGGTGGCGCAATTTAGCCACGGATAAGGGCAATCATAGCAGAACAGAGAAGCCTGCGGAAACTGCTATCGCGCAGGACTGCACTCTGTGCTACATGAAAGCAACAAGAAGGGGAGTTTTCTGACTTACGCTTTGTCGTGCCATTTCTCGAGCTGCAGGATCAGCATCTCTTCGATAAGCTCACTGCGGCTGATGTCGCGGGCATTTGCCAGCTCGTTCAGCGCATCGACGGCGTCCGCATTGAGTTTCAGCTCGACGCGTTTAAGCCCACGACTTTTATCGCGTTTGAGCTGATTGCGCTTATTAATGCGCAGCTGTTCATCACGCGAATGCGGATTGGTTTTCGGTCGTCCCGGGCGCCGCTCATTCGCGAACAGATCTATTGTTGTGCGGTCCGTGTTTTCTTTGGCCATGATTCTGAGACTTCGGGGGAAACAAGACGCCCTGCTAAAGCCCGGGCGATAAGCGCGCCATCATACATCAGCGAAATCAGCACGCCAACGACTGGTGGCCCGCAGGCGACCAGTCGCTCTCTTTTTAATCAATTTTCGATGTCAGCGAGGTAACGGCGGATAGCGCGCAGGACGGCGTCGGGTTTTTCGGCATGCACCCAGTGTCCGGCACCGGCAATCACATGCGCTCGCGCCTGCGGGAATTGCGCCAGCAGCGCGTCCCGATACGCTTCAGTAACGTAGGGCGAATTGCCGCCAGGAATAAACAGCGCCGGGTGCGACCAGGCCGGAACCGGCTGCCAGCCAACGATGTTGTGGTACTGATCCCACAGCGCCGGCACGTTGAAGCGCCATTCACCGTCAACAAAGGATTTCAGTAAAAACTGCACCACGCCTTCTTCATCCAGATGCTCGCGCATAACAGCAGCGGCCTGCTGGCGGCTACTGATCCCGGCCTCTGTGACGGCATTAATCGCGGCGAAGATCTCATCGTGACGGCGCACGGCGTAATCCACCGGGGCCACGTCGATCACCACCAGACCGTCAATACGCTCAGGCGCAAGCGCGGTCAGCGCCATCACCGCTTTACCGCCCATGGAGTGGCCGATCAGCGTCGCCTTTTCAATATTGTAGGCGTCCAGCGTATCGAGCAGATCCTGGGCCATATCGGCATAGGTCATCTGCGCCGAGCGCGGCGACTGACCATGGTTACGCATATCCACCTGCAGGAGAGCGTGGTCCGTCACCAGATCCCGTGCCAGCACGCCGAGGTTGTCCAGACTGCCAAACAGGCCGTGAACCAGCACGATGGGAGAATTATTGTGCGGCGATTGTGCAGATTGCGCTCGGGTATTCAATTTCATGGCAAAGTTCTTTTTTTACGTATGTCAGGTTAGGGTATTATGTTGACCATTCTGCCGCCCGGCTGCAAGGAAACAGTTAAATCTGACTTTTGCCGCCATCCTGGTTTGACGCTATCCGCTGTTGGGTTTAGACCTTATAATCCCAACGACTTGTATTCAGATAAGATATCGCACTGGATTAAGATGAAAACAATCGAAGTTGATGACGAGCTCTATCACTATATTGCCAGCCAGACCCGGCATATCGGCGAGAGCGCGTCCGACATTTTACGGCGCATGCTGAAAATTGCCGCCGCCTCACAGTCCACCGCGCCTGTCGCCAAAGAAGTGCGCCAGCCAGCCGTTGTCGCGCAAGAAAAGCCGCTGAACCCGGCAAAAGACAACGTGCGTGCGATGCGCGAGCTGCTGCTGTCTGACGAATACGCGGAACAGAAAAAAGCCGTTAACCGCTTTATGCTGGTGCTGTCTACACTCTATTCACTGGACAACAAAGCGTTTGCCGACGCCACCGAGTCCCTGCACGGTCGCACTCGCGTTTATTTCGCTGTCGATGAGCAGACGCTTTTACAGAATGGTAATCAAACTAAACCCAAACAGCTGCCTGGTACCCCGTACTGGGTGATCACCAATACCAATACCGGACGCAAGCGCGGCATGATCGAACACATCATGCAGTCGATGCAGTTCCCGGTGGAATTGACTGATAAGGTTTGCGGTACAATTTAACCCTTGCATCAGAAGGACCAGGCAATGGCAAATCACAATCGTGCGGGTCAGCCTGCACAACAGAGCGATTTGATTAACGTCGCCCAGCTTACCGCCCAGTACTACGTGCTGAAGCCGGAAGTGGGTAATGCAGAACACGCAGTGAAGTTTGGTACGTCTGGTCACCGTGGCAGCGCGGTTCGCCAAAGCTTTAACGAACCGCACATTCTGGCCATTGCCCAGGCCATCGCGGAAGAGCGCGCTAAAAATGGCGTTACCGGTCCGTGCTACGTCGGTAAAGACACGCACGCGCTGTCAGAGCCTGCTTTCATTTCCGTGCTGGAAGTGCTGGCGGCCAACGGCGTGGACGTGGTGATTCAGGAAAATAACGGTTATACGCCGACCCCTGCGGTGTCAAACGCCATTCTGGTGCATAACCAGCAGGGCGGGGCGCAGGCAGACGGGATTGTGATCACCCCGTCGCACAATCCGCCGGAAGATGGCGGCATCAAATATAACCCGCCTAACGGTGGCCCGGCTGACACCAACGTCACCAAAGTGGTGGAAGACCGCGCTAACGCGCTGCTGGCCGACGGCCTGAAAGGCGTGAAGCGGATCACGCTGGGCGAGGCGATGGCCTCTGGTCACGTGAAAGAGCAGGATCTGGTGCAGCCGTTTATTGAAGGGCTGGCGGATATCGTCGATATGGCCGCAATCCAGAAAGCCGGTCTGAAGCTTGGCGTTGACCCGCTTGGCGGCTCCGGTATCGAATACTGGCAGCGTATTGCGGCGCACTACAAGCTGGATCTGACCATCGTTAACGATCAGGTCGATCAGACCTTCCGCTTTATGCACCTTGATAAAGACGGCGCGATCCGTATGGACTGCTCCTCCGAGTGTGCGATGGCCGGTCTGCTGGCGCTTCGCGATAAGTTCGATCTCGCGTTTGCCAACGACCCGGACTATGACCGCCACGGGATCGTGACCCCTGCGGGCCTGATGAACCCGAACCACTATCTGGCGGTGGCGATTAACTACCTGTTCCAGCATCGTCCACAGTGGGGCAAAGATGTGGCCGTCGGTAAAACCTTGGTCTCCTCGGCGATGATTGACCGCGTGGTTAACGATTTGGGTCGCAAACTGGTCGAAGTGCCGGTGGGCTTCAAGTGGTTTGTTGACGGTCTGCACGACGGTAGCTTCGGTTTTGGCGGTGAGGAGAGCGCGGGTGCTTCCTTCCTGCGCTTCAACGGCACGCCATGGTCCACCGACAAAGACGGCATCATCATGTGCCTGCTGGCGGCGGAAATCACGGCAGTGACCGGTAAGAATCCGCAGGAGCATTACAACGAGCTGGCTGCCCGTTTCGGTGCGCCAAGCTATAACCGTCTGCAGGCATCGGCCACCTCTGCGCAGAAAGCCGCGCTGTCTAAGCTTTCACCAGAAATGGTCAGCGCCAGCACCCTGGCCGGTGACCCGATCACCGCCCGTCTGACTGCCGCACCGGGTAACGGCGCGTCGATTGGCGGCCTGAAGGTGATGACCGACAACGGCTGGTTCGCGGCGCGTCCATCCGGTACGGAAGATGCGTACAAAATCTACTGCGAAAGCTTCCTCGGCGAAGAACACCGTCTGCTGATTGAGAAAGAAGCGGTTGAGATTGTCAGTGAAGTGCTGAAAAACGCGTAAGTGTTGTTCTGGTGCGGGCTGATCCCCTCACCCCGGCCCTCTCCCACGGGAGAGGGTGCAAACACTAAAAACGGCAACCTTTGGGTTGCCGTTTTGCGTTTACCTCGCCACCGGGCTTTTTTGTGCTCAGAGCATAAAGCGATAGCCAATCCCGGTTTCGGTTAACAGATGGCGCGGGCGGGCGGGATCGACTTCCAGCTTCTGCCGCAGGTGTCCCATATAAATGCGCAGATAATGGCTGTGCTCTACCGCATTCGGTCCCCAGACCTGGCTTAACAGCTGGCGTTGGGTGAGCACTTTGCCGTGATTGTTTAGCAGCACCGCCAGCAGGCGAAACTCAATCGGCGTCAGGTGGATTTCCGCTTCGCCGCGCTGGATGCGACGCGCGGCCAGATCGACGCGAATATCTGAGAAGGTAAAGACCGGCTCGGAAGGCGCGGCGGCGCTATGACGGCGCAAGGCCACCCGCAGGCGGGCCTGCAGCTCGCCAATGCCAAACGGTTTGCTGAGATAGTCGTCGGCACCGGCATCAAGGGCGGCAATTTTATCGGTCTCTTCGAGGCGGGCAGAGAGCACGATGATCGGCATCTGGCTCCACTGGCGCACGTCGCGGATAAAATCGAGACCGTCGCCGTCGGGCAGGCCGAGATCGAGGATCACCAGATCCGGTTTGCGGGTCGCGGCTTCAATCAGGCCACGCTGGAGTGTCCCGGCATCGTGGACGCGCAGGCCTTCGCCTTCCAGCGCGGCGCGCAGAAAACGGCTGATAGCGAGTTCATCTTCAACAATCAGAACGTTAATCACAAATCCTCTGCAAATTCATTGAGTTCGGGCGGCGAATCAAGCGGGAGTGTAACACAAAAACCGGCCCCCCCTTCGGCGCGGTTATGCGCGGTGAGGGTTCCGCCGTGCACGTCTACAATCGCCTGGCAGATGGCCAGCCCCAGGCCAACGCCGGGGATAGCCGACTCTTTATGCCCGCGGGCGAATTTATCAAAGATAGCCTGTTCTTGCCCCGCCGGTATCCCAGGCCCGTTATCCCAGACCTCCAGCTGCAGTTGCTGCGGTGAAACGCTGGCGTGAATACCGATTTGCGCTTTACTGCCCGCATATTTGGCGGCGTTTTCCAGCAGGTTAATCAGCACCCGCTCGAACAGCGGGCCATCCACGTGGATCAACGCCAGTGGGGCAGACATCTCCAGCGCAATGTGGCGACCGCCCAGCCCCGGCTCCAGCATTTTCAAGGCGCTGCCAATCACCTCTTCCAGCGTCAGCCACTCCTTTTTCAGGTTAAAGCCGCCAGACTGGATCCGCGCCATATCCAGCAGGTTGTTGACCAGCCGGGTGGTGTTGAGCACATGCTGGCGGATCTCGCTGGCCTGCAGGGCGTGGCGGGAGCCTTCTGCCGCCAGATCCAGCGTCAGGATCTCCGACTGGCCAAACAGCACCGTCAGCGGCGTGCGCAGATCGTGGGACAGCGCCGCCAGCAGCGAGTTGCGAATGCTCTCACGCTCGCTGGCTAACCGCGCCTGCTCTTCGCTGGTGGTGAGCGCCAGCCGCTCCAGCGCGCTGGCGACCAGCAGGGTAAAGGTCTCCAGCAGGCGCTGCTGCTCGGGGATCATCAGCTGGCGCAGGTTTGTCGGTTCGACAATCACCACTCCCTGATTTTGCAGCGGCAGTATCTGATACGGCACGCCGGGCAGGGTGTCGGTTCCGGCTCCGGCGGGCAGCCCTTTGTCAAAACTCCAGCGGGCGATGGCTTCATCCCAGGGCGTTATTCCAGAGGCCGGGGTCAGCGGGCGCAGTGTACCGCCATCGTCCGGGAGCAGGATCAGACTGCGGGCCTGAAAGGTGGAGTGAATAAACTGCTGGCTGGTGTGGACGATATCCTGCGGCGTGCGGCCCACCGCCAGCGCTTTTGACATCTCATACAGGTGGCGGGTGCGCTGCTCCCGATAGCGGGCAATCCGCGCCTGATAGCGCACCCCGGCGGTCAGATTACCGATCAATAATCCCACTGTCAGCATTACGGCGAAGGTGAGGACGTACTGCACGTCCGACACCGCCAGCGTGCCGCGCGGGGCGATAAAAAACAGATCGAAGCTGGCAACGTTGATTACTGTCGCCAGCACCGACGGCCAGCGCCCGTAAAACAGCGCCACGATCACCACCCCGAGCAGGTAGATCATCACCAGGTTGGCGGCATCAAAGTCGGGAAGCCACTGGCTGGCGATAACGGTAATCAACGCGCAGAGCAGGACGGCGACCAGACAGCCGCGCAGCTGGACGCGCCATTTATCGCTGAAAGTGCGGGTATCCGGGGTTTTAGCGGGCAGGGTTGCGGGTCTGTCATCCAGAGCAACAATCAGCAGATCGAGGTCGGGCGCGCGCTGCGCCAGCCGGTCAGCAAAGGTGTCGCGGCTGAACCAGCGCCGATGCGCCCGGCGACCGATGACAATTTTGCCGAGGTTGTGCTCCCGGGCGTAGCGCAGAATGGCTTTGTCTTCCGCCTGGTCGGCGAGGGTCGCGGTTTCGGCACCCAGCTCCTGGGCCAGCCGCAGCGCGCTCAGAATGGCGCGACGCTGATTTTCCGGCAGGCGGTGCAGCTCGGGCGTTTCGACATACACCGCGTGCCAGACGCTGCCAAACTTTGCCGCCAGCCGGGCGGCGGTGCGCACCAGCTTTTCATTGCCGCTGCCGTGACCGATGCATAACAGAATGGCATCGCGGGTGTGCCACACTTTTTCCTGCCCCTGCTGGTCGCGCCAGGCCCGCATCTGATCGTCGACCCGGTCAGCGGTGCGCCGCAGGGCCAGCTCGCGCAGGGCAATTAAATTGCCCTTGCGGAAAAAGTGTTCAATGGCCCGTTCAGCCTGCCCGGCGATGTAGACCTTGCCTTCGTGCAGGCGCTGGCGCAGATCGTCCGGGGGCAGATCCACCAGCACCACTTCATCGGCGGCATCGAAAAAGGGATCCGGGACGGTTTCCCGCACCTGAATCCCGGTCACGCCGCTGACGACGTCGTTCAGGCTTTCCAGATGCTGGACGTTGACGGTGGTAAACACGTCGATCCCGGCTTCGAGCAGCTCTTCGACGTCCTGCCAGCGTTTAGGGTGGCGCGAGCCGGGCGCATTGCTGTGCGCCAGCTCGTCTATCAGGATCAGCGCCGGGCGGCGGGCGAGGGCGCCGTCGAGATCGAATTCGGTCACCAGGCGCCCACGGGCGTGGTTGCGTCGGGGTGGCAGAATTACCAGCCCGGTCAGTAACGCGGCCGTCTCCTGACGACCGTGTGTTTCGACGACGCCGATGACAATATCGAGCCCCTGAGCGCGCAGTCGCTGCGCTTCAGCCAGCATGGCGAAGGTCTTCCCGACGCCTGCGCAGGCGCCGAAGAAGATTTTCAGCTTACCGCGATGGCTGCTCGCGGTTTGCTCCAGCAGTCGGTCCGGGTCCGGGCGCAAAGGCTCATCGATCATCAGGGTTTCCTTAGCGCGTCCAGCGCCAGATTCAACTCAACAATATTCACTACCGGCATCCCGGTCACGCCCACCAGGGGTTTTTGCGTATGGTCGGCTACCAGCTGACTGAGCTGCGCGGCAGTTAACTGACGAGCCTGCGCCACGCGCGGGATTTGCCAGCCGATCGCTTCTGGCGTCAGGCTGTAATCCAGCCCGCTGGCCGAGGCGGTTACCAGCTCCACCGGCACGGTATAGCTGGCCTGCGGGTTGGCGGCGCGTAACGCCTCGACGCGGGCACGGACGACGTTATCCAGCTCAGGATTGCTCCCCGCCAGGTTGCTGCCGCCGGAGGCCAGCGGATTATACGGGCTTTCAGCTGTGGCGGAAGGACGCCCGTGGAAGTAGCCCGCAGCGGTAAAGTTCTGCCCAATCAGCCGCGAGCCGCGGATCTCGCCCTGCTGGCGGATAAGCGATCCGTTGGCCTGATCGGCAAACCACCACTGGCCCAACGCGGTGGTCACCAGGGGGTAGAGGCCACCGGTGATCAGGGCCAGCAGGATAAACAATAGTATAGCGGGACGTAACATAGCCATTTGATTTTCCTCTTAAACCAGCCCAAGCACAGTCAACAGCAGGTCTATAGCTTTGATACCGATAAACGGCACCACCAGCCCACCCAGACCGTAAATCCACAGATTGCGACGCAGCATCGCGGCGGCGGCAAGCGGTTTATAGCTCACCCCTTTTAGCGCCAGCGGGATCAGAAAAATAATGATCAGCGCGTTAAAAATCACCGCACTCAGGATCGCCGAGGCGGGGGAGTGCAGGTGCATCACGTTCAGCGCATTCAGCTGCGGATAGGTCGCGGCAAACGCCGCCGGGATAATGGCAAAATATTTCGCCACGTCGTTGGCAATACTGAAGGTGGTGAGCGAGCCACGCGTCATCAACATCTGCTTGCCGATGTGCACCACTTCAATCAGCTTGGTCGGGTTCGAGTCGAGATCGACCATATTGCCCGCCTCTTTTGCCGCCTGGGTGCCGGAATTCATTGCCACCGCCACATCCGCCTGCGCCAGCGCCGGGGCATCGTTGGTACCGTCTCCGGTCATCGCCACCAGCCGGCCTTCCGCCTGGTACTGACGGATCAGCGCCAGTTTGGCTTCCGGGGTCGCTTCTGACAGAAAATCGTCCACCCCCGCTTCGGCGGCAATCGCGGCGGCGGTCAGGCGGTTATCGCCGGTGATCATCACCGTTTTAATGCCCATTTTACGCAGCTGGGCGAAACGCTCTTTAATCCCACCCTTCACCACATCCTTCAGGGCGATCACCCCCAGCACCGTTGCGCCTTCCGCAACCACCAGCGGCGTGGCGCCCTGACGCGCTACGTTCTCGACCAGCGTATCCACCTGCGGTGGAAAGTGGCCGTTATTGGCCGCGATGTGGCGACGAATGGCGTCCACCGAGCCTTTACGGATCAGTCGGTCCTGAATGTTGATGCCGCTCATCCGCGTCTGTGCCGTAAAAGGCACGAAGGTGGCGTGCAGGCTCTGAACGTCGCGCTGGCGCAGGTTAAAGCGCTGTTTGGCGAGGATCACGATACTGCGGCCTTCCGGGGTTTCATCCGCCAGCGAGGCCAGCTGCGCCGCGTCGGCCAGCGTTTTCTCCTCGACGCCAGGCGCGGGCAGAAATTCGGACGCCTGACGGTTGCCCAGCGTGATGGTGCCGGTTTTATCCAGCAGCAGCACGTCCACGTCGCCTGCGGCCTCTACCGCCCGGCCGCTGGTGGCAATGACATTGGCCGCCAGCATCCGGCTCATGCCCGCCACGCCGATGGCCGACAGCAGGCCGCCGATGGTTGTCGGGATCAGGCACACCAGCAGGGCGACCAGCACCGTAACGCTTACCGCCGAACCGCCGTACGCGGAGAACGGCCACAGGGTGGCGGTTGCCAGCAGGAACACGAGGGTCAGGGCCACCAGCAGAATGGTCAGGGCGATTTCGTTAGGCGTTTTGCGGCGCTGCGCCCCTTCGACCATGGCGATCATCCGATCGAGAAAGGTCTCGCCCGGATTGACGCTGCACTGGATCACCAGCCAGTCGGAGAGAATGCGCGTCCCGCCGGTGACCGAGGCAAAATCCCCGCCGGACTCACGAATAACCGGTGCCGATTCACCGGTTATGGCGCTCTCATCCACCGAGGCGCCGCCTTCGATCACCTCCCCGTCGCAGGGGATAATGTCGCCCGCTTCCACCAGCACGACGTCACCTTTGCGCAGCGCATCAGCCGGAACCGCATCCGTCGCGGCACCGTATTGAGGCTCACGTAGCTTGCGGGCAAAGGCGGTTTTCTGTACCCCCTTCAGGCTGTTGGCCTGCGCTTTGCTGCGCCCTTCGGCCAGTGCTTCGGCGACGTTGGCAAACAGCACGGTGAACCACAGCCACAGGCTGATGGCTGCGGTAAAGGGCGCGCTTCCCGCCAGCTGTCCGCTGGCCATGGCGAGGGCAAGCCCGGTGGTCAGCAGGCTGCCCAGCCAGACAATAAACATCACCGGGTTGCGCCACTGCACGCGCGGGTCCAGTTTTTTAACCGCGTCCATCAACGCCTGGCGAACCAGAGACGGTTCGAGCAGGGCCAGTTGTTTACGACTCATGACGAATACTCCGCAAAATCAGCGTAAAGAGAGATGTTCCGCGACCGGGCCTAATGCGAGGGCGGGAATAAAGGTGAGGGCGCCAACCAGCAACACGGTGCCGATTAACAGGCCGATAAACAGCGCCCCGCAGGTGGGCAACGTGCCGCTTGAAGCGGGCTGGATTTTCTTGCTGACCAGCGCACCGGCAATCGCCATGACCGGCACAATCACCCCAAAGCGGCCAACCAACATGCAAAACGCCAGCAGGCAGTTCCAGAACGGCGAGTTAGCGCTCAGGCCTGCAAAGGCGCTGCCATTGTTGTTGGCGGCAGACGAAACGGCGTACAGCACTTCGCTAAAGCCGTGAATGCCGGGGTTGAAAATGCCGCTGCGTCCGGCCTCGGTCATCAGCGCCAGCGCGGTACCGAGCAGCACCAGCGCCGGGGTGACGAGGATCGCCAGCGCGGTCAGCTTCATCTCACGCACGTCGATTTTTTTGCCCAGATACTCCGGCGTGCGGCCAATCATCAGTCCGGCGATAAACACCGCCAGCAGCACAAACAGCAGCATCCCGTACAGGCCCGAGCCGACGCCGCCGAACACCACTTCGCCGATCTGCATCAGCCACAGGGGGATCATGCCGCCCAACGCGGTAAAGGAGTCGTGCATGGCGTTCACTGCTCCGCAGGAGGCGGCCGTTGTAACCACCGCATACAGGCTGCTGGCGAGAATACCGAAGCGGCTCTCTTTGCCTTCCATGTTGATGGTGCTGTCCGCCCCGAGCAGGGTGAAATGGCTGTTGCCCTGCCACTCGGCCCACATCACCAGCGCGGCACAGACCACGAAGATGAGCGACATTGCCCACAGGATCGCATGCCCCTGGCGGCGATCGTTCACCGCATCGCCAAAGGCAAAGCACAGGGCGGTGGGGATCAGGAAGATCGCCAGCATCTGCACGACGTTGGTCAGCGCGGTGGGGTTCTCAAACGGATGTGCGGAGTTGGCGTTGAAAAAGCCCCCACCGTTGGTGCCGAGCATTTTGATCGCTTCCTGTGAGGCTACCGGCCCCATCGGCAGCAGCTGTCTGGCGCCCTCAAGCGAAGTGAACGGCTGATACGGCAGCAGGTTTTGCAGCACGCCCTGCTGAATAAACAGCAGCGCAATCACCAGTGACAGAGGCAGCAACACCCACAGGGTAATGCGGGTAATATCGACCCACGCGTTGCCCAGGGTGCTGACATTCTGGCGGGCAAAGGCGCGGGTCAGGGCGAAGATCACCGCAATGCCGCTGGCGGCAGAGAGGAAATTTTGCACTGTCAGGCCCGCCATCTGGCTGAAATAGCTCAGGGTGGTTTCACCGGCATACGACTGCCAGTTGGTGTTGCTGACAAAACTGACCGCCGTATTTAGCGCCAGGTGCCAGGACAGCCCAGGAAGCTGCTGCGGATTGAGCGGCAGGGAACCCTGCAGCATCAGCAGAGCAAACAGCACCCCCAGACCAACCCCATTCAGCAGCAGAATGGCGCCCAGATACTGACGCCAGTCCATCTCCTGGGTGCGGATCCCAAGCCCGCGCAGCAAAGCGTGGTCGACAGCCTGCAGCCCCGGCAGCGGCTGGCCGCTAATCATCCGCGACAGCAGCAACCCCAGCGGTCGGGCAAGCACGAACAGCACCAGCAGAAAGCCAGCGATAAGCAGAAATCCTTGTGCGGCCATCAGAATGCCTCCGCGTTAATCAGGGCATAAATCAGATAGCCCATTAACAGGAACACCAGCACGATGCCGGCAATCACACCTGCACTCACAATTCACCTCCGGGTGACGTTAGTAATGGTGCAAAGGTAGGATTTCGGGCGCAAAGATTTTGCAAAAATCAGGTGGCGAGATATAAAAAAAGTATAAAAATGGCAAAGCCATGATTTAACTAATGGTTAGTATTAATTTAACTTTTATGTAACTAAATTACGAAGGAAGTGTAAATATTCACTAAACCAATGAAAAAGAGTGGTCGGATGAGTAGTAAAATTACAGCCAAAGCGGTACTATTTTCGCCAGATAACCAGTTTCATTTTCCGGAGAGGGTTTCCGGCCAGAGAAAGGGGAGAAAATGATGGAATTTTACAAAGAGTATCCGGCACATATCGTTTTTATTCGCCGCACCTTCGCCGTGATGGCCGGTGTTCTGGCGTTACCAGTGATGCTTTTCTGGAAAGATCGTGCCCGTTTTTATAGCTATTTACACCGCGTATGGGCGAAGACCAGCGAAAAACCGGTGTGGATGGATCAGGCTGAAAAAGCCACCTGCGATTTTTATTAAGCAAAGACTGCACACAGCAACAGTCAACTGTTAAGGCCGCCGCCAGGCGGCCTTTTTTATTGCGTTATGGCTACACTTGTTAAGAAGAAGTATCCTCGGTGACTTGTATATGTTACGGACGATAATCCTGGAGTGTTATGCCCACCCATCTGGTCTGGTTTCGCGCTGATTTACGCATCCACGATAACCTGGCGCTCGCGGCCGCCTGTCGCAATAAAAACGCCCGCGTGCTGGCGCTGTTTATCGCCACGCCGCAGCAGTGGACGCAACACCATATGGCCCCGCGTCAGGCGGCCTGTCTGTATGCCCATCTTACCGATCTACAGCAGCAGCTGGCCGACAAAGGCATCCCGCTACTCTATGCCCAGGTGAGCGACTTTGCCGCCCAGCGTCAGCAGGTTTCGCAGATTTGTGACCAGCACGACGTGACGCACCTCTTCTACAACTATCAGTATGAATTCAACGAACAGCAGCGCGACCGGCAGCTTGAGCGCGAGCTGGAGACGGTGGTTTGTCAGGGGTTTGATGACAGCGTGATGCTGCCGCCCGGCAGCGTAATGACCGGCAATCACGAGATGTACAAGATCTTCACCCCCTTTAAAAACGCGTACCTGCGCCGTCTGAAAGAGGGACTGCCGGAGTGTGCGTCGGCCCCAGCGGCGCGGGAGGGCGAGAAGATTACGCCCACCGCGCTGGATTTCGACTATCCGCAGCAGGCGTTCGACAGCGATCTGTTCCCGGCCAGCGAAAAAGCGGCTATCGCCCAACTGCGCCGTTTCTGCCAGCAGGGCGCGGGGGAGTATGAATCCCAGCGTGATTTCCCGGCCATCGAAGGTACCAGCCGTCTCTCCGCCTGCCTGGCGCTGGGAGTGTTGTCGCCGCGTCAGTGTCTGCATCGTCTGCTGGTTGAGCAGCCGCAGGCGCTGGAGGGCGGGCCCGGTGCGGTTTGGCTTAACGAACTCATCTGGCGTGAATTTTACCGTCATCTGATGACGTATCACCCTGATTTATGTAAACATCGGCCATTCATCCGCTGGACGGATAACGTAAACTGGCAGCACGACGACGCGCTGCTGAAAGCCTGGCAAACCGGGCAGACCGGCTATCCGATTGTCGATGCCGCCATGCGTCAGCTGAACGACACCGGCTGGATGCATAATCGTCTGCGGATGATTACCGCCAGCTTCCTGGTGAAAGATCTGCTTATCGACTGGCGGGAGGGGGAGCGCTATTTTATCTCTCAGCTGATCGACGGCGATCTGGCCGCCAACAACGGGGGCTGGCAGTGGGCAGCGTCGACCGGAACCGATGCTGCACCGTATTTTCGTATTTTTAACCCGACAACCCAGGGTCAGAAGTTTGACGCCAGCGGGGCGTTTGTTCGCCGCTGGTTGCCGGAACTGAACGATGTGCCTGACAAGGCTGTGCATGAGCCATGGATCTGGGCGGATAAGCACGGCGTGACGCTGAATTATACCCGCCCGGTTGTCGACCATAAACAGGCGCGCGTCGCCACGTTGGCTGCGTATGAAGCCGCCCGTAAAGCGTAAGGGAGTCATGATGAAAAATAGTGAACTGGAAAGCCTGATAAACGACAAACTGAACAGCAATAGCTTCAGTGACTATGCCCCTAATGGCCTGCAGGTCGAAGGGCGTGAAAAGGTACACAAGATTATCACCGGCGTGACCGCCAGCCAGGCGCTGCTGGATGAAGCCGTGCGCCAGCAGGCAGACGCGGTGATTGTCCACCACGGTTACTTCTGGAAAGGCGAATCCCCGGTTATCCGCGGCATTAAGCGTAATCGTCTGAAGACGCTGCTGGAAAACGACATCAACCTGTATGGCTGGCATCTGCCGCTGGACGCCCACCCGGAGCTGGGCAATAACGTTCAGCTGGCCGCGCTGCTGGGCATCACGGTGATGGGCGAAATCGAACCGCTGGTACCCTGGGGCGAACTCTCGATGCCGGTTCCCGGCCTCGAACTGGCCTCGTGGATTGAGGCGCGTCTGGGGCGTCGTCCGCTGTGGAGCGGCGATACCGGGCCGGATACGGTGAAGCGCGTAGCCTGGTGTACGGGCGGCGGGCAAAACTTTATCGACAGCGCGGCGCGTTTTGGCGTCGATGCGTTTATCACCGGTGAGGTCTCTGAACAAACCATTCACTCTGCCCGGGAGCAGGGACTGCATTTCTATGCGGCAGGCCACCATGCCACCGAGCGCGGCGGCATTCGTGCTCTCAGCGAATGGCTGACCGAAACCACTGACCTGGATGTCACTTTTGTGGATATCCCAAATCCTGCCTGATGAGAGGTGCGTAAGTGCAGCGAGCACGTTGTTATCTGTTAGGCGAAACCGCCGTAGTGCTGGAACTGGAGCCGCCGGTCACGCTGGCGACACAAAAACGGATCTGGCGCTTAACCCAGCGACTGGGCGATATCCCCGAGGTGGTGGAAGCCATTCCGGGGATGAATAACATCACCGTGGTGCTGCGTAATCCGCACTCGGTGGCGCTGGATGCGATTGAGCGTTTGCAGCGCTGGTGGGAGGAGAGCGAGGCGCTGGAGCCGGACTCTCGCTTTATTGAAATCCCCGTGGTGTATGGCACTGCGGCCGGGCCGGATCTCGGCGAAGTGGCCCGGCACGCCGGATTGAGCGAAAAACAGGTCGTTGAGCTTCACGCTTCGATTGATTATGTGGTCTGGTTTTTGGGCTTTCAGCCGGGCTTCCCGTATCTGGGCGGCCTGCCTGAGCAACTGGCGACGCCGCGCCGGGACGAACCGCGTCTGCAGGTACCTGCGGGGTCGGTGGGCATTGGCGGATCGCAGACCGGCATTTATCCGCTGGTCACGCCGGGCGGCTGGCAGCTGATCGGCCACACCCCATTGCCGTTGTTTGATCCGCTTCGGGACGAGCCCGTGCTGCTGCGTCCTGGCGATACCGTGCGGTTTATTCCGCAGAAGGAGGGGGTATGTTAAAAATCATTCGCGCGGGGCTCTACACCTCGGTGCAGGATGGAGGCCGGCTCGGTTTTCGCCAGTCGGGGATCAGCTACTGCGGTGCGCTGGATAAACCGGCGCTGCAGATCGGCAACCTGCTGGTGGGCAATGACCCGGACGACGCCGTGCTGGAGATCACTCTCGGGCAATGTACGTTTGAATTTGAGCGTGACGGCTGGTTTGCCCTGACCGGGGCGGGCTGTGACGCCCATCTCGATGGTGCGGCGGTGTGGACCGGCTGGCGCCTGCAGGTGAAAGCCGGCCAGCGCCTGACCCTTAACCGCCCGGTGCACGGGATGCGCAGCTATCTGGCGATTGCCGGCGGGTTTGATGTGCCGGCGGTGATGAACTCCCTTAGTACCGATTTGAAGGTGGGCCTCGGCGGGCATGAAGGCCGCCTGCTGAAAGACGGCGACCGGTTAGAGGTGCGAGCCGGTGGACGTGAGTTCCTCGAAGCGCAGGGGGTTAAGCAGCTGCTGTGGGGCAACCGGGTGCGCGCGCTGCCGGGGCCGGAATATCACGAGTTCGATCAGGCCTCGCAGGATGCGCTCTGGCGTCTGCCGTGGCAGCTCAGTCCGCAAAGCAACCGCATGGGCTATCGCCTGCAGGGGCAAAAACTGCAGCGCACCACCGACCGCGAGATGGTATCGCACGGGCTGCTGCCGGGCGTAATCCAGGTGCCGCACAACGGGCAACCGATCATCTTGATGAATGATGCCCAGACCACCGGAGGCTACCCGCGCATTGCCTGCGTCATCGAGGCGGATATGTACCATCTGGCGCAGGTCCCGCTCGGACAACCGATCCACTTTGTTCCCTGCACGCTGGAAGAAGCGCTGGAAGCGCGTCGGGTGCAGAAGCACTACATCGAACAACTGGCATGGAGGTTACATGATCGCCATTGATTTAAATGCAGATCTGGGCGAAGGCTGCGGCAGCGATGCCGCCCTGCTACAGCTGGTGTCGTCGGCAAACATCGCCTGCGGCTTTCACGCCGGGGATGCCCAGACCATGCTCGCCAGCGTGCGTGAAGCACTGAAAAACGGCGTCGCCATCGGAGCGCATCCCAGCTTCCCCGATCGGGAGAATTTTGGCCGTACGGCCATGACGCTGCCACCGGAGACGGTGTACGCCCAGATGCTGTACCAGATTGGCGCCCTGGCGGCCATCACCCGCGCCGAAGGGGGGCAGCTGCGTCACGTAAAACCCCACGGCATGCTCTATAACCAGGCGGCAAAAGAGCCCGAGCTGGCGGACGCCATCGCGCGTGCGGTCTCTACTGTCGATCCTGATTTGATTCTGGTGGGACTGGCGGGCAGCGAGTTGATCCGCGCCGGGACGCGCCACGGCCTGATCACCCGGGAAGAGGTCTTCGCGGATCGGGGCTATCAGGCGGACGGCAGCCTGGTGCCGCGCACTCAGGCCGGGGCGCTGATTAGCGATGAAAACCAGGCTCTGGCGCAAACGCTGGAGATGATCCAGCGCGGTCGGGTGCAGAGTATCACCGGGGAATGGGCCCGCGTGCATGCGCAGACGGTGTGCATCCACGGTGACGGGGAACATGCCCTGGCCTTTGCGCGTCGTCTGCGCAATGAATTTGAAGTCAACAACATAAAAATCAGTGCGTAACGCACGGCGGTAAACACAACACACGTAACACAATAACAGGAACATTATCATGGCAGAGACGCTATCCCTCTGGCCACTCATCGGTATCGCGGTGATTGTGGTTGGATTTCTATTACGTTTTAACCCGGTGCTGGTGGTCATTGTCGCCGGGATTGTCACCGGCCTGGCGGCGCATATGCCCCTCGCCACCATTCTGGAAAAGCTGGGCGAAGGGTTCCTGAATACCCGTAACCTGCCCTATATCCTGCTGATCCCGCTGGCGGTTATCGGCCTGCTGGAACGCCACGGCCTCAAAGAGCGCGCGCAGGCGTGGATCGCTAAAATTCGCAGCGCCACCTCCGGACGCCTGCTGATTGTCTACCTGTTCGTGCGTGAAGCGTCGGCGGCGATGGGGTTGACCAGCCTTGGCGGTCATCCGCAGATGGTGCGCCCATTGCTGGCACCGATGGCTGAAGGGGCCGCAGAGCAGAAGTATGGCGAGCTGCCGGGGGCGGTGCGCTATCGCCTGCGCGCGATGTCCGCCGCCACCGACAACGTCGGGCTGTTCTTCGGTGAAGATATCTTCGTTGCCTTCGGGGCGATTATCTTTATGCACAACTTTATGCTGGAGTCCGGCGGGATCCAGACCGAGCCGCTGCACATTGCCCTGTGGGGGATCCCGACGGCGATTTGCGCCTTTATCATTCACGCCACCCGGCTCTGGCGGCTGGATAAACATCTGGAACGCGAGCTGGCCAAAGTGCAGGGAGAGGCGAAATGAATTTCCAACAGAGTTACCTTTACTGGCTGGCAGGGCTGGTGCTGCTGATTGTCGCGCTGATGTCGTTTCGCGATAAGGCTAACCCGCGTCGGGTGACCACCGGGCTGTTCTGGGGCATTTATGGGCTGATGTTTTTACTCGGCGACTGGACCTACGCCCTGGTCGGGGATAAGCGCAGCGTGCATATCGCCGTCGGCGTGGCAGTGGTAGGGCTGGCGCTGATCGCCGGTTTTGGCGGCGTGCGTCTCGGCAGCTATCATCAGCGTCAACCGCAGGAGCGCGAGGCCAGCGCGAAGCGTCTTGGCAACCGACTGTTCTACCCGGCGCTGGCGATCCCGGTGGTGACCGTGGTCGGCGTGCTGATGTTTAACCACATTCCAGGCCTGCAGGAAGGTCTGTTCGGGCCGGGGAACCACTCGACGCTGGTGACCCTGTTCTCGATGACCGTTGGTTCGCTGATTGGTCTCGGGATGGCGGTGAAGATGACCCATGAGAAAGTGCATCAGCCCATCCAGGAGGCGCGCCGTCTGCTGGACTCCATCGGCTGGGCGTTTATCCTGCCGCAAATCCTCGCCACCCTGGGGCTGCTGTTTACCGCTGCAGGCGTGGGTGACGGCATCTCCTGGCTGACCCAAACCTATCTGGCGGTGGACAGCCGCTTTATCGCGGTGGCGGTTTATGCCATCGGCATGGCGCTGCTGACAATGGTGATGGGCAATGCCTTCGCCGCCTTCCCGATTGTGACCGCCGGGATCGGCATTCCGATTCTGGTTCTGCAGCACGGCGGTAACCCGGCAGTGATGGCAGCGATTGGCATGTTCTCCGGCTACTGCGGCACCCTGATGACGCCGATGGCGGCCAACTTTAACATTGTGCCCGCGGCGCTACTGGAGCTGCCGGATAAAAATGCGGTGATTAAAGCGCAGGTGCCGACGGGGATCCTGCTGCTGATCACCAACGTGTTCCTGCTGTACTTCCTGATGTTCCTGTAAGGAGAGATGATGCGAACCGTATTAATGACCGGTTTTGACCCTTTTGGCGGTGAGAGCGTTAACCCTTCCTGGGAAGTGGTCAAACAGCTGGAAGGGATGCATATTGACGGCTGTCGCGTGGTGACGCGCCAGCTGCCGTGCGTGTTTGGTGAGGCGTTGTCGGTGCTGAATGCAGCCATCGACGAACTCGACCCGACGCTGGTGATTGCCGTGGGGCAGGCGGGCGGGCGGGTTGACGTCACCGTCGAGCGCGTGGGGATCAACGTCGACGACGCGCGCATCCCGGATAATATCGGCCAGCAGCCGGTCGATGTTGCCATTGTGGCGGACGGCCCGGCGGCGTGGTTCAGCACCCTGCCGATTAAAGCGATGGTGGCGGCGCTGCGCGAAGCCGGTGTTCCGGCCTCGGTGTCCCAGACTGCCGGAACGTTTGTCTGTAACCACGTGATGTACGGCCTGCTGCATAAGCTGGCGGATAAACCGGGCGCGAAGGGCGGATTTATCCATATTCCGTACCTGCCCGAACAGGCGGCTGCCCATCCCGGCGCCCCGAGCATGGCGGCGCAGACGGTGAAGCAGGCGCTGGAGATCGCCATTGCGGTAGGGTTACGTCAGTCGACGGACATCAAAGCGACTGGCGGTGCCACACACTAAATAAGGACGTAAACATGCCAGAAGGTCCGGAGATCCGCCGTGCGGCGGATAGCCTGGAGGCGGCGATAAAAGGCAAACCGCTCACTGAAGTGTGGTTTGCCTTTGCGCAGTTAAAGCCGTACCAGTCACAGCTTGTCGGCCAGACGGTGACGCAGATGGAAACGCGCGGCAAAGCGCTGCTGACCCACTTTTCCAGTCAGCTGACGCTCTACAGCCATAACCAGCTGTACGGCGTCTGGCGGGTGGTGGAGACCGGCGATGAACCGCAAACCACGCGGGTGCTGCGGGTAAAGCTGCAAACCGCAGAGAAGACCATCCTGCTGTACAGCGCCTCGGACATTGAAATGCTCACCCCGGAACAGCTCACCACCCATCCGTTTTTACAGCGGGTCGGGCCGGACGTGCTGGATTTCCGGCTGACGGCGGAGGATGTCAAAGCGCGGCTGCTGTCGCCCCGGTTTCGCAATCGGCAGTTCTCTGGCCTGCTGCTGGACCAGGCGTTTCTAGCCGGGTTGGGCAACTACCTGCGGGTGGAGATCCTCTGGGAGGTCGGGCTGGCGGCGCAGCATAAAGCCGCTCAGCTGAGCGAGGCGCAGCTTGACGCACTCGCCCAGGCGCTGCTGGCGATCCCGCGTCTTTCGTATACCACGCGCGGCGTGGTGGATGACAATAAGCATCACGGGGCGTTGTTTCGCTTTAAGGTATTTCATCGGGAGGGTAAACCGTGCGAGCGGTGCGGTGGGGCGATTGAGCGGACGAACCTGTCGTCACGACCGTTTTACTGGTGCCCTGGGTGTCAGAAATAAAAAAGCCGGGTTAATCCCGGCTCGTGTCTGGAAATGCCCGGCGGCGCTGCGCTTGCGCGGGCCTACGGGCGGGGTAGGCCGGGTAAGCGCAGCGCCACCCGGCTTTTTTTCGTGCGCAATCAGGTGTTAGCCACCGGCTTAGGCGCTTCTTTCACCTGGGCGTTCGCCAGCATGCGGCGCACCGGAACAATCAATACGATCAGCACCGCGGCGCAGATCAGCAGCGCGATGGAGCAGCGGGCGAACAGGTCTGGCAGCATATCCAGCTGATCGGCCTTCACGTGACCGCCAATCAGGCCTGCCGCCAGGTTGCCGAGCGCACTGGCACAGAACCACAGGCCCATCATCTGGCCGCGCATTCTCTCCGGCGCCAGCAGGGTCATGGTGGCCAGCCCAATTGGGCTCAGGCACAGCTCGCCGAGCGTCAGCATCAAGATACTGCCCACCAGCCACATTGGTGATACGCCCGCGCCTGCGCCACTGAGAACGTTCTGCGCGGCCAGCATCATCAGACCAAAACCACCGGCAGCAAACAAAATACCGATAACGAACTTGGTGATACTGCCCGGACGCACGTTTCGGCGTGCCAGCGCAGGCCAGGCCCAGCTGAAGATCGGCGCCAGGATAATGATAAACAGCGCATTAATGGACTGGAACCACACCGCCGGGATCTCAAAATCGCCGATCATGCGGTTAGTGTAGTCGTTAGCGAACAGGTTGAACGAGGTCGGTTTCTGTTCAAATGCCGACCAGAAGAAGGCGGCAGAGACCAGCAGGATAAAGCACACCAGCAGTCTGGCGCGCTCTTTGCGGTTGAGCCCGGCAAACACAAACAGCCAGATAAAGTACAGCGCCACCGAGACGGCAATCACGTACACCAGCACGCTGGCCACCGCCACAGGGTTAATCACGATCGCGCCCTGGGCAATCAGCGTTACAATCACCGCCACGCCGACGGCCAGTGCCAGCAGCCATGCGCCCACGCCATTTTTCTTCGCCACCGGGTTATTCCAGGTGGAGTCGAGGCCCACTTCGCTGTCGTAGCGTTTCATCGCCGGAACGGCAAACAGGCGGAAGATGACTAACGCCACCAGCATCCCGATGCCGCCGATGCCAAAGCCCCAGTGCCAGCCGTGGGATTTAATCAGCCAGCCGGAGATCAGCGGCGCGATAAACGACCCCATGTTAATGCCCATATAAAACAGCGAGAAACCGCCGTCGCGACGGGCATCGTCTTTCTTGTACAGCGTGCCGACCATCACCGAAATACAGGTCTTGAACAGGCCGGAACCGAGCACGATAAACATCAGGCCGATAAAGAACAGGCTGCTGCCCATAAACGCGGAGAGGGCAATCGACAGATGGCCGAGTGCAATCAGAATCGAACCGTACCAGACGGCTCGCTGCTGGCCGAGCCAGTTATCCGCCAGCCAGCCGCCCGGCAGCGCGGCCAGGTACATGCTGCCAGCAAAAATCCCGACGATGGCCGACGCGTTTTCGCGTGCCAGCCCCATGCCGCCGTCGTATACGGTTGCCGCCATAAACAGGATCAGAAGCGGGCGAATGCCGTAAAACGAGAACCGTTCCCACATCTCTGTGAAGAACAGCGAGCCGAGCGGATAAGGATGGCCGAAGAACGTTCGGCTTTCGTGTTGACTGGCAGAGGTTTGCATAAATACTCCCAAAAGGGTTGCCGTGTTGTGGGTAGACACTGAAATGTTATTGACCTTGGTTATGAGTCTTTCTTTTACATTCAGCGATATATAATTTAACCATTTGATAACTTGCTGGTTGTTTTGTCTAGTAGCACCCGGGGGACTTTAAGACGAAAATCCGAGTGATGTCTAGTTTTACGGATTTTATGCTGATTCATCCCGAATAATGATTGACGGACATTCTGGCGGGGAACGCGCAAAAAACGATAAAAAATGGCCGCCTGTTGCCGGGCGGCCATTTTGATATTCAGGCACAAAATGCCGGGGCGTTCCCCGGCGTTCTGGCTTAGCGTTGGGTGACGTCAGTTTTGAAGTCGCGCTGATCGTAGCCGGTATACAGCTGGCGTGGACGCGCAATTTTCATCCCGTCGGTGTGCATTTCGTTCCAGTGCGCAATCCAGCCCACGGTACGGGCCATCGCAAAGATCACGGTGAACATGGAAGACGGAATACCCATCGCTTTCAGGATGATGCCCGAGTAGAAATCGACGTTCGGGTACAGTTTCTTCTCGATGAAGTACGGGTCGTTCAGCGCGATATGTTCCAGCTCCATCGCGACCTGCAGCAGGTCGTCTTTGGTGCCCAGCTCTTTCAGCACTTCATGACAGGTTTCACGCATTACGGTCGCGCGCGGATCGTAGTTTTTGTAAACACGATGACCGAAGCCCATCAGACGGAAGGAGTCGTTTTTGTCTTTCGCGCGACGCACGAATTCTGGAATGTGCTCAACGGAGCTGATCTCTTCCAGCATCTTCAGTGCGGCTTCGTTGGCGCCGCCGTGTGCCGGTCCCCACAGGGAGGCAATGCCCGCTGCAATACAGGCGAACGGATTCGCGCCCGAAGAGCCTGCGGTACGTACGGTAGAGGTAGAGGCGTTCTGCTCGTGGTCTGCGTGCAGGATCAGAATACGATCCATCGCGCGTTCCAGCACCGGATTGATTTCATACTCTTCGCACGGCGTGGCGAACATCATACGCAGGAAGTTACCTGAGTAGGAGAGGTCGTTACGCGGATAAACGAACGGCTGACCGATGGAATATTTGTAGCACATCGCCGCCATGGTCGGCATTTTCGACAGCAGACGGAACGCAGCGATATCGCGGTGACGCTGATTATTCACGTCCAGTGAATCGTGGTAGAACGCGGCCAGCGCACCGGTAATACCGCACATCACCGCCATCGGATGCGAATCGCGACGGAACGCATGGAACAGACGGGTGATCTGCTCATGGATCATGGTGTGACGGGTTACGGTGGTTTTGAACTCATCGTACTGCTCCTGGTTCGGCTTTTCGCCGTTCAACAGGATGTAGCACACTTCCAGATAGTTGGATTCAGTGGCTAACTGATCGATGGGAAAACCGCGGTGCAGCAGGATACCTTCGTCACCGTCGATATAGGTGATTTTGGATTCACAAGATGCGGTAGAGGTGAAACCTGGGTCGAAGGTGAAGACACCTTTTGAACCCAGCGTACGGATATCAATAACATCCTGACCGAGCGTGCCTTTTAGCACATCCAGTTCAATAGCAGCGTCACCTTCGCGGGTGAGTTTTGCCTTTGTATCAGCCATTTACGGTCTCCTTAGCGCCTTATTGCTTAAGACTGCCCGTATACCGGATTTGCATTCAGCTGTTTAATCATTGTTACCAGTTTGTTATTGGGCTCGCCGCTCAGCTCACGAGGAGGAAACCTGGGTACAGAGCAATGGCGCTAGCAGGTAAACAAATGAGAAATCAGAGAAGTAACAGCAAATCAGTGTTTGCGCAGTCCGAATTATTCAAACCTGTATATCACTAATAACTGTCCTGATAACTTCGGTCAATACCATCACACTGTTACATAACTTATTCTCAGGTGAAAGAGAGACCTCATAACTTTTGCGCATTATATGCCTTTTCTGGTGACGTTTGTAACAATAATGTTTAACATTTGTCAAATCAGATGATTAAAATTTAAAAAGATGTTGTTATCGTGACTCTGATCACTGTTCGGCATAAAACCCGACAAACTGTATGTAGGTTAATTGTAATGATTTTGTGAACGCCCTATACTGCCGCCAGGTCTCCGGAAAACCCTGCAATCCCGAGCCAACCAGCGTTGTAATGCGTCATTTGAACATCTGGAAGCGATGTTATACATGACGCGAAGTTATATAAAAGGCACGCTGTCTGACCCGCACGCAGTCCGGAGGAAGGAAACAATAAGAACAGCATGTGGGCGTTATTCATGATAAGAAATGTGAAAAAACAAAGACCTGTCAATCTGGATCTGAAAACGATCCGATTCCCTGTAACGGCAATAGCGTCCATCCTTCATCGTGTATCCGGTGTGATCACGTTTGTCGCGGTGGGTATCCTCTTGTGGTTGCTCGGTACCAGCCTCTCGTCTCCGGAAGGATTCCAGCAGGCCTCTGCCATCATGAACGGTTTCTTCGTGAAATTTATCATGTGGGGCATCCTGACCGCGTTGGCCTACCACGTCGTCGTGGGTGTGCGCCATATGCTGATGGACTTTGGTTATCTGGAAGAGACCTTCGAAGCCGGCAAACGAACCGCTAACATTTCATTTGTCATTACTGTCGTGCTTTCACTTCTCGCAGGAGTCCTCGTATGGTAAGCAACGCCTCCGCATTTGGACGCAACGGCGTACATGACTTCATTCTGGTCCGTGCTACCGCCATCGTACTCACGCTCTACATCATCTACATGATCGGTTTCTTTGCCACCAGCGGCGACCTGACGTGGGAAATCTGGACCGGCTTCTTCGGTTCTGCTTTCACCAAAGTCTTCACCCTGCTGGCGCTGTTCTCCATTCTGATCCACGCCTGGATCGGTATGTGGCAGGTACTGACCGATTACGTTAAACCGTTGGCTATTCGCCTCCCACTGCAGCTGGCAATCGTGGTTGCACTGGTGGTTTACGTTATTTATGGATTCGTTGTGGTGTGGGGTGTGTGATGAAACTGCCAGTCAGAGAATTTGATGCTGTCGTGATTGGTGCCGGTGGCGCAGGTATGCGCGCGGCGCTGCAAATTTCCCAGAGCGGCCAGACCTGTGCGCTGCTCTCTAAAGTATTCCCGACCCGTTCCCATACCGTGTCTGCTCAGGGTGGTATCACCGTGGCGCTCGGTAATACCCATGAAGATAACTGGGAATGGCACATGTATGACACGGTAAAAGGTTCCGATTACATCGGTGACCAGGACGCCATCGAATATATGTGTAAAACCGGCCCGGAAGCGATTCTGGAGCTGGACCATATGGGTCTGCCTTTCTCCCGTCTGGAAGACGGCACTATCTATCAGCGTCCGTTTGGCGGCCAGTCGAAGAACTTCGGCGGCGAGCAGGCGGCACGTACTGCAGCGGCAGCGGACCGTACCGGTCACGCGTTGTTGCACACGCTGTATCAGCAAAACCTGAAAAATCACACCACCATCTTCTCCGAGTGGTATGCGCTGGATCTGGTTAAAAACGAAGATGGCGCCGTGGTCGGGTGTACCGCGCTGTGCATCGAAACCGGTGAAGTGGTTTACTTCAAAGCCCGCGCAACCGTGCTGGCAACCGGCGGCGCAGGCCGTATTTACCAGTCCACCACCAACGCCCATATCAACACCGGTGACGGCGTGGGTATGGCGATCCGCGCTGGCGTGCCGGTGCAGGATATGGAGATGTGGCAGTTCCACCCAACCGGTATCGCCGGTGCGGGCGTGCTGGTGACAGAAGGCTGTCGCGGTGAAGGTGGCTACCTGCTGAACAAACACGGCGAGCGCTTTATGGAGCGTTATGCCCCGAATGCGAAAGACCTGGCGGGTCGTGACGTGGTGGCGCGTTCCATCATGATCGAAATCCGTGAAGGTCGCGGCTGCGACGGTCCGTGGGGCCCGCATGCCAAACTGAAGCTTGACCATCTGGGTAAAGACGTTCTGGAATCCCGCCTGCCGGGCATCCTGGAGCTGTCCCGTACCTTTGCCCACGTTGACCCGGTGAAAGAGCCGATCCCGGTTATCCCAACCTGCCACTACATGATGGGCGGTATTCCGACCAAAGTGAGCGGCCAGGCGCTGACCGTGAACGAGCAGGGCGAAGACGTGGTGATCCCGGGCCTGTTTGCGGTGGGCGAAATTGCCTGCGTATCGGTTCACGGTGCTAACCGTCTGGGCGGTAACTCGCTGCTCGACCTGGTGGTGTTTGGTCGTGCGGTCGGTCTGCATCTGCAGGAATCCATCGCCGAACAGGGCGACCTGCGTGATGCTACCGAAGCCAATATCGATGCCTCTCTTGAACGTCTCAACCGCTGGAACGGTAACCGTAACGGCGAAGATCCGGTGGAAATCCGTAAAGCGTTGCAGGCGTGTATGCAGAACAACTTCTCGGTGTTCCGCGAAGGTGATGCGATGGCGAAAGGGCTTGAAGAGCTGAAAGTGATCCGCGAGCGTCTGAAAAATGCCCGTCTGGACGACACCTCCAGCGAATTCAACACCCAGCGCGTCGAGTGCCTGGAGCTGGATAACCTGATGGAAACCGCTTACGCGACGGCTGTCTCTGCAAACTTCCGTACCGAAAGCCGTGGCGCGCACAGCCGCTTCGACTATCCGGATCGTGATGATGCTAACTGGCTGTGTCATTCCCTGTATCTGCCAGAATCGGAGTCCATGACGCGACGTGAAGTCAACATGGAACCGAAACTGCGTCCGGCGTTCCCGCCGAAGATTCGTACTTACTAATGCGGAGACAGGATAATGAAACTCGAATTCTCAGTTTATCGTTATAACCCGGATGTAGATGACGCTCCGCATATGCAGGATTACACCCTGGAAGCGGAAGAAGGCCGTGACATGATGCTGCTGGATGCCTTAATGCAGCTGAAAGAAAAAGATCCGACACTGTCATTTCGTCGTTCCTGCCGTGAAGGGGTGTGTGGCTCCGACGGTCTGAACATGAATGGCAAAAACGGTCTGGCCTGTATCACCCCTATCTCTGCGCTTCAGCGTGCCGGTCAGAAAATCGTCATTCGCCCGCTGCCTGGCCTGCCGGTGGTGCGCGATTTGGTGGTGGACATGGGGCAATTCTATGCACAATATGAGAAGATTAAGCCTTACTTGTTGAATAATGGGCAAAATCCACCCGCTCGCGAGCATTTACAGTCGCCCGAGCAGCGTGAAAAACTCGATGGCCTGTATGAGTGTATTCTCTGTGCATGTTGTTCGACGTCCTGCCCGTCATTCTGGTGGAACCCGGACAAGTTTGTCGGCCCGGCCGGCCTGCTGGCTGCGTATCGCTTCCTGATTGACAGCCGCGATACCGAAACCGACAGCCGCCTTGAAGGTCTGAGTGATGCTTTCAGCGTATTCCGCTGCCATAGCATTATGAACTGCGTCAGTGTATGTCCGAAGGGGCTGAACCCGACGCGTGCCATCGGGCACATTAAGTCGATGCTGTTGCAGCGTAGTGCGTAAGTAATAAGAGGGGAGCGCGTTTCCCCTCACCCTAACCCTCTCCCAATGGGAGAGGGGATTAAGAAGCAGAAACCTTTAAAAACTGCCCTGTACTGCCCTTAAGTGCAGACAGTTTCTAAAGGTTCCTTCGCGGGCCAAACAAAAAGAGCTCGCAGGTGAACCCCGGCACGTACACGTGGTGTACGTGGTAGTTTCTACGGCGAAATAAGCATAAACATGCTTAAGGGATCACGATGCAGAACGGCGCAATGAAAGCCTGGCTGGACTCTTCTTTCCTCTCTGGTGCGAACCAAAGCTGGATTGAGCAGCTCTATGAAGACTTCTTAACCGATCCTGACTCAGTGGACGCTAACTGGCGTTCAATGTTCCAGCAGTTACCTGGAACGGGAGTCAAACCGGATCAATTTCATTCCAAAACACGTGATTATTTCCGTCGTCTGGCGAAGGATGCCTCACGTTACTCTTCCGCCATTTCCGACCCTGACACCAATGCGAAGCAGGTTAAAGTCCTGCAGCTGATTAACGCGTATCGTTTCCGCGGCCATCAGCATGCGAACCTCGATCCGCTGGGATTGTGGCAGCAGGAGCGCGTGGCGGATTTAGACCCGGCTTATCACGATCTGACCGAAGCTGACTTCCAGGACAGCTACAACGTGGGTTCTTTCGCTATCGGCAAAGACACGATGAAGCTGGGCGAACTGCTGGAAGCGCTGAAGCAAACCTACTGCGGGTCGATCGGTGCGGAATACATGCACATCACCTCAACCGAAGAGAAACGCTGGATCCAACAGCGCATCGAGTCGGTTGCGGGTAAATCCACCTTCAATGCCGATGAGAAGAAACGCTTCCTCAACGAACTGACCGCAGCTGAAGGGCTGGAGCGCTACCTTGGCGCCAAATTCCCGGGGGCAAAACGCTTCTCGCTGGAAGGCGGCGATGCGCTGGTGCCGATGCTGAAAGAGCTGATCCGCCATGCGGGCAACAGCGGCACCCGTGAAGTGGTGCTGGGTATGGCGCACCGTGGTCGTCTGAACGTGCTGATCAACGTGCTGGGTAAAAAGCCGCAGGATCTGTTCGACGAGTTCGCGGGCAAACATAAAGAACACCTCGGTACCGGTGACGTGAAGTACCACATGGGCTTCTCATCGGATATCGAAACCAAAGGCGGCCTGGTTCACATGGCGCTGGCGTTTAACCCGTCGCACCTCGAGATCGTCAGCCCGGTGGTTATCGGCTCCGTGCGCGCGCGTCTGGACCGTCTGGACGAGCCAAGCAGCAATAAAGTGCTGCCAATCACCATTCACGGTGATGCGGCGATTACCGGCCAGGGCGTGGTTCAGGAAACCCTGAACATGTCCAAAGCGCGGGGTTACGAAGTGGGCGGTACCGTTCGCATCGTGATCAACAACCAGGTGGGCTTCACCACCTCGAACCCGCTGGATGCGCGTTCCACCCCGTACTGCACCGACATCGGTAAAATGGTGCAGGCGCCGATCTTCCACGTGAATGCAGATGACCCGGAAGCGGTAGCGTTCGTGACGCGTCTGGCGCTGGACTTCCGTAACACCTTTAAGCGCGATGTGCTTATCGACCTGTTCTGCTATCGCCGTCATGGCCATAACGAAGCGGACGAGCCAAGTGCAACCCAGCCGCTGATGTACCAGAAAATCAAAAAGCATCCGACCCCGCGCAAAATCTATGCTGACAAGCTGGAAGCGGACAAGATCGTCACGCTGGAAGATGCGACCGAGATGGTCAATCTGTACCGCGATGCGCTGGATGCGGGCGAATGTGTGGTGAAAGAGCTGCGTCCGATGAACATGCACTCCTTTACCTGGTCGCCGTACCTCAACCACGACTGGGATGAGAGCTACCCGAATAAGGTTGAGATGAAGCGTCTGCAGGAGCTGGCAAAACGCATCAGCACCGTACCAGACGCTATCGAAATGCAGTCCCGCGTGCAGAAAATCTACTCCGACCGTCAGGCGATGGCCGCAGGCGAGAAACTGTTTGACTGGGGCGGCGCAGAAAACCTGGCGTACGCAACCCTGGTTGACGAAGGCATTCCGGTGCGTCTGTCGGGCGAAGATGCGGGCCGCGGCACCTTCTTCCACCGTCACGCCGTGGTGCACAACCAGACCAACGGTTCAACCTATACTCCGCTGCAGCACGTGCATAACGGTCAGGGCCAGTTCAAGGTCTGGGACTCCGTGCTGTCGGAAGAAGCGGTGCTGGCATTCGAATACGGTTACGCCACCGCAGAACCGCGCACCCTGACCATCTGGGAAGCGCAGTTTGGCGATTTCGCCAACGGTGCACAGGTGGTTATCGACCAGTTCATCAGCTCCGGTGAGCAGAAGTGGGGCCGTATGTGTGGCCTGGCGATGCTGCTGCCGCACGGCTATGAAGGGCAGGGGCCGGAGCACTCCTCCGCGCGTCTCGAGCGTTATCTGCAACTTTGCGCCGAGCAGAACATGCAGGTTTGTGTTCCGTCTACCCCGGCACAGGTTTACCACATGCTGCGTCGTCAGGCGCTGCGCGGGATGCGTCGTCCGCTGGTGGTAATGTCGCCGAAATCGCTGCTGCGTCATCCGCTGGCCGTGTCTACGCTGGATGAGCTGGCGAATGGCACCTTTATGCCAGCGATTGGCGAGATTGATGACCTGGATCCGCAGGCCGTCAAACGTGTGGTGATGTGTTCTGGTAAGGTCTACTACGACCTGCTGGATCAGCGCCGCAAGAATGGCCAGAAAGATGTCGCTATCGTGCGTATCGAGCAGCTGTATCCGTTCCCGCATCAGGCGATGCAGGAAGCGTTAAAACCTTATGCTCACGTGCATGATTTTGTCTGGTGCCAGGAAGAGCCGCTCAACCAGGGCGCATGGTACTGTAGCCAGCATCATTTCCGTGAAGTGATTCCATTTGGGTCCGCTCTGCGTTACGCAGGTCGCCCGGCCTCTGCCTCTCCGGCGGTAGGATATATGTCCGTTCACCAGAAGCAGCAGCAAGATCTGGTCAATGACGCGCTGAACGTCGATTAATTAAAGGATAAATAATGAGTAGCGTAGATATTCTTGTTCCCGACCTGCCTGAGTCCGTTGCCGATGCAACCGTTGCGACCTGGCACAAAAAACCGGGCGATGTCGTCAAGCGTGACGAAGTGCTGGTAGAAATCGAAACTGACAAAGTGGTACTGGAAGTACCGGCTTCGGCGGATGGCATTCTGGATGCAGTACTGGAAGATGAAGGCACTACCGTGACCTCTCGCCAGATCCTCGGTCGCCTGCGTGAAGGCAACAGCGCGGGCAAAGAGTCCAGCGCCAAAACTGAAGAGAAAGCGTCTACGCCGGCCCAGCGCCAGCAGGCTTCTCTTGAAGAGCAGAACAACGATGCCCTGAGCCCGGCGATCCGTCGCCTGCTGGCAGAGCACAACCTCGACGCGGCGGCCATTAAAGGCACCGGCGTTGGTGGCCGTCTGACCCGTGAAGATGTGGAAAAACATCTGGCTAAAGCCCCGGCACAAGCCGAAGCCAAAGCCCCGGCGGCGGCGGCTCCAGCAGCACAGCCTGCTCTGGGTGCGCGCAGCGAAAAACGCGTTCCGATGACCCGTCTGCGTAAGCGTGTGGCTGAGCGTCTGCTGGAAGCGAAAAACTCCACCGCGATGCTGACTACCTTCAACGAAGTCAACATGAAGCCAATCATGGACCTGCGTAAGCAGTACGGTGATGCGTTTGAAAAACGTCACGGTATCCGTCTGGGCTTTATGTCCTTCTATGTGAAAGCGGTTGTTGAAGCGCTGAAACGCTACCCGGAAGTTAACGCCTCTATCGATGGCGAAGATGTGGTGTATCACAACTACTTCGACGTCAGCATGGCGGTGTCTACCCCGCGCGGCCTGGTCACCCCGGTTCTGCGAGATGTCGATACCCTGGGCATGGCGGACGTCGAGAAAGGCATTAAAGAGCTGGCACTGAAAGGCCGCGACGGCAAGCTGACCGTTGAAGACCTGACCGGCGGTAACTTCACTATTACCAACGGCGGCGTATTCGGTTCGCTGATGTCTACCCCGATCATCAACCCACCGCAGAGCGCGATCCTGGGCATGCACGCCATCAAAGATCGTCCGATGGCGGTTGACGGTAAAGTAGAGATCCTGCCGATGATGTATCTGGCACTCTCTTACGATCACCGTCTGATCGATGGCCGCGAGTCCGTGGGCTTCCTGGTGGCGATTAAAGAGCTGCTGGAAGATCCGACCCGTCTGCTGCTGGACGTATAGTTTTCGCAGTCTTGCCCGGCGGCGCTTTGTCAGCCGGGCCTATAAAAGCATGACCTCACGATTACCCTGAAGGATGGATAGAACACATGAACTTACATGAATATCAGGCTAAACAGCTGTTTGCCCGGTATGGCTTACCGGCTCCGGTGGGTTATGCCTGCAATACCCCACGTGAAGCAGAAGAAGCCGCATCAAAAATCGGCGCGGGTCCTTGGGTCGTTAAATGTCAGGTTCACGCTGGTGGCCGCGGTAAAGCGGGTGGTGTGAAGGTCGTTAACAGTAAAGAAGAGATCCGCGCATTTGCTGAGCATTGGCTGGGCAAACGTCTGGTGACCTACCAGACAGACGCAAACGGCCAGCCGGTTAACCAGATCCTGGTTGAAGCGGCGACCGACATTGCAAAAGAACTGTACCTCGGCGCAGTGGTAGACCGTAGCTCCCGTCGCGTGGTGTTTATGGCCTCTACCGAAGGCGGCGTGGAAATCGAAAAAGTGGCGGAAGAGACCCCGCACCTGATCCACAAAGTGGCAATCGATCCGCTGGCAGGCCCAATGCCTTATCAGGGACGCGAGCTGGCGTTCAAACTGGGCCTGGAAGGCAAGCTGGTTCAGCAGTTCACCAAGATCTTCATGGGTCTGGCGAATATCTTCCTGGAGCGTGACCTGGCGCTGATCGAAATCAACCCGCTGGTGATCACCAAGCAAGGCGATCTGATCTGCCTCGACGGCAAACTGGGCGCTGACGGCAATGCGCTGTTCCGCCAGGCTGACCTGCGCGAAATGCGCGACCAGTCTCAGGAAGATCCACGTGAAGCGCAGGCTGCACAGTGGGAACTGAACTACGTTGCACTCGATGGCAACATCGGTTGCATGGTTAACGGTGCGGGCCTGGCAATGGGCACCATGGACATCGTTAAGCTGCACGGCGGTGAGCCGGCCAACTTCCTCGACGTGGGCGGCGGCGCAACCAAAGAGCGCGTAACCGAAGCCTTCAAAATCATTCTCTCCGACGACAACGTGAAAGCCGTTCTGGTTAACATCTTCGGCGGTATCGTGCGTTGCGACCTGATCGCCGACGGTATCATCGGTGCGGTTGAAGAAGTGGGCGTTAACATCCCGGTTGTGGTGCGTCTGGAAGGTAACAACGCTGAACTCGGCGCGAAAAAACTGGCTGACAGCGGCCTGAATATTATTGCAGCGAAAAGTCTGACGGATGCCGCTCAGCAGGTAGTTGCCGCAGTGGAGGGGAAATAATGTCCGTTTTAATTAATAAAGACACCAAGGTTATCTGCCAGGGCTTTACCGGCAGCCAGGGTTCATTCCACTCTGAGCAGGCGATTGCATACGGTACGCAAATGGTTGGCGGCGTCACCCCAGGCAAAGGCGGCACCACGCATCTGGGCCTGCCGGTGTTCAACACCGTGCGTGAAGCCGTAGAAGCGACGGGCGCGACCGCGACCGTTATCTACGTTCCGGCCCCGTTCTGCAAAGACTCCATTCTGGAAGCGATCGACGCAGGCATCAAACTGATTATCACCATCACCGAAGGCATCCCGACGCTGGATATGCTGACCGTGAAAGTGAAGCTGGATGAAGCTGGCGTGCGCATGATTGGCCCGAACTGCCCAGGTGTGATCACCCCAGGCGAATGCAAAATCGGCATCATGCCGGGTCACATTCATAAGCCAGGCAAAGTGGGTATCGTTTCCCGCTCCGGTACGCTGACCTATGAAGCGGTTAAGCAGACCACCGACTACGGTTTCGGCCAGTCCACCTGTGTGGGCATTGGCGGCGACCCGATCCCGGGCTCTAACTTCATCGACATCCTGAAGCTGTTCCAGGAAGATCCGCAGACTGAAGCCATCGTGATGATCGGTGAAATCGGCGGTAGCGCAGAAGAAGAAGCGGCTGCGTACATTAAAGATCACGTTACCAAACCGGTTGTTGGCTACATTGCTGGTGTGACGGCGCCGAAAGGCAAACGTATGGGCCACGCGGGCGCTATCATCGCGGGCGGCAAAGGCACTGCGGATGAGAAGTTCGCCGCGCTGGAAGCAGCAGGCGTGAAGACCGTTCGCAGCCTGGCGGATATCGGCGAAGCGCTGAAATCCATCATTAAGTAAATCCTCTCTGCTCCCCGTGCGGGGAGCTTTGACATAATAATGTCTGTTTCGACATGGTTGGCCATCGTAAGGTGGCCTTTTTTTATTTTTGTCCGCTAACAAAATGGTAACCGTGCGGTGTTAAGTGTAATGGAATTAAAAGTAAAATATTTGTTATTAAAATTTCAGATATAAGCAGACTGGAAACTTGCTGTTAAGTTACTACGCTTAATGGTTTGCCTTTTATTAAAATACTTCGCCCACCTCACGTTAATTTAAATCACCTTTATTTATATTTCAGAGCTGATTCAATAACCATTGGCGCATAACGCCAACATAAAGTTAACAAAAAAATCATCAGGTTTACCATCAAGAAACACCTTTAACACCACGACTCAAGATTGATTTATATCAATATTTAATGCCTGGAAAAGGGCTGCAAAAGACGTTAAATTGTTCCCGATCAAACTGGTCGAAAAGTGATAAATTCGCTATATGTTGATCACCGTCGTAAAACGTCAATCTCTTTCAATAAAAACCTGTTTATTGTAAGGGCTTTGCAGCGTAATATATTTGCGGGATCAATTTGAGTTTTTTATTAACGCATCCGTAACCTTTCATCATGGCTTTTTCCTCCTGCGAAGATGAAGTAAAGACGAAAGGGTGCTGATAACTTTTGTATTGGGGCATGTGTGTGGATCCTTTCTAACGGGGTTCATTCTCGGAGTCTTCATGCGATGAGCAAGGAGTCATGATGTTAGATGTAGTCGAACTGTCGCGCTTACAGTTTGCCTTGACCGCGATGTACCACTTCCTGTTTGTGCCACTGACGCTCGGTATGGCGTTCCTGCTGGCCATCATGGAAACGGTGTACGTCCTTTCCGGCAAACAGATTTATAAAGATATGACCAAATTCTGGGGCAAGTTGTTTGGTATCAACTTCGCTCTGGGTGTGGCAACCGGCCTGACCATGGAGTTCCAGTTCGGGACTAACTGGTCATACTATTCCCACTACGTGGGGGATATCTTCGGTGCGCCGCTGGCCATTGAAGGCCTGATGGCCTTCTTCCTCGAATCCACCTTTGTAGGTCTGTTCTTCTTCGGCTGGGATCGTCTGAGTAAAGTTCAGCACATGGCGGTGACCTGGCTGGTCGCATTGGGCTCCAACCTGTCCGCACTGTGGATTCTGGTGGCCAACGGCTGGATGCAGAACCCGATTGCCTCTGACTTCAACTTCGAAACCATGCGTATGGAGATGGTCAGCTTCTCCGAGCTGGTGCTGAACCCGGTTGCTCAGGTGAAATTCGTTCACACTGTGGCATCTGGCTATGTCTGCGGCGCGATGTTCGTGCTGGGCATCAGTGCTTACTACATGCTGCGTGGTCGTGACTTCGCCTTTGCAAAACGCTCCTTCGCCATTGCCGCAAGCTTTGGTATGGCGGCAATCCTCTCCGTTATCGTGCTGGGTGATGAATCCGGTTACGAAATGGGTGACGTGCAGAAAACCAAACTGGCCGCTATCGAAGCCGAATGGGAAACCCAACCGGCTCCGGCTGCGTTTACCCTGTTTGGTATTCCTGACCAGGATGCGCAGGAAAACCACTTTGCGATTCAGATCCCTTACGCGCTCGGCATCATTGCCACCCGCTCTGTGGATACGCCGGTTATCGGCCTGAAAGATCTGCTGGTGCAGCATGAGGAGCGTATCCGTAACGGGATGAAAGCCTATTCCCTGCTGGAGCAACTGCGTTCAGGTACGACCGATCAGTCCGTTCGCGATCAGTTTAACGACGTGAAAAAGGACCTGGGTTACGGTCTGCTGCTGAAACGCTATACCCCGAACGTCTCTGACGCGACGGAAGCGCAAATTCAAATGGCAACCAAAGACTCGATTCCACGCGTGGCGCCGCTGTACTTTGCCTTCCGTATCATGGTTGGCTGCGGCATCATCATGCTGTTGATCATTGGCGCTTCCTTCTGGTCAGTCATCCGTAACCGTATCGGTCAGCGTAAGTGGCTGCTGCGTGCGGCGCTGTATGGTATGCCATTACCGTGGATCGCCATCGAGTCCGGCTGGTTTGTTGCAGAGTATGGCCGTCAGCCATGGGCGATCGGTGAGGTACTGCCAACCGCAGTGGCGAACTCGTCTCTGACAGCGGGCGATCTGATTTTCTCGATGTTGCTGATTTGCGGTCTGTACACCCTGTTCCTGGTGGCTGAATTGTTCCTGATGTTCAAATTCGCACGCCTTGGTCCAAGCAGCCTGAAAACCGGTCGCTACCACTACGAGCAGTCCACCGTGGCTTCTCAGCCGGCACGCTAAGACAGGAGTCGTCAAATGATCGATTATGAAGTATTGCGTTTTATCTGGTGGCTGCTGATCGGTATTCTGCTGATTGGTTTTGCGGTCACTGATGGTTTCGACATGGGGGTGGGCATGCTCACCCGCTTCCTCGGTCGTAATGACACCGAACGTCGAATTATGATCAACTCCATCGCCCCGCACTGGGACGGTAACCAGGTGTGGCTGATCACCGCCGGCGGCGCGCTGTTTGCTGCCTGGCCGATGGTCTATGCCGCAGCATTCTCTGGTTTCTACGTGGCGATGATCCTGGTGCTGGCAGCGTTGTTCTTCCGTCCGGTGGGCTTTGACTACCGCTCGAAAATTGAAGATCCACGCTGGCGCAACATGTGGGACTGGGGCATCTTCATCGGCAGCTTCGTGCCGCCTTTGGTGATTGGCGTGGCATTCGGCAACCTGCTGCAGGGCGTGCCGTTCCACCTCGATGAATATATGCGCCTGTACTACACCGGCAACTTCTTCCAGCTGCTGAACCCGTTCGGTCTGCTGGCAGGCGTCGTCAGCGTGGCGATGATCCTGACCCAAGGTGCGACCTATCTGCAGATGCGTACCGTGGGCGAGCTTCATCTGCGCGCCCGTGCCGTTTCTCAGGTTGCGGCCCTGGTTACGCTGGTGTGCTTTGCACTGGCTGGCGTTTGGGTGATGTTCGGCATCGACGGTTATGTGGTGACGTCAGCGATGAACCATGCTGCTCCGTCGAATCCGCTGACCAAAGAAGTCGCGCGTCAGGCTGGTGCATGGCTGGTGAACTTTAATAACATGCCAGCACTGTGGGCTATCCCGGCACTGGGCGTCGTACTGCCGCTGCTGACCCTGTTGACCTCGCGCATGGAAAAAGGCGCGTGGGCGTTCGTCTTCTCTTCACTGACGCTGGCGTGCATTATCCTGACGTCCGGTATCGCGATGTTCCCGTTCGTGATGCCTTCCAGCACCATGATGAATGCGAGCCTGACAATGTGGGATGCCACCTCTAGTCAGATGACGCTGAATCTGATGACCTTCGTGGCGGCCGTGTTCGTACCGATTATTCTGATCTACACCAGCTGGTGTTACTGGAAAATGTTCGGTCGTATCACGAAAGAACATATCGAAAGCAATACCCACTCTATGTATTAAGTAAGGAGCTGAATATGTGGTATTTCGCATGGATTTTAGGGACGCTTCTTGCTTGTGCATTTGGCATCATCACCGCCCTGGCGCTTGAGCACGTTGAAGCGGCCAAAGCAGGTGAAGAAAAACACTGATGAATATTATCGCAACGTTGTATGCGGTAATGGACAAGCGCCCGTTAAGGGCGCTTTCCTTAGTGATGGCCTTACTGCTGGCGGGCTGTATCTTCTGGGACCCGTCGCGTTTTGCGGCGAAGACCAGCGAGCTCGAAATCTGGCACGGTTTTCTGATGATGTGGGCAGTCTGTGCCGGGGTGATCCACGGTGTGGGTTTTCGCCCGAAAGCCGTTCACTGGCAGGGCATCTTCTGCCCGCTGATAGCCGATGTCATTTTGTTGGTCGGACTGATCTTCTTCTTCAACTGAATAAGAATCATCCGTTAAAATTATGGGCTTACCCTGGCCCATAAATATTTACTCTCCGTTTACTTTCTCCCATTCCAAACCACCTTTCCCGCGCGTATAGTAACGACGTTTAAAAGCTCTATCTCTTTTTGCATTACCGGGATGTAAAGTGAATACAACGCTGTTTCGATGGCCGGTGCGTGTCTACTATGAAGATACGGATGCCGGGGGTGTGGTTTACCACGCCAGCTACGTTGCTTTTTATGAACGAGCACGCACTGAGATGCTGCGCCATCATCACTTCAGCCAGCAGGTTTTGTTGGCGGAGCGCGTTGCCTTTGTGGTACGCAAGATGACGCTGGAGTATTTTGCACCTGCCAGACTCGACGATATGCTCGAAGTCCAAACGGAAATAACATCAATGCGCGGGACCTCACTGGTTTTCACGCAGCGGATCGTCAATGCAGAGAACACGGTACTGAACGAAGCTGAAGTACTAATTGTCTGTGTTGATCCACTCATCATGAAGCCTCGTGCGCTTCCTAAGTCTATTGTCGCGGAGTTTAAGCAGTGACTGACATGAATATCCTTGATTTGTTCCTGAAGGCTAGCCTTCTGGTTAAACTTATCATGTTCATTTTGATTGGATTTTCAATCGCATCCTGGGCCATCATCATCCAGAGAACCCGTATCCTCAATGCGGCTACCCGTGAAGCGGAAGCTTTTGAAGATAAGTTCTGGTCTGGTATCGAACTTTCACGTTTGTACCAGGAGAGCCAAGGACGCCGTGAGAACCTTTCCGGTTCCGAGCAAATGTTCTACAGCGGCTTCAAAGAATTCGCCCGTTTGCACCGTGCCAACAACCATGCGCCGGAAGCGGTCGTTGAAGGGGCGGCTCGTGCGATGCGCATCTCAATGAACCGTGAGCTGGAAACGCTGGAAACGCATATTCCGTTCCTCGGCACCGTGGGTTCCATCAGTCCCTATATCGGTCTGTTTGGTACCGTCTGGGGGATCATGCATGCCTTTATCGCACTGGGTGCGGTGAAACAGGCGACGCTGCAGATGGTAGCACCGGGTATCGCAGAAGCGCTGATCGCGACCGCTATCGGTCTGTTTGCCGCAATTCCTGCGGTTATGGCGTATAACCGCCTGAACCAGCGTGTGAACAAACTGGAACTGAATTACGACAACTTTATGGAAGAGTTCACCGCGATTCTGCACCGCCAGGCGTTTACCAGCACCGAGAGCAACAAGGGGTAAACCATGGCCAGACAGCGTGGACGGGGTCGTCGCGAACTAAAGTCCGAAATCAACATTGTACCGCTGCTGGACGTTCTGCTGGTGCTGCTGCTGATCTTTATGGCTACAGCGCCCATCATTACCCAGAGCGTTGAGGTTGATCTGCCGGATGCGACAGAATCTCAGGCTGTAAGCAGCAATGACAATCCACCGGTTATCATTGAAGTTTCCGGAGTAGGACAGTACAGCGTGGTGGTTGAAAAAGATCGTCTGGATCAACTGCCGCCAGAGCAGGTTGTTGCCGAAGCGCAACGACGTCTGCAGGCGGATCCGAAAACGGTCTTCTTGATCGGTGGTGCTAAAGACGTGCCTTACGATGAAATCATTAAAGCGCTGAACCTGTTGCATAGCGCAGGCGTCAAGTCAGTTGGCTTGATGACGCAGCCTATTTGATCATCTGCGTACACAACAGAGTTTTTGGGAACCCATAGTGTCAAAGGCAACCGAACAAAACGATAAGCTTAAACGGGCGATAATTGTCTCTGCCGTGCTGCATATCATTCTTTTTGCGGCACTGATCTGGAGTTCGTTCGATGAGCATATGGATGCTGCTGCGGGCGGAGGAGGCGGTTCATCCATCGATGCCGTGATGGTCGATCCCGGTGCGGTGGTGCAGAACTATAACCGTCAGCAGCAGCAGCAGGCGAGTGCAAAACGTGCTGAAGAGCAACGCGATAAACAGGCGCAACAACAAGCGGAAGAACTGCGTGAAAAACAGGCCGCCGAGCAGGAACGTCTGAAGCAGCTCGAGAAAGAACGTTTGCAAGCTCAGGAAGCGGCGAAAGAGCAGGCGGAGCAGCAGAAGCAGGCTGAAACCGCGGCGAAGAAAGCCCAGGAGCAGCAAAAGCAGGCGGAAGAAGCTGCAGCGAAAGCGGCAGCGGACGCAAAAGCGCAGGCTGATGCGCAGGCGAAGCAAGCAGCCGATGCTGCGAAGCAAGCCGCTGAAGCCGCGAAAAAAGCCGCCGCCGATGCGCAAAAAGTGGCGGAAGCCGCGGCAGCGAAAGCGGCTGCTGACGCACAGAAGAAAGTAGAAGCAGAGGCCGCGAAAAAAGCCGCTGCTGACGCGCAGAAAAAAGCAGAAGCTGACGCCGCCAAAAAAGCGGCCCAGGACGCTGAGAAGAAAGCCACTGCCGAGGCCGCTAAAAAGGCCGCTGCAGCAGAAAAAGCCGCCGCTGACAAAGCAGCTGCCGAGCAAGCCGCTGCTGATAAAAAAGCGGCTGCGGCAGAAAAAGCGGCAGCGGATAAAAAAGCGGCCGCAGCTGAAAAGGCCGCCGCCGACAAGAAAGCCGCAGCCGATAAGGCTGCTGCTGAAAAGGCCGCTGCCGGTAAAGCCGCCGCAGCCAAAAAAGCGGCTGCTGATAAAGCGGCCGCGTCGGACGTTGACGACCTGTTCGGTGATTTAAGTTCAGGTAAGAATGCGCCGAAAGGTAGCAACAGCGGTAGCGCAGGTGGTGCTTCTCCTGCTAAAGGAAGTAAGCCGGGGCAGGGCGGTGCATCTCAGGCGGAGATTGCCTCGTATATTGCACAGGTACAGGCCGCCATTCGTGGGCGCCTGTACGACTGGGATAGCTTCCAGGGGAAAACCTGTACGTTACGCGTCAATCTGAGCGCGGATGGGACTATCCTCAGCGTCAAGCAAGAGGGTGGCGATCCGGCATTCTGTCAGCAGATGTTGTCTGCAACCAGCAGGATGACTAAGTTCCCGAAACCGCCTTCTCAGGCTGTGTTTGAAACGTTCAAAAACGCACCACTGGACTTCAAACCATAAGTTATATTTTCCCCGTGCAAACGGGGAAAAATTGACCCGGTAGAGTCACAGAGTTCTGGTAGTTTTGTCGAATTGAGTTTGTTAACATTCTGCTAAATTATCGCGGGTAAGGTTACCCGGGTATGGGAGACATGATGAAGCAGGCATTACGTGTTGCAGTAAGTTTCTTTATGCTGTGGGCAGCCATGCTGCACGCAGAAGTGCGTATCGAGATCACCCAAGGGGTGGACTCGGCGCGTCCGATTGGCGTGGTTCCGTTCCAGTGGGCAGGCCCTGGTGCAGCACCTGAAGACGTGGGCGGCATCGTTGCTGCTGACCTGCGTAACAGCGGTAAATTTAATCCGTTAGACCGTTCTCGTCTGCCGCAACAGCCGGGCACTGCCGCGGAGTTGCAGCCAGCCGCATGGTCTGCGCTGGGTATCGATGCCGTGGTTGTGGGTCAGGTTACCCCGAACCCGGACGGCGGTTACACCGTGGCCTACCAGCTGGTAGACACCGGTGGCGCACCGGGTACCGTTCTGGCACAGAACAGCTACAAAGTGAACAAGCAGTGGCTGCGCTATGCCGGTCACACCGCCAGTGATGAAGTGTTCGAGAAGCTGACCAGCATTAAAGGCGCTTTCCGTACCCGTATCGCTTACGTGGTACAGACCAACGGCGGTCAGTTCCCGTATGAACTGCGCGTGTCTGACTACGATGGTTACAACCAGTTCACCGTTCACCGTTCACCACAGCCGCTGATGTCACCGGCCTGGTCTCCGGACGGCTCTAAACTGGCTTACGTGACCTTCGAAAGCGGTCGTTCTGCGCTGGTTATCCAGACGCTGGCGAATGGCGCAGTGCGTCAGGTTGCTTCATTCCCACGTCACAACGGCGCACCGGCGTTCTCGCCTGACGGTTCTAAACTGGCGTTTGCCCTGTCTAAAACCGGTAGCCTGAACCTGTACGTGATGGATATCGGCTCCGGCCAGATCCGCCAGGTTACTGACGGTCGCAGCAATAACACCGAACCAACCTGGTTCCCGGACAGCCAGAACCTGGCATTTACCTCTGACCAGGCCGGTCGTCCGCAAGTGTATAAAGTTAATGTTAACGGCGGTGCTCCGCAGCGTATTACCTGGGAAGGTTCTCAGAACCAGGATGCAGACGTGAGTGCTGACGGTAAATTTATGGTAATGGTCAGCTCGGCCGGTGGTCAGCAGCACATTGCCAAACAAGATCTGGGAGGTGGTGGCGTGCAAGTTTTATCGTCAACCTTCCTGGATGAAACGCCAAGTCTGGCACCTAACGGCACTATGGTTATCTACAGCTCTTCTCAGGGGATGGGATCCGTGCTGAATCTGGTTTCTACCGATGGGCGTTTCAAAGCGCGTATTCCGGCAACTGATGGACAGGTAAAATCACCTGCCTGGTCGCCGTACCTGTAATAATAATTAATTGAATAATAAAGGAATCATAGAAATGCAACTGAACAAAGTGCTGAAAGGGCTGATGATCGCTCTGCCTGTTATGGCAATCGCAGCGTGTTCTTCTAACAAGAACGCAAGCAACGACCAGAGCGGCGAAGGCATGATGGGTGCCGGCACCGGTATGGACGCTAACGCCAATGGCAATATGTCTTCTGAAGAGCAAGCGCGTCTTCAGATGCAACAGCTGCAGCAGAACAACATTGTTTACTTCGATCTGGACAAGTTCGACATCCGTTCTGACTTCGCTGCGATGCTGGATGCTCACGCTAACTTCCTGCGTAGCAACCCGTCTTACAAAGTGACCGTAGAAGGTCACGCGGACGAACGCGGTACCCCTGAGTACAACATCTCCCTGGGCGAGCGTCGTGCTAACGCAGTTAAAATGTACCTGCAGGGTAAAGGCGTTTCTGCTGACCAGATCTCCATCGTTTCTTACGGTAAAGAGAAACCAGCGGTTCTGGGCCACGACGAAGCGGCTTACTCTAAAAACCGTCGCGCTGTACTGGTTTACTAAGAGAATCGCATGAACAGTAACTTCAGACATCATCTTATGAGTCTGTCGTTACTGGTTGGTATAGCGGCCCCCTGGGCCGCTTTTGCTCAGGCACCAATCAGTAGTGTCGGCTCCGGCTCGGTCGAAGACCGTGTCACCCAACTTGAGCGTATTTCTAACGCTCACAGCCAGCTTTTAACCCAACTCCAGCAGCAACTTTCTGATAACCAGACCGATATCGACTCTCTGCGCGGACAGATCCAGGAAAGTCAGTATCAGCTCAATCAGGTTGTGGAGCGTCAAAAGCAGATCATGCTGCAAATTGATAACCTGAACAGCGGCGGCGCAGCAGCGCAACCGGCCGCAGGGGATCAAAGCGGAACCGCCGGGGCGACAGCAACGCCACCGGCTGACGCATCAGCCTCTACAGGCGCGCCTGTACAGAGCGGTGATGCGAATACTGACTACAACGCAGCGATTGCCCTGGTGCAGGATAAATCGCGCCAGGACGATGCTCTGGCGGCGTTTCAGGCATTCGTGAAGAAGTACCCTGATTCAACCTATCAGCCCAATGCCAACTATTGGCTGGGACAGTTGAATTACAACAAGGGTAAAAAAGACGATGCGGCGTTTTATTTTGCCTCAGTGGTGAAAAATTACCCGAAATCGCCTAAAGCCCCTGACGCGATGTTTAAGGTCGGGGTGATCATGCAGGACAAAGGCGACACCGCGAAAGCGAAAGCCGTGTTCCAGCAGGTCGTCAGTAAGTTCCCAGGTACCGAAGGTGCAAAACAGGCGCAAAAACGTCTTTCTGCGATGGGATGATTGCCGGATGACCAGAAATCGTCTTTTTTCTGGTCTTGCCGCATAATTCCTAAGCAGTTAGGTGATCTTCCTCAAAATTTTAGTTGCGCTGAATTCTGAAATCAGTAATATATGCCGCCGTTGCCAAGGGATATCGAACAGCCCAAAAGCGGCAAAAATAGTGGGTCGTTAGCTCAGTTGGTAGAGCAGTTGACTTTTAATCAATTGGTCGCAGGTTCGAATCCTGCACGACCCACCACTAAAAGCTTCAAAGGGTGATTAGCTCAGTTGGTAGAGCACCTCCTTTACACGGAGGGGGTCGGCGGTTCGAGCCCGTCATCACCCACCATTGGGTCGTTAGCTCAGTTGGTAGAGCAGTTGACTTTTAATCAATTGGTCGCAGGTTCGAATCCTGCACGACCCACCAATTTTAATATCTGACTCAGGTATTAAGCGTGAAGGATAACGTTGCTTTAGCAACGGCCCGTAGGGCGAGGCGAAGCCGAGTCATCCTGCACGACCCACCAATCTTTAGATTGGTACCGAGTAAAATTTCAGGCAACACCCGAATGGGTCGTTAGCTCAGTTGGTAGAGCAGTTGACTTTTAATCAATTGGTCGCAGGTTCGAATCCTGCACGACCCACCAGCCTGAAAAGTAAAAGCAGTAAATCCCGAAAGGGGTCGTTAGCTCAGTTGGTAGAGCAGTTGACTTTTAATCAATTGGTCGCAGGTTCGAATCCTGCACGACCCACCAATGTAAAAAGGCGCCCTAAAGGCGCCTTTTTGCTATTTGTTATTCCTCAGCAGAAAAGCCCTTGCCTGATGGCGCTGCGCTTATCAGGCCTACAATATCGGGTCGTAGGTCGGGTAAGGCGAAGCCGCCACCCGACAAATGCTACCTGTACGCATTGGGTGTGACTTTCCCTCTCAGATTCGCTATCTTGTTTAGTATATAAAACACAATTGCCATTGCTTTGGTTTTCGCCAAACAATAACGGCAAACTTGTTAAGCCAGTAAAACGAGAAGCCATAATGAGTGTGATGTTTGATCCTGAAGCCGCAATCTATCCCTTCCCGCCTAAGCCCGTTCCGCTGAGTCACGACGAGAAGCAGTTTTACCGTGAGAAAATCAAGCGTCTGCTGAAAGAACGTGATGCGGTAATGGTGGCGCACTACTACACCGATCCCGAGATTCAGCAGCTGGCGGAAGAGACCGGCGGCTGTATTTCAGACTCGCTGGAAATGGCTCGTTTTGGCGCGCGGCATCCGGCGTCGACCCTGCTGGTCGCCGGGGTGCGTTTTATGGGCGAGACGGCAAAAATTCTCAGCCCGGAAAAAACCATCCTGATGCCGACTCTCAACGCGGAGTGTTCTCTCGATCTGGGCTGCCCGATTGACGAATTCACCGCCTTCTGCGATGCCCATCCGGACAGAACGGTGGTGGTGTATGCCAACACCTCAGCGGCAGTAAAAGCCCGCGCTGACTGGGTCGTGACCTCGAGCATCGCCGTCGAGCTGATTGAACATCTCGACAGCCTGGGCGAGAAAATCATCTGGGCACCGGACAAACATCTGGGCAACTACGTTCAGAAGCAAACCGGCGCGGATATTCTGTGCTGGCAGGGCGCCTGTATCGTCCATGACGAATTCAAAACTCAGGCGCTGGAGCGCATGAAGGGGCTCTATCCGGACGCCGCCATTCTGGTTCACCCTGAATCGCCGCAGGCGATCGTTAACCTGGCCGACGCGGTGGGTTCAACCAGCCAGCTGATCAGCGCGGCGAAAACGCTGCCACATCGCCAGCTTATCGTCGCCACCGATCGCGGGATCTTCTACAAGATGCAGCAGGCGGTGCCCGACAAAGAGCTGCTGGAAGCGCCGACCGCAGGCGAGGGGGCAACCTGTCGCAGCTGTGCGCACTGCCCGTGGATGGCCATGAACGGGCTTAAAGCCATTGCAGAGGGGCTGGAGTCAGGCGGAGCGGCGCATGAGATACACGTCGACGCTGCGCTGCGGGAAGGGGCGTTAATTCCGCTTAACCGGATGCTGGATTTTGCGGCTACACTACGACCTTAAGCAACGCTAATGCGTAACGTTACGCTCAGGAGAAGAGATGGATTTTTTTAGCACGCAAAACATTCTGGTTCATATACCGATTGGCGCTGGCGGCTATGATTTGTCATGGATTGAAGCCGTAGGGACTATCGCGGGTCTGCTCTGCATCTGGCTTGCCAGTCTGGAGAAGATCGTCAACTACGCGTTTGGCCTGGTGAACGTTACCCTCTTTGCGATTATTTTCTTTCAGATTCAGCTGTACGCCAGCCTGCTGCTGCAGCTGTTCTTTTTTGTCGCCAATATTTATGGCTGGTACGCCTGGTCGCGGCAGAACAGCCAGCAGGAGGCCGAACTGCAGATCCGCTGGCTGCCGTTGCCAAAAGCGATGGCCTGGCTGGCTGCCTGCGTGGTGGCCATCGGCCTGATGACCGTCTTTATCAATCCGGTATTTGCATTCCTGACGCGGGTGGCGGTCACGGTAATGACCAGCCTCGGGCTGAACGTCACGATGCCGCAACTGCAGCCTGACGCCTTCCCGTTCTGGGATTCCTGCATGATGGTGCTGTCGATTGCAGCGATGATCCTGATGACCCGCAAATACGTCGAAAACTGGCTGCTGTGGGTGATCATCAACGTAATAAGCGTCGTGATCTTCGCTCTACAGGGCGTCTATGCCATGTCGCTGGAGTACCTGATCCTCACCTTTATCGCGCTTAACGGCAGCCGGATGTGGATTAACAGCGCGCGGGAACGGGGTTCTCACGCGCTTTCCAGCTAATGATGGTGATGATGTGCGTGACCGGCCTGCGCCTCGTTGAGGTGGCAGTCCGGTCCCTGACAGGGGGTATATTCCATCTGAATGGTGACGTGAGAAATCGCGTACTGATGCTCAAGAAAGTGCTGGATACGTCCCAGTAACGCATCGTGGTCGTGCGGCGGGATCACCTGCACGTGCAGGGTCATCACCGGTTTTTCACCGACCATCCAGACGTGGACATGATGCACGTCGCGTACTTCAGGAATGGAACGATTCAAATTGCGCTTCAGCGCCGCAATATCAAGCGATGCGGGTGCCCCTTCCAGCAGTTCATTCACGCTCTCCTTCAGCAGGCGCCAGGCGCTGCGCAACACCAGACACGACACCAGCACCGAGAGGATCGGGTCCACCGGCGTCCAGCCCGTCCAGAGGATCACCAGTGCGGCAATAATCGCCCCCACCGAGCCCAGCAGATCCCCGAGCACGTGTAAGGCCGCAGCCCGCACGTTGAGGTTTTTCTCTTCACTGCCCCGGTGCAAAATCCAGAAGGCCGCGATATTGGCAATGAGTCCGGCAACGGCCACCACCATCATGGTGACGCCAGCAACTGGCTGGGGTTGCAGAAAGCGCTGAATGGCCTCCCAGACGATGATAATGGTGATCACCACCAGCGCAATGGCGTTAACGAAGGCGGCGAGGGTGGTCAGGCGCAGCCAGCCAAAAGTGCGACCCCCGCTCGGCGGCTTGCGGGAAAAGATGACCGCCAGCAGGGCAAACAGCAGCGCAGCGGCATCCGTCAGCATATGCCCGGCATCGGCCAGCAGCGCCAGCGAACCTGAAATCAGCCCGCCAATCACCTCGATAATCATAAAGGTGGCGGTGATACCGAACGCCAGCATTAACCGTTTAGCATTTTGATCCTGCGAAGAAGGAGCGTGTGAGTGGGTGTGCGCCATGAAAAATGTCCTGATGCATTATTATTGTAAGTGTAGAGTTTTTAACATTTTGCACAAAAAAGAAAGGAGAGCCAGCGCTCTCCTTTATCACGTATTCACCCTTGATTACTGGGTGGTGCCATCCGTTTTACGTTCGGCATCGGTACTGGTGTTATCGACTTTGTTGTTCATGTCCGGACATTTACCGTCCTTACACATCGAGTTTTTGTGCACTTCATCTTTGGTCATGCCGTCATGGTTATCCATGGTGGAGCTTGTACCATTCGGATGAAGCATGGTCCCGCCCGTACCGGTAGTGCCAGTGCCGCTGCCGGTGTTGATCTGGCTGTTATCAACATTATTTGGCGCGAGGTTCTGGTGTGCGTCAGGCGCTAATGCACCGGCATCTGCGGCGGCATTAGCCTGACCGTTGCCGTTTTCAGAACCTTGTGTTTGATCGGCCGCCAGTGCAGCACCGCTCGCAAGGGTAAGGGTTGCTGTCAGGAAAAGGGTGGTGAGTTTAGTCATTTTCATCATGCTGCTCCTGTTCTGGTCGTTATGTTCTGGATAACTTGTTTCCACAGTGCATATGCGAAATCGACATGCTGCTCAGTGGTCAAAGATGCCGTGATCCAAACTTAGGTCAGTATGGAATCGCGATAAACTAAATAAATGCAGTGTATACAGTTAAAAAGTTTAGGGCGGATCTGGTTTTTCGCTACTTTGTGGGGTTTTTTAAGTGAATTCCAGGATTTATCTGCCTGCAGTGTAAAAGGGCGTTTACACTTCCTGACTGACCAGTTAGATTGAAAGCATTGCATTCAACTATAAAAGTATGGCAACGCTGGAAAGAACATGAATTATCAGAATGACGATTTACGTATCAAAGAGATCAATGAGTTATTACCCCCTGTAGCGCTCCTTGAAAAGTTTCCTGCCACCGAAAATGCTGCTAACACCGTGTCCCATGCCCGTAAAGCGATCCACAAGATCCTCAAAGGGAATGACGATCGTCTGTTAGTGGTGATCGGTCCGTGCTCGATTCACGATCCCTTTGCAGCGAAAGAGTACGCGACGCGCCTGCTGACGCTGCGCGAGACGCTGAAGGATGAGCTGGAAATTGTCATGCGCGTCTACTTTGAAAAGCCGCGCACCACCGTGGGCTGGAAAGGGCTGATTAACGATCCGCATATGGATAACAGCTACCAGATCAACGATGGTCTGCGCATCGCGCGTAAGCTGCTGCTGGACATTAACGACACCGGCCTGCCGGCGGCGGGTGAGTTCCTCGACATGATCACTCCGCAGTATATGGCAGACCTGATGAGCTGGGGCGCCATTGGCGCGCGTACCACCGAATCTCAGGTGCACCGCGAGCTGGCATCCGGCCTTTCCTGTCCGGTTGGCTTTAAGAACGGTACCGACGGCACCATCAAAGTGGCTATCGACGCCATTAACGCTGCCGGGGCGCCGCACTGCTTCCTCTCCGTGACCAAATGGGGTCACTCCGCGATTGTGAACACCAGCGGGAATGGCGATTGCCATATCATCCTGCGCGGCGGTAAAGAGCCGAACTACAGTGCAGCACACGTCGCAGAAGTGAAGGCGGGTCTGGATAAAGCCGGTCTTGCTCCGCAGGTGATGATCGACTTCAGCCATGCCAACTCCAGCAAGCAGTACAAAAAGCAGATGGACGTTGGGTCTGACGTTTGCCAGCAAATTGCGGGCGGCGAAAAGGCGATTATCGGCGTGATGATCGAAAGCCATCTGGTGGAAGGTAATCAGAATCTGGAAGGCAGCGAGCCGCTGGTTTACGGTAAAAGCGTGACCGATGCCTGCATCGGCTGGGACGATACTGAAACGGTACTGCGCCAGCTGGCGAGCGCGGTAAAAGCCCGTCGCGGCTAAAAAAATGCCGGAGGTTATCCGGCATCACGTACATAAGGCCCGGTCATCGCGACCGGGCTTTTTTATTACTTGGCTTTACCCTGGTTCGCAACGGCCGCCGCTTTCGCCGCGATCTCGTCTGCGTTACCCAGGTAGTAGCGTTTGATCGGGTTGAAGTTTTCGTCGAACTCATACACCAGCGGAACGCCGGTTGGGATGTTCAGCTCGAGGATTTCGTCTTCGCCCATTTTGTCCAGGTACTTCACCAGCGCACGCAGGGAGTTACCGTGAGCAGCGATGATTACGCGCTCACCGCTTTTCAGGCGTGGCAGAATGGTTTCTTCCCAGTAAGGCACAACGCGGTCGATGGTCAGCGCGAGGCTCTCAGTGGTTGGCAGCTCTGCGTCAGTCAGTGATGCGTAACGCGGATCGTGGCCCGGGAAGCGCTCGTCATCTTTGGTCAGCTCTGGTGGGGTGATCGCAAAACCACGACGCCACTGCTTAACCTGCTCGTCACCGTATTTTTCTGCGGTTTCGGCTTTATTCAGGCCCTGCAGCGCACCGTAATGACGCTCGTTCAGTTTCCAGGATTTCTCAACCGGCAGCCAGGCCTGATCCAGTTCGTCAAGAACGTTCCACAGGGTGTGGATGGCACGTTTCAGCACGGAGGTATAAGCAAAATCGAAGCTGAAGCCTTCATCTTTCAGCAGTTTGCCTGCTGCTTTCGCTTCACCAACGCCTTTCTCGGACAGGTCAACATCATACCAACCGGTAAAACGGTTTTCGTTGTTCCATTGGCTTTCGCCATGACGCACCAGAACCAGCTTAGTTACAGCCATATCTTACTCCTCCAAATCAAGCATTATTTGAATGATAACAATTCTCATTATATTGCCGCAGCCGTGCCGCGGGCAACGCTTAACCCTAACCATAGCGAAAATAGTGTCTCAGTGTAAGATGCTTGTGAATGAGGGGTTGTGATTTTGTCCGTGAATGGCGCTATTTTCAGCAAGATGGGTAAAAACAGCCCTCCTGATGGAGGGCCGGATTTTATTGCGCAATAAAGTGGTATTCCGTGACGCTCACGTAGACCTCGCCCGGGCGTAAAACGCAGTCCGGCTGCGGCCACTCGGCATGGTTCGGGCTGTCCGGTAAAAACTCACTTTCCAGCGCCAGACCCTGCCATTCACTGTATTCCCCTTGCTCGCGAGCCGGGGTGCCGCCGAGGTAATTACCCGAATAGAATTGCAGAGCCGGGGCAGTGGTGTACACCGTCATCTGTAGCTTGTCATCGGCCGACCACAGATGCGCAGCAGGCTGACTCACGTCGCCCTGCGCGTCGAGCAGAAAGGCATGATCGTAACCTTTCACTTTGCGCTGATCGGCATCAGCCAGGAAATCCTGGGCGATAACTTTGGTGGCGCGGAAATCAAAGCTGGTATCGGCAACCGCCTTCAGTCCGTCCTGCGGGATCCCCATCTCATCGACAGGTAAATACGCCTGCGCCAGCAGCTGCAGCTTGTGATTGCGCACGTCGCTGCAGTCGCCGTCGAGGTTGAAGTAGGCGTGGTTGGTCAGGTTGACCGGGCAAGGCTTGTCCACCGTGGCGCGGTACTCAATGGCGACGCGGTTGTCGTCGGTTAAGCGGTAATGCACGCTCACCGCGCAGTTGCCCGGATAACCCTGATCGCCGTCGGGCGAGTCGAGCGCCAGCAGCGCTTCGCCATTGTTTTGCTGCACGATGCGCCAGCGGCGTTTATCAAAGCCTTCTGGTCCACCGTGAAGCTGATTTTCGCCCTGGCTCGGCAGCAGTGCATAGCGCACGCCATCCAGCTCGAAACAGCTTTTGGCGATGCGGTTGGCGTAGCGACCCACAGAGGCGCCCAGGAATGCGGTTTGTTCAACGTACTGCTCCGGCGAGGCGCAGCCAAGCAGGGTCTCACGTACGCTACCATCGGACATGGGAACACGCGCCGAAAGCAGCGTGGCGCCCCAGTCCATCACCGTGACCACCATCCCTGCGCTGTTGCGCAGGGTCAACAGGCGATACGGCAGGCCATCCGGGGCGAGGGTTGGGGTTTCTCTTAGCACTGGCCCGCTCCTTGTGAGGCATTGCAGACGTAGAACGTCTCTTTGATGCCGGTTTTGGCTTCGTACTGCTGTTCAACAGCCTGCTGAACAACCGGGACTAACGCTTCCGGCACCAGCGCGACGATGCAGCCACCGAAGCCGCCGCCGGTCATGCGCACGCCGCCCTGATCGCCAATCGCGGCTTTCACAATCTCCACCAGGGTGTCGATCTGTGGCACGGTAATTTCGAAGTCATCCCGCATCGAGGCATGGGACTGTGCCATCAGTTCACCCATGCGCAGCAGATCGCCTTTTTCCAGCGCCGTCGCGGCTTCAACGGTACGGGCGTTCTCGGTCAGAACGTGGCGCACGCGTTTTGCCACCACCGGATCCAGCTCGTGGGCGACTTTGTTGAACTCGTTAAGCGATACGTCGCGCAGGGCGGTCTGCTGGAAGAAGCGCGCCCCGGTTTCGCACTGCTCGCGGCGGGTGTTGTACTCGCTGCCCACCAGCGTACGTTTGAAATTACTGTTGATGATAATGACCGCGGCACCTTTAGGCAGGGAAACCGCTTTGGTGCCCAGCGACCGGCAGTCGATCAGCAGCGCATGGCCTTTTTTGCCGAGCGCGGAGATCAGCTGATCCATAATGCCGCAGTTGCAGCCGACGAACTGGTTTTCTGCTTCCTGGCCATTGAGGGCGATTTGCGCCCCGTCCAGCGGCAGATGATACAGCTGCTGGAAGACAGTACCGACCGCCACTTCCAGCGAGGCGGACGAGCTTAAACCCGCGCCTTGTGGGACGTTACCGCTGATCACCAGATCCGCGCCGCCAAAGTTTTTATTACGCTTCTGCAGATGTTTCACCACGCCGCGCACGTAGTTTGACCACTGCTGAGAATCGTGAGCAACAATCGGTGCATCCAGCGAAAATTCATCGATCTGGTTGTCGTAATCGGCGGCGATCACCCGGACTTTGCGGTCGTCGCGCTTCGCACAGCTGATCACCGTCTGGTAATCGATGGCGCAGGGCAGGACAAAACCGTCGTTATAGTCGGTGTGTTCCCCGATCAGGTTCACGCGGCCGGGAGCCTGAATGGCGTGAGTGGCAGGGTAGCCGAACGTTTCAGCAAACAGGGCGTGGGTTTTATCTTTCAGACTCATTGTTATTCTCCGGATTCGCGAAAATGGACATCGCTCACTGCACGCAGGCGCTCAGCGGCCTGTTCTGCCGTCAGGTCGCGCTGGGTCTCTGCCAGCATCTCGTAGCCGACCATAAACTTACGTACGGTCGCAGAGCGCAGCAGCGGCGGATAGAAGTGGGCATGCAGCTGCCAGTGCTGATTCTCTTCGCCGTTAAACGGTGCGCCGTGCCAGCCCATGGAATAGGGGAATGAGCACTGGAACAGATTGTCGTAACGACTGGTCAGTTTTTTCAGCGCCAGCGCCAGATCGCTGCGCTGGGCCTCAGTCAGATCGGTGATGCGCAGCACGTGGGCTTTCGGCAGCAGCAGGGTTTCGAACGGCCACGCCGCCCAGTAAGGCACCACGGCGAGCCAGTGCTCGGTTTCCACCACGGTGCGGCTACCGTCCGCCAGCTCGCGCTGGGCGTAATCCACCAGCAGCGGCGTACCCTGCTCGGCGTAATGCGCCTGCTGCAGGCGATCCTCGCGCTCGGCTTCATTCGGCAGGAAGCTGTTGGCCCACACCTGTCCGTGCGGGTGCGGGTTGGAACAGCCCATCGCTGCGCCTTTGTTTTCAAACACCTGGATCCACGGGTAGGTTTGCCCGAGTTCGGCGGTCTGCTCCTGCCAGGTTTTAACCACCTCGGTCAGGGCCTCGACGCTCAGTTCCGGCAGCGTTTTGCTGTGGTCCGGCGAGAAACAGATAACCCGGCTGGTGCCGCGCGCGCTTTCGCAGCGCATCAGCGGATCGCCGCTTTGCGGGGCGTCGGGAGTATCGGTCATCAGCGCGGCAAAGTCGTTGGTGAAAACGTACGTGCCTTTGTAATCGGGATTGATATCCCCGGTGACGCGGGTATTGCCCGGACAGAGGAAGCAGTCCGGATCGTGCTGCGGCAGGGTCTGTTTTGCCGGCGTCTCCTGCGCCCCTTGCCACGGACGTTTGGCGCGGTGCGGAGAGACCAGAATCCATTGCCCGGTTAACGGGTTAAAACGACGATGCGGGTGATCGACGGGGTTAAATTGTGTCATCACAGATCCTTAATCCGAATAGCCCTGCGGGTGGCGTGACTGCCAGCGCCAGGTGTCCTGTGCCATTTCATCCAGCGTGCGAGAGACGCGCCAGTTCAGCTCTTTCTCGGCTTTGGTCGCGTCGGCCCAGTAGGCTGGCAGATCGCCGTCGCGGCGCGGGGCAAAGTGATACGCCACCGGTTTGCCGCAGGCGGTACTGAACGCATTGACCACATCCAGCACGCTGCTACCTACGCCCGCGCCGAGATTGTAAATATGGACGCCGGGTTTATCCGCCAGCTGCTGCATCGCCGCCACGTGGCCTTCGGCGAGATCCATCACATGAATATAGTCGCGCACGCCGGTGCCGTCCGGGGTCGGATAGTCGTTACCAAATACCGCCAGCGAGTCGCGGCGACCCACGGCCACCTGGGCGATGTAAGGCATCAGGTTGTTCGGGATGCCCTGCGGATCTTCACCCATATCGCCTGATGGATGCGCGCCTACCGGGTTGAAGTAACGCAGCAGGGCGATGCTCCAGTCTGGCTGCGCTTTTTGCAGGTCTGCCAGAATCTGTTCCACCATCAGTTTGCTTTTGCCGTACGGGCTTTGCGGCGTGCCGGTAGGGAAGCTTTCGGCATACGGAATTTGCGGCTGGTCGCCGTACACGGTCGCAGAGGAGCTGAAGATAAAGTTCTTCACGCCCGCCGCGCGCATGGCGGAGATTAAGCGCAGCGTGCCGTTAACGTTGTTGTCGTAATATTCCAGCGGTTTGGCGACCGACTCACCGACCGCTTTCAGTCCGGCAAAGTGGATCACCGTGTCGATCGCGTGATCGTGAAGGATCTCCGCCATCAGCGCTTCGTTACGAATATCGCCTTCGATAAAGGTGGGTTGTTTACCGGCAAGGCGCTCCATGACCGGCAGCACGCTACGTTTACTGTTGCACAGATTATCGAGGATGATGACGTCGTGACCGTTTTGCAGCAGTTGCACACAGGTATGACTTCCTATGTAACCGCTACCACCTGTTACCAGAACTCGCATATTTCGCTCCATTGGGCTTGTGGTATGAGATAATCCTAGCATACCAGAGAGCGAAAAAGTGTGACATGGGATAAATTAGTGGAATCGTTTACACTGCGCGCAAAAGCGCATTCCAGCGGGTTATGAAGGATTGTAAATCAAACGGATAGCGTTGCGCTGTTGCAGGTTATCTGAAAAGCGCGGGGCGATGCCCCGACGCGGTTTACAAGGGGCCTGTCTGGTAACGGTAGGTCTCGCCGTCGGCGACAAATTCCAGCCGGTGGGTGATACAGGCGGGAGCATCTTCCGCATGATGGGACACAAACAGCAGCTGTGTTTCCCCCTCGCTTATCAGGATATCGACAAAGCGGCGGATCAGCTGGCGGTTGAGCGGATCCAGCCCCTGCAGCGGCTCGTCGAGGATCAATAGCGTGGGGTGTTTGACCAGCGCGCGGACGATCAGCGCCAGCCGCTGCTGGCCCCACGACAGGCTGCTGAACGGTGCATCAGCGACCCGGTTATCCATCCCAAGAATATCCAGCCATTGCTGCGCCAGCTTGTGCTGCTTATCCGACACCACCTGATAAATACCAATCGAGTCGAAGTAACCTGAGAGGATCACATTGCGCAGGGTGGTGCTGACCCGGTAATCGAGGTGCAGGCTGCTGCTGACATAGCCGATATGTTTTTTGATGTCCCAGATGGTTTCACCGCTGCCGCGTCGGCGGCCAAACAGGGTCAAATCGTTGCTGTAACCCTGGGGGTGATCGCCGGTAATCAGGCTCAGCAGGGTGGATTTCCCGGCACCGTTCGGGCCGACAATCTGCCAGTGTTCACCGGGATTGACCGTCCAGCTTAAGTCGTCGAGGATCGGACGATCGTTGTACGATACCACGCCATTGTTGAGCACAATTCGCGGGGCGCCTTCCGGCAAACTATGCCGCGCAGAAGGGGCATCCGGTTCAGGCAGGGCGACGCCGTGCAGTTTTTCGCTGTGTGCCAGCTGGGCAATTAATGCCTGGTTTAACAGGGCTGTTTTTTCGCCGACCGCCGTCAGGGCGCAGTCGACCAGCACCCCGGCATACTGCACAAAATCAGGGATTTCATCAAAGCGGTTGAGCACCAGCACCAGGGTGTAACCCTGCTGGTTGAGCGAAGCCAGCAGGTCAGCCAGCTGTCCGCGTGATTTTACGTCGAGGCCGTCGAACGGCTCATCGAGGATCAACAGTTCCGGGGCGCTCATCAGCGCCTGGCAGAGCAGGGTTTTGCGGGTTTCGCCCGTCGAAAGATATTTGAAACGTCTGTCCAGCAGGCTGGTAATGCCGAACTGCTCTGCCAGCTGGCGGCAGCGGGCCTCATCTTTGATCTCGTCCTGGATAATCTCTGATGCGGTGCGGCCCGTATCCTCTTCACCCGGGCTGAGCAAATCGGTGTTATTGCGCTGCCACTCATCGCTGACCAGCTTTTGTAGCTGCTCGAAGGAGAGGCGGGTCAGACGGGTAAAGGTGCTGCGGCGTTCGCCCTTCAGCAGGGTCAGCTCGCCGGCCAGGGCGCGGGCCAGCGCGGATTTGCCGCTGCCGTTGCTGCCAACGAAAGCCCAGCTTTCGCCCGCGTTAAGGGTGAAATCGGCAAGAGAAAGGGTTCGGGTGTCGCTAAGACGAAACGTGCCTTGCGAAATTTGCAATGATGACATGACGTATCCCATATTTTGCAGCGATAAGCATCAGGGATACGCACTGTCAGCACCAATGTCAATCCGCTTAGCACAACGTGGCGATAATCACCCGGTCGGCATTAAAATATGCGGTTGCATCAGCACCTTCTTCTAAGCCCGCCGCCTGGGCGAGCGGAACGGTGGCGCACAGCGTCTGGCCGTCGGGCAGGGTCATCAGCACTTCGCACTGCTCCTCGCCGTGGCCAATATGGTTGATCACTCCGCGCAGCTGGTTATCGGCCTGCTGGGCCGCGTCAACGTTTTGGGTGATACTGACCCACGGCGCTTTCAGCAGCACCAGTACCTCTTTGCCTTCATCTAACCCCAGACGTTCGCCGCTCTGGGCGGTAATCGCCGCTTTCAGGCGCGTTTCGCCGTCGGCGAGCAGAATATCCACATGCTGCTGCACCTGGTTATCGTCCCGGGCGGTGACGGTGCCGAACCACTGGTTGCGGGCGCTGGTTTGTAATGAGAAGCGAGAGATTGCGGCCAGCAGGCTGTCCAGCGGCAGGGCGTCGTCATCGCTTAAGACATCAAACGCTTTTTGCTGGATTTGCCCCAGCAGGTCGTACAGCTGGATCAGTCGCTGCCCGTAGCGCGTCAGCACGGCACCGCCGCCGCCTTTACCGCCAGTGGCGCGATCGACCAGCGGCTGTTCGCTCAGGATGTTCATCTCGTTGATGGCATCCCACGCGCTTTTATAGCTAATGCCCGCGTTCTTCGCCCCCTGGCTGATGGAGCCGGTTTGCGCGATCTGTTTGAGCAGGGCAATGCGGCGAGGATCGGCGAACAATTTTTGCTGAAGACGAAGGGTGAGGAGAATTTCGGCCTGCATAACAATGTCCTGGCAAAAGGCTTATTGTGACGTAATTCGTTATATGCGCAAACTGTACCGCACAAAAGGGGATGTATTTCTCGCTTTTCCGGTTAGAATAATGGATTCACATTGTCTGGAGAAAGCCATGTTAGAGTTGCTGAAAAGTCTGGTATTCGCCGTGATCATGGTGCCAGTGGTGATGGCTATCATCCTCGGTGCCATTTACGGCCTGGGTGAGGTGTTCAACATCTTTTCCAATATCGGCCACAGAAAACAGCCGAAAAAGCAGCATTGATTTCCTGAAAAAACGCCCGGTCTGACCGGGCGTTTTGCTCTCAAGTTTCCCTCCTTCTCGCCGATATTATTTACGGCATCAAACAGATTTACTCATTAATCGGTACGATTTAACGCTGGGAAAACCCTACAGTTGTCGTTATATTCTTTCGTATATAACGATACGCACAGGAGTTACAGATGACACGTACAGGATTAACGCTGATTGCAGGCGCAACGCTGATGCTCAGCCTGACCGGACAGGCACTGGCGGATGAAGGCAAAATTACCGTTTTTGCGGCAGCCTCTCTGACCAACGCGATGCAGGATATCGCGGCAGTGTATAAGAAAGAGAAGCACGTCGACGTGGTGTCGTCGTTTGCGTCTTCCTCTACGCTAGCACGTCAGATTGAAGCCGGGGCGCCTGCTGACCTGTTTATCTCAGCCGATCAGAAGTGGATGGATTATGCCGTCGATAAAAAAGCGATCGACGTCGCAAGCCGTCAAACCCTGCTTGGCAATAGCCTGGTGGTGGTGGCACCGAAGGCCAGCGCCCAGACCGAATTTGCTATAACGAATAAAACCGACTGGACAAGTCTGCTGAAAGGCGGGCGTCTGGCGGTGGGCGATCCGGATCATGTCCCGGCCGGGATTTATGCAAAAGAAGCGCTGCAGAAACTGGGGGCATGGGAAACGCTGTCGCCGAAACTGGCCCCGGCAGAAGACGTGCGTGGTGCCCTGGCGCTGGTGGCGCGCGGTGAAGCCCCGCTGGGGATCGTCTACGGCTCCGATGCAGTTGCCGATAAAGCGGTCAAAGTGGTGAGTACCTTCCCGGAAGACTCGCATCAGAAAGTGGAATACCCTGTTGCCATCATTGATGGACATAAAAACGCAACCGTCAGCGCCTTTTACGATTATCTGAAGGGTCCGCAGGCGTCTGCCATCTTTAAACGTTATGGATTTACGACTCACGAATGATATTGACCGATCCCGAATGGCAGGCCGTGCTGCTGAGCCTGAAAGTCTCTTCCCTCGCGGTTGCATGTAGTTTGCCCTTTGGGATCTTCTTCGCCTGGCTACTGGTTCGCTGTAAGTTTCCCGGCAAAGCCCTCCTCGACAGCGTGCTGCATCTCCCTCTGGTGTTACCGCCGGTGGTGGTCGGTTATTTGTTGTTGATTGCCATGGGGCGACGCGGCTTTATCGGCGAAAAGCTGTATGAATGGTTTGGGCTGAGTTTTGCCTTTAGCTGGCGTGGTGCGGTGCTGGCGGCGGCCGTGATGTCGTTCCCGCTGATGGTGCGGGCGATCCGCCTGGCGCTGGAGGCGGTTGACCTCAAGCTTGAGCAGGCGGCCCGCACGTTAGGGGCCGGGCGCTGGCGCGTCTTTTTCACCATCACGCTGCCTCTCACGCTGCCGGGCATTATCGTCGGCACGGTGCTGGCGTTTGCCCGCTCGCTGGGCGAGTTTGGTGCGACCATCACGTTTGTGTCCAATATCCCTGGCGAAACCCGCACTATCCCGTCGGCGATGTATACCCTGATCCAGACCCCGGGCGGCGAAGGGGCCGCGGCGCGCTTGTGTATTATTTCTATTGTGCTGGCGCTGGTCTCGCTGCTGATATCCGAATGGCTGGCGCGTCTTAGCCGTGAACGGATGGGGAACTGACCATGCTGGAGCTGAATTTTACCCAGACGTTGGGCGACCACTGCCTGACCATCAACGAAACGCTACCCGCCAGCGGGATTACCGCCATTTTTGGCGTCTCCGGGGCAGGCAAAACCTCGCTGATCAACGCCATCAGCGGGCTGACCAAACCGCAGTCAGGGCGAATTGTGCTCAATGGCCGGGTGCTGAACGATGCCGAAAAACGCACCTGCCTGGCGCCGGAAAAACGGCGGATTGGCTATGTGTTCCAGGACGCCAGGTTGTTCCCGCACTATAAGGTGCTGGGTAACTTGCGTTACGGCATGGCAAAAAGCATGGCCGGACAATTTGATAAGCTGATTGCGTTGCTGGGCATTGAGCCGCTGTTGAACCGGCTGCCATCGTCGCTCTCGGGTGGTGAAAAGCAGCGTGTGGCCATCGGGCGTGCGCTGCTGACCGCGCCGGAACTGTTGCTGTTGGATGAGCCGCTGGCCTCCCTCGATATTCCGCGCAAACGCGAACTGCTGCCCTACCTGCAGCGGCTGGCGCGCGAAATCAACATCCCGATGCTGTACGTCAGCCATTCGCTGGATGAAATTTTGCATCTGGCTGATAAAGTGCTGGTGCTGGAAAACGGCAGCGTAAAAGCGTTTGGCGATCTGGAAGAGGTGTGGGGCAGCAGCGTGATGCATCCGTGGCTCCCACAGGAGCAGCAGAGCAGCATTTTGAAAGTGAGCGTGCTGGAGCACCATCCGCACTACGCGATGACCGCGCTGGCCATTGGCGATCAGCACGTCTGGGTCAACAGGCTGGATAAACCGCTGCAGGCGGGCCTGCGTATTCGTATTCAGGCCTCGGATGTCTCGCTGGTGCTACAGCCGCCGCTGCAAAGCAGCATCCGTAATATTCTGCGCGCCAAAGTGGCCCAGTGCTACGACGATAACGGCCAGGTTGAAGTCCAGCTGGAAATTGGCAGCCGCACGCTGTGGGCGCGCATCAGCCCGTGGGCCAGGGATGAACTCGGGATCAAACCTGGCCTGTGGCTTTATGCGCAGATCAAGAGCGTGTCGATCACTACCTGATTACAGCAGATGGGTATAGATGTACTGGGCGATGCTGTCCGTGGTGTTGTCGCCAATCACCACGTTGGCGCGGGCTTTGACGGCGGCGTCCGCATTGCCCATCGCTACGCCGGTTCCGGCAGCTTCGAGCATGCTGATATCGTTAAAGTTATCGCCAAAAGCAATCACATCCTTCATCGACCCGCCAATGGATTCCACATACTGCGTCAGGCGTTTGCCTTTGCTGTTGCCGGTGCGGGCGATATCCACCTGATCGTGCCATGACCATTCGCACTCCAGGCCCAGCGTCTGCTCAACGTGTTTTGCGAAGTCGTTTAACTTCACGGTGTCTTCGTCAGTCAGCGCAAATTTCCAGATGGCGTTAACCTCCTGAGCCGCCTGTGCCAGCGAAGGCACCTGGGTAAACACCGGACGCTGCGCTTCTGGCAACGACTGCGCCCAGTTGCTGGTGCGGATAACGTGGCCGGTCGGGCGCTCGTAAACCATGGCGTCATCAACATACATCAGGCCGTGGATTGCGTGCTGATCGAGCAGCTCAATCAACTGCAGCGCCTGCACTACCGGTAAAGGGTCGGCCTGCAGAACCTTTTTTGCTGCATAATCATACAAATAAGTGCCATTACAACAAATTGCAGGTGTATCTAACGCCAGTGCCTGATAAAAAGGATGAATAGCAACGTGATGTCGGCCCGTTACGATGAGGAGTTGATATCCCACTTCCTGGGCACGTTTCAGTGCGGCAAGCGAAGAGGGGAGCAAGGTTTTTTGCGGGGTTAACAGCGTACCGTCTAAATCCAGAGCGATCACACGCGAGGTCATTTGATATTCCGGGTTAATGTTGATATTTCGAGGATGACAGATGGTACACCGCGAGGCAGTCGCTGCAAAATACCGGGTTATAATTCAGCATTCACCGTTAAATCAGACTATCCTGGTACATTACTTTTACGCGCAGTAAGGAAAGGAGCATTCATGAAACAAACCGTTTTTACCGCCAGTCCTGAAAGCCAGCAGATCCACGTCTGGCGTCTGAATCCCGAAGGTACTCTCACCCTGGTTCAGGCCGTCGATGTGCCCGGCCAGGTTCAGCCGATGGTAATCAGCCCGGATAAACGTTTCCTGTACGTGGGTGTGCGTCCGGACTTCCGCGTGCTTGCGTACCGTATTTCTCCCGAAGATGGTGCCCTGACCTATACCGCCGAAGCGGCGCTGCCGGGCAGCCCAACCCATATCTCCACCGACCTGCAGGGGCGCTTTATCTTTAGCGGCTCTTACAATTCCGGCTGCGTGAGCGTCACCCGTCTGGAAGAGGGTATTCCGGTTGAGACCGTTGACGTGGTTGAAGGGCTGGAAGGGTGCCACTCGGCGAACATCTCCCCGGACAACCGCACCCTGTGGGTCCCGGCGCTGAAGCAGGATCGTATCTGCCTGTTCACTTTAGGCGATGACGGCAAGCTGGAGGCGCAAAACCCGGCAGAAGTGACTACCGTTGAAGGCGCAGGCCCGCGTCATATGGTCTTCCACCCGAATCAGCAGTACGCCTACGTGGTGAACGAGCTTAACTGCTCTGTGGACGTCTGGGCGCTGAAAGCGCCGAACGGTAAAATTGAGTGCGTACAGACGCTGGATATGATGCCGGCTGATTTCACCGACACCCGCTGGGGCGCGGATATTCACATCACCCCTGACGGGCGTCATCTGTATGCCTGTGACCGCACTTCCAGTCTGATCACGGTGTTTAGCATCTCCGAAGACGGTAGCGTGCTGGCGATTGAAGGCTTCCAGCCGACCGAGACGCAGCCGCGCGGTTTTAACATCGATCACAGCGGTAAATTCCTGATTGCGGCGGGGCAAAAATCCCATCACATCGCGCTCTACGAGATCAAAGGCGAGCAAGGACTGCTGGAAGAGAAGGGACGTTACGCTGTCGGCCAGGGTCCAATGTGGGTCGTGGTTAACGCGCAGTAACGTCGTTGAAATAAAAAAACCTCGCAAAAGCGAGGTTTTTTTATGCCCGGTGGTAGCCGGGTGAGCACATCGACATAAACCAACCGCCTTATATTAGCGTCGTGCTGACCTCTTGCACAATGTCAGATAAGTAACACGAGAAGAGGGGTACTGTTACGATAGAAGGGTAATCTATTGAATAATATTATTTTTAATTTCAGTTCTTTATAAATTCCTATTTTACAAAGGACTGTTTAAATATCCAGTTTTATCGGCATATAATCTGATCCGTTGGTGTCAATGTGTGGCAGTCCGCAATCAGGGATCGTTTTCAAGTCCTGGCTGGCGGGTGGTGCCGCCAGTGCCTTAACTGTGGAGCGCATTGACATATACCAACAACCACTGGCGACATGCAGCGGAAAGGTAAGTCAGTGGAGGTGCTCCTGACCAAAGGAGTGGCGTATGAGCAGTATGGGATGGGTAATTCTGTTCCTGCAACTTATGGTTGCAGTTCTGCAACTGCTGGATGCGTATCTTAAAACCAGCGCCTGACGTGTCCAGCCGCGGCATCAAGGGGGAGAAACTCCCCCTTTTTGCTAATGCTGTTACTGCTTCGGTTCAGCGATCACTTTGCTACCCACGCCGCGGTTGTTGTATTCCCACATGCGGTTGTAGTTAGCGTCGTTCAGGTTGCGCTGCACGTTGCCTTTATCATCTATCGCACCGGTATTCCCCGCATACGGACGTTGAGAAATCGCAGCATTGCCCCACGGTTTCGCCATGTTAAAGCCTTCATTGATCACGCTGTCGCGGATCACCACCTGGCCGTTAGAGGCCGGGTCCGCATCCAGCGAGCGACCCAGCTGCGCCACGCCGTCACCTGCCGCGGTAAAGCGGCTGTTCACTGCCAGGAAGCCGTAGAACATGTTCGACAGCGTTGCCGGGGCGAACACGTAGCCTTCCTGCTGGGTGCGGGAATTCATCACGCGGAAGTCGGTATTATCAAATACCACTGCGCCACGTCCGGAAACGATATCCACATCGCCTTCAATGTAGCTGTTAGTCACCAGCGTACGGGTGATGCGATTGGTTTTCAGGGCGTTCTCTACGCCGCTGTTGGTCACGAAGAAGGTGTTCTGACGGCCCAGAATATTGACCTTGTCGATCTGCACCTGGTCGCCATCGCTGCGCAGTGCCACCGCCTGATGGTTGCCCGCGTCCACGCTGTCGCCGAGGTTGTTTTCAATGGTCAGGTTCTGCAGCTGCAGGCCATTGTTCTGGGACCAGACGACGGCAGAGCACATCACGCCCACGGTGGCGCTGTGTTTGCTCTGGCAGCGATCGAACATGTACCAGGCCGGTTTGCCAGGCATGTAGCGGCCTGCCGGGTTAACCAGGCGACGCCAGGTGGCGGTGTCCATCTCGGAATCGAGTGCCAGACCAATTTTAACGTCCAGCGGTTTTTCGCCTGTGCCGTACAGCGTCACGCTGCCGGATGCGGCAGGCACATACACGGTACCCTGATATTCGCCCGGTAAAATGGCGATGTACTGGCGAGTGCTGCTGTGTTTGGCAATGGCTGCATCGACCGCCGCCTGAATGGAGGTGTGCGTTACGCCCTGAGTACCGGCCGCGCCGACCACGAAGTCAGGCTGAGCAGGCAGACGAATGGCATACGGACTCCACGGCGTCGCGTTCGGATCCATCGCCGTAAAGTAGCGAGCCTGCTGGAAGTTTTTAGCTTCATCAGCAGTCAGGATTGGTCGTGAGGCTGTGCCAGGTGCAACTTGCTCAGAAGGCAGTTGATCCGGCGGAGTAGAGCTGCACGCCGACAACGTCACGCCAAAAGCGAGTGCCAGCGCCAGACGGGAAATCCTGGAAGTATTCAAGGGAAAGCTCCTGCTAAGCAAATCAATAGGGGGAGAACTGAAATAGCCTGCTTTTTTATACTAAGTTGAGCGAAACGGGAAGATGATAAAGGCAAAAAGTTACTTTTTATTCCCATGCTTAGCGGGAAAGTTGTCACAAATAACTAACATTTTCGGTAAAGGCGATTGACAGGGCGCAGAGAATGAAAATAAATGTCTATACAACCCATGACAAGTGAAAGCCCGATGCTGCAACTTCATCCCGATGACGTAATCTGGCGTAACCTGCGCCTTGCGACCCTCGATCCCAGCCACGGTACACCGTATGGCCTGCTGGAAAACAGGGCCTTAATTGTGCGCGGCGAGACGATTCTGGCGATTGTTGCCGAAGCAGATCTGCCCGCAGAGCTACCGCACGCGATCGATCTGCAAGGGCGCCTGGTGACGCCGGGTTTAATTGACTGTCACACCCATCTGGTATTTGGCGGCGATCGCGCGGCTGAATGGGAGCAGCGGCTGAATGGCGTCTCTTACCAGACGATCAGCGCCCAGGGCGGCGGGATTAACGCCACCGTAAGCGCCACCCGGGACAGCACTGCCGACCAGCTTGAACAGCTGGCACAGCAACGGCTTGAACGCCTGATGCGTGAAGGCGTGACCACGGTTGAAATCAAATCGGGCTACGGGCTGAACGACGAGGCAGAAGAAAAGATGCTGCGCGTGGCGCAGCGTCTGGCCCAGACCAACCCGGTGGAAATCAGCCCGACGCTGCTGGCCGCGCATGCCGTGCCGCGCGAGTACCGTCACGATCCCGATGCGTATGTCGATCATGTTTGCCAGCACACGCTGCCAGCGCTGTGGGAAAAGCGGCTGTTCGAGGCCGTCGACGTGTTCTGCGAAAACGTCGGGTTTACCCTCGCGCAAAGCGAGCGGGTATTCCAGGCGGCGCAGGCGCTGGGGATCCCCATCAAGGGCCATGTCGAACAGCTCTCTAACCTTGGCGGTACCGCCCTGGTCAGTCGCTATCGCGGGCTGTCGGCGGATCATATTGAGTATCTCGATGATGCAGGCGTGGCGGCAATGGCGCACAGCGGCACCGTTGCGGTATTACTCCCCGGCGCATTCTACTTTTTACAGGAGCGTCAGCGTCCGCCTGTGGATATGCTGCGTCAGCAGGGCGTGCCGATGGCGGTCGCCACCGATTACAACCCCGGCACCAGCCCGTTTGCCAGTTTGCATCTGGCGATGAACATGGCCTGCGTGCAGTTTGGCTTAACGCCGGAAGAGGCGTGGGCGGGCGTCACGCGGCATGCGGCGAAGGCGCTGGGGCGCGGCGAGACGCACGGGCAGCTGAAGGCCGGATTTGTTGCCGACCTTGCTGTCTGGGATGCCAGAAGCCCGGTCGAGATGGTGTATGAGCCGGGCCGCAACCCGCTTTATCAGCGCGTGTTCAGAGGACGCATTCAATGAGTTTATGGCAGCCGGTTTCAGCAGATATCTGGCAGGGGCGTGATGACCGCGCAGAGGCCAGTAACGCCCTGCGTCTGTTTCAGACCGTGGAGCAACGTGACACGCAACGTCCTGCCAGCAGTGGGATCGCCCTGATCGGCTTTGCCAGCGATGAAGGGGTCAAGCGCAATCAGGGCAGACCGGGGGCGGCGCAAGCCCCCGATGTTATCCGTGGCGCGCTGGCAAATATGGCGAGCCATCAAGGACATGAACGTTTGCTGGATATGGGCAATATCAGCGTAGAAGGCGATGCGCTGGAAGCGGCGCAGCAGGCGTTGAGCGAGACGGTCACTGCCTGCCTGCAGGCAGGCATGCGCAGCCTGGTGCTCGGTGGTGGACATGAAACTGCCTGGGCGCACGGGCGGGGCGTGCTGGACGCTTTCCCCGGCGAGCGGGTGGTGATTATTAATCTCGATGCGCATCTCGACCTGCGTAGCGCCACTCGGGCGACCTCCGGCACGCCGTTTCGCCAACTGGCCCACTACTGCGCGGCGCAGCAGCGTGATTTTCACTATGCCTGCCTGGGCGTCAGCCGTGCGGCCAATACCCAGGCCCTGTGGGATGAAGCGGCGCGCCTGCAGGTGACGCTGGTGGAAGACCTTGATTTTCACCAGCAGGCGCGAGCAACGCTTGAGGCGCTGCTGGAAAGCGCGGATCGGGTCTATCTGACCATTGACCTCGATGTATTACCTGCCGGTGAAATGCCTGCGGTTTCAGCACCTGCCGCGCTGGGCGTGCCCGCCCGGGAACTGCTGCAAGCGATCGAACAGGTCTGTCGCAGCGGCAAACTGCAGGCGGTGGATCTGGTGGAGTTTAACCCCCGCTTCGACCGCGACGGCCAGGGGGCGAAGCTCGCCGCGCGGCTGGCATGGCAAATTGCTCACTGGTGGGCCTAATCCCCGGATATACTCGACTTTTTTAACGGCTTAAGGAATTGCTATGTTTTCTCGCACTCCGCAGCAGCAGGCCAGCGCGCCCGCGCCTTTCTATGAAAAGGTGAAGCAGGCGATCAGTCACCAGATTGCCACCGGCGTCTGGCGTGCCCACGATCGTATCCCGTCCGAGGCGGAGCTGGTGGCGCAGTTTGGCTTTAGCCGGATGACCATCAACCGCGCACTGCGCGAGCTCACCGACGAGGGGCTGCTGGTGCGTCTGCAGGGGGTCGGTACTTTTGTCGCCGAGCCGAAGGGGCAGTCGGCGCTGTTTGAAATCCGCAGCATCGCCGATGAGATCGCCTCCCGCAACCATCAGCACCGCTGTGAAGTGTTGCTCCTTGAGGAGACGCAGGCCGACGCGGCGCAGGCGGTGGCGCTGAACGTCAAAGAGGGAACGCTGATCTTCCACTCCGTCATGATTCACTACGAAAACGATGTCCCGGTACAAATTGAAGATCGCTGCGTCAATGCCGAACTGGTGCCGGATTACCTGTTACAGGATTACACGGTCACCACCCCGCATGCCTGGCTGTCGCTGATTGCGCCGCTCACCGAAGGAGAGCACATCGTGGAGGCGGTACGCGCCACGGCCCAGGAGTGCGAGCAGCTGCGCATCAAAGAGCACGATCCCTGTCTGCTAATCCGCCGTCGGACCTGGTCGACATCGCACATTGTTTCGCATGCCAGACTGCTGTTTCCGGGTAACCGCTACCGGCTGCAGGGTCATTTCATGTCATAAGCCAAAAGCGTGATTGCTGACGCAATATAATAAAAATGTATCTTAATTGTTAAAATCAGCCTTGTGTGCACTTGTCTATACAAGTATATCTTACTGTATATTCTGTCCCCGATCAGGAGCACACCATGTCGTCAGGTAAGTATCGCCAGCAAGAGATCCGCGCCCCTCGCGGCACCCGGCTTAACGCCAAAAGTTGGCTGACCGAAGCGCCGCTGCGGATGTTAATGAACAACCTCGATCCCGACGTGGCGGAGAATCCTCACGAGCTGGTGGTGTACGGCGGCATTGGCCGGGCGGCGCGCAACTGGGAGTGCTATGACGCGATGGTTGCCGCCCTCACCGAACTCGAAATCGATGAAACCCTGCTGGTGCAATCCGGTAAACCGGTCGGCGTGTTTAAAACCCACAAAAATGCCCCGCGTGTCCTGATCGCCAACTCCAACCTGGTGCCGCACTGGGCGACCTGGGAACACTTTAACGAGCTGGATGCCAAGGGTCTGGCGATGTACGGCCAGATGACGGCGGGCAGCTGGATCTACATCGGCAGCCAGGGCATCGTGCAGGGCACCTACGAAACCTTCGTTGAGGCCGGGCGTCAGCACTATAACGGCTCCCTGAAGGGGCGCTGGGTACTCACTGCGGGCTTAGGCGGGATGGGCGGCGCGCAGCCACTGGCGGCCACCCTCGCGGGCGCCTGCTCCCTGAACATTGAATGCCAGCAGAGCCGAATCGATTTCCGTCTGCGCACCCGCTACGTGGATGAGCAGGCCGACAGCCTGGACGACGCGCTGGTCAGAATTCAAAAATACACTTCGGAAGGCAAAGCGGTGTCGATTGCCCTGTGCGGCAACGCGGCGGATATCGTCCCGGAACTGGTGGCGCGCGGCGTACGCCCGGATATGGTCACCGACCAGACCAGCGCTCACGATCCGCTCCACGGCTACCTGCCAAAAGGCTGGAGCTGGGAAGAGTACCAGCAAAAAGCGCAGCAGGATCCTGAAGGCACCGTGCTGGCCGCCAAACGTTCGATGGCCGACCACGTCAGCGCGATGCTGGCGTTCAGCCAGCAGGGCGTGCCAACCTTTGACTATGGCAACAACATTCGCCAGATGGCGAAAGAGATAGGCGTTGCCAACGCCTTTGATTTCCCCGGTTTTGTCCCCGCCTATATTCGTCCGCTGTTCTGCCGTGGAATCGGCCCGTTCCGCTGGGTGGCGCTCTCCGGCGACCCGGAAGATATCTATAAAACCGACGCCAAAGTGAAAGAGATTGTCGCCGATGATGAACACCTCCATCACTGGCTGGACATGGCCCGCGAGCGCATTAACTTCCAGGGCTTACCGGCGCGTATCTGCTGGGTCGGGCTGGAGTGGCGACAGAAGCTGGGCCTGGCCTTTAACGAAATGGTGCGCAGCGGCGAAGTGTCCGCGCCGATAGTCATCGGTCGCGATCACCTTGATTCGGGCTCAGTGGCCAGCCCCAACCGCGAAACCGAAGCCATGCGCGACGGCTCCGACGCCGTCTCTGACTGGCCGCTGCTGAACGCCCTGCTGAATACCGCCAGCGGCGCGACCTGGGTCTCGTTGCACCACGGCGGCGGCGTCGGGATGGGCTTCTCCCAGCATGCCGGGATGGTGATTGTCTGCGATGGCACCGATGAAGCCGCCGCGCGCATTGCCCGCGTGCTGCACAACGACCCGGCAACAGGCGTGATGCGCCATGCGGACGCCGGGTATGACATCGCTATCGACTGTGCGAAAGAGCAGGGCCTGAACCTGCCGATGATCGCCGCCACACAAGGAAAGCACTGATGAATGCCTTAACCCTTACCCCCGGCACCCTGACGCTGGCGCAGCTTCGTCATGTATGGCGCACTCCGCTCCAGATTACGCTCGACGACGCAGCCCACGGGGCGATTAACGACAGCGTAGCCTGCGTCGAAGCGATTGTCGCCGAAGGGCGCACCGCCTACGGGATCAACACCGGTTTTGGCCTGCTGGCGCAAACGCGTATCGCCACGCACGATCTGGAAAATCTGCAGCGCTCGCTGGTGCTGTCCCATGCCGCGGGCGTCGGCCAGCCGCTGGATGATGACATCGTGCGCCTGATGATGGTGTTGAAAATCAACAGCCTGGCGCGCGGTTTCTCCGGCATCCGCCTGAGCGTGATTCAGGCGCTGATCGCGCTGGTCAATGCCGAAGTCTATCCGTGGATCCCGGCCAAAGGATCGGTAGGTGCTTCCGGCGACCTGGCCCCGCTGGCGCATATGTCCCTGACCCTGCTTGGCGAAGGCAAAGCCCGCTATCGCGGCGAGTGGTTCCCGGCACAAGATGCGCTGAAAAAAGCGGGTCTGGCTCCGGTGACGCTGGCAGCGAAAGAGGGGCTGGCGCTGCTGAACGGCACTCAGGCCTCGACGGCTTTTGCGCTGCGCGGCCTGTTTGAAGCCGAAGATCTGTTTGCCTCGGCGGTGGTCTGCGGGGCGCTGACCACCGAAGCGGTGCTTGGCTCCCGTCGTCCGTTTGATGCCCGTATTCATGAAGTGCGTGGTCAGCGCGGCCAGATCGACGCGGCGGCGCTGTACCGCCATGTCCTGACCGAGACCAGCGCGATTGCCGAATCACATCACAATTGCGACAAAGTGCAGGATCCGTACTCTCTGCGCTGTCAGCCGCAGGTGATGGGTGCCTGCCTGACGCAGCTGCGCCAGGCGGCAGAGGTGCTGCTGGTTGAATCGAATGCCGTTTCTGATAACCCGCTGGTGTTCGCTGCCGAGAACGAAGTGGTCTCCGGGGGGAATTTCCACGCTGAGCCGGTGGCGATGGCGGCGGATAATCTGGCGCTGGCGATTGCTGAGATCGGTGCCCTGTCCGAACGGCGCATTGCGCTGATGATGGATAAACATATGTCGCAGCTGCCGCCGTTTCTGGTGCGCAACGGCGGTGTGAACTCCGGCTTTATGATTGCCCAGGTCACCGCCGCCGCGCTGGCGAGCGAGAACAAAGCCCTGTCGCACCCGCACAGCGTCGACAGCCTGCCGACCTCTGCCAACCAGGAAGATCATGTCTCGATGGCCCCGGCGGCGGGTCGTCGCCTGTGGGAGATGGCCGGGAATACACGGGGTGTGCTGGCGGTAGAATGGCTGGCGGCTTGCCAGGGCGCGGATCTGCGCGACGGTCTGACCTCAAGCCCGCTGCTGGAGCAGGCGCGTCATACGCTGCGCGAACAGGTGGCGCATTATGATGACGACCGTTTTTTTGCCCCGGATATTGAGGCAGCGATAGCGTTGCTGGATGAAGGGCGGCTGGTGGCGTTATTGCCTTCTGTGCTGTAATTTTTTGCCCGGTGGCGGCTGCGCCTTACCGGGCCTACAAATCAGAACGTAGGCCGGGTAAGGCGTAGCCGCCACCCGGCTTTTTTACGAATACATCGCCGTTATCGACGCGCTGCCCAGGGTGTGGAAATGGACGTTAAAGCCCACCATCGCACCACTCGCCCCTTCATCGACCTCAATGCTGTCTACGTCCAGCGCATGCACCGTGAAGATATAACGGTGGGTTTCGCCTTTCGGTGGCGCTGCACCGCCATAGCCAGCTTTGCCAAAATCGGTGCGGGTTTGCACCGCGCTATCCGGCAGGGCGACCAGCGATGAACCCGAGCCCTGCGGCAGCACGCGGGTATCGGCGGGCAGGTTGGCGACAATCCAGTGCCACCAGCCGGAGCCGGTAGGCGCATCGGGATCGTAGCAGGTCACCACAAAGCTTTTGGTCCCTGACGGCACCTCGTCCCACGCCAGATGCGGAGAGATGTTATCCCCCTCGTATCCCATGCCGTTGAACACGTGGCGCAGCGGGAGTTTATCCCCGTCGCGCAGATCCTGACTGATGAGTTTCATGCTTGTTCTCCGTAATGAACCCTGCCAGAAGTGTAACGCATAAACTAAAGCGTAAAGTGCGCTGGATCCTGAACGGCATCCACCACGGCGGCGGTCAGTTTGCTGAGCTGCTGCTGGCTAATCACGTACGGCGGCATCAGATAAATCAGTTTACCAAACGGACGCACCCACACGCCGCGCGCCACAAAGAAGCGCTGCAGCGCGGCCATGTTCACCGGATGACGGGTTTCAACCACCCCGATGGCCCCCAGCACCCGCACGTCGGCAACGTACTCCGATTCTCGCGTTGCCGCCAGATCCTGCCTCAGCTGGGCTTCGATGGCGGCAACCTGGCTCTGCCACTCGCCGCTTTCGAGGATTGCCAGGCTTTCGCTGGCCACCGCGCAGGCCAGCGGGTTGCCCATAAACGTTGGGCCGTGCATAAAGCAGCCCGCTTCGCCGTTGCTGATGGTCTCTGCCACCAGGCGGGTGGTGAGGGTAGCGGACAGCGTCATGGTACCGCCGGTCAGGGCTTTACCGAGGCACAGAATGTCCGGGGTGATGCCCGCATGCTCGCAGGCAAACAGCTTGCCGGTGCGCCCGAAGCCGGTGGCAATTTCATCGGCAATCAGCAGGATCCCTTCCCGGTCGCACATCTTGCGGATGCGTTTGAGCCATTCTGGATGATACATGCGCATGCCGCCCGCACCCTGCACCACCGGTTCGAGGATCACTGCCGCAATCTCGTGACGATGGGCGGCCATCAGGCGAGCAAAACCGACCATATCCGCTTCATCCCACGCGCCGTCGAAGCGGCTCTGAGGGGCCGGAGCAAACAGGTTTTCCGGCAGGTAGCCCTTCCACAGGCTGTGCATCGAGTTGTCAGGATCGCACACCGACATCGCGCCAAAGGTGTCGCCGTGATAGCCGTTGCGGAAGGTGAGAAAACGCTGGCGGCTTTCGCCCTTTGCGTGCCAGTACTGCAGGGCCATTTTCATCGCCACTTCTACCGCCACCGAGCCGGAGTCGGCAAGGAACACGCACTCCAGCGCATCGGGGGTCATGGCCACCAGCCGACGGCAAAGATCCACCGCCGGAGGATGGGTGATCCCGCCAAACATCACGTGCGACATGCGGTCAATCTGCGCTTTCATCGCCGCGTTGAGCCGCGGATGGTTGTAGCCGTGAATGGCCGCCCACCACGAGGACATACCGTCCACCAGCTGTTCGCCGCTGGCCAGGGTCAGCTCGCAGCCGTGCGCCCCGGTGACAGGATAAACGGGCAGGGGCTGGCTCATGGAGGTGTAAGGATGCCAGATGTGGCGCTGATCGAAAGCGAGATCGTCCGTTGTCATAATCGACTTGTAAACCATTTTGAAAACATTTAGGTTTACGAGTATAAACCGAACCCATCCTGAACTAAACCCTTTTGGAGACGCCCCATGGCTCACCAGACACGCTGGTCAATGTCGCAAGTCACTGCATTATTTGAAAAACCTCTGCTGGAACTGCTGTTTGAAGCCCAGCAGGTGCACCGTCAGCACTTCGATCCGCAGCACGTCCAGGTCAGCACCTTGCTGTCAATCAAGACCGGGGCCTGCCCGGAAGACTGCAAATATTGCCCACAGAGCGCACGCTACAAAACCGGCCTCGAATCCGAGCGCCTGATGGAAGTGGAGCAGGTGCTCGACTCCGCCCGCCAGGCAAAAAATGCCGGATCGACCCGTTTTTGCATGGGCGCGGCGTGGAAAAACCCGCACGAGCGCGACATGCCGTATCTCGAGCAGATGGTGCAGGGCGTTAAAGCCATGGGCCTCGAAGCCTGTATGACCCTCGGTACACTTGACGACGATCAGGCCCAGCGCCTGGCTTCAGCGGGGCTGGACTATTACAACCACAACCTTGACACCTCGCCGGAATTCTACGGCAACATCATCACCACCCGGACTTATCAGGAGCGTCTGGATACGCTGGGTAAAGTGCGCGACGCGGGCATCAAAGTGTGTTCGGGCGGGATTGTGGGCTTAGGCGAAACGGTCACCGATCGCGCGGGCCTGCTGCTGCAGCTGGCAAACCTGCCCACCCCGCCGGAGAGCGTGCCGATCAACATGCTGGTGAAGGTGAAGGGGACGCCGCTGGCGGACAACGACGACGTCGACGCCTTTGATTTTATCCGCACCATTGCGGTGGCGCGCGTGATGATGCCGACCTCGTTCGTGCGTCTCTCAGCCGGGCGTGAGCAGATGAACGAGCAGACCCAGGCGATGTGCTTTATGGCCGGGGCCAACTCTATTTTCTACGGCTGCAAACTGCTGACCACCCCGAACCCGGAAGAGGACAAAGACGTCCAGCTGTTCCGTAAGCTGGGGCTTAACCCGCAGCAGACGGCGGTGCAGACCGGTGATAACGAGCAGCAGCACCAGCTGGAACAGCAGCTTTTTAACGCCGATACTGACCAGTTCTACAACGCGGCGACGGTATGACCTGGCAGCAACGCATTGATGCCGCCCTTGACGCACGCCGGGCGGCAGATGCCCTGCGTGTGCGCACCACGGTGGAGAACGGCACCGGGCGCTTTCTGACCCGCGGCCAGCAGCGTTATGCCAATTTCTCCAGCAATGACTATCTGGGCTTAAGCCAGCATCCCGACATTGTCCGCGCCTGGCAACAGGGCGCGGAGCAGTACGGCGTGGGCAGCGGCGGCTCCGGCCACGTCAGCGGCTACACCACCGCCCATCAGGCGCTGGAAGATCATCTGGCGGGCTGGCTCGGCTATGACCGCGCGCTGCTGTTTATCTCCGGCTTTGCCGCCAACCAGGCGCTGATTGCCGCGCTGACCGGCAAAGACGATCGTATCGTCGCCGACCGCTTAAGCCATGCTTCGCTGCTGGAAGCCGCCAGCCACAGCCCGGCCCAGCTCAGGCGCTTCGCCCATAACGATGCCGCCCAGCTTGCCGCGCTGCTGGATAAACCCTGCGAAGGACAACAGCTGGTGGTCACCGAAGGGATTTTCAGCATGGACGGCGACAGCGCCCCGCTGGGGGAACTTCATGCGGCGGCGCAGCATAAAGCCAGCTGGCTGCTGGTGGACGATGCCCACGGGATCGGCGTCACCGGGCCCGAGGGGCGCGGTACGGCCGCCAGCCTGGGGGTGAAACCCGAGCTGCTGGTGGTGACCTTTGGCAAAGGGGTGGGCGTCAGCGGGGCTGCGGTGCTGTGCAGCGCGTCGGTTGCTGACTACCTGCTGCAGTTTGCCCGCCATTTGATCTACAGCACCAGCATGCCGCCCGCCCAGGCGGTGGCCCTGCTGGCGGCGTTCAACGTGATTCGCAGCGACGACGGCGACGCCCGGCGTCAGCGGCTGGCCTCTCTCATCAGCCAGTTCCGCGCGGGCGTCAGCGGGCTGCCGCTGCAGATCACCGCCTCGCAGAGCGCCATTCAGCCGCTGATCGTGGGTGAAAACGATCGCGCTCTGCAGATGGCGAACACCCTCAGACAGCAAGGGATCTGGGTGACTGCCATCCGTCCGCCAACCGTTCCGGTAGGCACCGCCCGTCTGCGCCTGACCCTGACTGCGGCGCATCAACCGGCTGATATCACCGCGTTACTGGAGGCGCTGCATGCCGCAAGTGAATAAACAGGCCATTGCCGCCGCGTTTGGCCGGGCGGCGCAAAGCTATTCCCGCCACGATGGGCTGCAGCGGCAAAGCGCCGAAGGACTGCGGTCGCTGCTGGCGGAAGATGATTTTGCCCGCGTGCTGGATGCGGGCTGTGGGCCGGGTGGCAACAGCCTCGCGTGGCGTAACGCCGGGAGCCACGTAACGGCGATGGATATCTCTGCCCAGATGCTGGAGCAGGCGCGCAGTCACCAGGTGGCGGATGAGTACCTGCTGGCGGATATCGAAGCCATTCCGCTGGCCGACAGCCCGTTCGACCTGGTCTGGAGCCATCTGGCGGTGCAGTGGTGCGCCAGCCTGCCGCAGGCGCTGGCGGAGCTGTACCGGGTGGCGCAGCCGGGCGGTAAGGTCGCGTTTACCACGCTGCTGAACGGCTCGCTGCCGGAGCTGAATCAGGCCTGGCGGGCGGTCGATACCCAGCCGCATGCGAACCATTTTCTGACCGGGCAACAGGTGACCGATGCCTTGTCCGGCTGGCGCTACCGCTGTGCTGTCCAGACCGTCACCCTGCTGTTCGACGATGCGCTGAGCGCGATGCGTTCGTTGAAAGGCATTGGCGCCACCCATCTGCATGGCGGACGGGGAGATAAGCCGTTAACACGCGGCCAGTTGCAGCAGCTGGCGCTGGCCTGGCCGCAGCAGTCGGGGCAATTCCCGCTCTCTTACCAACTCTTTCATGGGATTATTGAACGTGACTGAACGTTATTTTGTGACCGGTACCGACACCGAGGTCGGTAAAACCGTCGCCAGTAGCGCACTGCTGCAGGCAGCAAACGCACTGGGTCTGAAAACCGCGGGCTATAAGCCGGTAGCCTCGGGCAGTGAAATGACGCCCGAGGGGCTGCGCAACAGCGACGCGCTGGCGCTCCAGCGCAACAGCAGCGTGGCGCTGAACTATCAGGCGGTGAATCCCTACACCTTCGCCGAGCCAACCTCGCCGCACATCATCAGCGCCGACGAGCAGCGCCCGATTGCGTTTAGCACGCTCTCCGCAGGGCTGCGGGCGCTGGAAAGCCGTGCCGACTGGGTGCTGGTTGAAGGGGCTGGCGGCTGGTTTACGCCGCTGTCTGAGGAGCAGACCTTTGCCGACTGGGCGATCGCCGAACAACTGCCGGTGATCCTGGTGGTGGGGGTCAAGCTGGGCTGCATCAATCATGCAATGCTGACCGCGCAGGCGATCCGCCAGGCAGGGTTACCGCTGGTGGGCTGGGTGGCGAACGTCGTGGTGGCGCCCGGCAAACGCCACGCTGAATACATGGCGACGCTCAGGCGCGTGCTGGCGGCGCCGCTGCTGGGCGAAATTCCGTGGCTGGGCGACGATGCCGATACCACGGCGGTGGGGCGCTACCTCACGCTTAACCCGCTGGTGACGCCGTTCCCATCCAGTGTTCAATAAGCGGGTCGTCGAGCTCGCTGACATGGCCCTGGGCCACGCTACGCCCGCGCCACAGCAGGCAAAAGCGCTCCGCCACCCGGCGAATCAACCCCAACTGCTGCTCGGCCAGGAGCACCGACAGCCCCAGCTCGCGGGTAAGCCGGCCTAGCAGCTGTGCCAGCTTGACGGTCAGCAGCGGGTCGGGGCCGCGGCTGGGCTCGTCCAGAATCAGCAGGCGCGGGCGGGTGACCAGCGCGTTAGCCAGCGCCAGCTGATACTGCAGGTCATCGCTAATGCCCGACGCGCGGCGCTGGCGCAGCGGGTAAAGCTCCGGAAAGAACTCAAAAATATCGCTGTTCATCGTTCCACTCGTCTCGCCTTTTGCCCGTCTCGCGATATGCAGATTCTCCTCTACGGTCAGTTGGGAAAAAATCCGCCGGTCCTGTGAAACATAGCCAATTCCCGGGCCTGTACGCGCCTCTGAGCCGCCAGACAGCAGAGGGAAGGGTGATGCCCCGGCTTCGTGCCAGACCATGGTGCCGCTGGCAATAGGCAGCAGGCCAGCGATGCAGTTCATCAGCGTGGTTTTTCCCATTCCGGGCAGACCGACGATGCCGGTGCAGACGCCGGGAGGGAGGTCGAGGTCAACATTCCACAGCGTGTGTTGATTTCCGTAATACTGGTTAATAGCGCGCAGGCTCAGCATGGTGTTGCTCCTTTTCGGGTAACAGACACCCGGTGTTGCAAGACCCTTGCCACCGTCCTGAAAGTGGCGGTTAAAGGCTGTTTTTTCGGAATGCGCCTGAAAGTCAGGGGGCGGCTTAACAGAATAATGCACTGTGTCAGTGCCAGGCGGGCGGGTTTGGTGCAGGCCGCTGAACAGGAAAATGTGACTAAGATCGCATCAGTTTGTTATCCTCTTTACGGCGGTCGAATGCCAAAAATCGGCAATAAATATTTTTTACCGTCACGCTGTGCGGAAAAACCGGGAATTAGCCGAGTCACGAGTGGCATGGGCTGGAAGCAGTTATCCACTATTCCTGTGGATAACCATGTGCATTAGAGTTAGAAAACACAAGGTAAGCGAGAGAAGACGCGGCCTGCGCCTGAATTGCTGCGAAACGCGTCTTTTAAAAATATTTATTAAATATCAATGCGTTAAATAAAATCAATCACTGTCATCAAACTGTCAAGTGGACCGGCATAAGTGAAGCGGAACGGCTTGACAAATGTTAAAAATGGAAAAGTTTTGGGGATAACCGTCCCGCTGTGGAATTTTATCTGGTCACCGCCGAAATTTTGCGCAGCTTTGCGTGTTTCATGCCGTAAGCCGCCGTAATATGGGTGTATGATACTGTAATTTCATCCAGTATAAATTACTGGCAAAAATAGCCATCGAGAGTAAAATTACTCACCTGCCGTATAAACCATCATCAGGTCGCCGTTCATGAGTAAACCGTTCAAACTGAATTCCGCTTTCCGTCCTTCCGGCGATCAGCCAGAAGCGATTCGCCGCCTGAAAGAAGGTCTGGAGGATGGACTCGCACACCAGACGCTGCTGGGGGTGACCGGTTCGGGTAAAACCTTTACCGTCGCTAACGTGATCGCCGATCTGCAACGGCCGACGATGGTGCTAGCGCCTAACAAAACGCTGGCGGCGCAGCTGTACGGCGAGATGAAAGAGTTCTTCCCGGACAACGCGGTAGAGTACTTCGTCTCTTACTACGACTACTATCAGCCGGAAGCCTACGTTCCCAGCTCCGATACCTTTATCGAAAAAGACGCCTCGGTGAACGAGCATATCGAGCAGATGCGTCTGTCGGCGACCAAAGCGCTGCTGGAGCGTCGCGACGTGGTGGTGGTGGCCTCCGTTTCAGCCATCTACGGGCTGGGCGATCCTGATCTCTACCTGAAGATGATGCTGCACCTGACTCAGGGGATGATTATCGATCAGCGCGCCATCGTGCGTCGGCTGGCCGAGCTGCAGTACACCCGCAACGATCAGGCGTTCCAGCGCGGAACGTTCCGCGTGCGCGGCGAAGTGATCGACGTCTTCCCGGCCGAATCTGATGACGTTGCGCTGCGCATCGAACTGTTTGACGAAGAGGTAGAGCGGCTGTCGCTGTTCGATCCGCTGACGGGTCACATCGAGTCGACCATTCAGCGTTACACCATCTACCCGAAAACGCACTACGTTACCCCGCGCGAGCGCATCGTGCAGGCGATGGAAGATATCAAAGTCGAACTGGCGGATCGGCGTAAAAATCTGCTGGAAAATAACAAGCTGTTGGAAGAGCAGCGCCTCAGCCAGCGTACCCAGTTTGATCTCGAGATGATGAACGAGCTGGGCTACTGCTCGGGTATCGAAAACTACTCCCGCTATCTCTCGGGCCGTGGTCCGGGCGAGGCGCCGCCGACGCTGTTTGACTACCTTCCGGCCGACGGCCTGCTGGTGATCGACGAATCGCACGTCACCGTGCCGCAAATCGGCGGCATGTACCGTGGCGACCGCGCGCGCAAAGAGACGCTGGTGGAGTACGGCTTCCGCCTGCCGTCCGCGCTGGATAACCGACCGATGAAGTTTGAAGAGTTTGAGGCACTGGTGCCGCAAACTATCTATGTGTCGGCGACACCGGGTAACTACGAGCTTGAGAAATCGGGCGACGACGTGGTGGACCAGGTGGTGCGTCCGACCGGTCTGCTGGATCCGATTATCGAGGTGCGCCCGGTAGCGACGCAGGTAGATGACCTGCTCTCGGAGATCCGCATCCGTGCGGCCATTAACGAGCGCGTGCTGGTTACCACCCTCACCAAACGCATGGCAGAAGACCTGACTGAGTACCTCGAAGAGCACGGCGAGCGGGTGCGTTACCTGCACTCGGATATCGATACCGTCGAGCGCATGGAGATCATCCGCGATTTACGCCTTGGCGAGTTCGACGTGCTGGTGGGCATCAACCTGCTGCGTGAAGGGCTGGATATGCCGGAAGTGTCGCTGGTGGCGATTCTGGATGCCGATAAAGAGGGCTTCCTGCGCTCCGAGCGTTCGCTTATTCAGACCATTGGGCGTGCCGCGCGAAACATCAACGGCAAAGCGATTCTTTACGGTGACAGAATTACCGCTTCGATGGCCAAAGCGATCGGTGAGACCGAGCGGCGTCGTGAGAAGCAGCAGGAGTACAACGAAGAGCACGGCATCACGCCACAAGGTCTGAACAAGAAGGTGGTGGATATCCTGGCGCTGGGGCAGAACATCGCCAAAACCAAGGCGAAGGGTCGCGGCAAGTCACGCTCGCCGGTTGAGGCCGATACCATTGTACTGACGCCAAAAGCGCTGCAGCAGAAAATCCACGAACTGGAAGGGCAGATGATGCAGCACGCACAGAATCTGGAGTTCGAAGAGGCGGCGCAGATCCGTGACCAGCTGCATCAGCTGCGCGACCTGTTTATTGCGGCATCGTAGCTGTTCTTTATCAATTTGCGCGTAAGACCTCGCCCAATCGGGCGGGGATATAAGCGCGGTAGCTGCGTAACATGTTTTGACCTTCGTCAACATGGCTTACACTTTTCAGCGTATTTTGTCAGCCCTATGAAACGCGCCTGTAAATACCGATTCTATTCAACGCCCGATCAGGTTGAGCTTTTGGCTCAAACGTTCGGCTGCGTGCGTTTCGTGTATAACAGCATCCTCCGCTGGCGCACTGATGCGTACTATGAGCGCCAGGAGAAAATCGGCTATGCGCAGGCCAGCGCCCGTTTAACGGCACTGAAAAAAGAACCCGAATTGACCTGGCTCAATGACGTTTCCAGCGTGCCGCTACAGCAAGCCTTGCGCCACCAACAAGCCGGATTCTCAAACTTTTTCGCCGGACGCGCCAGATACCCGACATTCAAAAGCAAGCGCCATAAACAGGCCGCTACGCTCACCGATGCTGCGTTTAAATACCGTGGCGGCAAGTTGTACATGGCAAAGAGCAAAGCGCCTTTAGACGTGCGCTGGAGTCGCCCGCTGCCGTCCGTGCCGTCTACCATCACCCTGTCCAAAGATGCCGCCGGGCGGTACTTTGTTTCGTGCCTTTGCGAGTTTGAACCTGTATCACTGCCGATCACCTCTTCAATGGTCGGCATTGATGTTGGTTTAAAAGATTTGTTCATCACCGATACCGGATTCAGGTCCGGCAATCCCCGCCATACCGCTAAATACGCGGCTCGCCTGGCGCTGCTCCAGCGCCGGTTAAGCAAAAAGGCCAAAGGCTCGAAAAACCGCGCCAAAGCCCGCTTAAAGGTGGCCCGACTCCACGCGAAAATTGCCGATTGCCGCAAGGATGCCTTGCACAAGGCCACCCGCAAACTGATAAACGAAAATCAAGTTGTTTGCGTCGAATCCCTCAAAGTGAAAAACATGATCCGCAACCCGTCGCTGTCCAGAGCGATAGCAGACGCGAGCTGGAGCGAACTTGTGCGCCAGCTCCGGTACAAGGGCGAATGGGCGGGGCGGTCAGTAGTCGCTATTGACCCGTTTTTCCCGTTCTCAAAACGCTGTAGCTGTTGCGGTTTCGTCATGAAAAAAATGCCTCTTGATGTGCGGAAATGGCACTGCCCTGAATGCGGCGCAGACCATGATCGCGACGTTAACGCGGCACGAAATATAAAAGCTGCCGGGCTGGTAGTGTTAGCCCACGGAGCGACTGTAAATCCTTAGCGCCATCACTGGCGCTAAGGTAGGTTGCGTTGAAGTGGGAATCCTCGCCCTTTAGGGCGGTGAGCAGTCAATAAATAACGCGGTCTCTTTCGGTGTTGAATGATTTATTCATTTTTAATTTGTTTTTTATATATTATTTATTGAATTCGAATGAAGGTCCTGATTCGGATTTTTATTAGATTGTGGTTTTTTACTCCTCATTTTATTCCCCGCTCGCTGATTATTTTCCGCTGAATGCCCCCTTATCAGGCTTATAGCTATCAAATTGAGAAAATCCTTATAAATCAATCCAGTGATCTTGTTCTGTTAAATTCCGGCCCTGTAAAATCGTGTTACATATTTCCGTTTCCCTCCCTCTCTGTAACATTTCTACACTTAGCTCAATAGGTGCTTATCCGAAATTATTCCTTTTTCGTTAAGGCTTATAAATACTGCGTCATGCTTGCTGGTAAATGGAATGCGCTCGCTTTTGACCCCGGATAGTAATTTACGCCGCATGGCGTAAGCAGGGATGTTGTTCTGGCAACCAAGCCATTCTTATTCATTTCTCGCGGGCACTGACCGTTTTTCTCTATTCCATAGAACAGGGACAGCCATGTCTAACTCCTATCAGTCCGAGATCCCCAAAGCCCGCGTTAATATTCAGCTCAGTCTGCACACGGGCGGCGCACAGAAGAAAATTGAATTGCCCCTCAAGCTGGTGATGGTCGGGGATTACAGCAATGGGGCTGAACAACGCCCGGTGTCAGAGCGTGAAAAGGTCAACGTTAATAAGCAAAACTTTAACAGTGTGCTGGCCGACTTCTCTCCTTCCTTAAAACTGTCTGTCGAAAACACCCTTGCCAATGACGGTAGCGAAGAGGCCGTCAATCTGACCTTCCGCGACATGCAGGATTTCACCCCGGAACAGGTCGCCCGCCAAATTCCACAGCTTAAAGCCATGCTTGCCATGCGCAACCTGCTCCGCGATCTGAAGGCCAACCTGCTGGACAACCAGGCCTTCCGCAAAGAGCTGGAAAAAATCCTCCTCGACCCGGCGCTGAGCGCTGAACTGCGCAGTGAGCTGTCTGCCCTTGCGCCAAAACATCCTTAACGGTTGCGATATTTAACGGATTAACGAGAGAAGATGCTGATGTCTGTACAAAATGAAAATGCCGCTGGCGGCGAAAGCGTAGTGCTGGAACGTCCTGAAGCAGGCGGCGTGTATGCCTCCCTGTTTGAGAAAATCAATCTGAACCCGGTCTCGTCCCTGAGCGCGCTGGATATCTGGCAGGATGCGCAGGCGATGTCCGATGCGACGGCCGATGAACGTCTGACCGCCGGAATGCAGGTGTTCCTGGAATGCCTGAGTAAAGCGGGCGCCAAAGTCGATAAGCTCGACAAAAATTTGATTGATCACCATATCGCGGAGCTGGATTTCCAGATTAGCCGCCAGCTGGATGCCGTCATGCACCACGACGATTTCCAGGCCGTCGAGTCCCTGTGGCGCGGCGTGAAGTCGCTGGTGGATAAAACGGATTTTCGCCAGAACGTCAAAATTGAGCTGCTGGATCTGTCCAAAGAGGCCCTGCGCCAGGATTTTGAAGACGCGCCAGAGATTATCCAGAGCGGCCTGTATAAACACACCTATATCGATGAATACGACACCCCGGGCGGCGAGCCGATTGGGGCGCTGATCTCCGCGTATGAGTTTGATGCCTCGGCGCAGGATGTGGCGCTTTTGCGCAATGTCTCCAAAGTCGCCGCGGCGGCCCATATGCCGTTTATCGGTTCTGCCGGACCCAAATTCTTCCTCAAAGACTCGATGGAAGAGGTGGCCGCCATCAAAGATATCGGCAATTATTTTGACCGCGCCGAATACATCAAATGGAAATCCTTCCGCGATACCGATGACTCCCGCTACATCGGCCTGGTGATGCCGCGCGTGCTCGGGCGTCTGCCGTATGGCCCGGACACGGTGCCGGTGCGCAGCTTTAACTACGTTGAAGAGGTCAAAGGCCCGGAGCACGACAAGTATCTGTGGACTAACGCCTCGTTTGCTTTTGCGGCCAACATGGTGCGCAGCTTTATCAATAATGGCTGGTGCGTCCAGATCCGCGGCCCGCAGGCCGGTGGTGCGGTGCAGGATCTGCCGATCCACCTTTACGACCTTGGCACCGGTAATCAGGTCAAAATTCCGTCAGAGGTGATGATCCCGGAAACCCGCGAATTTGAGTTCGCCAACCTCGGTTTTATCCCGCTGTCGTACTATAAAAACCGCGATTACGCCTGCTTCTTCTCGGCGAACTCCACCCAGAAACCGGCGCTGTACGACACCGCAGATGCCACCGCCAACAGCCGGATTAACACCCGTCTGCCTTACATCTTCCTCCTGTCCCGTATTGCGCATTACCTGAAACTCATCCAGCGAGAAAACATCGGCACCACCAAAGACCGCCGCCTGCTTGAGCTGGAACTCAACACCTGGGTGCGCAGCCTGGTCACCGAAATGACCGATCCGGGCGACGAGCTGCAGGCCTCCCACCCGCTGCGCGATGCGAAAGTGGTGGTCGAGGATATCGAAGATAACCCGGGCTTCTTCCGCGTCAGACTCTTCGCGATCCCTCACTTCCAGGTGGAAGGCATGGATGTGAATCTGTCTCTGGTCTCGCAGATGCCGAAGGCGAAATCGTAATTAAGGCAGGAAGCCGATGAAAACGGAACAACCGTTATGGGGCAGGGGGATCATGATCTCGCCCCAGCACTTCCAGCAACAGGCCGCGTATGCGGCCTGGTCTGCGGAATGCATTGCGCAGATGGGCCTCAATCATCCCTGGGGAGTGATTGAGGCCTCCTTTGAACCGGATGCGCTGAAGCTGGGTCGCCTGCATGCCCGTAAGCTGCATCTGCGGTTCCCGGATGGCACGCTGGTTGATACCCACAATGCTGATGCGCTGCCGTCCGCGCTGTTGCTGGACGGCGAATCCCGTGAAACGGTAGTGCTTCTGGCCCTGCCGCTGCTGCGCGCCAACGGGGGCAACTGCCTGGCACCGGATGCGGTGGCAGAACGTCCGGTGCGTTACCGTCAGCGCTGGCATGACGTGCGTAATCAGTTTGGCGATGACACCCGCCAAATCGCCGTGATGCAGCCGGAACTGAGCCTGCGCTTTGCACATCAGGACAACAGTGATTATCTGACCTGTCCGGTCGCCCGGCTGCAGCAGGACTCGCAGGGTGCATGGACGCTGGATGAGACGTTTCTTCCCCCGCTGCTGACCGTGCAAAGCAGTCGTTGGCTGGTGACCCAGCTGCAACAGCTGATGATCCAGCTGCGCGCCCGCCTGACGCGCCTGATGGCCATGCGCCGTGAGAGCAACGAACGGATGGCCGATTTTGCGGTGGCGGATGTCTCCCTGTTCTGGCTGCTGAATGCGTTGAACAGCGCAGAACCGCTGCTTGGACAGTTTGAACGTCAGTTGCAGAGCCCGGCAGAACGCCTGTATCCGGAGCTGGCGCGCCTGGCGGGCAGCCTCCTGACGTTCTCTCTTGACCATCTGGTCAGCGACATCCCGGCGTATCAGCATCACCAGCTTAACGCGGTATTCCCACCGCTGTTTGAACTGCTGAGTGACCTTCTGGAAGCCAGCCTGCCGTCGCGGGTGGTCGCCATTGATCTGACGCATGACAAACGTCTGCGTCAGTGGCTGGCCCGTCTGCAGGATCCCCGTCTGCGTGAAGGCGCCGATTACTACCTCTCCGTCCGCTCGCCAATGCCGGTGGCCCAGCTGCAGGAGCAGTTCCCGCTCCAGTGCCGGGTGGGCAGTCCGGATTTTGTCACCAGCCTGGTGAACCAGTCCCGGCAAGGGATCCCGCTCAGGGCACTCCGTCATGTGCCTGCGGCTATCCCGCTGCGGCTGGAAAACCAGTATTTCTCTCTCGACCTTTCTCACCCGGCCGCACTGGAGATGCTGGAGAGCGGCAGCTGCATGTTCTATACGCCGGGCATGCTGGGCGAGCCAGAGCTTGACCTCTATGCGGTGCTAAGAACATGAGTGAACGTCAACGCGGCGCGGCCGCATTCATTGATATCGATGCTCTGCTGCAAAACACCTGGCTGCAGGTGATCAGTCTGCGTCATGGCCCCCAGTTTCAGGAAGGTGAAGGCCGCGCGCTGTGGGACCGCTGCGTGGCGGATATTGAGCGCGTGCAGCAGGTACTGAAGGCCAGCGAGCTGGATGAGAGAAGCTGTCAGCATATCCTCACCGCCCAGTGTGCATTGCTTGATGAAGCGGTAAAAGGCCGCGGCGTTCAGGATGATGCCTGCGTGCAGTGGTACAACATTCCGCTTCAGGGGCATTTTCTCGGGACGATGGATGCCGGGGATACCCTGTGCGATCGCATGCGGGACGTGCTGCGCGAGCCCGACCCGGAAAGTGCCGTTCTGACCTGCTTTCAGCGGGTCATGATGCTGGGTTTTTTGGGCAGCTTCCGTTCGCTCAACGATCCAATACGTAAGAAGCTGGTCATCACCCTCAGCGAACATGTTGCGCCTTTCAGCTATCCGCAAACGCACCCGGTGCTGGTGGAAAACCGCGCCGGGCGCAGTATCAGCAGTGGGTTCTCCTCGTGGCCGGTCTGCATCGCAGTCAGTGTGGTGCTGGTCGTGGCGCTGTGGTGGGGGCTGGATTACTGGCTGGATCATACGCTGGCAACGCTGTTGCCGGGGGCGGTGAAATGAGCCCTGCGCAACAGCGCCTGCTTACACTGTGGGCCGCATTGCTGAGCGGCGTGGTGTGTCTGGTTTTTCTGCCCGTTTCCCGGCTGGTATCGGTGCTTATTTTGCTGGCTGTCTGGGGGCTGATTGCTGCGGTCTGGTATGTGGCCAGCCGTCGTTCCGAGCATCAGGTTACGGTACGCCTCGATAATCTGCCTGAGGCGACGTACCGCCAACCGGTGGTGTTGGTCTGTGGCGATTTGCCGCAGGCGTGGCCGGAACAGTCGCAGGCCCTGATTGTTCCTCAGGGCTGCTGGATTCGGGTGGAAAAGCATCAGGATCTGGAGCAGGTCGCTCGTCAGCTGCTGTGGTTGCGCCCGGACTGGGGGCGTCAGCTTTCGATAATGGTCAGCGTCTGTCCGCAGAGGCACACCGATACCGATGCCCTGACCAGCTACCTGCTGGCCCTGCGCTGGCAAATCAGTCAGCTACGTCGGGAGACCGGGCATTCCTTTCCCCTGGTGCTGAGCGGCCAGGCGGGCAGTGCGATCATGAACGATATGCTCTGGCAGGCGGCCATTTCCAGCGAGGGGGTTCACGTCTGGCGGGCGTCTTCCGCGCCTTGTTCGATTGCGGCCTGGGTCACCACGGGCGGGGCGATGGCCATGCAGCAGCAGGTGCTGATGAACAGCCTGATAGGCTGGTTCCATCAGCACGTAAAAGCGGTGTTTATCGACAAAAATCCGGACATTCCTGCTATTGCCCCCACGGCGGTGCTGTGGGGGATGGGGCCGAGGCTTGCCGGGAGTCTGGCGTCATCGGCCTGGACCGCCTGGCTCTCCCGCCACACCGCGATGCAGCGCGTTGCCGGGTGGCAAACGCTGGGTACCGACAGTACGGCGACGTCGCTGCTGCCGGACTTTGTCCTGCCGCTGCTGCCAGAGGGGCAGGGGCTCACTCCGCGACAGCGAAGCTGGCGTTGTGGACTGACGATGACCACAGGTGCCGTTATCGCCGCCCTGCTGTGCAGCGGCTGGAATAACCACCAGCTGGTGCAGCGTCTGAGCTTTGATATTCACCGCTATAACCGTATTCCGATGGCTAACTACGTTCCGAAAGCCGAGGCGGTTGGCGTATTACGCGCCGATGCGGCGCTGCTGGATGGCTGGGCGCGCAGCGGCGCACCTGTACGGATGAGTCTGGGATTGTATCAGGGAACACGCCTGCACATGCCGGTGCTGAACGCCATTCGTTCGTATCTCCCGCCGCCCCCGCTGTCGGTTCCTGAACCACAAGCCATCCCGAAAATCGTCCGTCTCGACAGCATGTCGCTGTTCGACTCCGGCAAGTCTGTGCTGAAAAGCGGCTCCACCAAAATGCTGATCAATTCTCTGGTCGGGATCAAAGCGAAGCCGGGCTGGCTGATCGTGGTCAGCGGCCATACCGACAACACCGGCAACCCGCAGCTGAACCAGACCCTGTCCCTGAAGCGTGCCGAAGCGGTACGGGACTGGATGCGGGACACCGGGGATGTGCCGGAAAGCTGTTTTGCGGTGCAGGGCTATGGCGAAAGCCGCCCTGTCGCCACCAATGACACCCCGGATGGGCGTGCGCTCAACCGCCGTGTCGAAATCAGTCTGGTTCCGCAGGCCAATGCCTGCCTGATTCCAGGCAATACCCCGGCGTCATCGCAGGATGATGGCGCATCACAACACAATGGAGAGTAATTCAATGGCAATTCCTGTTTATCTCTGGCTGAAAGACGACGGCGGCGCGGACATTAAAGGGGATGTGGACGTTCAGGATCGTGAGGGCAGCATCGAAGTGGTTGCCCAGCAACACAACCTGTACATCCCAACGGACAACAACACCGGCAAGCTGACCGGAACCCGTATCCACACCCCGTTCCGCTTCACCAAGGAGATCGACTCCGCCAGCCCGTATCTGTACAAGGCGGTGACCACCGGTCAGACCCTGAAGTCAGCAGAGTTCAAGTGGTACAAGATCAACGATGCAGGTCAGGAAGTGGAGTACTTCAACACCAAACTTGAGAACGTGAAAGTGGTGAAAGTGGCTCCGGTGATGCACGACATCAAGGATCCAAGCTTCGAGAAGCACAACCACCTCGAACAGATCGAGCTGCGCTACGAAAAAATCACCTGGACCTACAAAGACGGCAACATCATTCACTCCGATTCCTGGAACGAACGCGCCACCGCGTAACACTCTGGCGGGCCGCTAACGCTGCCCGCTTTTTTGCTGAGCGTCTGTCCGTCACGGGCGTTCAGCAAAAAACACCAAACTTGCCTGCCTGACCTGATGCGCTTGGGTTCCTTATCAACAAAGGAAAGCGATGGGCGGTAGCGTGCCCGGGAACAATCGAGAGAGAGAAAAATGGAAAATTCCGCCGTCCTGTTACGCCGTCTTAACCCCTACTGCGCCCGCGCGCTGGAAGGCGCCGCTTCCCTGTGTCAGACCCGCGCCCACGCTGAAATTCGACCGGAACACTGGGTGATGAAGCTGCTGGAGCAGGGTGAAGGGGATCTCACCGTGCTGGCGCGCCGCTACGAGTGGGATATGGACGGCATGTGGCAGGCGCTGCTGGGTTGGCTGGACAGGTATCCGCGCGCGGTGCGTGGCCGCCCGCAGCTGGCGGAACCCCTCAACGCGCTGCTGAAAGCGGCCTGGATGGCGGCATCGATGCAGGGTGAAGAGCAGATCCGCAGTCAGCATCTGCTGATGGCGCTAACGGGAAACCCAACGCTAATCCACTGTGATGGTCTGTGGCCGCTGCTGACGCTCAGCCAGAGCCAGCTTGAACGTCTGCGCCCGCTGCTGGACGCGCAGTCCGATGAACGGCCGGAGCTGCAGCCGATGTCGTCAGGTGACGGCATTGAGTTTGTCGGTCGTCCGATTGACGCTGAGGTCAAAGACGGGGAACTGAGCCCGCCGCTGCAGAGCGCGCTGGATAGGTTCACTCTGGATGTGACCGCCAAAGCGAAAGCCGGCAGCATCGACCCGGTGTTTGGCCGCGACAATGAAATTCGGCAGATGGTGGATATTCTCTCCCGCCGCCGCAAGAACAACCCGATTCTGGTCGGTGAGCCGGGCGTGGGCAAAACTGCGCTGGTGGAGGGGTTGGCGTTGCGCATTGCAGAAGGCAACGTCCCGGAATCGCTCAAACCGGTGATTCTGCGCACGCTCGATCTCGGTCTGCTGCAGGCGGGAGCGGGCGTGAAAGGCGAGTTCGAACAGCGCCTGAAAAACGTGATTGATGCGGTGCAGCAGTCGCCGGTGCCAGTCCTGCTGTTTATCGACGAAGCCCACACCATTATCGGTGCCGGTAATCAGGCCGGTGGCGCGGATGCGGCCAATCTGCTGAAACCGGCCCTGGCGCGGGGCGAACTGCGTACCATCGCGGCGACCACCTGGAGCGAGTACAAACAGTATTTCGAACGCGATGCCGCGCTGGAGCGTCGCTTCCAGATGATCAAAGTGGACGAGCCGGATGATGACACCGCCTGTCTGATGCTCAGGGGCCTGAAGTCCCGCTACGGCGAACACCACAACGTGCATATCACGGACGCCGCCGTGCGTGCCGCCGTCACGCTTTCCCGTCGCTATCTGACCGGCCGCCAGCTGCCGGATAAAGCCGTCGATCTGCTCGATACGGCAAGCGCCCGTGTGCGCATGAGTCTGGATACCCTGCCGGAACCGCTCACCCGCATCCGCGCGCAGATCACCGCCCTGGAGATGGAGAAACAGGCGCTACTGGAAGACATGACCCTGGGTAACGATACTCACGGCGAGCGTCTGGCGGCAATTGAGCGGGAAGAGATCAACCAGATTGTGTCGCTCGACGAGCTGGAGACGCAGTATGGCAAGGAGCTGGCGCTGGTCGAACAGCTGCTGAATAGCCGCCAGGACATCTCTCGTCAGAGTGAAACCTGCACGCTACAGCAGCAGCTGAACGGGATGCAGCACAATAATCCGCTACTCGGCGTGGATGTGGACGTGCGCACCATTGCCAATGTGATTGCCGACTGGACGGGCGTCCCGCTCTCTTCCTTGATGAAGGACGAGCAGATCGAGCTGCTCTCTCTGGAGGCCGCACTGGGCAAGCGTGTTGTGGGGCAGGATGTGGCGCTGGAGGCGCTCGCCCAACGCTTACGCGCGGCAAAAACCGGGCTAACGTCGGAAAATGGCCCGCAGGGGGTATTCCTGCTGGTTGGTCCGAGCGGCGTGGGCAAAACCGAAACAGCCCTCGCGCTGGCCGACAGTCTGTACGGCGGTGAAAAGTCGCTTATCACCATCAATCTGTCGGAGTATCAGGAGCCGCACACCGTTTCCCAGCTCAAGGGTTCACCGCCGGGTTACGTCGGTTACGGCCAGGGTGGGATCCTCACCGAAGCCGTGCGCAAACGCCCGTACAGCGTGGTACTGCTGGATGAAGTGGAAAAAGCGCACCGCGATGTGATGAACCTGTTCTATCAGGTGTTTGATCGCGGCTTTATGCGCGATGGCGAAGGGCGTGAAATCGACTTTCGTAACACCGTTATTCTGATGACCGCTAACCTGGGCAGTGATCATTTGATGCAACTGCTGGATGAACAGCCGCAGGCCACCGAGGGCGATTTGCACGAGCTCCTGCGCCCGATCCTGCGTGACCACTTCCAGCCTGCGCTGCTGGCCCGGTTCCAGACCGTGATTTATCGCCCGCTGGCGCCAGCCGCGATGCGCACCATCGTGAAAATGAAGCTCGCCCAGGTTAGCCAGCGCCTGAGCCGCCATTACGGCCTCTCCACCCATATCGAAGAAGACCTGTACGACGCCCTGACCGCCGCCTGCTTGCTACCGGATACCGGTGCGCGCAACGTCGACAGCTTGCTTAACCAGCAGATCCTGCCGGTGTTAAGCCAGCAACTGCTTAGCCATATGGCGGCAAACCAGAAACCGCAGTTGCTGACCTTAGGCTGGAGCGAGGAGCAGGGCATTGCGTTGACCTTCAGCGCGGGCAAGGGGGAGTCGTCATGAGCAACAACCCCAGAATCATCTTCAGCCACAACCATCACCGGCTGGCGGTAAAAGGGTGTGAACCGGCGCTGGACGTGCTGGCCTTTGAAGGGCAAGCAGCACGGATCCACAGGAGATGATGCAAAGCCTGGCGCAGACCGTGTTCCAGGGTAAAAGCGTCGATCTGACCGACAGCCAGCAGTACGGCAGTCTGGTGGCGGCGAGTCTTGGCGAGGAGTGGCGCGGTTTTGGGCACACCCTGTTCGTACAGCCGCTGACCCAGGCGTGGGAAACGGTATTGCAGCCGTCAGCAGCCAGCCTTAACGAACGCTGGAGCCGCTCGGTCGTGGCGAACTGGCATACGGCATTTGAGGGGCGTTTCCCGTTTGCGGTGAGCAAAAGCGATGCCTCGCTGCCGATGCTGGCCGAGTTTATCCGTAAAGATGCGGGGCGTATCGACAGGTTTTTGACCTCAGAGCTAAGCGGCGTGCTGCACAAAGAGGGCAGTCGGTGGGTGCCGGACAGTGCCCACAGCCAGGGGCTGACGTTTAATCCTGCATTTCTCAAGGCGGTAAACCAGCTGAGCCAGCTGTCAGATATCCTGTTTACCGATGGCAGTCAGGGGATCAGCTTCGAACTGCAGGCCCGTCCGGCAGCGCAGGTGGTGGAGACCCAGCTCACTATTGACGGGCAAAAAATGCATTACTTCAACCAGATGGCGGACTGGCAGTCCTTCCGCTGGCCGGGTGACACCTTCAAGCCGGGCGCGATGCTGACCTGGACGTCGACCAACGCGGGTGCGCGCCTGTTTGGTGACTACAGCGGCACCTGGGGTTTTATCCGCTGGCTGGACCAGGGCAAGCGTCAGCAGCTCGACCGTAGCCAGTGGATGATGAGCTTTGCCGCCCCGGATGGCCGTACCCTGCAGTGGGTACTGCGTTCCCAGCTGGGCAAAGGGCCTCTGGCACTGCTGGCGCTGCGTGATTTCCGTCTCCCGGATCAGATCTTCACCGTGGATCCCTTAGCAACCGCTCTGGCGCTCGACACCTCCGATAACTCAGCCATGGATGGAATGGAATAATGGCCGCATTACAGAACCTGCTCCACGCCTGTGGGGCAGAAAAGGACACATTGTTGGATCAGTCCCGGACTTACACCCGCGACCGGGAACGCTGGCTGGAACCCATAGATGACGCTGAACCAACCGGGGAGGATCCTGGCTACAACGATGACTTCCAGCGCATCCGCGAAGAGGTGAATAAGCTCTCCGGCATTGATACCACCCTGATTTGCCAGCTGACAGAAAAGCTGCTGACGGGTGTCTGCAAGGATCTGCGTGTAACGACCTTCTACGTCTGGGCGCGCCTGCATCAGGACGGTGAAACCGGGTTTGCAGAGGGGCTGGAATTGCTGGCCGCTATGCTGGAAAAGTTCGGAACCCAGCTGCACCCCCGACGCGATCGCAGCCGTAAATCGGCGCTGGAGTGGCTGGGCAGCAGCCGCGTGATCGACAGTCTGTCGCGCTATCCGGAAGTGGATATCACGGTGATGCGGCGTATCGCCGGGGCGCTACTGCGGGCAGAAAATACCCTGCGGACATTTGATGAAGAGGGGCAACCCTTACTCGCTGTGCTGTATCAGGCGCTGGAAAACAGGCTGGTGCAGAGCGGGGGAGCCAACAGTCTTGTCCCGCAAACCAGCCAGGAAGAGAGTGCCGCCGTCACTGAGGTTACCCCGTTCGCACCCGCGATGAATACCGTGTCGTCAGGACGTGACCTGCTCAGTCAGGCCAAAGTGCTGGCGCGATACCTGCGGGATCAGCCCGGCGGCTGGCTGGCGGGACATCATCTGCTGAAGTGCGTTCGCTGGGATACGCTGATGGCCCTGCCGCCGCTGGATGCCTCCGGGCGTACCCGTCTGCTGCCACCCAAGCCGGATAACAAGGCGCACCTCAAACGGCTTTATCTACAGAAAAGCTGGTCAGAATTGCTGGAATATACCGACGCCTTGCTGGCGCAGGGGGTTAACCATCTGTGGCTGGATCTGCAGTGGTACGCCTGGCAAGCGCTGGTGAAGCTCGATGCTGACTCCGTACGGGCAGATATTCTCTGCCGGGATCTCACCGGGCTGCTGTCTCGCCTGCCGGGGCTGGAGGTGCTGGCGTTCAACGACGGCACGCCGTTCGCCGATGAAGTGACAATGAACTGGATCAACGAAAGCGTGCTGGATGCGATGCCGGGCTGGAAGGATGAACCGGTGATGGCCGCCACGTCTTTCGGGGATGAGGTGTTATCCCTTGAACCGGAAGTACTGGCTAAAGCGGACAGCGAGGGGATAGACGCCGCACTTACCTGGCTACAGACCCGTCCGGGGTACACATCCTCCCGTGACCAGTGGCTGATGCGTCTGCTGATGGCGCGTGTTACCGAGCAGTACGGCAAAAACGAAATGGCGCTGCACTTGCTGGGCGAACTCGACGACCGTGCCCGCGCGCTCACCCTTGAGCAGTGGACGCCGGAACTGCTGTTCGAAGTCAAAGCGCGTCGGCTCAAATTACTGCGTGCCAGAGCAGGGCGCAGTGAGGCGGATAAAACCCGCCTGCTACCCGAAATGGACGCGCTGCTCTCCGGGCTGATTGCGCTTGATCCTGCTCGCTCTGCCGTGCTTTGCGGCTGATATTGAAAACGGACTGATATTTAAATTTATGGACGACTTAACCCTGCGTTATTACGACGCTGAAATGCGCTATCTACTTGAAGCGGGCGAGGAATTTGCTCGAGCCCATCCCGATCGCGCGGCAATGTTAAACCTCGATAAAGCGGGGGCGCGCGATCCGTTTGTCGAGCGCCTGTTTGAAGGCTTTGCCTTTATGATGGGTCGGCTGCGCGAGAAGCTTGATGATGACTTGCCGGAGCTGACCGAGGGGCTGGTGAGCCTGCTGTGGCCGCACTATCTGCGGACCATTCCGTCGATGTCGGTGGTGGAGCTCGCGCCGGACTGGCGTGAGATGAAAGAGCCGATGCGCATCGCCAAAGGCTTTGAAGTGCTATCTCGCCCGATAGGTGAAAAAGGCACGCGCTGTCGCTATACCACCACCCAGGAGATGCACCTCCAGCCGCTGTCGCTGGAGAAGGTGACGCTCACCACCGATCCGGACGGGCGCTCGGTGATTCGCCTGCGTTTTAACTGCAGCCCACTCGCCGACTGGAGCCGCCTCGAGCTCAGCTGTATTCCGCTGTACTTCAACGCGGATGCACCACTGGCCTGTGCCATGCACGAGGCCTTCACCCTGAATGTGTCCCGCTTATGGCTGCGCCTTCCGGGCGAGGTGGACAGAAGACCGCTCGACGGGCATTTCACCGCTCAGGGATTTGGCGACGACGACACCTTGTGGCCAAAGGGCAACAGCAGTTTTAGCGGTTATCAGCTGCTGCTGGAGTACTTTACCTTCCGCGAGAAATTCATGTTCACCCGCCTGCGTGGGCTGGAGAGCATCACCTTTCCGGCAGAACTTCCGTGGTTTGACATCGACGTGGTGCTGGGCGAGCGCTGGGAGCACGACTTTAGCTTCACGGAAAAACATCTGCGGCTTAACTGCGTGCCGGTGATTAATCTCTTCCCACTGGAGTCTGACCCGTTAACGCTCAATTCCCTGCAGACGGAATACATGCTGCGTCCGATGCGCGTGCAGGATGGCCACACTGAGATTTACGCCGTGGATTCGGTGATGTCATCCAGCCAGCATGCCTACGTGCCTTTTTCCAGCTTCCGCCACAAAGGCGGGATGATGCGCCACGATGCCCCGGAGTATTACTACCATACTCGCGTGCGCCGTGGGCCCTCCGGCCTGCACAACACCTGGCTCATCCTCGGCGGTGAAGCCTTTGACCAACACACCGTGCCGGACAATGAGAGCCTCTCGCTGACACTTATCGGGACTAACGGCCTGCTGCCTCGACGTGCGTTGCAAAGCACGGTGCTGGATACGGTAGTAAAAACCACCTCAGCCAGTATTGCCGTACGTAATCTCTGCGCCCCGACGCTGCCGTGTTATCCCCCGGCAGAGGATCGCTTTCACTGGCGCGTGCTGAGCCATCTCGGCAGCGGGTTTCTGTCAATGATGGACAGCGCCGAGGTCCTTCGCGGCACGCTGGCGTTATATGAATGGACGCACAGCGAAATGAACCGCCGCCGCCTGGACGCCATTATTGAGGTGAAACACAGCGAGACGGAGCGTTTTGAACAGGGGTATCTGGTGCGCGGTGTGCAGATTGACGTCACGCTCGATAGCCACGGTTTTGCCGGGCGAGGTGATATCTGTCTGTTTGGCGAAATGCTGAGCCGTTTCTTCGCGCTGTACACCGATATTTACCTCTTTAACCGTCTGACTATCATCCTGCAACCCACCGGAGAGCGCCTTGAATGGGAAGAGAAACACAATCGCCGCATTCCCGGCTGACCCCACGGCTGGAAGCCGACCTTCACCGCATTAACTTTTATCGCTTTTGCCAGCTGTTAGAAAAACGCCAGCCGAATGCCCCCCTGATTGGTGCTACCCGACATCCATCAGACGACCCGGTGCGCTTTTGCCCACATCCGGGTATGGGCTTTCCGGCAAGCGAACTGAAAGCGGTTGAATATGATGATGACGATCCGCGTAAGCCACCGGTGATTCGCACCACCTTTATGGGCATGTACGGGGTCGATTCACCGCTGCCAACCGCGTATCTGGATGACATCACCCAACGTCGGGAGGGGCACGAGGCGCTGCAGGGGTTTCTCGATATTTTCAACCACCGCATCCTGACCCAGTTTTATCGCATCTGGCGTAAGTACTCTTATCCGGCCACCTTTGAACCCGGCGGCACGGATGCCCTGTCGCAGTCGCTGTTGGGGCTGGTCGGCCTGGGGATCCCGGGAACGGCAAACCACATTGGCACGCCGGTCTCGCGCTTTCTGGCGCTGGCGGGGGTGCTGCGTCAGCCTGGTAAAACCCAGGAGGGCATGCAGTCCCTGGTGAGCCTGCTGGCCCCGGCGACCCGTGTAACGGTCAGCCCATACTGCCTGCGTCCGGTGGCGGTCAGCCAGCCGCTGGGGTTTTATGGCGATGAGGACGTCCTGCTCGACGGGAACTCACCGCTGGGCGATGAAATGATGGATGCCAACAGCCAACTGCTGATTGCGCTGGCAACGGATAACGAGCAGGAAGCCCAGGGCTGGAAGCCGGATGGCCTGCTGTATCAGGATTTTCTGGTCATGCTGCGGGTTTATCTGGGCTGGCGATTTAGGGCAAAAATTCAGCTGACGGTCAGCACCCGCCTGTTGACCGTCCCCCCGTTGGGCGAAGGGGCGTTCTGGCTTGGCCTGAATGGCGTGCTGGGGGCAGAAGAGGAGCAACATCCGGACGATATTCCGCCGACCTTTACCACGGAACTCGGTTACTACCGTGGCTTGCAGCCCACCACACCACAACAAGGAGATCGACGTGTTACGTATCATTTTAACTAAAACTCCCCGCTGGCTACTTCCGCTGCTGGCGTTCAGCCTGACGGGATGCGGCCTGACCCAGAGCGTCACGGACGGCACCAAATCGGCATTAACCTCGGTTTTTTATAAGAAGGTAAACGTCTTACACCTGGATTTTACCGCGCGTGAGGCGCTTAACACCGACGCCCGGGAGAGCAACTCCCTCTCTGAGCCCGTGGTGGTGCGCGTTTATCAGCTGAAAGACCGCAAGACGTTCGACAAAACGGTTTATCAGCAGCTGCTGAAAGAGGGTGACAGCGCGTTAAACGACGATCTGTTGGCCAGCCGGGATGTGGTGATCAAACCGGGTGGCGATGCCAGTCTCGATATGCCTATGGAGGCTGATGCGCAGTTCGTGGCGGTGACCGGGCTGTTTCGTCATCCGGATAGCGAGCAAAACAGCTGGCGGCTGGTGCTGTCGCGTGAAGAACTGGATCCTGATAAACCACGCATTATCGAGGCCGGAAATAACCACCTGACGTTACTCGCGTTAAAGGATAACTGATGCCGCAGGGACATAACGCGCCGTCGCTCTATGAAATGCTGACGGGCAACTTTACCGGCGGCCTTGAGCTTACCCGCGTCAGCGAACAGAACCAGGTGATCCTGTCCGTACTCGACAATATGCAGCGGATCCTCAACTGCCGCGCAGGGACGTTGGCACATCTGCCAGATTATGGTTTGCCGGACATGACCAAAATTCTGCAGGGCATGCCGGGCACCGCCCATCAGCTGATGAGTACCTTCTCATCGGTGTTGCTGAAATATGAGCCGCGGCTGAAAAGTATCAACGTGGTATTGCTTGAGCAACTGCAGCCGGGCGAACTGCGCTACGCCATTGATGCTGAGCTGAAAGGGCTTGGCCTTGTGCGCTATGGCACCGAATTTATGCCGGAGGGCCGCGTCCTGTTACGCCATCTGAAGCAACAGCAGTTTCTCGACCCTCACTCTCGAATATAAGCGGGCTTAACTATCCGACAAGGAAGATCAGATAACGCATGTCAGCAAAAACACAATTTCTTAAGAAACTTCAGGCTCAGCAGTCTTCTCCTTATTCGTTTAAAAGCAAAAGTCAGGCCGATATCGCAGAGTTGTGTATGCGGATGAAGCTGCTTCAGGAACAAATGGAAGACTGGCTGGTGGACACGGGTGTGCGTCCTGAAAGTACGCCAGTGTCACTCACCGATCTGCTGGTGGAAGAGGGAGCTTTTGACGTTCCGGGCATCATTTTGCGCTACAAAAACCGGTCGATAACCTTTACCCCGCTGTTCATGTACGGGCACGGCGTGACCGGGTGCGTGGAGGTCAGTCTCTGGGCGGAGGAAAAAGCCACTCCCCTTAGCCGTCTTTTTATGCGCGCAGGTCACATTCCCGGCTGGTCCTGCACTCCGCCAGGAACATTATCCAGGCCAGATCGTGCTTTCAACGAAGAGGGCTTTTTCGCATTGATTGCAGCCCTTCTGCCATAACGGAGGTGACAGAAATGGGATCGGTTAACAATCCTGACGCGCTTAAAACCGGCGCTGATCCGCGCGCGCTGCCGGATTATATCGCCCTGCGCCATGAGCTGGCGAAGCTATCGCATCCCGCGCGCCCGGATGTCGACTGGAACCGCGTTGAACAACTCAGTCTGTCGCTGTTTCGCCAGAATGGCGTCGAGCTGCAGACAGCGTGCGGGTACACGCTGGCGCGCACGCATCTTTCGGGCATAACGGGTCTTAACGAAGGACTGGCGATTCTGGAAGCTTTGCTGACGCATCAGTGGCAGGGACTCTGGCCGCAAGCCGTTCCTGTTCGGGTCGCGCTACTGAGAACGCTCAGCATACGCCTGCAGCAGATGTTGCGTACCCTGACCCTGACGTTTTCCGACCAGGACTCACTTCACCAGGCTGAACAGGGCCTGAGTCGCTTGGGCGAAGTGCTGCAGCGTCTGGAACTTGAGCCGTTAACCCAGTTTAATACCCTGCTGATAATGCTGCGCAACGCAGCGGCCCGGGTGAAGAATGACGAGAATGTCACCGCGCGTGAGAGTGGAACTGCGCAGGAGATCGTATTGCCTGACGGGCCTGCTAAGCCACCGGAACCCTCAAAATGGGTTTACGTCGTTCAGCCAGAATCAGCGGGAGCAACGCCACGGACAGCAGCAAAACCGTGGCGAGCATTTGCGGCCGGGATGTGCACCATGTTGCTGATAAGTGGTGTACTGGCCTGGCGCTGGCAGTCTGCTTACAAACCTGCTCCCGACCTTCATTGGCAACAGCAGCTTAATGCTGCCGCCATTACGACAGAAAACCTCAACGGCTGGCATCAGGGCATGGTCCGGCTGCAGCAGCTGGCCGATCGGTTGAATGCGCTGGACGAGAAGCGGGGTCAATACATCACGGTCAGCGAACTAAAGTCTGCGACATTCGACATGCTGACCCATTTTCGCCATGCGGAACCGACAGAGGAGCGGCTGCGTAAACTTCAGCTTCTGCCGGATAATTCAGCTGCCAGGCAACAGCAGACCTATCAAACAGAACAGTACCTGAGCGCGCAAATGGCGGTGTTGATGCAGGAAAAAGCGAGAACGGCTGCAGCACACTAACGCGATAGTCTCAACCCAACGCCTGAATCGCCTTCTCCAGCGCCACGCGCAGCAGATGCCGGTCGTGGCGATACTTAATGTCGCTCGCCTCGAGCGGCTCCTGCACCACCACCCGGCCTTCCAGCCCGGTCACGTCATCTTTGGGTCCCACCACCACCGCATCAATAATCTTTTTACCCACGTACTGCTCCATCAGCGCCAGCTTGTCCGGCAGCGACATGCTGGCGGCGGCTGGGCTGAGCTCGCGGCCCAGATTGCCGATATACACCACTGGCGCAGGCGTGCGTCGCAGGGCCTGCGCCATCTCTTTAATGAGCAGTAAGGGCATCAGGCTGGTGTAAAAACTGCCCGGGCCAATCAGGATCAGATCCGCTTCGCTTATCGCCTCTACCGCCTCACGGGTGGCAGGGACGCTCGGGTAGAGCATCAGCTCTTTTGGCGGAACCACCAGCTGATCGATATTCACTTCGCCATAGACTTCATGGTCGTTGATGTCGATCGCCATCAAATCGACCGGATGTTCGGACATTGGGATCAGGAATGCATCCACTTTGAGCAGGTTTCGAATTAAATTGATCGCTTCCAGAGGCCGCACGCTGAGGTGATCCAGTGCCTTTAACATCAGATTTCCGAGGTTATGCCCCGAAAGTTCGCCATTACCGGCAAAACGGTACTCAAACATCGCCGATGCCACGCTGGGTTCGGCGATAAGTTGGTTCAGACAGTTGCGCATGTCTCCCCAGGCGATGCCGCCTTCGGAGCGACGAATACGCCCGGTTGAGCCACCGTTATCGGTAGTGGTGACGATCCCGGTGAGCTGCGAACCGAGTGACGACAGCGATGACATCACCCGGCCCAGTCCGTGCCCTCCGCCGAGAGCGACCACGCGATCAAGATCCGCAAAAGTGCGATTGCGCATAGAAATTCCTTAGTATGACGAACGTGTTAACAGTAACCCAACTACCCCTAAAAGACGATGCTCCAGACGGGTCAAAATGACTTATATCAATGCAAAAATTCGCTAAATACGTATTCTGATTCGAAAGTGCACGATCAGGTCGTTATATTCACAATTATATAGCGAAAGCCGAAGATAGCGAAACCCACATCAACAGGCTACTATCGTCATAACCACGTTTTCATAATCGAAAACATACACTCTAGCCTTCGCGCCTGTGTCGACAGATATGGCGTGCTGGCCGTGGCGGTATCGCCACCAGGGTACAGAAAGAAATGACTGTGCCTCCCGTATCAGGAAAGGTGTACATGGCTTCACAACTTACCGACGCATTCGCACGTAAGTTTTTTTACCTGCGTTTGTCGATTACCGACGTGTGCAATTTCCGTTGCACCTACTGTCTGCCGGATGGCTACAAGCCGGGCGGCGTCACCAATAATGGCTTTCTCTCCGTGGCCGAAGTGCGCCGCATTACGCGCGCGTTTGCCGCCATGGGGACCGAGAAGGTCCGTCTCACGGGCGGCGAACCCTCGCTGCGTCGTGACTTCACCGACATCGTTGCGGCTATCCGTGAAAACGACGCCATCCGTCAGATTGCGGTGACCACCAACGGCTACCGACTGGCGCGTGATGTGGCCCAGTGGCGTGATGCGGGTTTAACGGCCCTCAACGTCAGCGTCGACAGCCTGGATGCCCGTCAGTTTCACGCCATTACCGGGCAGGATAAATTCCATCAGGTGATGGAGGGCATCGATGCCGCCTTTGCGGCGGGCTTCGACAAGGTGAAGGTCAACACCGTGCTGATGCGCGATGTGAACCATCATCAGCTGGACACCTTCCTGGCGTGGATCAAACCGCGCCGCATTCAACTGCGCTTTATCGAGCTGATGGAAACCGGCGAGGGCAACGATCTGTTCTCCCGTCATCACATCTCCGGCATGGTGCTGCGCGATGAACTGCTTAAACGCGGTTGGATCCATCAGCTTCGCCAGCGCAGCGACGGCCCGGCGCAGGTCTTTTGTCACCCGGATTACGAAGGGGAAATCGGCCTGATCATGCCGTATGAAAAAGACTTCTGCGCCAGCTGTAATCGCCTGCGCGTCTCGTCGGTGGGCAAACTGCACCTGTGCCTGTTTGGCGATGGCGGTGTCGATTTGCGCGATCTGCTGGCGGAAGATACCCAGCAGCAGGCGCTTGAAGCGCGTATTTCAGACGCGCTGATGCACAAAAAACAGACCCACTTCCTGCATCAGGGCAACACCGGGATCACCCAGAACCTGTCATATATTGGCGGGTAATCGCTACAAGGAATTCGAAGATGAGTCAGGTAAGCGCAGAATTTATCCCGACGCGTATTGCTATTCTTACCGTTTCTGAACGCCGTGGCGAAGAGGATGATACCTCCGGCCACTGGCTGCGCGAGGCGGCGCACGATGCCGGGCATCAGATTGTCGACAAAGTGATTGTCAAAGAGAACCGCTACGCCATCCGCGCTGAAGTTTCGCGTTGGGTAGCCAGTGACAACGTGCAGGTGGTGCTGGTCACCGGCGGCACCGGCTTTACTGCAGGCGATCAGACCCCGGAGGCGCTGCTACCGCTGTTCGATCGCGAGGTCGAAGGCTTCGGCGAAATGTTCCGCATGCTCTCGTTCGAAGAGATTGGCACCTCGACGCTGCAGTCGCGCGCGGTGGCCGGTATCGCCAACAAGACGCTGATTTTTGCGATGCCGGGCTCAACCAAAGCCTGCCGTACCGCGTGGGAAAATGTCATTGCCCCGCAGCTCGATGCCCGCACCCGTCCGTGTAATTTTTATCCTCATTTGAAGAAGTAAACCATGTCGCAACTTACCCACATTAATGCCGCTGGCGAAGCCCATATGGTGGATGTCTCCGGCAAGGCCGAGACGGTGCGTGAAGCGCGCGCCGAAGCGTTCGTCACCATGCTGCCCGAGACGCTGGCCATGATCGTTGACGGTAGCCACCATAAAGGCGACGTCTTCGCCACCGCGCGGATCGCCGGGATCCAGGCCGCAAAACGCACCTGGGAATTGATCCCGCTGTGCCATCCGCTGATGCTCAGCAAAGTGGAAGTCAACCTGCTGGCAGAGCCGGAACATAGCCGCGTGCGCATCGAATCATTATGCCGCCTGACCGGGAAAACCGGGGTAGAGATGGAAGCGTTAACCGCCGCGTCGGTGGCAGCGTTGACCATCTACGACATGTGCAAAGCGGTACAGAAAGATATGGTGATTGGCCCGGTTCGCCTGCTGGCGAAAAGCGGCGGTAAATCGGGTGATTTCAGGGCGGACAGTCATGATTAAAGTTCTGTTTTTTGCGCAGGTCCGTGAGCTGGTCAATACCGACAGCCTGACGCTGGATCTTCCCGTCGACAACGTAGAAGCGCTGCGCGCGCATCTGGCGGCGCAAAGCGATCGCTGGGCGCTGGCGCTGGACGCGGGAAAACTGCTGGCGGCGGTTAACCAGACGCTGGTGGACTTTAGCCATCCGCTCACCGCGGGCGATGAAGTGGCATTCTTCCCACCGGTGACCGGAGGCTAAGATGGCAGAGACAAAAATTGTTGTCGAAGCGGCGCGTTTTAGCGTTGGCAGCGAATACAGCTGGCTGGCCGAGCGCGACGAAGACGGCGCAGTGGTGACCTTTACCGGCAAAGTGCGTAACCATAACCTCGGCGACAGCGTAAGCGCCCTGACGCTGGAGCACTATCCGGGAATGACTGAAAAAGCGCTGGCGGAGATCGTCGAGCAGGCGCGCGAGCGCTGGTCGCTCGGCCGGGTGACGGTGATCCACCGCATCGGCGAAATGTGGCCCGGCGAAGAGATCGTTTTTGTCGGCGTCACCAGCGTGCATCGCGGCAGCGCGTTTGCGGCGGGGGAGTTCATCATGGATTACCTGAAAACCCGCGCCCCGTTCTGGAAGCGCGAAGCCACCCCGGAAGGGGATCGTTGGGTTGAGTCACGCGACAGCGACAAAGAGGCGGCCAGCCGCTGGTAGCTGGTTTGCCGGGATGTGTTAGGCTTTAACTGGGTGTCCACTTAAACAGGAGTGCGTTATGGACCGTTTTCCACGTTCCGATTCTATCGTCCAGCAGACCCGCAGCGGGCTGCAAACCTACATGGCGCAGGTCTACGGCTGGATGACCTGCGGGTTGCTGTTAACCGCGTTTATCGCCTGGTATGCGGCCAACACGCCTGCGGTGATGATGTTTGTCTTCTCCAGCAAAATCACTTTTTTTGGGCTGATTATCGCCCAGCTGGCGCTGGTGTTTGTGCTATCCGGGCTGGTTCATAAGCTCAGTGCGGGAATGGCGACCACGCTGTTTATGCTCTATTCGGCGCTCACGGGCCTGACGCTCTCCAGCATCTTTATTGTCTACACCTACTCCTCCATCGCCAGCACCTTCGTGGTGGCCGGTGGGATGTTTGGTGCCATGAGCCTGTACGGCTACACCACCAAACGCGACCTGAGCGGGCTTGGCAATATGCTGTTTATGGCGCTGATTGGTATTGTGCTGGCGTCATTAGTGAACTTCTGGCTGAAAAGCGAAGCGCTGATGTGGGCAGTGACCTATATCGGGGTGATCGTCTTTGTTGGCCTGACGGCCTACGACACCCAGAAGCTCAAAAACATCGGCGAGCAGATTGACGTCCGCGACAGCTCGATGCTGCGCAAATACTCCATCCTCGGGGCGTTAACCCTCTATCTGGACTTCATCAACCTGTTCCTGATGCTGCTGCGAATCTTCGGCAACCGCCGCTAATAACGCTGCCATTCAGATAAACATAATGACCGGCCCTGATTCAGGGCCGGTCTTTTTTTGTGTGATATCGACCACCAGACGTAACAATATTTTGTTATCACGATTTAAAATTGGCTCACCCTTCGTGATTATATTAATGGCAGGGTTAAATATAATATTATCAAAATATGAATACGAAACTGGTTTTAAAAGAAAAAGCCGCCTTGATTAGTCATGAGAAATGCACAATGGATAAGCTGTGGAATGCTTATTCAATGGCATTGCTCACCAGGATCACGGCCACGGAACGTGTCTATCATCATCAGGTTGTACCGTATCAAAAAGACAGACTGCGGGTGAAGGTGTTTGGCGATATCACCATCAATATTGTCCGTTGCAGCACCTTTGGCGCTATCAACGTCGAATATCGGGTTGAATCCACAGAGTTGGGACAAATTGATATTCCGTCTGCCTGCATTCACCGTCAGGGTATACTGGATAAAGATATTTTACTAGCGGACGGAGAACAGGTTTTTGACCATTATCTGAATAAACTCAATTTTATCTATAACCATATTTTGCAACGTTCTGCGCAGGCCGAGCAGGGATAATCGTCAGACCTGCGCAGGGTTGTCAGGCTATTTCTCCATCGCCTTCTCGTTTTTCGCCCGCAGCTTTTTCGCCCGGCTTTCAAGGATCAGATAGCAGACGGTGGCCAGCGCCAGCGGTAAGAAGTAGTACAGCATGCGATAGGCCAGCAGGGCGGCGATGATCGTCCCGTGGGACACATGCTCCCCGGCCAGCAGGGCGATAAACACCGCCTCCAGCACGCCGATCCCCGCCGGGATATGCATAATCACTCCGGCAATACTGCTCACCAGCAGCACGCCCAGCACGAAGAAGTAGTTCACATCCTCGCCCAACAGCAGCCAGATAATCGCCCCCATCGCCATCCAGTTGGCGGCGGAAATCCCCATCTGTGCGAGCGCAAAGCGCCAGGACGGAAGCACCAGCTTCTGCCCTTTGATGGTCATATGGCGTCGCTTCGCAAACGCGCAGGCCCAGAGATAGAAGCTGATCATCAGCAGCAGCACGATGCCGATAATGCGCAGCGTCGTCTGATCGATGTACCAGCGGTCAGGCAGCTGCACCACGCCCGCGGTAAAAATTACCCCACCCAGCAAAATGTAGCCCAGCCAGTTGGTGGTGATGCTGAGGGAGAAGATGCGGGTGATAGTGGCGCTGGGCAGGCCCAGGCGCGAGTAAAGACGATAGCGCATGCCGATGCCACCCACCCAGGTACTCAGGGTCAGGTTAAAGGCGTAGCAGATAAACGACACCAGCATCACCTGACGCTTGGCCAGCTTATGACCGCAGTAGATCCTTCCTAGCAGATCGTAACAGCCATAGATCAGGAAGCTCACCACCACCAGCGCCACTGCGCTCAGCAGCGACACCCGGTCATAGTTACGAATGACCTTCCAGACCTCCTCCCAGTCGACCTTCTGCGCGTACACCACCAGCAGCACCGCTACGGCGATAAAAAACAGCCAGGTAAGGATTTTTTTTGCCAGACGCCAGCGCGAGTGTTTTTTCGTCATCAGGGTTTAACCCCCGTGTCGCCCACCTCAACGCGATCCTGGGTCTCAATAGCGGGCTGCACCGGCGGCGGCACCTGTGAAAGCTCAGGGGTGTGCGCAGGCAACCAGCCCACCAGCGCCGGGAAATGGCGCAAAAAGTGGAACGCCAGCACGCTTTTGCTCAGGTTCCACCAGGTGCGTTTCGGCACCATCGACTCATCCACGCGCACGCAGTCGTTGGCGATGATAGTGGACAGATTCTCGCGCAGGGTGTGGTTAAACTGGCGATCGTGAATGATCAGGTTAGCCTCCAGATTCAGCGACAGGCTGAGGGGATCGAGGTTGCTGGACCCGACGGTCACCCAGTGATCGTCCATCAGCGCCACCTTGCCGTGCAGCGGACGGCGGCGGTATTCGTAGATCTGAACCCCGCCCTTCACCAGATAGTGATACAGCAGGCGCGCGCCCACGGTCACAATCGGCATATCCGGCTCGCCCTGCACGATAAGCTTTACCCGCACCCCGCGCCGGGCCGCATTGCGCATGGCGTGCAGCAGACGATACCCTGGGAAGAAGTAAGCGTTAGCGATGATCACTTCGCGTTTGGCGTTGGTCAGCATCTTCAGGTAGTGCTTCTCAATGTCATCCCGATGCTCCTCGTTATCGCGCCAGACAAACAGCGCCTGCGCCTCACCGGGTTTCACATTCTCTTCCGCGCGATGACGGCGCTTCCACCAGCGGCGGCCTGCGACTTTGCCGGGCAGATTTTCCAGCACGTACTGCAAAATATCCTGCACCACCGGGCCTTCGACCTGCACCGCATAATCCTGCTTGGCCTCCGGGCCATAGTCAGACATATGTTCATCGGAGTAGTTAATGCCGCCGACAAAGGCTATCTGGTCATCCACCACCACGATTTTGCGGTGCATGCGGCGGAACACGTTGGTGCGCAAGCCGAACAGAGGAGGGCGCGGATCGTAGTAGCGGAAAACCACCCCAGCCGACGTCAGCTCGCCGACAAAGTTATCGTCAAGGTCGGGAGAGCCGTAGCCGTCGAGCAGCACCTCAACATGCACCCCGCGCTGGGCCGCACGCAGTACGGCGTCGTGCAGCTTGCGGCCCACGCCGTCGTCAAACCAGATAAAGGTTTCGAGGAGGATGCGGTTCTGGGCCTTATTGATGGCGGCAAACACCGCCGGGTAATAGTGATCGCCATTTTCCAGCAGCGCGATCCGGTTCCCACTTCGCCATGAACATTTCATAGGTGGATCTCCGCACTCAGTGGCGCATGGTCGGAAAGATGACGCCAGTTGCGCAGCGCCAGCGCGGTCGGGCTGCTGGCATGGGCATTTTTGACATAAATTCTGTCGAGGCGCAGCAGCGGGAAGTTCACCGGAAAAGTACGCGCCGGTCTGCCGTGCGCGCGGGTGAAGATCTCATCCAGCCCGGCCTGGGTTTTCAACGGATGGTTAGCGCGCTGACGCCAGTCGTTAAAATCACCGGCCACCACCACCGGATCGCCCTCGGGCAGGGCATTGACCCATTCGGCCATCATTTGCAGCTGCGCCTGGCGGTGGGCTTCACGCAGGCCAAGGTGAACGGAGGCAACGTGCAGCGCACCTCCCTGTTCCGGCAGCGCAATCCGGCAGTACAGCAGGCCGCGCTTTTCGCTCTCGCCTACCGAGACATCGTGGTTTTCATAATGCTCGATGGGGTAGCGGGAGAGGATCGCGTTACCGTGATGACCTTCGGGATAGACCGCGTTACGCCCGTAGGCGTAATCGCTCCACATGGTGTCGGCGAGAAATTCATAGTGGCTGGTATCCGGCCAGTTTTCCACGTGCAGCGGGTGCACTTCATGCGCGCCCATCACCTCCTGCAGGCAGACAATATCGGCGCTGACGGTACGTACCGCATCGCGTAATTCGGGCAAAATAAAGCGGCGGTTAAAAGCCGTAAATCCTTTATGGATATTAATCGTCAATACTTTCAACGAAAAATGGCGCGCTTGTGGGCTCATATATTCCTTCCGGCATCACTATCCTGATGAAAATAAAGTGTAGTCGGCGTCACAAAAAGGTGCTGTGTTACGGAATTTTCCGTAAAGTGCGATAGTCTGAACAAGCAGACAAAGATCCTTCAGGAGAGTACCCATGAAATGGCAACAACGCATACGTGTCGCGACCGGCCTCAGTTGCTGGCAGATTATGTTGCATTTGCTGGTTGTCGCCGTTGTGGTGATGGCATGGATGAGCGGGGCGCTGGTGCGCGTCGGCTTAGGATTATGTGTCCTGTACGGTGTCACCGTATTAATGATGCTCTTTTTACAGCGTCACCACGATCCGCGCTGGCGTGAAGTGGCGGACGTGCTTGAAGAGCTCACCACCACCTGGTATTTCGGCGCGGCCGTCATCGTGCTTTGGCTGCTGTCACGCGTGCTGCAAAACAACCTGCTGCTGGCCCTCGCGGGGCTGGCTATCCTTGCGGGGCCAGCGGTTGTTTCTCTGTTAGCGAAAGAGAAAAAGCTACGCGATATTCCGCCTGAACATCGCGTACGCCACTGAGCCCGTCACGGCCGCTATCACCAGTAGCGGCCACAAACTCCCCCACACAATATCCAGACTCGCATCCTTCAGGTAGATCTGCTTGGTGATATCGGTAAAGTGCCGGATCGGGTTGACCCAGGTTAAATTCTGCAGCCACACCGGCATATTCTCGACCGGCGAGACATACCCCGAGAGCAAAATCGCCGGCATCATAAAGACAAACACCCCGATAAACGCCTGCTGCTGGGTCGAGCACAGCGCCGAGATCAGCAGGCCAAATCCCACCAGCGACAGCCCGTAAATCAGCATCGTGAAATAGAACAACGCCAGCGAACCGGCAAAGGGGATGTGATAGGCCCAGATGCCGATCGCCAGCACGATGGTGGCCTGAAAGGTGGCGACAATCAGCGCCGGGACCGCTTTGCCGACAAAAATTTGCCATGTCGCCAGCGGCGAGACCAGCAGCTGATCCAGCGTGCCCTGCTCGCGCTCGCGGGCCACCGACAGCGAAGTGACGATCATCACTCCGATGGTGGTGATCATGGCGATCAGCGACGGCACCACAAACCATTTGTAATCGAGGTTCGGGTTATACCAGTTGCGCACCACCAGCTCGCTGTTGTTCGGTTTCGGTTTACCCTCCATCAGCTCCTGCTGATAATCCTTCACCACCTGCTGCAGATAGTTGGCGGCAATCTGGGCGCTGTTCGAGTTACGTCCGTCAAGGATCAGCTGCAACGGCGCGGTTTCAAACCGGTCCAGGTTGCGCGAGAAATCCGCCGGGAAGCGCACCAGCAGCAGCGCCTTTTGCGTGTCGATGGTCGGCTGGATCGCCTGCGGGCTGTTCAGCACCAGCACGTGGGTAAAGGCCTTTGCCCGGGCAAAGCGCTGGGTCAGCTCCACCGAGTGCTTACCGTTATCTTCGTTGTAAACGGCGATGGTGGCGTTGGTGACCTCAAGCGTCGCCGCCCACGGGAACAGCAGCACCTGGATCAGCACCGGCAATACCAGAATCGCGCGGGTCTGCGGTTCGCGCAGCAGGGACTGCAGCTCTTTGCGGATTAATGTCCATAAGCGATAAAACATGGTTGCTCCTTAGTCCAGCCGCCGTTTGGTTTTCATCCACGTCAGGCCGATAAACATCACCGCTGAGGCAATTAAAAACAGCAGATTGACGATCAGCACCACCGGGATATTGCCCGCCAGGAACAGGCTTTGCAGGGTACTGACAAAATAGCGTGCCGGAATAATGTAGGTCACCGCGCGGATCGCGGCGGGCATGCTGTCGATCTGGAATATAAACCCGGACAGCATAATCGACGGCAGAAAGGCAGCGTTCAGCGCCACCTGGGCGGCATTAAACTGGTTGCGGGTGACGGTGGAGATCAACAGTCCCATCCCCAGCGTGCTGAGCAAAAACAGGCTGGTGATGACAAACAGCACCAGCAGCGAGCCGCGATAGGGCACCCCGAGAATAAAGACGGCGACAAGCATGCACAGCAGCATCGCCAGCATCCCGAGGAAGTAGTAGGGGATAAGCTTGCACAGCAGCAGCTCGGTGCGCGTCACTTCGGTAGAGAGCAGCGCCTCCATGGTGCCGCGCTCCCACTCGCGGGCGATCACCAGCGAGGTCAAAATCGCGCCGATCACCGTCATGATAATGGTCACCGCGCCGGGGATAATAAAGTGCTGGCTGATGGCCGCCGGGTTAAACCAGTAGCGGGTCTGGACGTCGATCAGCGGTTCGAATTTCTCGCCGCGATCTTCGGCCCGCTGCATCTGCCACAGCTGCCAGATCCCCTCGGTATAGCCCTGCACAAAGTTGGCGGTGTTGGGCTCGCTACCGTCGGTGATCACCTGGATGGGGGCGGTTTCATTTGGACGCGCCATCTGGGCGGCGAAATCCACCGGGATAACAATCAGGCCGCGAATGCGCCCGGCCTGCATCATCTGGATCAGCTGCTGGCGATCGTCGCTGATGGTGGCGTCGATGTACGGCGAGCCGGTCATGGTATGGGTAAAGTCGAGCGCTTCTTCGCTGCGCTGCTCCAGCAAAATCCCAACCCGTAGCTTGCTGGAATCCAGGTTAATGCCGTAACCAAAGATAAACAGCAGCAACAGCGGGATCACCACCGCAATCAGCCAGCTGCTCGGGTCGCGCACGATCTGGCGCGTCTCTTTGATGCACAGGGCGCGCACCCGGCGCCAGGAGAGGGCGTTACTGGACATGACCATGCTCCTTATCCCAGTCGTTAATCAGGGTGATAAACGCTTGCTCCATGGTCGGGTCGGTCTGGCTGTCGTCCGCCGCCTGCGCTTTCAGATCGTCCGGCGTGCCGTGGGCAATCAGCTTGCCGCGATAGACCAGCCCAATCCGGTCGCAGTATTCCGCCTCATCCATAAAGTGGGTGGTCACCATCACCGTCACCCCTTTTTCCACCATGCTGTTGATATGCAGCCAGAACTCGCGGCGGGTGAGGGGATCGACCCCGGAGGTGGGCTCATCGAGAAACAGAATATCGGGTTCATGCATCAGGGAGCAGGCCAGCGCCAGCCGCTGCTTAAAGCCGAGCGGCAGGTCATCGGTGGCGTGGCTGGCGATGCTGCGCAGGCCAAAGGCCTCGCTCATACGATCAATCTTTTCGTTCTGTGCCCGCCCGCGCAGGCCGTACACGCCGGAGAAAAAGCGCAGGTTCTGCTCGACGGTCAGGTTGCCGTACAGGGAAAATTTTTGCGCCATATAGCCCAGATGCTGCCGCGCCTTGCCGGAGCTGACTTTCAAATCCATATCCAGCACCAGCGCTTTGCCGGAGGTCGGTACCAGCAGACCACACATCATTTTGAAGGTGGTGGATTTGCCCGCGCCGTTGGGGCCTAACAGGCCGAAAATTTCCCCGCGCTTCACCGCAAAGTTGACGTCGTCGGTAGCGGCAAAATCACCAAACTTTTTGGTCAGCGATTTGGCTTCGATTACCGTTTCGCCAGGCGTTCCGTCAACGGTGTGCAGGATCGCCCCGAGGGGGGATTCCGCGGTGCCGGCTCCGCCCAGCAGGTCGATAAACGCATCTTCAAAGCGCGGGGCGGTGTCGTCGAGGTTCAACTCTGACAGGCCAGCGCCTCGGCGGATGTCTTCGGCGCTGGCCCCTTTTTTGAGGATCACCCGCACCGACTTGCCCTGGATCATCCCGTCGCTGACCTCGGGCAGCCTCAGCACCCGCTGCAGCAGGCGGCGGTTATTCTCCTGCGGCGTATGCAGCAGCAGGCTGCGCCCGGTCATGCTGTGGGTCAGGGCGGTCGGATCGCCCTGATACAGCAGCTCCCCTTCGTTCATCAGCAGCACGTCCCGGCACTGTTCGGCCTCGTCGAGATACGACGTGCTCCAGAGGATCAGCATCCCGTCGCCCGCCAGCTCATGCACCATCTGCCACAGCTCCCGACGCGAAATCGGGTCAACGCCGACGCCGGGTTCGTCCAGCAGCAATACCTGCGGTTCGCCCACCAGCGTGCAGGCCAGCCCCAGTTTTTGCTTCATCCCGCCGGAGAGTTTGCCCGCCAGCCGGCCGGTAAACGGCCCGAGCGCGGTGAACTCCAGCAGGCGCTGGAAGGTTTTCTCCCGCACCTCGCCGGTAACGCTGCGCAGATCGGCGTACAGGGTCAGATTTTCCATCACCGTCAGATCTTCGTATAAGCCGAACTTCTGCGGCATATAGCCCAGCATGGCGTGCAGGGCGCGATCGTCCTTGATGGGATCAAGTCCCAGCACGCGGGCGGTGCCTTCATCGGGCTTCAGCAGCCCGGCGAGCATCCGCATCAGGGTGGTTTTCCCGGCGCCGTCCGGGCCGACCAGCCCGGTGACGTAGCCTTTATGCAGCGTGCAGTCGAGCGGGGCGACGGCGGGTTTGTCCATCCCGGCAAAGCGTTTGACCAGCCCCGAGAGCTGGATAACCGCATCATTCATGGCGTTGCCCATTGTCGAAGCTGACGGTCACCGGCATCCCCTGGCGCAGGGCGTCGTCGGCATCGTTGACGATAATGCGCAGGCGATAGACCAGATCGGTGCGCAGATCCGGGGTTTCGACTGTTTTAGGCGTGAATTCGGCGGTGGGTGAGACAAACCCGATCTTGCCGTGGTACGGCTTATCCGGGCGTCCGTCGGTATAAAGCAGCACTTCGCGTCCAGGCTTTGCATCACCGAGGCTGGTTTCATCAATATAGGCCCGCACCCAGACCGGACGGGTCAGGGACAGGGTCAACACCGTGCTGCCCGCGCTTAACATGCTGCCCGGCTCCACGGCGCGGGTCATCAGCGTGCCGTTGGCCGGGGCCACCAGGGTGGTGTCGTGCAGATCGAGCTGGGCCTGCGCCAGCTGGGCCTGAGCCTGTTCGAGGCTGGCTTTCGCCTGGGCGATATCCTGCTCACGGTTGCCGGAGCGGTACTGACGCAATTTATCCTGCGCCGATTTCAGGCTCGCAAGGGCCTGATCCCGCGAGGAGCGGGCGTTTTCCAGATCGTTGGCCGACACGGTGCGGCTTTTCCACAACCCCTGCTGGCGGGCGAAGAAGTTCTGCGCGTAATCGTACGCGGCCTGCGCCTGTTTGACGGCAGCGGCGGCCTGCGCCACCTCTTCGTCACGGTAGCCTGCCTGCATTAAATCGTACTGCGCCTGGGCCACGGACACCCCGGCCTGAGCCTGCAGCAGCGCATTCTGGTACGGAGCTTTATCCAGCTCGCCCAGCGTCTGACCGGCGGCAATCGCATCCCCTTCATCGACGGCTAACGACGCCAGCCGCCCGCCGACGCGGAAGCTCATGTTTACGGTGCGAATATCAACGTTGCCGTACAGGGTCAGCGGTTTATCCTGCTGACTGTGATACCACCACCAGCCGCCCAATCCAGCGGCCAGCAAAACTGCCACTGCCAGAACAATGACCACAGGTTTTTTCATGACTCCAGGCTCCTTAGCGTTAAACCTTGCAGGATCAGATCGACGTGGCAGGTAATGACCTGACCAATCTGCGCGGCTTTATCCTCATCAAATTCTGTCCAACCGGTGCGTAACAAAATTGTCTCGCGGCCCAGGCGAAATGCCAGCACTTCGCCCAGCAGCGCATGGGTATGCAAAATGGTCTGCGTATCCTGGGCATCGCGCCCGGTATAGGCCGCCACCAGCTGGGTCAGATGGGTGTGCATCGGGGCAATCACCTGATCGTGAACTAACTGGTAGGCAGCGGAAGGCGAGAGTTGCTCGCGTGAGATAAACTTACTCAGGTTCAGCGTATCGTCGTGGGTGAGCAGCTGGATCATGTTGTGGCAGGCGTTGAGGATCAGCCCGCGGATTGCGACGCGATCCGGCTCGGGTGCCGCCAGCAGTTCGGTGGCCGCCTCCACGTGCGGGCGAAAGTGGGTGCCGATAAAATCGGCGATCCACTGGGCGCAGGCGAGGTACAGATCCTCTTTCGAGCCAAAGTAGTAGGTGATGGCGGCGATGTTCTGCCCGGCCTGAGCGGCAATATCGCGGGTGGTGGCATGCATACCGTACTCGCCAAACTGTGCCAGCGCGGCGGCAATCAGCTGGCCTTTAGCCTGCTCGCCTTTGGTGGTGGTCGGGACTGGATTCATAACGGCTCACAGAGTTAATCAATCGATTGATTAATTTTATGTCGAATTTGACATAAGTCCAGCCAGCCGGAGAAATATTTCGTTGATGAATCGCTGCGGGATATTTTATGCGCCATGTCACAAAAGCTGCTACACTCCGCTGCTTCGCGACACTGTGGTTTTTGTCCTCTTATTTGTCATTATCTCCCTGAAAACTACACCTGAAACGGTCGGGGCGGTTCGGAGTTGTTATGTCTTTTGATACCCTTGGCCTGAACCCGGAAATTCTGCGTGCTGTAGAAGAACAGGGCTACCGCGAACCTACCCCTATTCAGCAGCAGGCGATCCCTGCCGTACTGGCGGGCCGTGACCTGATGGCCAGCGCCCAGACCGGTACCGGTAAAACCGCAGGCTTTACCCTGCCGCTGCTGCAGCGTCTGATCGACAATGAGCCGCATGCGAAGGGCCGTCGCCCGGTGCGCGCCCTGATCCTGACCCCAACCCGTGAACTGGCCGCCCAGGTGGGTGAGAACGTGCGTGAGTACAGCCGCTATCTCAACATCCGCTCGCTGGTGGTGTTCGGTGGGGTAAGCATTAACCCACAGATGATGAAACTGCGCAGCGGCGTCGACGTGCTGATAGCCACCCCGGGCCGCCTGCTCGATCTGGAACATCAGAACGCCGTTAAGCTCGACAGCGTAGAAATCCTGGTACTCGACGAAGCCGACCGCATGCTCGACATGGGCTTTATCCATGACATTCGCCGCGTGCTGGCTAAGCTGCCTGCGCGTCGCCAGAACCTGCTGTTCTCTGCGACCTTCTCAGACGAAATCAAACAGCTCGCCTCTAAACTGCTGCACAACCCGCTGGAAGTGGAAGTGGCGCGTCGCAACACCGCTTCTGAGCAGGTGACCCAGCATGTTCACATGGTGGATAAAAAGCGTAAGCGCGAGCTGCTGTCCCAGATGATTGGCGAAGGCAACTGGCAGCAGGTGCTGGTGTTTACCCGCACCAAGCACGGGGCTAACCACCTTGCAGAACAGCTGAACAAAGACGGGATCCGCAGTGCGGCGATCCACGGCAACAAGAGCCAAGGCGCGCGTACCCGTGCGCTGGCAGAATTCAAATCCGGCGACATCCGCGTGCTGGTGGCAACTGACATCGCCGCCCGTGGTCTGGACATCGAAGAGCTGCCGCACGTGGTTAACTACGAGCTGCCGAACGTGCCGGAAGATTACGTGCACCGTATCGGTCGTACCGGCCGTGCAGCGGCAACTGGCGAAGCCCTGTCGCTGGTCTGCGTGGATGAAATTAAACTGCTGCGCGACATCGAACGCCTGCTGAAAAAAGAAGTCCCGCGTATTGCTATCGAAGGCTACGAGGTGGATCCGTCCATCAAAGCTGAGCCTATTCAGAACGGTCGCCAGGGCGGCGGTCGTGGTCAGGGCGGTGGACGCGGGCAGGGCGGCGGCGGTCGTGGTCAACAGCAGCCGCGCCGTACTGAAGGCCGTTCCGACGGTGGCGCACCGAAAGCGGCCAGCAAGCCACCGCGTCGCGAGGGTGATGCCAAACCGACAGGCGAACAGCAGCGCCGACGTCGTCCGCGCAAACCTGCAGCCGCACAGTAATCTGGAAGCCCGGTCGTAAAGCCGGGCTTTTCTTTTTGCGGCCCGCCAGAGAAAGTGCCACAATAGTGGCTGTTTATACAGTATTTCAGGTTCATCATGGCTTTAACCGCCGCGCTGAAAGCGCAAATTGCCGCCTGGTATAAGGCGCTACAACAGCAGATCCCCGATTTTATCCCCCGCGCACCGCAACGGCAGATGATTGCCGATGTGGCGAAAACGCTCGCCGGGGACGAGGGCAGGCATCTGGCAATTGAGGCTCCGACCGGCGTCGGTAAAACCCTCTCCTACCTGATCCCCGGCATTGCTATCGCCCGGGAAGAACAAAAAACGCTGGTGATCAGCACCGCCAACGTCGCCCTGCAGGATCAGATCTACAGCAAAGACCTGCCCCTGCTGCGCAAGATTATCCCCGATCTGCGCTTTACCGCTGCCTTCGGGCGCGGGCGCTATGTCTGCCCGCGCAACCTGACGGCGCTTGCCAGCAGCGAACCCACCCAGCAGGATCTGCTGGCGTTCCTCGATGACGATCTCACGCCGAATAACAAAGCCGAGCAGGAGCTGTGTGCCCGGCTGAAGGTCGATCTCGACGGTTATAAATGGGATGGCCTGCGCGATCATACCGATAAAGCCATCGCCGACGACCTCTGGCGGCGACTCAGCACCGACAAGGCCAGCTGTCTGAACCGCAACTGCCACTACTACCGGGAGTGCCCGTTCTTTGTCGCGCGTCGCGAAATCCAGGAAGCCGAAGTGGTGGTTGCCAACCACGCACTGGTGATGGCGGCGATGGAGAGTGAAGCCGTTCTGCCGGACCCAAAAAATCTGCTGCTGGTGCTGGACGAAGGCCACCATCTGCCGGACGTCGCCCGCGATGCGCTGGAGATGAGCGCCGAAATCACGGCCCCCTGGTTCCGCCTGCAGCTCGATCTGTTCTGCAAGCTGGTCGCCACCTGCATGGATCAGTTCCGGCCCAAAACCATTCCGCCGCTGTCTGTCCCGGAGCGCCTCAGCGAGCACTGCGAAACGGTGTACAGCCATATCGCCTCGCTGAACAACATTCTCGACCTCTATCTTCCGCCCGGTCAGGAAGCGGAACACCGCTTTGAGATGGGCGAGCTGCCGGATGAAGTCATGGCGATTTGCCGCGAGCTGGCGCAGCTTATTGAGAAGCTGCGCGGGCTGGCGGAGCTGTTCCTGAACGATCTCAGTGAAAAAACCGGCAGTCATGATGTGGTGCGTCTGCACCGGATCCTGCTGCAGATGAACCGCGCGCTGGGCATGTTCGAGGGGCAGAGCAAGCTCTGGCGGCTGGCGTCGCTGGCGCAGGCCTCCGGCGCGCCGGTCACCAAGTGGGCGACGCGGGAGGTAAAAGACGGGCAGGTGCATCTGTTCTTCCACTGCGTCGGCATTCGCGTCAGCGATCAGCTGGAAAAATTGCTCTGGCGCAGCGTGCCGCATGTGGTGGTCACTTCCGCCACGCTGCGTTCGCTGAACAGCTTTTCGCGCCTGCAGGAGATGAGCGGCCTGAAAGAGAAAGCCGGGGATCGCTTTGTGGCCCTCGATTCGCCGTTTAACCACTGCGAGCAGGGCAGGCTGGTGATCCCGCGCATGCAGTACGAGCCGCTGATCGACAATGAAGAGCAGCATCTCGCCGAAATGGCAGCCTATTTCCGCCAGCAGCTGGAGAGCAAAAAGTACCCCGGTATGCTGGTGCTGTTCGCCAGCGCCCGGGCGATGCAGCTGTTTTTAACCTTCGTCACCGACCTGCGTTTACTGCTGCTGGTGCAGGGGGATCAGCCGCGTTACCGGCTGGTGGAGCTGCACCGTAAACGGATCGACAGCGGGGAGCGCAGCGTGCTGGTCGGGCTACAGTCGTTTGCCGAAGGGCTGGATCTGAAAGGGGATTACCTGACCCAGGTGCATATCCACAAGATTGCGTTCCCGCCGATCGACAGCCCGGTGGTACTCACCGAAGGCGAGTGGCTGAAAAGCCTGAACCGTTTCCCGTTCGAGGTGCAGAGCCTCCCGGCGGCGTCGTTCAATCTTATCCAGCAGGTGGGGCGCCTGATCCGTAGCCACAGCTGCTCGGGCGAGGTGGTGATTTACGACAAACGTCTGCTGACCAAAAATTACGGCAAGCGGCTGCTGAACGCGCTGCCGGTGTTTCCCATCGAGCAGCCCGAGGTGCCGGAGGTAAAAAAACGCCCGGCAAAAGTGGCTGCCGGGCGTAAGAAAAGCATCCGTGCTAAGGGGCGCGGTCCTACTGGTAAGTGAAGGTGATCTGCACCACGCTGGTAAATTCCCCGGCGCTGACCGGGGTGCTTGAGGCGTAATAGCGCGCCGCCATCGGAAAATCGGCGGTGTGGGTGACCGGGTCAATCACGGCATTAAATCCCGATTCCGGTGCCAGAATAATGGAGTCGGTACGGTCGGCCAGCTCCAGCGCAAGGCCTTTGGCGCTACCGGTGTTGGCAAACTTGAAGGGATGCAGCGTGTCGCGCTGCCCCTCCAGCTTGATGGTTGCCACGCTCAGGCTTTGCGGGCAGTTGGACAGCGTAATATCAAAATTCTTCCACTGCCCGGTATCCCCCACCCCCTTAAAATCACTGGCCACCGCCTGGCCGAGATCGATAACCGGATCCTGGCTGGTACTGTCCACCTGGCAGGCAGTGTCATAAATATTACCTTCGATGCTAAGGCTCACGTCGGTGGCCGAGGCGGACAGGCTCGCCAGCATCAGTAACAGGGCTACAGATTTCATGGTGCTCTCTTCACTGGTACTCAATGTCGATTGTGGCGACGGTATTCGCTTTTCCGGCGGTGACCTGTTCGCTCGTCTGGTAGTAATGCGCCTCGAAAGGCAGATTGAACGGCTGATTGGGCACGGTCTCATCGCCAAACGGGATCGGGTAGTCGTAGCGCAGCGCGACTTTGTCGATCAACATTTCAACGCCCACGCCGGTGGCGCTGTCGCTGCCCGGCGTCAGGTTCAGCACGTCATCCCCATCCCGGAGGGTGGTAAAGCCGTTGGCGCTGGTGACCTGGGCCGTTATGTTCACCACATCGGTACAGGTTGCGGTCAGGTTGAACGCCTTCCAGTTGCTGGTGCTGCCGACCTGGGTAAACTGGCTGACCGGAAAATCCCCTAACGTCACGGTCAGGCTTTTCGGATCCACCGAGCAGGTGGTCGCCTGCAGATTCAGATTACCGCTGTAGCGGATGGCGTTGCGTTGACCCAGCGGTTCATCCGGGTAGATCCCCAGGGTCCAGATCCCGTTGCGCACCGTCAGCGCCTGTTTTCCGCTGGTGTTCGCCGTTTTCACCAGCTGAACCGTCATCGTCAGATTGAAGCTGCCGGAGCCGTCATTGCTGACGTAGCCCAGCGGCGTGCTTCTGCTGTCGCAGCGTGCCGCACGGCCTCTGACCGGCTGCCCGGCGCTGTTCAGCAGCTCGATGCCAATCCCGTCGACGCTGGTCTGGAACACGCCCGGCATGCCCGGCACCTCTTGCCCCTCGCCCAGATGGCAGGCGGTGATCGGTTTGCCGCTGTCGGCCGCATCACAGCTGCCTTTCACCGTGTGGCTGCGTGCGGAGCCGGGGAGGGCATTGCCGACGGCGAGGGTGGTGGGTACGGTCAGCGTCCCCGGCGTAGCCGCCCAGGGCAGATCTGGCGTCGAGCAGGAGGCGCTGGCCTCGGGTAATACCAGAAACAGGCTGGCAAACAGGGCCAGCAGGCAGGCATAACGCAGTGGTTTCATCTTCTCTCCTCGCCGCCGATCACACGCACCGGGCGGTGACGTTAATCACCGGGTCCGCCGTGTTAGACGGCAGTTGATAATGGGCCGAGCAGTGAGCGGCAGCCCCTTTGCCCCAGCTGACGTTAACGTTGCCCCGGGCGTGCATCCCGGTCAGGTAGACCTGTCCGGCATCGCCGACAATAAACTCCCCGCTCTCATTGGCCGCTGCTGCCGTCGCGCCAAAGGGCACCGGACGCCCGTCGGCCCGGGTCAGGGTCAGCAACATCCGGTTGCCGACGCGGGTCTTAAAGCTGGCGCGCACAATCGCCCCCCGGGTGGGGGTGACCACTTTTGCCGCCTGGCCGACGTCAGCGTCGCTGGGCAGCGTTTCGGTATCCAGCGCAATGACATTGTGGTGATAGGGGGTGACGTAGGGCACGATGGCGTAGCCGCGATAGTCGGTACTCACCCCGGCCTGGTTGCCGATCCCGGTGCCGTTCGCCCCGGGCGCTTTGACCAGCGCGACGGTATCGCCCATCGGCTGGCCGAGGGTCACGCCGTTGGCGTGGACAATCATGCTGCCCTGCACGCCAAGGTTAAGCTGGCGCTGCTGATTACCCTGGGCGTAGCCCGCCGTCAGTTCGCCGTAGGTGGCTTTGTAGTCGGTGTTCAGGTTGCTGCTGTAACCTGCGGACTGGCTGTGGCCCTGCTGTACTCCCCAGCTAAGGTTATTCCCCTCCAGTGCGGTGCCGTTCAGGCCGATGTTCTGGCTGGTGTCATGCTTGCTGTTATTCAGGGTATAATTGACCCAGCTGTTTTTCATCCATCCCCCCAGCGGCACCGAGACGTTAAAGGCCAGGGTCTGCTCGTTGTCCCGCTCATCATCGTCACTCTGGTTGTCCTGGGTGTTCTTGCTCAGGCCGTAGTTGATGCCGTAGCTGATCCCGTGCCAGCTGGCGTTATACCCGACGCTGACGGAGGACATGCTCTGCTGGCTGTTCCAGTAGTCCTCGTTAACCAGGCTCAGGGTCAGTGACCCCAGCTCATTGCCCAGGGCCTGATCGAGAGTTACCTCCTGCCGATTACGGCGGCGATCCGCAGGTGTCCAGTCATCGTCATGGGTGTGGGAATCGAGGGTGTCCGCCAGGCTGGCATACCCGGCGCTGTCATAGCGATACCCGGCGAGCGTCAGGTGCGTGCCGGTAGTGGCGAAGTCTTTGCTGTAGCGAACCCGCCATGCCCGACCTTGGGTGGTGGGTTGCCCCTGCATCTGCGAATGTGCTTCGGTGACATCGGCGGACAACGCCCCCCAGTCGCCGATGTTTTTCCCCGCGCCGAGCGCCAGAGCATCGTAATACTCGCTGGTCTGGATCCCACCGTAGGCGGTGAAATCATGCCCCAGACCGTAAATTCCGGTGCCCTGCAGGAAAGGCGTTTTCTCCACGCTATGGTCATAGCTGCGGTAGCGGCCCCCGGTCAGGCTGTATTTCAGGCGGCCTTCACGCTGCAAAACCGGCACCGAGGCGTAGGGCACCACAAAGTGCTGCTCGCTGCCGTCGGTCTCTTTGACGGTAACATTCAGATCGCCGCTGCCGCCGGTGGGATAGAGATCGGTGATGTCGAAAGCACCGGGGGCGACGTAGTTCTGGTAAATAATGTAGCCGTTCTGGCGCACCACGACCTGGGCGTTGCTGTGCGCCACGCCGCGGATCCGCGGGGCAAAACCTTTCATGCTGTCCGGCAGCATATCGTCGTCTGAAGCCAGCTGCGCCCCGGTGAACGACAGGCTGTCAAACACGTCCGACGGCGTGGCGCTCTGGCCAAGGGTGGCGACGCTGCCCAGCGACAGGATGTTGCGCTGGGCATAGCTGTAGACGGTAGAAAAATCGCGCTGGGTGTCATCCTCGTCGTGGGTCTGACTCCAGGTGGAATAGTTGCGCAGCCGCCAGGCACCGAGGTTCAGGCCGGGACGCAGGTTAAGGTACTCGCTGCGCCGATCGTCGCTGTTGTCACCTTTCCCCTGGTTATTGCCTGCGGAGAAGCTGTAGTTGAGGAGAAAGGCGTTGATACCGTCGTCCATCTCCCCCGGATCCACGTACCCCTGCGGGATGGCCGCGAGATCCGCCTGGGGAATGCTCAACAGCAGCTGCTGCTGATTCGCGTGATACGTCGCGCTGGCGGACGAGCGTCCGGAGAGATCGACACAGCCGTCATCCGGTGTCACGCTGAATTTATCGCTCTGGATCCCCAGACTTTTGAGGGCCGCCGTCGACAGGCAGGGCTGCAGAGTGGCGGGTTGATGCGCCGGATGTTGCAGCGTAAAGGCGATCTTTTTGTTGGCGACCTTGTTGTTATTCACATACACATCGACCTGATACTCACCCGGCGCTACGCCAGGCCCGGACTCATACACGCTGAGGTCGGTTTTCCCCTGTCCGGGGGTGTCGATGTCCAGCAGCGCCGGATTGAAATAATCATCCGCCAGCACCTGCTGTACGCAAAAGCTTAACACCGCGCAGCCCAGCGCCAGCAGCATGCGGCGCCCGGTTTTACGCGGTGCTTTGGTTGAGTAATCCCATGGCATAACGGCGCGACAGCTTACGGCAGGCTGGCAGACCAGGCGTGGCTTACCGCACCGTAGTCATTGATGATTTTCCACGACACGCGATCCCCGCTGATGCCGCCGGGCACCGCAAAGTGGGCTTCGCTGTCGGGTGCCACCCAGCTCACGTTGGCGATATTTTTGCCGCCAACGGTAATGGACTGGAAGTTCATGTAAAACGGCGTCGGGTTGTCTACCACCAGGTTATTGCCCTGCTTATGCCAGCGTAAGCGATCGGCTACCTCATCCGGCTTGCCGGAAATACCGGCCGGGCGGTAGATCAGCTTAATGCGCGTTTTAATCGCGATTTGCAGGGTGTTGGTATTTTCCTGATGGGCCGAGGACGGGATCGACTTGATGTTCAGCCAGTACAGCGATTCACGATCGTCAGGCAACGTGCCCCCGGTGCGCACCACGCGCAGGACGTTGTCCTGTCTGGCATCGAGGCGAAACAGCGGCGGAGTGATCAGAAAAGGGGCGTTGTCCCGCGTATGGTCGGCACGCTCTACCCAGGACTGCACCAGATAATCGAGGTTGTCCGGGTTAGATATCCCCAGCGAGGCCTCTTTTTTATCGGCCTGATAGATTAACCGGGTGCCTTCGATAATCACCCCAGCATGGGCGGTACTGGCGAGTAACAGCAGGGAGATCAACAACGTTTTACGCATGGCGGGACTCTGAATAAAGCAGCACGGACAGCGGCGGCAAGCGACCGCCGTCCGCGAGATTAGTTGTACATAACGGTAAAGGTGGAGACGGCGTTCGCCGGACCGGAGGTAATGGTGCTGCCGGTCTGGATATAGCGCACGCCAAAGACCAGATCGTTGGTGGTGGTGCCAGACTGCAGCGGGTAGCTGGTCGAGGCGGTATACAGGCTCAGCGGATTTTCGGTTTTATCCAGCAGCTGGATCCCGACGCCGGTGGCGGCTCCGGTACCTGGCGTCACCGCCAGCACGTTGGCATTGCTGCCATCAGCCGAGCCGCCGAAGGTGATCGCGGCGCTGGTGACGGTCTCCGGACAATCTTTTAACTGAATATCGAAACGGGTGGTCGAGGTGGTCGAACCTGAACCGGTAAACGCCGTTTGCGACACTTTGCCCAGCGAGACGTCCAGCGGGCTGCTGACGCCATTGACCACCTGGCAGGCGGAATCGATGATTTCGCCGGTGAAGTTAATTTGTCCTTCGCCGCTGCTGGCAGCCCAGACAGAGGCGGAGCAGCTCAACGCAGCGGCAATCAGTGTGGCGGAGACGATTTTACGCATAATAATTCCTGAATTAATAACATCCGTTGTGATTAAACAATGAAAAGCGGGGCGGCTTTATCGAGGGGTAATTTACGTAATTACTCGCTGCGGTTTAATTAATCACGGTGGGATTAATAATTCGATTAAATGTTGAATTACGCTTTTTTCTTTAATTACAGAGAGATGGGTTTACGGCGGCAGAAAGGAACGGGCGGAAGGCAATAAGAGAAATGTCTGTCCGCTGCCGCCTTATCGACGCTATAGTGTTAAAAAGCTGTCGCAAGGAGAGTCGTCGTGGATTATCGCAAAATTATCAAAGAGGTCGGACGGGGCAAAAACCACGCCCGCGACCTGGATCATGTTACCGCCCGGGCACTGTATACCCAGATGCTGAACGGCGAGGTGCCGGAACTGGAGATGGGCGGCATTCTGATTGCGCTGCGTATTAAAGGGGAAGGCGAGGCCGAAATGCGCGGCTTCTACGAGGCGATGCAGGCGCAAACCCTGCGCCTGACGCCGCCGGTGGCAAAGCCGATGCCGGTGGTGATCCCCAGCTATAACGGGGCGCGCAAGCAGGCGAACCTCACCCCGCTGCTGGCGATTTTGCTCAACAAGCTCGGGTTCCCGGTGGTGGTGCACGGGGTCAGTGAAGATCCGACCCGGGTGCTGACCGAAACCATTTTTACCCTGATGGGCATCGAGCCTACCCGCCACGGTGGACAGGCGCAGGCGAAGCTGGAAGGGCACCAGCCGGTGTACATCCCGGTGAGCACGCTCTGCCCGCCGCTGGAAAAACAGCTGGCGATGCGCTGGCGGATGGGGGTGCGTAACAGCGCCCATACGCTGGCGAAGCTGGCGACGCCGTTTGGTGAAGATGAGGCCCTGCGTCTTTCCAGCGTTTCACATCCGGAGTATGTCACCCGCGTCGCGGCGTTCTTTGCCGATATCGGCGGCAGAGGGCTGCTGATGCACGGCACCGAAGGGGAGGTCTACGCCAATCCTCAGCGCTGTCCGCAGCAAACGTTGATTGAACCGGCCGGTACCCGGGTGGTGCTGGAGCGCGGGGAAGAGAACAGTAACGTAGCGCTGCCGCAGGCCAAAGACGCCGAAACCACGGCGCGCTGGATTGAGCACTGCCTGTCCGGACGCGAGGCGGTTCCCCACGCCATCAAGCTGCAGATGGCCTGCTGCCTGCTGGCAACCGGGCTTGCTGAGACGGTCGAGGCCGGGCTGGCGCGGGTTAACCAGAGTTTTTAAATAAAAAAAGCCCGTCCAGCGATGGACGGGCCAAAAAAGTAACAACAGGGTCAATGAGGGTTGGAGCTGCCCGCCAGCGAACTGGCGAGCGGGTGGAGATCGGATTCAGCTTACTTGTAGATAACGGCAGTGCCGCTCATTTTGTTATTGGTGTTTGCAGAAGTAATGGTGTAGCCGGTTGCGCCAGCGGCTTGTGCTTTCTCAGCCAGGCGTGCTTCCAGACCGTCCAGCGTGGTTGCGCCTTCAACGCTGACCACACCGATTTTGTTCATGCTGTTTGCCTGAGCAGCGGATACAGACTCCGCAGCGAAAGCACCGAAAGACAGGGTAGTCAGGGCAACAGCAGCAACAGCATATTTGATGGTTTTCATAGTTAATATCTCGCAGGTTATTCTGTTAAGGGGACGATGTTCCGTCGATGTGATAAGTATCACGTTTTTTCGCGAGAGATAAAATCGAAGAGAATTGACGTCGTCGTTCGAAAAATTTGAATGACAAATAAGTTATTGAATATTAATAAATTCAGTGAATGTATTTACCTTTCTTGCCGTTGCGCTTTACAGACGGCGAGGCGAGGGCACTTTTTGCGAAACCTTGGGTTAAAATACGTGCGCAAAGACGAAACCGCTTGCGCGGCTCTCAGGGTTACAGCAAGTCAACGTAACTGGCTGTCCTTCGATCCTCTGCGATTATATCCTGCATGTGAAGCAGAATGTGAATCTTTCTCCTGCTGGCAGGCGATACACAGCCTGACGCCGGGCACGGCCTGGCGCCGCGCTTCGGGGATCGGTACCCCGCACTCTTCACATTCCAGCAGACTCTCGCCGCGCGGAATTTCACCCCGCGCCCGCGCTACCGCATCTTCAATAGTACTGTTGATTTGCTCGTTAACGGCATCATCGTTCGCCCAACCGGAAGCCATACGCCCCTCCTGACAGCTCATAGTGCATACAGTAACTATGGCGCTAAAAAAGGGTCAATCAAGGCTGGCGGTCAGATTTCAGACCATTCGCGCAGCAGGTTGTGGTAGAGATTCAGCAGCGACAGCACTTCGTCGCTTTCGCCATGGCGGCCGCGCAGGGTCTGGATGTTGCGGTCGAGGTCAAACAGCATGTTGCGTTTTTTGTCGTCGCGGATCATCGACTGGATCCACATAAACGACGCCACGCGCACGCCGCGGGTCACCGGGGTGACGCAGTGCAGGCTGCTGGACGGATACAGCACCAGATCGCCCGCCGGGAGCTTGACGCTGTGCTGACCGAAAGTGTCATTCACCACCAGCTCGCCGCCGTCGTAACTGTCGGGTGCGCTTAAAAAGAGGGTGGCCGAGAGATCGGTCCGCATCCAGCCGGTCTGCGGATGGCTGCGCACCGCGCCGTCAACGTGAAAACCGTACGTCTCCTGCTGCTGATAGCGGTTAAACAGCGGGCTGGAGATCTGACGCGGCAGGGCGGCGGCGAAGAACAGCGCGTGCTGATTCACCGCCTGCAGCACGGCCGCCTGCAGGGTCATATACAGTTCGCTCTGGGTATCCACCTGCTGATTATTTTTGACCTGCGCGCCCTGGTTGCCCACGGTGGCACGCCCGTCAACCCACGGCGCTTGATCCAGCTGGGCGCGGAACTGCGCCACCTCGTCGGCGTTCAGTACGCCCGGAATGTGATACATCATAAAGGGTTCCTCAAAAAGTGGGGCCGAAGCCCCACGATTGATCAGAAGTGCATGTTCGCCGTTAACATAAAGGTGCGCGGTTCGCCCGGATGGTAACGGTAGCCGCTCTTGTTGATGGAGGAGACATAATCTTCATCAAACAGGTTATAGACGTTCAGCTGCATATCGAGGTTGCGGTTGACGCGATAGCCCAGCTTCGCATCTGCCACCCAGTAGCCTTCGGTGAAGGACGGGGTGCCGACCGCACCGTCGGAACCACGGTGCATGCTGCCAATGTAGCGCGCGCCAGCGCCAACGGAGATAGCGTCCGTCGCCTGGTACTGGCTCCACAGGGTAAAGGCATGTTCCGGGGTATACGGCAGCGATGAGGTACCGTCCTGCGCGACGTTATTGCCGGTCTGCACGCTGGCACGCTGCTGGGTGTAGCCGCCAATCACCTGCCAGTTGGCGGTGATGTTGCCCGCCGCCGACAGCTCATAGCCCTCGACGCGCTTCTTACCGTACTGGGAGTAAGTGCCGTCGTCGTTCTGCTCGACTTCGTTTTCGATGTCGGTGCGGAACACGGCTGCCGACAGCAGGAGGCGTTTATCCAGCACTTCCCACTTGGTGCCCAGCTCGCTGGTTTTGGCCTTTTGCGGTTTGAAGTCGGTGCGGTTGGCGCTGCTGCCCGTCCCGCCCTGTGCCAGCGCAAAGTTGTTACCGCCCGGCGGCTGCTGAGAGATGGCGTAGTTGACGTACACATTGCCATGCTCGGTCAGGTGGTAGAGTGCACCTGCTTTCCAGTTAACCAGATTGCCTGAGGTTGCGGTGTCGACCGTGGTGATTGGCGAGCCTTTTGCCACGCCGGTCGGACAGGCCACTGCGCCGCGGCCGGTGCCGCCGCAGATGCTGGCGCTGTCGTATTCGGTGTGATACGTGTCGAGACGAATGCCGCCGTTCAGCTCAAAATCACGGGTGACCTGCAGCGTATCGAAGGCGTACAGCCCGAATGTATCGGTCTGGCCGTTGGCGTTGGCGCCGTTGCGGGTCAAGCCACCAATGCTGACGTTGCTGTTCGGGTGATAGATATTCACCGGCGGCGGCGTCAGGGCATTCACGCCGTAGTTGGTCTGGGTTTCACGGGTGAATTCCACCCCGGTGCTGATGTCGTGGCCCACGCTGCCGGTATAGAACTTCGTCGTCAGGTTGGTCTGGTTGGTCAGGATCTTATTGCTGACATCTTTGGTATTGGCGTTACGCGACCAGGTCCAGGTATCGACGCTGTTGCGATCCGGCTGCGTGATGTTGGTGGCCCCGCCCATGATCGCCGTCAGCAGATAATCCTGCTTCACCCGCGACCAGCGCGTGGTGTTACGTACGGTGGTGGTGTCGTTGATGTCGTGCTCAAAACGCATTGTGGCGGTATCGGCGGTGGAGTCGTCGTAATCAGAATCCGTTCCGTAATAGTTGCTGGTATCCACTTTACCGGAGCTGTTCAGCGCTGCCGTGCCCGCAGACGGCGCCGAGTAGCCCGGCAGCCCGATGGTCGGGATGCCGCCGTCCGGCGTGTTGTGCTGGGTAACATGCAGGTAGTTCAGATAGAGACGGTTTTCCGTTCCCAGACCGAAGGCCAGCGAGGGGGCCACGCCGTAGCGCTCGTTTTGAATGTTGTCCCGACCTTCGTCGTGGGTTTTCTCGCCCATCAGGTTCAGGCGGAAGGCGGAGGTTTCACCCATCGTCTGGTTGATGTCGATCGTGCCACGGCGCATGTAGGCGCTGCCGACGCTGGCGGAGGCATCAATGCCGGAGTCCAGACGCGGCTGCTTGCTGATCATATTGATCGAGCCGCTTGGCGCACTGCGGCCATAGTCGCTGCCGGATGGCCCTTTGATCACTTCTACCTGTTCGGTATTGAAGGTATCGCGGGTGGCGCTGCTGATGTCGCGAATGCCGTCCACGTAAATACTGTTTGAGGTGTCTACGCCGCGCATATATACCGAGTCACCGGTGGTGGAGTTACCGTTTTCACCGGCAAAGAATGCGCCCACGCCCGGAACGTTTTTCAGGGCGTCGGTCAGGTTGGTTGCACCTTGATCCTTCAGCACCTGATCGGAGATAACCGTGATGGTGCGGGTCGTGTCGGCGACAGGACGGCTGAATTTAGGGTCAGCGGATTTCGCCGGGGCATACAGCGAAGGCTGCTGCGCTTCGACGACCAGCGTGTCGTCAGATTTTTTTTCGGTACTGTCCGCCGCGATAGCCGTCGCCACCGGGGAGAGGCCAATACACAGGCCTGCGAAAAAGGTCAGCGAGTTAAAGCTGTTCGGGACGTTGCGATTTTTATCCATATTGTTTAGTAACTTATAATTTTTAGAATCAACATTTCCATTACGTCAGGGCAGGTCTGAGCCCGTCTCCTGTGCCACGCTAATCTCCGTAATGAACCTACAAATGATAATAATTACGATAAACATTATCATTTGGCGTGACTTTTTATCATTCTCGTCACGAAAATGAAATACGTAAATTTACATTACCTGCGAAAAATCTTCACAAAGTGGAGGGGGGTGAAAAAATGAACTGCACCCGAAAGGATGCAGTATGTCGTGCAGGAGGGGGATTACTTGTAGATGGTGGCAGTACCAAACATGCGGTTGTCGCCGCTGGCAGAGTTAACAACGTAGCCTTTAGCGCCCTGTTCACGCGCTTTTTCAGCCAGTTTATCCTGCAGATCGCTAAGGTCGGTTGCACCAGAAACCTGAACGGTTCCTGCTGGCCTCAGTTGACTGGTATCGCCGTTGCTCAGTGATTCGATTGACCACGCAGCAAACGACGCACCTGCCAGTGAAGCGGCAGCCAGCATTACCAGGTATTTTTTCATGATCACTTCCTCTGAATGACAACGGGTGATGCACACTAAGTGTAGAACGGGTCAGAGTGTGATTTAGTGCAAAAAATTGATGATGATCTGCTTATTTTTTGAACAACATATATTGACAATTTTATGACAAATCAGCGACATACAGGTGTATGAATTTTAGCGATTTATTCTGCGCTGCAGAGATTTATTTACCCTGACGTCGGCAACGGGTATCTTACGCCGCTGTTTAAAGGAGAACGCCATGACATCCGAGAAGCCGGGGTTGCACCCACGCAACCGCCACCGCAGCCGTTACGACATGAATGCCTTATGCGAGAGCTGTCCGGCGCTGCGCGAATTTATCACCCAGACCCCTACCGGCGAGCCGACGGTGAACTTTGCCGATCCGCAGGCCGTGAAGACGCTGAACAAAGCGCTGCTGGCCCATTTCTACGGCGTCGCGCAGTGGGATATTCCGGAGGGCTATCTCTGTCCGCCGGTACCGGGACGCGCAGACTACATTCACCATCTGGCTGATTTGCTGGCGGAAGGGAACGAAGGCACCGTACCTGAGCAGGCGACGATTCTGGATATCGGCACCGGCTCCAACCTGATCTATCCGTTGATTGGCGTGCATGAATACGGCTGGCGCTTCACCGGTAGCGACGTGGATCCCCAGGCCTTTATCAACGCCACCGCCATTATCAATGGCAACCCGGGTTTGAGTCGCGCCATTCGTCTGCGTCGCCAGAAAGATGCATTTGCCATTTTTACCGGTGTGATCCATAAAAACGAGCAGTTCGATGCCACCCTGTGCAACCCACCGTTCCATGATTCTGCTGAAGCCGCGCGGTCAGGCAGCGAGCGTAAGCGCCGCAACCTCGGTCAGGCGGCTGACGCCGCAGCGAACTTTGGTGGCCAGCAGCAAGAGCTGTGGTGTGAGGGCGGTGAAGTGGCCTTTATCCTGAAGATGATCGCCGAGAGCGCCCAGTTTGGCCGTCAGGTGAAGTGGTTTACCACCCTGGTGTCACGCGGCGAAAACCTGCCCCCACTGTACCGCGCCCTGACGGACGTCGGCGCCGTGAAAGTGGTGAAAAAAGAGATGGCGCAGGGCCAGAAGCAGAGCCGCTTTATCGCCTGGACGTTTATGGATAACGCCAAACGCCGCCAGCGTTAAGCGCGTCATAAGGTCGGCTCCTGGGGTGGCGGTGCAGCGTTCGGCGACGGTAACAGCTGATACATCTGCACCGGCATCCGCACGTCGGCCAGGTCGAAGTGTTTTTTCACCATGCTGTCGAGGGCGAAACGCACCGTCCACTGCTTCAGCGGCTGGGTGGTGAACGACACCCGCAGCGTAAAGGCGGTGCTGGTCAGCCCGACAATCCCGGCAAATGACGGCTCGCCGATAATCAGCCCACGAATATCTTCCTTCTCCAGTAGTTCATCCACCGCCGCCTTCAGCGCCGCTTTCGCTTTCTCGGTATCTTCATGCCGGTCGACATCATAGTTGGCGACCACCGAGCCGATCCCGCGCACAAAGTTGGCGAAGGTGGTGATCGAAGACCACGGAATAATGTGGTACGCGCCGGTGTCCTGACGCACCCCCACCGAACGAATCGACATCCGCTCCACCGTGCCGGTCAGCGGCCCGATGGTGACCAGATCTCCGGTATTCATCCCGTTTTCAAACTGAATAAAGATCCCGGTGATGATGTCCTTCACCAGCGTCTGTGAGCCGAACGAAATCGCCAGCCCCAGCGCACCGGCACCGGCCAGCAGCGGGGCGATATTGACCCCGATTTCCGACAGCACAATCATGATGGTAATCGTACTGATCACCACCGCCAGCGCGTTACGGAACAGGGTCAGCAGCGTGCGGGCGCGGGCGCTTGGCAGCGGGCGGCCGTGAATATCCGAGGCCAGACGGTTCTCAATCAGGCTCGCCAGCACCGTCCAGCCAATGGCCGAGAAGAACAGGATCAGCGCGATGCGGATCAGAATATCCACCGTTTTCTCGCCCGCGCCGTTGTGCAGCCAGTTCCAGAAGTCAAACAAGCCCCAGGCGCTGAGCAGCAGCATGATGGCGACGCAGACCGTCAGGATCCGCGCCACTTTCAGCGAGGCGGAGATCCAGCCGTTCAGGCGCTTTTGCAGCTCAGGATAGCTGCGCTGAACCTGCGGCGAGAGGGTGACGGTTTTGGCGATCCAGCGCGACAGCAGGCCTGAAACAAAAGCGCCGATCCCGACGATCGCCAGACTGTGGAAGGTCGCCCCCATCATAAACTTCAGGCTGTTTCCCGGATCGAACAGCGAGAAGAAGCACAGCACAATGAAATAGGCGCAGGCCAGCCAGTGCCACACCAGCGCAAAGGCGCGAATAAACAGGCTGAAGAAGGCGAGGGAGCGATCCGCAAGGTGCAGCAGCCCGTCGGTAATAGCACGCTTATTATGGAAAATCAGGTACAGCGCCCAGACGGTGATGCCCAGCATAATCAGCACGTTGGCCAGGGCGCCAAACTGGACGTTTATCTGGTTAGAGATAATCGGCACCGCCACCAGCAGGCCGTAGCCAATCAGGCCGCTCAGCACGCTCAGGCGCAGCGCCCAGTAGTGCGCGGTGCGATCGTCAATGGCAAACGGGCGCAGGTCCGGCACCCGCGGGCAAAATATCAGCCGCAGAATCGCTTTAAAGAACTCAATTAACGCGAAGGCGTTGAGGAACAGCGCCTGCTGGAAGGCGATGGTGCGGTTGCCCGCGTTCATGTTTTCGCTTAGCACCTGGCCAACAAACAGGGTCAGCGCCAGCAGCAGCAGGTCGATGATAAAGGCGGTCGTAATCATGAGCGGCAGGTGGAACCAGCTGCTCTTCTCCCGGTTCTTCTTGCGCCCCCAGCGGCCCATTTTGCGGTACAGCGGCCAGGCACACAGGCGCACCAGCCAGAAAAAGGCGAACACGGACCCGGCCAGCATCAGAAATTGCTGCGCGGCGTGGGTGAAGGTGTCCGGGTTAAAGGCTTTATGCGGGGTGCCAATCAGGTTGCGGTACAGCTGGGCAAAGCGGGAGGAGAGGGCTTCGCCGTAGTGGCGGCTGACGTCGGTGACGTTTTCCAGCACCGTTTTCTGCTCGACGATATCCGGCGGGGTGATGGTCGGTACCGGTGTTTCCGGGGGCGTGGCGGCCACGCTGCGCAGCTGGGTGATCAGCTCGTTGCGCGAGGCGTCGTTTTCCAGCACATCCGCGAGAGCCGAATAGGCGGCCTTCTTCTGCTCAACGTCCGGCTCGGCAGGCGGGGGGGTCTGCGTCGTGGACGCAGGCATGCCAGGTAGGGTAACCGCCTGGGCAGACGTGCAAAACAGGCTAAACAGGAGCAGCAGGATCCACGGCACGGCGTCCTCCGATGACAATATCGAGCAAAATAATAAGTATAGAAGGCTAGCGGGGATGGGAGGATTTTGGGAGGATTCTGGTAATACTGCGTGGCAGATAGACGAACCGTAGGCCGGGCAAGCGCGAGCGCCGCCCGGCAACAGCTTACGACACGTGCTGCAGGAACTCCTGCAAACGCTGGCTTGGCGGGTTCTCAATCAAGGTTTGCGGATTACCGTCTTCGGCAATACGGCCCTTATCAATGAAAATCAGACGCGAGGCCACTTTTTCGGCAAAGCCGATCTCGTGGGTCACAATCACCATCGTCATCCCTTCTTCCGCCAGGTCCTGCATCACCTTCAGCACTTCGTGGCGCAGTTCCGGGTCGAGGGCCGAGGTCGGTTCATCGAACAGCATCATCTTCGGTTTAACCGCCAGCGCACGGGCAATCGCCACGCGCTGCTGCTGGCCGCCGGAGAGCTCGGACGGGTAGTGGTGAGAGCGCTCGGCCAGGCCGACTTTTGCCAGCAGCTCTTTTGCCAGCTTCTCTGCCGCCGCTTTGTTGGCCCCGCGCACGCGCAGAGGACCAAACATCACGTTTTCCAGCGCCGTCAGGTGCGGGAACAGGTAGAACTGCTGGAACACCATGCCTGCTTCCTGGCGGATCAGGCGTTCGTCGACTTTCGGGTCGTTGACCTTCAGGCCATCAACGATCAGATCGCCGCTGGTAATCTCTTCCAGCTTGTTGATGCAGCGCAGCAGGGTCGATTTACCGGAGCCGGACGGCCCGATAATCACCACCACTTCACCCTGCTGGATGTTCAAATCAATATTGTGCAGCACCTGGGTTGGGCCAAAGTGCTTGGAGACGTTTTTAAATTCAATCACAGGATTTTCATCCTTCTTTCCAGACGACGCAGAACAAAGCTCAGAGCCAGCGTAATAATCAGATAGACCACCGCAACGGCGCTCCAGATTTCCAGTGCGCGGAAGTTACCGGCAATGATCTCCTGGCCCTGACGGGTCAATTCTGCGACGCCAATAACAATGAACAGCGAGGTATCTTTGATACTGATGATCCACTGGTTACCCAGCGGTGGCAGCATGCGGCGCAGCGCCAGCGGCAGGATCACGTGGCGGATGGTTTCGCGACGGGAAAGCCCTAACGCCAGGCCCGCTTCGCTAAAGCCTTTGTGGATCGACAGCACCGCACCGCGAGTGATCTCGGCGATATAGGCGCCGGAGTTGATCATGATGGTGACTACCGCCGCACTGAACGGGTCAATGCGCAGATCGTTAAACGCCATTGGCAGGGCGAAGTAGATAAACATCACCTGCACAACGATCGGCGTGCCGCGGATCACTTCGATGAATACCAGTGCTACGTGGTTAGCAATCCAGCCGCCGTAGGTGCGGGCAAAACCGGCGACGAGGCCGATAAATAACCCGCCGATCAGACCGAGGACCGAAATCCACAGGGTCATTTTGGCGCCTTCAAGCAAAAGAGGAATGGCGGGCCAGATGGCGCTCCAGTCAAACTCCATGATGTGTTCCTGTATACCGTGGTGAAAACAACAGGGGGCGAAGGACGCCCCCAGGATAGCTGCTTAGAGCTTAATTATTATTTTGGCTCAACGCCGAACCATTTTTTATAAATTTCGTTATAGGTGCCGTTGTCGCGCAGGGTTTTCAGCGCGCCGTTCACTTTGGTACGCAGGTCGTCGCTGCCTTTCGGGAAGGCGATGCCGTATTCCTGTGCTTCCAGAGACTCACCTACCGCTTTGAACTTGCCATTACCGGCGGTTTTGATGAAGTACAGGATGTTTGGCGTGTCGTGCAGCACGGCGTCAGCACGGTTGGTGCCGAGCTCCATATAGGCGTTATCGATGTTCGGGAACTGACGCAGGTCTTTGGTTTTGATGTTGGCTTTCGCGTAATCAACAGAACCGGTACCGCTCTTCACCGCGACCACTTTGCCGTCGAGATCTTTCGCGCTTTTCACATCGTTATTGTCGGCTTTAACCATCACCAGCAGGCCGCTTTTGTAGTAGCCGTCTGAGAAGTCGATCGCTTTTTTACGTGCGTCAGTAATGGTGATACCGGCCAGCGCCACGTCAACGTTTTTGGTTTGCAGTGCCGGAACGATACCGCTGAAGTCCATTGGCTTGAGGGTGTAATCCAGCTTCAGTTCTTTCGCGATAGCCGCCCACAGATCCACGTCAAAACCGACGTACTGGTCGCCCTGTTTAAATTCGAACGGTACGAAGGCGGTGTCGGTGGCGACAATCAGTTTTTTATCCGCAGCCTGAGAAGAAACCGCAAAAGCCAGGGTAAGTGCAGCCAGTGAAACTTTTAATACAGACTTCATAGCATTTCCTTTTATATCCACGGGGCGATCCCCTGCGAGAACGAACGGTTGTATGAAAAAATCGTGCCAACTTTATAACCGATTGTTTTTCTGAGGGTAACACGCATTTCATTGCACAAAAAGAGTGGCAATACAGGTCAGTTGCACCATAACGGAGCGCTATTTTGGTGCAGCGATCTTTTATCACCAACAGTTATGCTATTTAGCGCAAATATTGACGGGAAAACAATCTTTCGTTAACGATTGTGTGAGGCGATTATTACAAATATTTTACGTTTACGGCGGGGAAGGGGGAAAGGGGTGCACCATAAAAGTGCAACACCCCCGCCAGTGGCGAGGGTGTTATCTGCGATTGTGATGGATTACTCGATGTTAGATTCGATGAACCACAGGAACTTGTCCAGGTCGCGGGAGGCCGCAGTCAGGATATCGGCGGTGTCTTCGTCTTTCGCTTCGCCAATCGCTTTACGGACATCGTTGGCGACTACCGCGTAACGATCCGCCAGCTCTTTCAGGTGATCCTGCACGCTGTGGATATCCAGCGGGTAGCTTTTCAGCGCGGTTTTGCTGTTGATCACCTGAGTGGTACCCAGCGCCACGCCGCCGAGCTGCACTGCACGTTCTGCCAGCGTATCCAGATGTTCGGTCAGCGCAGTACGGAAGCCGTCCAGCATTTCATGCACCGCGATAAAGTTAGCGCCGCGCATATTCCAGTGGGCTTGCTTGGTAATCAGTGACAGGTCAATGAACTGGATCACCTGGCGATTCAGCAACTCAATCGTCGCTTTCTTTTCGCTGTCTGAGACATCGTTACGGGTGTAAAGCAGACTTGGTGCTTTGGTTTTGACCAGTTTAGCAGTACTCATAATGTCATATCCTCTTGATGTGTTGTCCCAGTAATTAACGGAATCAAGTATAGCACCGGCCTCAGACGATGCGATTGGGTGCTGCCTATCGGTTTAATAGCGAGAAGGTAATTGAAGCTGTTAACGTTATGATTTTACTGGGTGATTTATATAAGAGGGTAAAATTATCTTATTTATGTTTTGCGGGTCGAGGTGTGAGGAGATATTTCAGGCTGATAACAAATAATGCTGATAAATAAGGTGTTCAGCTGTCCAGGGATTATTCTGCATACGGATAAGCCCGCATGCAGAATAACGTGTCGCTAGCGGATATCCACCTCTTCGACCTTACTCTCCCGGCGCAGGGTGAGCGTCGAGCCCATCGAGGCGGCAATGATTGAACAGAGCGCCAGCGTCTGGGTGAAGGTCAGCGTTTCGCCGAGGAACACCATCCCGGACATCGCCGCAAGTGCGGGTTCCATACTCATCAGGGTGCCAAAAATACGCGTCGGCAGGCGGGTCAGGGCGATCATCTCCAGCGAGTAGGGGAGAGCGGTGGAGAGCACCGCCACGGCCAGCCCCACCGGCAGTATCGACCACTGCCAGATAGACTCCGTCGCCTGCGCCATGCCGAGGGGAACAAACACGATGGCGGCGATCAGCGACCCGAGCGCCACGGTGGCAGGCCCGTGCTCTTCCCCGGCGCGTTGCCCGGTGAGGATATAGACCGCCCAGCAGGCACCCGCGCCCAGCGCCAGCAGCGCGCCGGTTAAATCGATCTGGGAGACATCCTGACCCAGCGGCAGCAGGAACCACAGCCCCAGCACCGCCAGCACCACCCAGACAAAATCTACCGCCCGGCGCGAGGAGAACAGCGCGACTGCCAGCGGGCCGGTAAACTCCAGCGCCACGGCGATCCCCAGTGGAACGGTCTGAATCGACAGGTAAAAGAGATAGTTCATCGCCCCCAGTGACAGGCCGTACAGCAGCAGAGGCAGCCGCTGCTCTTTCTTAAACCGCAGACGCCAGGGTTTGAAAATCACAATCAGGATCAGCGTCCCTAGCGCAATACGCAGCGCCGTTACACCCTGAGCACCCACGATGGGAAAAAGTGATTTTGCCAGCGACGCGCCGCTCTGGATTGAGAGCATGGCGATAAGAATTACGACGATGGGCAACCAGACCGGCGCCCTGCGAGACAACCCAGGCATCCTTTCTCCTGTCAATTTATGTCAAAGGGAGTAAAGGGTGGAGTGTAAAGTAAATAACGTCGGGCGGTTGAGACTTTGTTGAAAAAAAGTCGCCAGAAATCCGTAGAATGGCATTGGTCAGGTGGATAATTCGCCAAACAGATTAGGAATTGTCTGGATGAATGTATCGTCGCTGACGCGCACTATGCGTGTTTTAAAACATAAATTTAGTGTTTTTTGAAAGAGATAGCTGACGATGGAAATGTTTAGTTACAGGAAAATCCGCGTTAGACATCACGTTCGAGAAAGAGTTTCACAAGATTTTTTGATATATTTAAAACTTACGGATTTACTTGAAGCACATTTGAGGTGGTTATGAAAAAAATTGCATGTCTTTCAGCACTGGCTGCGGTTCTCGCTGTTTCTGCAGGTTCCGCTGTTGCGGCAACCTCTACCGTTTCTGGCGGTTACGCTCAGAGCGATATGCAGGGCGTGATGAATAAAACTAACGGTTTCAACCTGAAATATCGCTACGAGCAGGATAGCAACCCACTGGGTGTTATCGGTTCCTTTACCTACACTGAGAAAGATCGTTCGCACGCGGACTCTTATAACAAATCTCAGTACTACGGCATCACTGCGGGTCCAGCTTACCGTCTGAACGACTGGGCAAGCATCTACGGTGTTGTGGGCGTGGGTTACGGTAAATTCCAGAGCAATGAAAACCAGGCCCTGGCACACACTGACAGCACCAGCGACTACGGCTTCTCTTACGGCGCAGGTCTGCAGTTCAACCCAATCGAAAACGTTGCGCTGGACTTCTCTTATGAGCAGAGCCGCATCCGTAGCGTTGACGTTGGCACCTGGATCGCTGGCGTAGGCTACCGCTTCTAATCACTTCGGTGAGCCAATAAAAAATCCGCCTCAAGGGGCGGATTTTTTTTATCTTCATTTTCTGCCTGGGTTACCGGCTTTTGGTCTCAAACACATCCGTTCCCAGATGGTTGTAGTCAACTTTCTGTAACTTGAAGTTGGTAACGTAAACCGGCGGCGCTTTATCGTTCGACACAAACCGATAAGGGGTGTCGATCTCTTTCGCCCGAATCCCCGTCCACTGAGAGAAGAAGCTCAGGAAATCGTTGGCAGAGCGGCGCGCTTTGATGATGCGATGCGATTTATCATCGCTGGAGAGCACCATAAACGGCACCTGGAAGTTCTGCTGGAAACCGTCGTCGTGCGCCAGATACTGCACCTCTTTCCCACGCTCTTTGAAGGCCAGCCCGTGATCGGAAAAATAGACCATCGAGAAGCTCTCGCCCGTGTTCTGCAGCTGGGTATACAGCTTGCTGAGCAGGTCGTCGGTCTGGGTCATGGTCTGAAGATAGCAGGACGTCTCTTTCGACTGCACAAACTCCGCGTATTTGCCCTGGGTGCGATCGCAGGCCTGCGGGTGTGAACCCATCAGGTGCAGGACGATCAGCTGAGGCTGAGTACGTTGGGTGCTGAACACCTGCTCGGTCATTTTCAGCAGCGCCGTATCCTGAGTATTCTTGTCCGCCTCAAAATCCCCGCTTTTCAGGAACTGCGCTTCGTCTGCGCGTCGGGCGATACTGGCGATGGCCGTATCATATTCGCCAATCTGTCCCTGATTAGAGAACCACCAGCTCTGGAAGCCCGCGCGGTTAGCCAGGGTCACGAAGTTGTCCTGATACTGCGGCTTGTTGTCCACCACCCGGTTAAGCGTCAGCCCGAGCGATTTCTGCGTTGAACCGCTGGCGGCAATATAATCGGTAAACAATGTGCCGTTCACTTTGCTGGCAAACGGGGTGTTATCCCAGTGTCCACCAAACGCGCCCAGCGCATCGCGACGGGCGCTTTCACCGATCACCACCATATAGATGTGGTATTTCGGCTTCACCGCCAGCACGTTCCAGGTGTCCTTGATCTGCGACAGGGCGCTCATTCGCGCCTGCTCATCGAGCACTTCCTGATTGTTCACGACCACGTCTTTCACAAACCGAAACACCGGGTAGCCGGTATCCTTCAGCTTGAACACGCCGCCCCAGGCCAGGTTCTGCACAGGCGCGACAAAGAACGTCGCCACGCTAAACACCAGGCACAGGGTATCTAATTTGCTCCAGGCTATTTTCGCCTGCGGCTTACGTCGCACGGCAATCACGCCAAGGGCAAAGATAAACAGGCCAACCACGTAGCTGTACCACGGGAAGATGGTCAGGATTTCCGTCGACTCTTCCATGTTGGTGGAGTGCATCGCCAGCAGGGTATTAAAGTTGGGCGAGCCGTAGGCCTGAGAGAACGGGAAATATAACGCCGCGATCAGCGAGCACAGCCCGAGTACGCCCTTCTGCAGGCGCGGTGCGCGCAGCCAGAGCAGATGCAAAATACAGGTGAACGCCACGGCATACAGCAGACTAAACGGGTAGCCCGAAGCAAAGTTAATCAGTAACGATTGTAAAAAGTAGAATCCCGTCCACGGGCTTAAGGCCCGGCTGCGGGTAATGAGCGTGTCTTTCAGGGTTAAATTCATAGGTCACTGTCGTGAAAACGCCATGTGCTCACCCTGGCGCCAAGGGTCAAAACCTGCCTGAGAATGCGTAGAAGGGGAAGTGAGGTCCGCGTCTGCGAGCCGCAAATAGTGCAGGGCTGCAAGAAGATAGAGCCAGCGGCGTTCCAGGTCAATAGTTATAAAGTGGGTGATATGAGAAGAGGATTACAATTCCGCAAAAAAGATCGGGGATTAGCGAGTAAATGAACAGTATGAAGGGGATGGATGACAGAAAAATGACGCGGCGTACCGGGACGCCGCTTAGCGTGTAGGTTTGTCGTTCTGCTGGGGTTTGCCATTAATAATGTCGCAAATCATATTCAGCAGCATTAAGCGTACTTTAAAGGGAGAGTGGCTAAACACGCGTATACACCTCTTGAATTCGTTCATCGTGACCTCCTGTTGAGTGATCCCTTCGATCCGTGAAGGGTGACTGCATTACATACAGATATAGCACAGGCTATATTGTATAGCCAAGGCTATTACGTTAATTTTTTGTGCTTGTGTAGTGATGGTTTACAATGGCCGCCCGTGTATTGATTTGCTGGATGCGTCATCCGCAAGAGGAAGCACCAATGAACCGCCGTGCAGGTAAACCCATAACCAAAAAAATGACGCAGCTGGTCAATGTTGAAGAGCATGTCGAAGGCTTTCGCCAGGTCCGCGAAGCGCATCGTCGGGAGCTGATCGACGACTACGTTGAGCTGATCTCCGATCTGATCCGCGAGGTGGGCGAGGCCCGTCAGGTGGATATGGCTGCGCGCCTTGGCGTCTCCCAGCCGACGGTGGCAAAAATGCTCAAGCGTCTGGCGACGGTGGGGCTGATCGAATTGATCCCGTGGCGCGGGGTGTTTCTGACCGCGGAAGGGGAGAAGCTGGCGCAGGCGAGCCGCGAACGTCATCAGATCGTCGAAAACTTTCTGCTGGTGCTGGGCGTCAGCCCGGATATCGCCCGCCGCGACGCCGAGGGCATGGAACATCACGTCAGCGAAGAGACGCTGCAGCAGTTTCACGCATTTACCCTCAAATACGGATCGTCCGCTGAATGACCCTCCCTGGCTTGCAGGCGCTGGCCCGCGATCGTTTCTTTCATCTGTTACTGGTTGTCGGCGTGGGGCTCAGCTTTCTGGTTCCCTTCGCGCCGCAGCGTTGGCCTGCCGCCATCGACTGGCACACCATCATTACCCTCGCCGGGCTAATGATGCTGACCAAAGGGGTCGAGCAGAGCGGCTTCTTTGACGTATCAGGGCGCAAGCTGGTGCGCCGTTTCGCCACCGAGCGGCGGCTGTCGCTGTTTATGGTGTTCTCCGCAGCGCTGCTGTCGACGTTCCTCACCAATGACGTGGCGCTGTTTATCGTGGTGCCGCTGACGCTCACCCTGCGCAAGCTGTGCGAAATCCCGGTCAACCGGCTGATCATCTTTGAAGCGCTGGCGGTTAATGCCGGATCGCTGCTGACGCCGATTGGCAATCCGCAGAACATCCTCCTGTGGGGACGCTCCGGACTGTCGTTTGCCGCCTTTACCTGGCAGATGGCGCCGCTGGCGCTGGCCATGATGTTCACCCTGGGACTGGTCTGCTGGTTTGCCTTCCCGGCGAAAGCGCTGAACTACCATAGCGGCACGTCCACGCCGCAGTGGAAGCCGCGCCTGATCTGGAGCTGTCTGGCGCTGTACTTTGTCTTTCTGGCGGCCCTTGAGCTAAAACAGGAGCTGTGGGGGGCCTTGCTGGTGGCGGGCGGTTTCTTACTGCTGGCACGCCGGGTGCTGGTCAGCGTGGACTGGACGCTGCTGCTGGTGTTTATGGCGATGTTTATCGACGTGCACCTGTTGATTCAGGTTCCGGCCCTGCAGGGGATGTTGCACAGCGTTGGCGGGCTCTCGCAGCCGGGACTGTGGCTGACGGCCATCGGCCTGTCGCAGTTTATCAGCAACGTTCCGGCCACCATTTTGCTGCTCAACTATGTACCGCCAACGGCGATGCTGGCGTGGGCGGTGAACGTTGGGGGATTTGGTTTGCTGCCGGGATCGCTGGCTAATCTTATTGCGCTCAGAATGGCGAACAATCGCCGCATCTGGTGGCGTTTCCATCTCTGGTCGCTGCCGATGCTGCTCTGGGCGGGGCTGATAGGGTACGGATTACACCTTCTTCTGCAGGCATAAGATAAAAAAAAGCGGGCATCGTAGCCCGCTTTTTTATTGCCTGTAATGCAATCAGTTCAGACGAACCGGCATACCGGAACGGTTCTGAATCGCTTGATCCACAACGGTGGTGTCCACATCCTGCTGGCTGGTGATGGCCTGCACGTTGCTGGTCAGGGTGACCGGGACGGTAACGTTATTGTTGATCTGATCTTCGCTGGTAGACAGCGGGTTGTGTACTTCGAGGTAGCGGCTGCCATCCGGCTCGGTCGTGGCTTTTACCGGCTCGTTAATGAACTGCACGCGGGTGCCGACCGGCACGTTCTCGAACAGGAATTTGATATCGTCATTACGCAGACGCACGCAGCCGTGGCTGACGCGCAGGCCGATACCGAAGTTAGCATTGGTGCCGTGGATCGCGTACAGACGGCCGATATACAGCGCGTACAGACCCATTGGGTTATCCGGGCCTGCCGGAACAACGGCTGGCAGCGGCTCGCCTGCGGCAATGTATTCCGCGTGCATTTTGGCGGTTGGCGTCCAGGTTGGACCCGCTTTTTTGCGCTCAACTTTGGTGGTCCAGTTCATCGGCGTATCTTTGCCTAACTGGCCAATACCGATCGGCAGCACGATGACGGTGTTGGTGCCTTTCGGGTAGTAGTACAGACGCATTTCGGCGCTGTTGATGACGATGCCTTCATGGACGGTGTCCGGCAGGATCAGCTGCTGAGGAATGTTCAGCACCGTGCCGCCTTTCGGCAGGTACGGGTCGACGCCCGGGTTAGCTTCCATGAGGTTGGAGAGGCCCAGCTGGTATTCCGCGGCAAAATACTCCAGCGGCTGAGTGTTGCCTTCCTCAATGGTGACGACCTGGTTCTGACCGACCAGACGGCTACCGTCGGTTGGCAGAGGATAGGTGACAGCAGAAGCGGTCTTGCAAAACCCTACTACGGCAAACGCCACTGCAAAAAGCGATGTTAATTTCATATTCATGGTGTGCGAGGTATCTGTGCCACTACGGCATGTAGTTAAAGGTATGAACGGTTTAGGCGCGCATTATATGTGCATTCCCCCCGTCATGGAATTCGGATGTGTACTAAATCACACTTTTTTCCATATTAATAACCTTTAATGCCACGTTGTTACACGCGATCTCATTTTTGAATTGTGGCATAATGCCGGGTTTATCACACTTCTTGCAGGAATTCCCCGTGTTAGTTACCAGCAACATCACTATGCAGTTTGGCAGTAAGCCGCTGTTTGAAAACATTTCCGTCAAATTTGGCGGCGGCAACCGTTACGGCCTGATTGGTGCCAACGGTAGCGGAAAATCCACCTTCATGAAGATCCTCGGCAACGATTTAGAGCCGTCGCTGGGTAACGTTTCTCTCGATCCGAACGAGCGCATCGGTAAGCTGCGTCAGGATCAGTTTGCTTTTGAAGAGTTCACGGTGCTCGATACCGTGATCATGGGTCACGGTGAACTGTGGGAAGTGAAGCAGGAGCGCGATCGCATCTACGCCCTGGCTGAAATGAGCGAAGAAGATGGCTACAAAGTGGCCGATCTTGAAGTGCTGTACGGTGAAATGGACGGCTATTCTGCAGAGTCCCGCGCGGGCGAGCTGCTGCTGGGCGTTGGCATTCCCGTTGAGCAACACTACGGTCTGATGAGCGAAGTCGCGCCAGGCTGGAAGCTGCGTGTACTGCTGGCGCAGGCGCTGTTCTCTAATCCGGACATCCTGCTGCTCGATGAACCAACGAACAACCTGGACATCGACACCATTCGCTGGCTGGAGCAGACGCTGAACGATCGCGACAGCACCATGATCATCATTTCGCACGACCGTCACTTCCTGAACATGGTCTGTACTCACATGGCCGATCTGGACTACGGCGAACTGCGCGTGTACGCCGGTAACTACGACGAATACATGACCGCAGCCACTCAGGCGCGTGAGCGTCTGCTGTCTGACAACGCCAAGAAAAAAGCGCAGATTGCTGACCTGCAATCCTTCGTCAGCCGCTTTAGCGCCAACGCCTCTAAATCGCGTCAGGCCACTTCTCGTGCGCGTCAGATCGACAAGATCAAGCTCGACGAAGTGAAAGCCTCCAGCCGTCAGAACCCGTTCATCCGCTTTGAGCAGGACAAGAAGCTGTTCCGAAATGCGCTGACCGTCGAAGATCTGGCAAAAGGTTTCGACAACGGCCCGCTGTTCAAAAAATTCAATCTGCTGCTGGAAGTAGGCGAGAAGATTGCCATTCTGGGTGCTAACGGCGTGGGTAAAACCACCATGCTGAAAACCCTGATCGGTGAGCTGGCCCCGGATCACGGTACCGTTAAATGGTCCGAGAACGCGCAGATTGGTTACTACGCGCAGGATCACGCTGACGAGTTTGATAACGATCTGACCGTGTTCGACTGGATGAGCCAGTGGAAATCTGAAGGTGATGACGAGCAAGTGGTGCGTAGCTTCCTCGGTCGTCTGCTGTTCAGCCAGGACGACATCAAAAAGCCAGCGAAAGTGCTCTCCGGTGGTGAGAAAGGGCGCATGCTGTTCGGCAAGCTGATGATGCAGAAACCGAACATTCTGGTGATGGACGAACCGACCAACCACCTGGATATGGAATCGATCGAATCACTGAACATGGCGCTGGAGATGTATCAGGGCACCCTGATCTTCGTCTCTCACGACCGTGAGTTTGTCAGCTCGCTGGCGACCCGCGTGATTGAAGTTACGCCTGAGCGCGTGGTGGACTTCACCGGTAACTACGAAGATTACCTGCGCAGCAAAGGCATCGACAACTAACCATTTTGCCGGGTGGCGCTGCGCTTACCCGGCCTACGTTCTGATGCGTAGGCTGGGTAAGGCGAAGCCGCCACCCGGCAATTAACGGCTACCCATGCCACTCCGCTGTATCTTCACCATTCACCCGCAGCTGGCGTTTTTCTCCCGCCGGTAACGACACCTTAAGCGCTTTCCAGGCCGGGCGATAATCCCCGCGAGCCGCCACGTTCAGATTGATGGTTGCGCCATCGCACACTATGTCCCATTCCAGCCACAGCGCATTGCCTTTCTGATAGCCCCAGCTTTCGCCATCATCTTCAAACAGCAGACCAGAGGTTGTCCCCACACCTTTCACCGGGAACAATTGCAGTTCACGGGTGTTGTCTTTTTCGGCGCTCACATGAGTAATACGTTCGCTGAGCGGCAGACCGGCACCGGCGCGAACCATTAACGGCAGTTTTTCCAGCGGTGCGTCGCGAACGATCCACTGACCGCCGGAGAACCATTCGTGCGTATAGAAATCGTACCAGCCGGTTTCATTGTCCGGCAGCCAGATACGGCGTTCGCGCTGGGCGGCCTCGACGACGCTGGCGACTAACAGATCGCGGCCCAGCAGGAAATCATCGCACTCTTCGAATGTCTGCGCGTCATGCTCGTGATCGAGGAAGGTCGGGCGCAGCATCGGTTCATCGTCGGCGTGGGCCTGCCAGAGCAGGGTATACAGGTACGGCAGCAGGCGGTAGCGCAACTCAATTGCGCCACGAATGGCAGGCGTCACGCCCGGATACATCCAGGGTTCGTTCACCGTGTGATCGTCATTCCACGAGTGGATGGTAAAGCGCGGATGCATGACGCCGTTTTGTACCCAGCGCACGAACAGTTCCGCGTCCGGTTTATCGCCGGAGAAGCCGCCAACGTCGTGGCCCACGTTAAACAGCCCGGACAGGCTCATTCCCAGCCCCATGCGGGTGTTATAGCGCAGGGTGTCCCAGTTGGTGCGGTTATCGCCGCTCCAGGTCTGCACGTAGCGCTGCATCCCGGCGCAGCCGGAACGGGAGATCAGGTAGGGGCGTTTATCCGGTGCAAAACGCTGTTGCGCTTCCATCGAGGCACGCATCATCAGCAGCGGCATCACCGGGCGAATATGTTTGATGGCAATTTCCTGCCCGAATCCGTGGCAGCGGGCTTCGCCATCCCACACTTCAAACTCGTTGTTATCGTTCCAGGTGGAGTCGATCCCCATCTCCAGCAGCTGGGTGGTGACGCCGTTCTGCCACCACTGGACCGTGCCCGGATTCGTAAAATCGAGGTGCGAGCCATCGTCATCCCAGAAGCTTGAACGTTCCGGCGCGTCGGTTTCAGAATCGCGAATGAACAGCCCTTTTTCTGCCACTTCGTTGTAGCGCGGGTGATCCTGCAGCAGGCACGGCTTGATGTTGGCGGCCAGCTTCAGCCCGGCATCGTGAAACGCCTTGCTCATCACCTTCGGCTGCGGCACCTTGTCATCATTCCAGTTAAAGACGTAGCGCTTGCCGTTAATTGAGGTATAGCCCGACGACAGCTGGAACGAATCGCACGGAATGGCGTGCTCTTCACTCAGGCGGATAAAGTTCATCAGCTGATTTTGCGCGTCCGGTGCGTCGGTGTAGTGCATGGTCGAGCCGCTGTAACCGAGGCTCCATTTTGGTCCGAACAGCGTTTTGCCGGTCAGGCGAACAAAGGCCTTGGTCACATCCAGCACGCGTTTGCCGGTAAAAATGTAGTAATCGATATCGCCCGCTTCGGCCTGCCAGCGGCGGTAGGCGGTGTGGTAGTTGTCGATCTCGTTGCCGAGATCCAGCCAGCAGCTGCTGAGGTTGTCGTAAAACAGGCCGTAGCTCACGTCATCGCGGCGGGCGATGGTGAACGGAATGTGTTTATACAGCGGATCTGTGCTGACCGCGTTGTAACCCATCGCATCCAGGTTGCGCATCTCAAAGCGCTTGCCGTTACGCTGCAAATCACCCGCTTTCTCGCCCAGGCCGTAAAAGCGTTCGTCTTTACGACGGCTCAGGTAGTGCGCCACCCCGTCGCCGTGGGCATTCAGCAGATAGGCACTGGTGGGGCGGTCGTTAACCAGTTCGTGCCACTCACCGGCCTCATTGCGATACTGCCACGCCAGCCACAGCGGCTGATGGACGGTCACGCGCAGCTGCTCAGAGGCGATGGTCAGACCGTCGTCCGTGTGGGTCAACGTCCAGGATGGGCAGGTAAAGCCGCTGAGATCTTCACGAGGCCGGCCTTCCCACGGCACATCTTGTTGCGGGGCAATGCTCCAGGTTTTATCCAGCGCCAGCTCGCCTTTGCGCTTAATCAGCACGCGGAACAGGCTCTCTTCCAGCACATACAGGCACAGGCGGTGTTGATTATCGACCAGCAGTTCCAGATGGTTCGCTGACTGCTTATCCAGGGTCCAGTTTTTCAGGGTTTTCATACGTATCACATCCACTATCAGGCGCGCTTGGCGCGACGTTCAGCAATAAATGCCACCAGGAAAACAGCGCCAATCAGGTCAAAGAAACCCATGGCAATAAAGAGCGGGTTGAAGCCGATTTTGTCGGCGGTCACACCAATTAACAGAGAGAACAGGAAGCTGGCGATCCACGCCGCCGAGCCGCGCATCCCGTTGACGGTCGCCATCTGACCTTTATCGAATGACTCGACAACCAGCGCACTGAGCATGCAGGAGATAATCTGGTGGCCGAAGCCGCCGATAGAGATCAGCGCAATAGTGATATACGGGTCGCGGGTAATGGCCACCGTTGCCAGCGAGATCATCAAAAATGCGCCGGTGACGGAGCTGGCGACGACCGAGTTGACGCGGGAGCAGCCAAACAGGCGGGTATAAAGGCGAGTGAGATAACCGCTGGCGACGCTGCCAAGATCGGCGGCCAGAAACGGCAGCCAGGCAAACATCGCAATCTGTTTCAGGTCCATGCCGTGTTCTTTGGCAAGATACAGCGGTACCCAGAAGCTCAGCACGGCCCAGGCGGGCTCGGCCATAAAGGCCGGGATGGCGATACCGTAAAAGCGTTTGTTTTTCGAGACGGTTTTTAGCGCGGTCAGGAAAGGCAGTTTTACCGCAGGCGGCTCGTTATCCTGCTGGATGAAGGCCAGTTCGTCCTTGCCCAGGTTCGGGTGCTGTTCCGGATTGTGGTAGAACGCCCACCACAAAATCACCCACAGCAGGGCCAGTACGCCGGTAAACATAAACGCACCCTGCCAGCCGAAGGAGGCGTGGGCGAAGTAAATAATCGGCGGTGCCAGCATCGCTCCAATGGAGAAGCCCACGCCCGCCCAGCCTGCGGCGATTGGACGTTCCGATTTCGGGAACCATTCACCAATGGTTTTGGCGTTAGCGGGGGTGGCGGCTGCTTCCGATGCCCCCATAAAGAAGCGCAGGATCGCCAGATGCAGCCAACTGCCTGCCCCGGCGTGAAGAATACACATCAGTGCCCAGATACCGGCACAGACCATAAAGCCAATTTTCAGGCCAATCACATCGATCAGCCACCCGCACAGCGGCTGGAAAAGGGTATAGGCAATCTGGAAGGCACCGACAATCCATGAATACTGTTCGGTGGTGATCCCCATACTCTCTTTCAGCTCGGGGGCGAGGATGCCTAATGAGTTACGGGTGATGTAGTTAACGGTAACGCCCAGTAAAAACAGCACCAGAACATACCAGCGCAGATTTTTAATGACGCGGCGGGTTTTGCCGACCGCGACGGTGTGATTGATGTCCTGACTCATTCTTCGGTCTCCACAAGACGGACTGCAGGGTATGTAGGTTGAGGTGTCACACCGATTTATCAGTTTTAAGTGTTGTTGCTATACAACTAGTATGGGAGTGGTGTGACAAATTGAACTTAAGACAGAACGTGAACGAGAAGTAGTGAGTATTGTGCAAGTTTTTTCATATCTATTCTTCATTCACGTTAAATATGGTAATTAAATGAGTTATTGAACGGTTTCCATGTTGTGAAAATTTATTCATTTAACATCCGGGGGAAGATCACAAAATGGAGAAAAGGCTAAAAATCGCCGAAATCGCCGCCCGTACCCAGCTCTCGATCAGCACCGTTTCCAGGGTGCTGGCAGGAAAGGCCAACACCAGCGAAAAAGCGCGCAAAAGGGTGCTGGAATGCGCGCGCGAGCTGGGGGTGATGGACGGGATGGCGGCCGGACGTTTGCTGCTCAATAGCCTGATGGTCTTCGCCCCGCAGCGGGCTTTTGACGAGCGGTCTGACATCTTTTATTACCGGGTGATCCAGAGTGTGAGTAAAGCGCTGGCATCTCATGAAGTCAGGCTGCGCTACTGTGCGCTGGAAGAGAACGACGGCGATGCCCAGCTGTTTCTGGCGCGCATGAACGAGGCTGACACCCAGGCGGCGATCTTGCTGGGGATAGACGATCCGCATATTCACGATCTGGCGGTGGATGTGAGTAAACCCTGCATGCTGATTAACTGTCGGGATCGGCGGATGCGTCTGCCTGCGGTGGCACCCGATCACCGTGCTATCGGCGAGCTGGCGGCAGAATACCTGTTCGAGATGGGGCATCGTGACGTGGTCAATGTGCTCTGTCTGCGCCGTTACACCATGGAGCTGCGTCTGGCGGGCATCCGTGACGCGTGGCAGTCGCGCAATCTCCGGTTCCACGATAAACGCGATCTGCTGGTGGTGCCGAGCTTCAGTGCCAAAGAAACCGAGCAACGGGTCAGCGAATGGCTCAGCCAAATCCCGGCTAAAAATCTGCCGACCGCCTTTCTGGTGGGGGGCGATTTTATGGCCGCAGGGACGATCAGCGCGTTACAAAAGCAGGGCTTGCGGGTTCCGCAGGATGTGTCGGTGATGAGTATTGATGGTTTTAACCTGGCGGCGATCCAGGATGTGCCGTTAACGGCAGTCCATGTTCCGCGGGATGAGCTGGGCACCGAAGCGGTGCATATGCTCCAGCAGCGGTTTTTGCGCCCGGAAGCACCGGTCGGAACATTACTGCTTAACGGCACGCTGGCGGTGCGCGAGTCGGTACGGCGGATACGTCAGGGAAAAAGACGCACCGCCGTTGATCGTGAAGGGCTGTACGATGATTAAGCCATGCCGAGGGCGCGCTTACCGTGGATATTCAAATCCTCAACCGTAAAGCGTGACTGCCATTGTGCTTCATAGTCTTCACGCGGGAAGTCGCCCGGAGACGCGCCGGTTTCTAGCGCCGCTTTGACCTTCTTCGCATAGGCGAGGTTTTTCTCGCACATCGGGGCCGCCGGAATGTACATCACGTTGCCCCAGCCCTGCTGGTCATCCACTGGGGCGACCGAATGGATCACATCGCAGTGCCACCACACGGAATCACCCGCTTCCAGCGCCGGAATAGAAGTTAACGCTTCAATCAGCAGCGGGTGCCACTGGGCGGAAATCGGCAGCACGCGGCCTGGTGCCACGCCGCACAGCTCATCTTCCGGCACGTCATCCAGCAGCGGACGCAGCAGAATATAGGCCATCGCTTCCGGGATCGGCACCACGTGCAGCAGGCCCTGATCCGGGATCATGTCTGACAGCGCCGTCCAGCCCTGGAAGGTGCGGAACACCGAGCATTTGGTGGTGTTATCCACGGTGTACTCTTCCACTTCAGTACGGTGCGCGGCGTTCCACGGATCGTATTGATCGATATTGCCATCGAACACCCGGGCAAAGACCTGCTGATAGGCCGGGAGCAGCCAGCGCTCCAGTGCTCCGGAATCGGTATGCGCCCCGAGCCCTTTGGAGGTGGTTCCCGGTGGACGGCGGCGAATGCGGTCCGGGTAAATCACACTGACGTCCGGGTTAAACCACTGCTTGCCGTTACTCTCAAAGGTCCATAAACGGTTCAGGAACGACTGCACCTGGGCCATCTCTTCACTCTGGCGGGCTTCCATCTGCGCATGGGACCAGTAGATCGGGTAGATCTCCGGGCGCGACGCGGTCAGGGTGCCGAAGAAGTTATCCCCCGGCCCTTTGTAGACGTCATCGAAACGGTTGAGATCCAGATAGTCGAGCATCGCGTTATCCCACGCCAGCGCCTGCTCGCGCGGGAAATGACCTTTGATCACCGCACAGCCGCGGCGCTTGACGGCCTCGCGCTGCGCCGGGCTGATGTTACCGCTCTGCACGTCGGCAAACGGGATCACCGGCCAGACGGCGTCGCCTTTGCTTTTCAGCGCGTTGATCTCTGCCACCCGGCTGGCAATCTTGTCGCTCAGGCGATCGAACACCCCCTGCACGTCGCCAATCTGCGCGCGCAGCTCGCGCTTCATCTGACGGATCGCTGCTTTGTGATCGGCAGGCAAGGTTTCACTGGTAAAGGTTACGCTCATAACAGCCTCGCTATCTTTCATTCGAAAGTAAATGTAGTTACAAGTGATACTTTAGGTTAAAAATAAGTTAATGCAAGTTGAAAAACTTGATGGAGTGCACAGGCTGAGAAAAGAAGAGGGGAAAAGCGCCGGAGGGATCTCCGGCGAGAGGATCAGAGACTGAACGGTGGGGTGTTATCGAGGACGGCCTGAATCACATTCAGCGCGCCCTGCTGGTTGTTGTCGTCGGTCTGGAAGCGAGAGATAGCTTTGATGCTGTCGCCCGCATTGCCCATCGCGAACGAGTAGTTCACGAACCGGAGCATTTCGGCATCGTTACCGCTGTCGCCGATCGCCACGCACTCTTGCGGAGAGACTTTCCAGCGCTTCAGCAGGCGGCTGATGCCGTTGGCTTTGTGCAGGCCCGGGATAATCAGATCGACAAAACCAAACCCGCTGGTGACCGGCTTCATGATCCCGTCGAGGGAGACATGCAGCGCATCGACCAGGTTCGGAATGTCGCTGTCAGGCAGGTTCAGCGAGAACTTAAACAGCACATCGTCGATCTCGCGGTAGTCGCTGACGCGCTGTAAGCGGTGGTAGTGCTTTGACATCAGCGCGACAAACGCCTCTGGTGCCTTATCGCTGATGTAGGCGCTCTGCAGCCCGCAGGCGACGAAGTTCAGGGATTTATCTTTCAGCAGTTCGCCAAACACCACCTGCGATTCATGCTGAGTCAGTTCGCCGTGGAAAATCTGCTCGCCGTGATCAAACACCAGCGCGCCGTTTTCCGCCACGAACGAGATCTGCGATTTGAGTTCCGGGAAGAACGAGATCAGCTGGTAATACTGATTGCCGCTGGCGACAACGAACTCAATATTACGCGCCTGAAGTTGCTGGAATTGCGCCTGAAAGCGGTCACGATCGTACTGCTTGGCGTCATCAAGAAAAGTCCCGTCCATGTCCGTGACGATAACTTTAACGGTCATACATTGCGCTCCTGAATCACTGCGTTTGAAACATTCTAATAACAAGGTGACGGGGAGCACAAATTTAATTTCGAATGAAAGTCAAAAAAGCCGGGCAGGGTTGCACCTGTCCGGCTTTTGTAGGCCCGGTAAGGCGAAGCCGCCACCGGGCATTGTTAAGGTTACAGCGTATGTTCAGTACGGGCGATGATATCGTCCTGCGCATCCGGCGACAGGGCGGTGAAGAACGCGGAATAACCCGCCACACGCACCACCAGGTCACGATACTGGTCCGGGTGTTGTTTCGCTTCCAGCAGCGTCTCGCGGGAGACGATGTTGTACTGGATATGCCAGCCTTTGTGCTCCTCGAAGAAGGTGCGCAGCAGCACCATCAGCTTCTGGCGGTCGCTGTCGTTATCCAGCGTCGCCGGGTTGAGCTTCTGGTTCAGCAGCACACCGCCCAGAATGGCTTCGGTTGGCAGCTTCCCGACGGAACCGATTACTGCGGTCGGGCCCAGATGGTCCGTACCGGAAGCCGGGCTGGCCCCTTCGGCCAGCGGAGTATGCGCTTTACGTCCGTCCGGCGTCGCCATGGTTGCGGCACCAAACGGCACGTTAGCCGAGATAGACGACGTCCCCGCATAATAATTGCCGCCAATCGGGCCACGGCCATAGCGCGGATTATGGTACTGCTTCAGCTCCTCGATGTAGGTCTGATACGCCCGGGCCAGCAGCAGATCCACGCTGTCATCGTCGTTGCCGTACTTCGGCGCGCCGTTAATCAGACGCTGGCGCAGCTGTTCGTGGGTCAGCCCTTCGTAGTCTTCCGCCAGTGCGGCGGCAAGCTGCTGCTGACCGATCACGCCCTGCTCGAAGACCAGCTTGCGCACCGCCGCCAGACTGTTGCCGAGGTTGGCGATCCCCACCTGCAGACCGGAGACCCAGTCGTACTTCGCGCCGCCCTGTTTGATGCTTTTCGCGCGCTCGATGCAGTCATCTACCAGCGCCGAGCACAGAATATCGTGGACATTCTCTTCCAGCATGGTGTCGACGACGTACTCAATTTCAATCGATTTACGGGTGTAGTATTTAATCTGGCGGTCCCAGGCGGCCATGACTTCGTCGAAGTTGTTGAAGTTGCCTGCCGAAAGGGCTTTCACCTGCGGGAGGAACACTTTCCCGCTGGTGGCATCGCGGCCGCCTTCCATCGCCGCCAGCATCACGCGGGCGAAGTTGATAAAGCTCATCCCGGTGCAGCGGTAGCCCCACTTGCCGCCAACGGCGGTTTCGATGCAGCCAATCGCGGCGTAATCATAGGCATCGGCTTTTTCGACGCCGAGCTTGATAAACTCTGAAATCACAATCTCATCATTGTTAAACGCCGGCATCCCGAAGCCGCAGCGGATCACCTGCACGCAGGCGTCGAGGAAGTCGTTGCTCATGCCCGCATGGTAGCGCACGCTCAGGTTCGGCTGGGTGGAACGCAGGCGGCCGCAGGATTCAAGAATCGCGTAAGAAAGTGGGTTAACCGCGTCCATCGGCACATCGTTCACCAGCATCTGGCCGCCGATAGTGACGTTCTGATACAGCGGGCTCCCGGCAGAGGCTTTAGAGTGCGAGCCGGAGCGGATCTTGTTCACTTCCAGCAGCTTCAGCCAGCAGCTGTGCAGCAGCTCAATAGCATGCTCGCGATCCAAGGACTGATTCAGCTCCACGTCGCGGCGGTAGTACGGGTAGAGATACTGGTCCATACGGGCGAACGACACCGAGTGGCCGTTGGATTCAATCTGCAGGATCAGCTGAATGAAGTAACACAGCTGCAGCGCCTGCCAGAAGGTTTTTGGTGGTTCGTGGGCGATCACGTCGCAGTTTTCCGCCATCGCCAGCAGCTCGTCGCGGCGGCTTTCGCGGGTTTCGGTTTTCGCCATTTCACGCGCCAGATCGGCAAAACGTTCGATATGCAGGCTCACCGCTTCCAGCACGATATCCACCGCTTTCAGGAACTGGTCACCGTGTAGATCGTCAAGGCAGGTGAGGTTAATGCGGGTGCGGCGCTCATCCACCTTGTGGCGCATACCGTCGAGCCCTTTTTCCAGCATCAGCGGGAAGTTCACCGCCAGATGCGCATCGCCGGAGGTCATGTTGCCTTCGGCTTTGATAATGCCGGTTTCCAGCAGGCCTTTCTGCTCATCGGTGAACATGCCATAGCAGCGATCCTGTACCGTCTGGCCGCGCCACCACGGACACAGGGTATGCAGCACGCGCTTGTTCTCTTCGCTGACCGCAAAGCCCGCGCCCGGACGATCCGCCAGGTCGTCGATCTCTTTTTCAATCCACGAGACGGTATATTCCGGGAAGATCGGCGCGGCGCGCACTTCGCTTGCCTGATTACCGATAATCAGCTCGTCATGTTTGATCCAGATGGTGCGCTGCGCCAGGTGATGGGCCAGCGCCAGCGCGCGACGCACCGGGATCGGCTTATCCATATGCTGCTGGTACATTTCGGTGTAGTGCTGCGCGCGTTCGGTACAGACCGGCGGCTTAACAATGTGGATCAGGGCCGATTTGTGCGCCTTAATACGATCGCTCAGGGTAGTAAGATTCAGCTGTGTCATAACATTATCCTCGTAAGGTCGCGGTTAACCCTTTTTGGGCGGCATAGTGCCGGGCAAAGTCCAGTAAGGCAGGGTTATCGAGCGGTTTATCTGGGGCAGAGTAAGGTTGGCCGAGCAGGTGATATTTGTTCATGCCAAGCGTGTGGTACGGCAGAAAATGGATGTCGTGGACGTTGAGTTCGTCGGCGGCAAAATTGGTAATCGCGGTAATGGAGGCTTCGTCGGCGTTAAAGCCCTGGATCAGCGGCACGCGAATGGTGAGCTGTTTTCCGGCGGCGGCCAGGCGCTTAAGGTTGTCCAGCACCCGTTTCGCGGAGCCGTCGGTCCACTGTTTGAAGACCTCGGCATCGACGTGCTTCAGGTCCGCCAGAAACAGATCGATATAGGGTAACGAAGGTTCGATATAGTGCCACGGCACATGCAGGCAGGTTTCCACCGCGGTGTGGATCCCCTGCGCGTGGCTGGCCTGAAACAGCTCACGTGCCAGCTCCGGGTTCATAAACGGCTCGCCGCCGGAGAGGGTGATCCCGCCGCCGCTGCGATCGTAAAACGGCTTATCGCGCAGGACGGTGGCCATGATATCCGCCACCTGCTGCTCTTCCCCGCAGACGGTCAGCGCCTGCGTCGGGCAGCAGTCGGTGAGGGCGTCGAGCAATGGCGCGTCGAGTTTTTCCCGGTGGATAACCAGGCCATTCAGCGCGCGGTCGATAACGCCCGGTGCCGCCTGCTGGCAGAGGTTGCATCCTTCCAGGCACAGGCGAGCATCAAACAACACCTCCCGGGCGCGGTCGCGGCTCTCGGGGTTCTGACACCAGCGGCAGCTCAGCGAGCAGCCTTTCATAAATACCACGGTGCGGATACCCGGGCCGTCATGGGTAGAATAGCGCTGAATGTTGAAGATCATAATGTTGCCTCTTGTTGCGTATGAAGATTAAATTACTTTCGAATGAAAGTTATCTTGATGTGCATCAACTCTGCGGCAGGTTTTGCCGTGGTAGGGTTACTGCAGATTCAATTTTGAGGACCACATCATGGAACTGTATCTCGACACATCCGACATCGCGGCAGTCAAAAAACTGGCTCGCGTCTTTCCGCTGGCAGGCGTCACAACTAACCCAAGCATTGTTGCTGCCGGTAAAACGCCGCTGGACGTATTGCTGCCTGAACTGCAGGAGGCGATGGGCGGTCAGGGTCGTTTGTTTGCCCAGGTGATGGCTACGACGGCTGAGGGCATGGTAGAAGACGCGCTTAAGCTGCGCGCCATCATTACCGATCTGGTGGTGAAAGTGCCGGTCACGGCAGAAGGGCTGGCGGCGATCAAGATGCTGAAAGCGCAGGGCGTGCCGACTTTGGGTACCGCAGTATACAGTGCGGCGCAGGGGATGATGGCGGCGCTGGCGGGGGCGGAATATGTTGCCCCGTACGTTAACCGCGTGGATGCGCAGGGCGGGGATGGGATCCAGACGGTTGCCGAACTCCAGCAGCTGCTGACGCTCCATGTGCCGAACTCAAAAGTGCTGGCGGCGAGCTTCAAAACCCCGCGTCAGGCGCTGGACTGCCTGCTGGCAGGCTGTGAATCCATCACTCTGCCGCTGGACGTAGCCCAGCAGCTGATTACCTCTCCGGCGGTCGATGCGGCGATTGCGAAGTTCGAGCAGGACTGGCAGGGCGCGTTTGGACGGACGTCAATTTAACCCTGGTGCTGTTGCCGGGCGGCGCTAACGCTTGCCCGGCCTACGGTTTTCTCCCTCTCCTGTGGGATAGGGGCGGGGTGAGGGCATCAGGCCGCAGCAGGGATTAACCTCCGCACACCTCACACCCCGGGTTACGCATCAGCTTCATCTCGCGGAACTGGCAGGTCATCGCGTCGTACATCACGATTTTCCCCGCAGCAGGGGTGCCATAATGCGTCAGCACTTTAATCGCTTCCATCGCCTGCAAAGAACCGATCACCCCGACCAGCGGCGCCATTACGCCGGCTTCCACGCAGGTGAGGGTATTCTCGCCAAACAGACGGCTCAGGCAGCGGTAGCAAGGCTCGCCTTCGGCATACGTAAAGACGCTCACTTGTCCTTCCATGCGGATTGCCGCCCCGGAGACCAGCGGCGTTTTATGCGCAAAACAGCCCGCGTTGAGCTGATTGCGGATCGCGACGTTATCGGTGCAATCGAGGATCAGATCGTGATGGGCAATCTGCGCAAACAGCGAGGTTTCATCGAGCAGCGCGTTGAGCAGGGTAAACCTGACGTTGGGGTTGATGCGTGCCAGCGACGCGTGGGCGGAGACCACTTTCGGCTCGCCGAGGGTCGTGTCGCTGTGCAGCGTCTGACGCTGCAGATTGGACAGTGAAACGGTATCGAAATCGAGCAGCGTCATGCGTCCCACGCCCGCGGCTGCCAGATACTGCGCGGCGGCACAGCCCAGCCCACCCAGGCCCACCACCAGCACATTGGCCGCTTTCAGCGCTTCCTGACCGTCAAAATCAAAGCCGCGCAGCACGATCTGGCGGTTGTAGCGCAGCATCTCGTTATCGCTCAGTTCCACCGTCATGGTTAGCCCCCAAACAGTGCGTTAAACGGCTCAACTTCCACCCATTCACCCGCTTCCACATTGCCACGCTCGCGCTCCAGCACGATAAAGCAGTTGCCCTGGCTGAACGAACTGAAAATGTGCGAGCCCTGATGGCCGGTGGTGCTCACTTCCAGCTCGCCGTCGGCGTTACGCGTCAGAATACCGCGCTGGAAGTCGAGGCGACCTGGCGACTTTTTCAGTCGGGTCGCTGCGCGTACGCGCTGACGGGCAGGCAGGCTGTGGGCCGTATTGCCGGATAATTTTGCCAGCAGGGGCTGCACCAGCTGATAAAACGTAAACGCCGCCGAGACCGGGTTGCCCGGCAGGCCGCAGAACCAGCTGTCGGGCAGTTTGCCAAAGGCGAAGGGTTTGCCCGGCTTGATGGCCAGCTTCCAGAAGCCGATCTCGCCCAGCTCATCCAGAATCGTTTTGGTGTAGTCCGCTTCACCTACCGACACGCCGCCGGAGCTGAGCACCACATCCGCCACGCGGTTGGCTTCGGTAAACGCGGCGCGCAGCTGCTGCGGATCGTCAGGAATAATGCCGAGATTAATCACCTCGCAGCCGAGCTGCTCCAGCATCAGATGCACCGCCAGGCGGTTGGTGTCGTAGATCTGGCCTTCCGCCAGCGGCTGGCCCGGTAGCTGGAGTTCATCGCCGGTAGAGAACACCGCAACGCGCACTTTGCGCACGACTGCCACCTCGGGGATACCCAGCGACGCCAGCACCGGCAGTTCAGCGACGGTCAGCCGGGTGCCGGCCGCAAACACGGTGGCACCCTGGGTGATGTCTTCCCCGCTGCGGCGGATGTTCTGGTTGGCCTTGACGCTGGCGGTGAACCGCACGCCGTCGTCAGTCTGTTCGGTCTCTTCCTGCATCACTACCGCGTCGCAGCCCGGAGGGATCGGTGCCCCGGTCATAATACGGATGCAGCTTCCCGCCGGCCAAACACCCAGGAAGGGTTGCCCGGCAAAGGCTTTACCCGCCACCGGCAGGGCCGTGCCTGCTGCCAGATCTGCCAGACGTACGGCATAGCCATCCATCGCCGAGTTATCAAAACCCGGCACGTTAAGCGGGGAGACAATATCAGCGGCGGTCACGCGGCCAAAACAGCTCAGCAGCGGCAGCGTTTCCTGTTCTGACAGCGGGGTAATGCTCGCGAGCATCTGGGTGAGAGCCGTCTCAAGCGGCATCAGTCCGGCGGTAAAATCCATGGGTTACTCCAGCGCGGTAATAGCGAAGGCGCTCATTATGGCAGAAAAGTGCCGTTAACTGTATGACACCATGGGCTTACCCTTTACATCACCGTTACGTCTTTCTATATTCAAAAATTATCTGAAACTCCGGCAACGATAATGATATTTATAGAAAAAGCGGCAATTCAGCGCGCAAAGGTGAAGTGAATGGGGAATGCAGTCATCGCAATTCATGGCGGCGCAGGGGCAATCACCCGCGCGCAGCTCAGTCAGGCGCAGGAGCAGCGCTATGTTGAGGCGCTGTCGTCGATAGTAGAAACCGGCCAGCGAATGCTGGAGGCGGGCGAGAGCGCGCTGGATGTGGTGACCGAAGCGGTGCGCCTGCTGGAGGAGTGCCCGCTGTTTAATGCCGGGATTGGCGCGGTATTTACCCGCGACGAAACCCATGAACTGGATGCCTGCGTCATGGACGGTATTACCCTGAAAGCCGGTGCCGTGGCGGGGGTCAGCCACCTGCGTAACCCGGTGCTGGCCGCGCGGCTGGTGATGGAGCAAAGCCCACACGTGCTGCTGGTGGGCGAGGGTGCCGAGAAATTTGCCTTCGACCACGGCATGGAATCCGTTTCACCTGAGATCTTTTCCACCCCCGAGCGCTACCAGCAGCTGCTGGCGGCGCGCGGTGCGGGGGAGGTTCGTCTCGATAACGCTGCCCCGCTGGACGAATCCAGCAAAACCGGCACCGTCGGCGCCGTGGCGCTGGACAAGGCCGGGAACCTGGCGGCAGCCACGTCGACGGGCGGGATGACCAATAAACTGCCGGGACGGGTGGGCGACACTCCCTTACCCGGCGCGGGCTGCTACGCCAATAACGCCAGCGTGGCGGTCTCCTGTACCGGCACCGGCGAGGTGTTTATCCGCACCCTGGCCGCCTATGACATTGCGGCGCTGATGGACTACGGCGGCTTAAGCCTGGCCGAAGCCTGCGAGCGGGTGGTGATGGAAAAACTTCCTGCTCTTGACGGCAGCGGCGGCCTGATTGCCGTCGATCGTGAGGGTAACGTGGCGTTACCTTTTAACAGTGAAGGCATGTATCGCGCCTGGGGCTATGCCGGCGATGCGCCCAGCACCGGGATCTATCGTGAATAAGGGGAACCGGATGCCGAACAGCGATACGCTGGACAGCCAGCAGGTGCTGGACGTCCATAATCTGAACGTTGCCTTTTCCGACGGTCGGGAGCCGATCCCGGCGGTTAAAAATCTCTCTTTTTCGCTGAAACGCGGCGAAACGCTGGCGATTGTCGGTGAATCCGGCTCCGGTAAATCGGTCACCGCGCTGTCGCTGATGCGCCTGATTGCCCAGTCCGGCGGCCAGGTGGCGTGCGACAGCCTGCTGCTGCGCCGCCGCAGCGGTCAGGTGAGCGATCTCACCGCCCTCAGCCCGTCGCAGATGCGCAGCGTGCGCGGGGCGGATATCGCGATGATTTTCCAGGAGCCGATGACCTCGCTTAACCCGGTGTTTCCGGTGGGCGAGCAGATTGCTGAGTCGATTCGCCTGCATCAGGGGCTGAACGGCGTGGAGGCGCTGGCCGAAGCGAAACGGATGCTGGAGCAGGTGCGGATCCCGGAGGCTGACGCCATTCTGACCCGCTATCCGCATCAGCTGTCCGGCGGGATGCGCCAGCGGGTGATGATCGCCATGGCGCTCTCCTGTCGCCCGGCGGTGCTGATTGCCGATGAGCCGACCACCGCGCTCGACGTTACGATTCAGGCGCAGATCCTGCAGCTGATCAAGGTGTTGCAGCAGGAGATGGAGATGGGGGTGATCTTTATCACCCACGACATGGGGGTCGTAGCGGATATCGCCGATCGGGTGCTGGTGATGTACCAGGGCGAAGCGGTAGAAACCGGCCCGGTTGAACAGATTTTTCATGCCCCGCAGCATCCGTACACCCGGGCGCTGCTGGCGGCCGTCCCACGGCTTGGGGCGATGAACGGCAGCGATTTACCTCGACGCTTCCCGCTGATTTCACCTGCCCGCCCGGACTTTCAGGAAGCGGAGACCGAGCAGGATACCGTGGTGCCGGGCGAGCCCATTTTGCAGGTCCGCGACCTGGTGACCCGCTTTCCGCTGCGCGGCGGGCTGCTGAACCGCATCAGGAGCGAAGTGCACGCGGTGGAGCACGTCAGCTTTGACTTATGGCCCGGCGAGACGCTGTCGTTAGTGGGGGAGTCCGGCAGCGGAAAATCCACCACCGGGCGGGCGCTGCTGCGGCTGGTGGAGTCTCAGGAGGGCACCATCACCTTTAACGGCGAGCGTATCGACACGCTGCCTGCCAGCAAGCTCCAGCCGCTGCGCCGGGATATTCAGTTTATCTTTCAGGATCCGTACGCCTCGCTCGATCCCCGCCAGACGGTGGGCTATTCGATCATGGAGCCGCTACGGGTGCATAACCTGCTGGACGGGGCCGCCGCCGAGCGTCGGGTCGCCTGGCTGCTGGAGCGGGTGGGGCTGAAGCCAGAACACGCCTGGCGCTATCCGCATGAGTTTTCCGGCGGCCAGCGGCAGCGGATCTGCATTGCCCGCGCGCTGGCGCTCAACCCGAAAGTGGTGATTGCCGACGAGTCCGTCTCGGCGCTGGACGTCTCGATTCGGGCGCAGATCATCAACCTGCTGCTTGACCTGCAGCGGGACATGGGCATCGCGTTTCTGTTTATTTCGCACGATATGGCGGTGGTGGAGCGCATCAGCCATCGCGTGGCGGTAATGTACCTCGGGCAAATCGTTGAGATTGGCCCGCGCCGCGCGGTATTTGAAAACCCACAGCATCCGTATACCCGTAAGCTGATGGCCGCTGTGCCGGTCGCCGATCCGGCCCATCGCCACGCCCAACGGGTGCTGGTGCAGGATGAGCTGCCGGGTAATATTCGCAAGCGGGGTGAGTCTGCCGAGCGCGTTGCGCTTCGCGAGGTGAGCCCCGGTCATTTTGTCGCGCCGCCGCGTCAGGACAATGCGTTTTCACGTTTATAACCAACAACAACAGCAGGGAACAACAGGAGAATACAATGACAAAATTTGTTGCTCGCAGATGGCTGTTAGCCGCGAGCGTCACGGCAGCACTGGCTGCCACACCCGCGTTCGCAGCCAAAGATGTGGTGGTGGCGGTGGCGTCCAATTTCACGACGCTGGATCCGTATGACGCTAACGACACCCTGTCGCAGGCGGTGGCGAAGTCGTTTTATCAGGGATTGTTCGGCCTCGATAAAGAGATGAAGCTGAAAAACGTGCTGGCAGATAGCTATACCGTCTCTGACGACGGGCTGGTGTATACCGTCAAGCTGCGCAGCGGGATTAAATTCCAGGACGGGACCGACTTCAACGCCGAGGCGGTGAAAGTAAACCTCGACCGCGCCAGCAATCCTGACAACAGCCTTAAGCGCTATAACCTGTACAAAAATATCGCCAGCACCGAGGCGGTCGATCCCACCACGGTGAAGATCACCCTTAAGGCACCGTTCTCGGCGTTTATCAATATTCTGGCGCACCCGGCAACGGCGATGATCTCCCCGGAGGCGCTGAAAAAATACGGCAAAGAGATTGGCTTCCATCCGGTGGGTACCGGGCCGTACGAGCTGGTGACCTGGAATCAGACCGACTTTGTGAAGGTGAAGAAGTTTGGCGGATACTGGCAGCAGGGGCTGCCGAAGCTGGACACCATCACCTGGCGTCCGGTGGTGGATAACAACACCCGCGCGGCAATGCTGCAGACCGGTGAAGCGCAGTTTGCCTTCCCGATCCCTTACGAGCAGGCGGCGATCCTCGAGAAGAACAGCAAGCTGGAGCTGGTCGCCAGCCCGTCGATCATGCAGCGCTACATCAGCATGAACGTCACCCAGAAGCCGTTCGACAACCCGAAAGTGCGCGAAGCCATTAACTACGCCATCAACCGTCAGGCGCTGGTGAAGGTGGCCTTTGCCGGTTACGCCACCCCGGCAACCGGGGTGGTGCCGCCGTCGCTGGCCTACGCCCAGAGCTATCAGCCGTGGCCGTACGATCCGGCCAAAGCGCGCGAACTGCTGAAAGAGGCCGGGTTCCCGAACGGCTTTAGCACCACCCTGTGGTCGTCGCACAATCACAGTACCGCCCAGAAGGTGCTGCAGTTTACCCAGCAGCAGCTGGCGCAGGTGGGGATTAAGGTGCAGGTGACGGCGATGGATGCCGGTCAGCGCGCCGCCGAGGTGGAAGGCAAAGGGCAGAAAGAGAGCGGGGTGAGAATGTTCTACACCGGCTGGACCGCCTCGACCGGGGAAGCCGACTGGGCGCTGTCGCCGCTGTTTGCCTCCGGAAACTGGCCGCCGACGCTGTTTAACACTGCGTTCTACAGCAATCCGCAGGTCGATAACGACTTAGTTGCGGCGCTGAAAACCACCAAACCGGAAGAGAAAGCCCGTCTGTACAAGGATGCGCAGGATACTATCTGGAAAGAGTCGCCGTGGGTGCCGCTGGTGGTCGAGAAGCTGGTGTCGGCGCATAACAAGGCGCTGACCGGGTTCTACATCATGCCGGATACCGGCTTTAGCTTTGACGACGCGGATCTGAAATAGATCACTCATTCCCGCAGGTTTGCGCCTGCGGGATGAGAGGAATGTGCATGCTGAATTATGTGATTAAACGTTTGTTGGGGCTGATCCCGACGCTCTTGATTGTGGCGGTACTGGTCTTTTTGTTTGTGCATATGCTGCCGGGCGATCCGGCGCGGTTGATTGCCGGTCCGGAAGCGGACGCCACGGTGATCGAGCTGGTGCGTAAGCAGCTGGGGCTGGATCAACCGCTGTATGTGCAGTTCTGGCACTACATTACCAACGTCCTGCAGGGCGATTTTGGCACCTCGATGGTGTCGCGCAGGCCGGTCTCGGAAGAGATTGCCAGCCGCTTTATGCCGACCTTCTGGCTGACGCTTACCAGCATGGCCTGGGCGGTGCTGTTTGGTCTGGGGGCCGGAATTGTTGCTGCCGTCTGGCGCAACCGCTGGCCGGACCGGCTGGGGATGGCGCTGGCGGTCACCGGCATTTCGTTCCCGGCGTTTGCGCTGGGGATGCTGCTGATGCAGGTCTTCTCCGTGGAGCTGGGCTGGCTGCCTACCGTGGGGGCCGACAGCTGGCAACACTATATCCTGCCGTCTCTGACGCTGGGTGCAGCGGTGGCGGCGGTGATGGCGCGCTTTACCCGCGCCTCGTTTGTCGACGTGCTGAACGAAGATTACATGCGTACCGCCCGGGCGAAAGGGGTCAGCGAGAAGTGGGTGATCCTCAAGCACGGCCTGCGCAATGCGCTGATCCCGGTGGTGACCATGATGGGGCTGCAGTTTGGCTTCTTGCTCGGTGGCTCAATCGTGGTGGAAAAGGTCTTCAACTGGCCGGGGCTCGGGCGCCTGCTGGTCGATTCCGTCGACATGCGCGACTACCCGGTGATTCAGGCGGAAGTCCTGCTCTTTTCGCTGGAGTTTATTCTTATCAACTTAGTGGTGGACGTGCTGTACGCGGCCATCAATCCGGCTATCAGGTACAAGTAAGATGCGATTGTTAAACTGGCGCCGACAGGCCATGTTAAAGGCGATGCCGGGGCTTAAGCCGGATCAGATCCGCACCCCGTGGCACGAGTTCTGGCGGCGCTTTCGTCGCCAGCCGGTGGCGATGACCGCCGGGCTGTTTGTGCTGCTGCTGATTGTAGTGGCGGTGCTGGCCCCGTGGATTGCCCCCTTCGATGCGGCAAACTATTTCGACTATGACCGGCTGAACGAAGGCCCGTCGGCGATGCACTGGTTTGGCGTGGATTCACTGGGGCGCGATATCTTTAGCCGGGTGCTGGCGGGGGCGCAAATCTCGCTGGCGGCGGGGGTGTTTGCGGTGCTGATTGGCGCGGCTATCGGCACGGTGCTGGGCCTGCTGGCGGGCTACTACGAAGGCTGGTGGGACCGCATTATCATGCGCATCTGCGACGTGCTGTTTGCCTTTCCCGGCATTCTGCTGGCGATTGCGGTGGTGGCGGTAATGGGCAACGGCATGGCCAACGTGATCATTGCCGTGGCGATCTTCTCCATCCCGGCTTTTGCCCGACTGGTGCGCGGCAATACGCTGGTGCTCAAGCAGCAGACCTTTATCGAATCGGCGCGCAGCATCGGCGCCAGCGACGCGACAATCCTGTTCAGCCATATTCTGCCGGGTACCGTGTCGTCGATTGTGGTCTATTTCACCATGCGTATCGGGGTGTCGATTATCTCGGCCGCCAGCCTGTCGTTTTTGGGCCTTGGTGCGCAACCGCCGACCCCGGAATGGGGGGCAATGCTCAACGAGGCGCGGGCCGATATGGTGATCGCCCCGCACGTGGCGCTGTTCCCGAGCATGGCGATCTTTTTCACCGTGCTGGCGTTTAACCTGCTGGGTGACGGACTGCGTGACGCGCTGGATCCGAAGATTAAGGGCTAACGATCAAAACCTACCAATATTTGTAGATCTCATCCGGGAAAGTAATAGTTTTTCAATGAGTTAGGCAATGTCGTATAAAATGTTTTCTGGAGTAAATGATTTGTAAAAATTATAATGCGAAATGGTTCGATAACGTTAAATATTGTAAGGATTACAATGAAAAAGCTTCTTTTATGCGGCATGGTCTTACTTTCAACCTCGTGCGCCGATTTTCAGAAAAACATGAGTGACGGAATGAAAGCGGTCAATACCGCCCTGACGCCGAAATCTTCTACGGGCACGCAAACTGCGGCGGCGGCAAAACAGTCCGGCACTATCACTAACGAACAGTGCAAAACCAGCGTCGGTAAATCCCGCGACTATTTCGAACAAATTGTTGGCTTCAAGCTGAACGAGACCAACTCTTCGGGCTATACCTCGTTCTCCGAAAGCTACAACCTGCGCATTTCCGATCGTAAAGACCGCTTTGGCGGCAACTTCGCGATCTGCATTATCAACATCGATCCGCAGACCAATAAAGTCACCACCTTCTCAATGCCAACGTAATAACGAAAAAAAGCCATCCTGTTCGGGATGGCTTTTTGTTAATAGCCGGAAAGGTTACGGCAGTTTATAGGCAATCACATAGTCACCCCGGTCAGGCGAATTACGTGCACCCCCGGCGGTAATCAGCAGATACTGTTTCCCATCTACCGGTGATTTATAGCTGATTGGCGTGCTCTGGCTGCCTACCGGCAGGCGGGCTTTCCACAGCTCTTTCCCCGTTGAGGTATCGAACGCGCGCAGGTAGTAGTCCTGCGTGGCGGCGATAAATACCAGACCCCCCTGGGTCGCCATAGTGCCACCGATGGTTGGCATGCCAATCGGGATCGGTAATCCCATCTTCACGCCAAACGGACCGGTATCTTTCACCGTTCCTACCGGTACCTGCCAGGCAACTTTTTGCGTTTTCAGATCGACCGCGGTCAATGTACCAAACGGCGGTTTTTGACACGGGATCTCAACCGGCGACATAAAACGCACTTTGGCGTTGATGGCGTACGGCGTACCGGATAACGGCACCGGGCGGCTGATGGCGGCGGCTTCATTGCCGTCATTTTTAGCGCCCTGAATCTCAGGAGAGGCCGGGATCAGCTGTACTTCCAGCCCGACGCGCATGTCGTTAATAAACAGGTACTGATTTACCGGGTCGTACGACAAACCGCCCCAGTTCATGCCGCCTAACGAACCCGGCAGGTTCAGCGACGGGTCATCCCCCGGCGGGGTAAACAGGCCGTTGTAACGCTTCGATTTGAACTCGATACGGCAAATCAGCTGGTCAAAGGGCGTGGCGCCCCACATGTCAGACTCTTTCAGCACGTCAGCCCCAATGGTGGGCATGCCAACGGAGAAAGGCTGCGTGGGGGAGTAGATCTCTTTCGGGATCTGGCCCTGCGTCACGTTGCGCTCTTCGACTTTGGTCAGCGGCTGGCCGGTGGCGCGATCGAGAACAAACAGCTGGCCGGATTTGGTGCCAAAAATCAGCGCCGGGGTCTTTTGCCCGTTAGCGGATGGGAAGTCAGCAAAGGTCGGCTGCATCGGGACATCAAAGTCCCAGAGGTCATTGTGAACCGTCTGGTATACCCATTTCACCTTGCCGGTGCTGGCGTCCACGGCCACCATTGAGGCACCAAACTTACGATCCAGCGCGCTGTGCTTCACGCCCCACAGGTCAACCGCTGCGCTGCCGGTTGGCATGTAGACGGTATTGGACTGCGGATCGTAAGACATCGGTGCCCACACGTTCGGCGTCGAGCGGGTGAAAGTCTCGTTTTTGGCAGGCGCTTGCTGATCGTCCGGTTTGCCCGGATCGAAAGCCCAACGCAGTTCGCCAGTGATCACGTCGAAGCCGCGCACCACGCCGCCAGGCATATCCGTGGCGACGTTATCCGCCACGCGGCCGCCGACAACCACGGTGGTACCGGCGAGTGTCGGGGCAGAAGTCGGGTAGTAGAGGCCGGTATCCGCGCCTTTACCCATCTGCGCGCTCAGGCTGACGCGGCCGTGATTGCCGAAGTCTTCGCAGAACGCGCCGGTGTCTGCATCCAGGGCCACCAGTTCCGGGGTCACGCTGTTCATGATGATCCGGCGTTTGCACTGAGCATCCGCAGGCAGCGAAACGGCGGCTACCGGAGACGAGCCCGGAAGCGTTGGCTGCTGCAGCGGAGCCGCGGCATCAAAGTACGCTAAGCCGCGGCAGCGCATCCACTTTTTCTGTTTGGCGTTGATCTCGGTTTTCCACCGCTCTTTGCCGGTGGTGGCATCGACCGCAATCACGTTGTTGTGTGGCGTACAGAGGAACAGCGTGTTGCCAATCTGCAACGGGGTTTGCTGATCTTCCGCGCCGCCACCGTTCGGGCTGACAGGAATATCGCCGGTGCGGTAGGTCCATGCCACCTGCAGGTTTTGCACGTTGTCGCGGGTGATCTGGTCCAGGGCCACAAAGCGTGATGCGCCGGGGGTATTGCCATAGTTCGCCCAGTCACGCTGCTCTTCGCCCGGTTTCACTTTGGTCAACGGCAGGGGGCCGCCCGATGCACTGACAGGGTCGTGCGGGACAAACATGCCTGCCACGGTTGCGCCAAACCCAATCACCAGTACCGCAGCGATTGCGCCCGCGCCTTTCCAGCACGCGGGCTTACCGGCGCGACGTAAAAGCATGGGTAAGGACAGCGCCACCAGAATGCCAATACCGACGAGGGTTAAAAGCCGCGACACCAGCGGCCAGAAATCGAGGCCGACATCCCACAGCGCCCAAACAGCGGTGCCCACTAACACCATAAAATAGAGGATCGCGCCACTCAGGCGCTGGCGCATAAGCTGCACGCCTGAGATAAGCAGCAGGCAGCCGCTGATCAGAAAGTAGGGGCTGCCCTTCACGCTGACCAGTTTCCCGCCGTAATACGCGAAGAAAACCCCCATCGCCAGAATTAAGACGCCGAGTATCCCTGACCAGAGCGCTGCTGGTTTGGATGTTTGTTGAACGGACATAAATGTTCCCTGTTGATGATAAAGAGTGCGTGAGTGATATCACTCAATTGTGACGATTTATAATCTAAAAGCGCGGGAGTGTACAACAAACGGGTAACAATTGATTTACCAGAAATAGCTGTAATCCCTCGCCCGTTTGCAGGCATCATGACCCCATGACACTCCAGTGACAGGAGCAACAATGCGTAATGAAATCCTGACCTTTCTGGCCAACCAGACAGATTTTTTTGACCCGGAAAATCTGAGCGAGGTGTTTACCGCCAGCTATCTGGCGCAGCGTTTTGCGCTCAAACGCAACACCGCCAGCCACTATCTGAACCAGCTGGTGGCTCAGGGGCTGCTGGTGAAAGTGAATACCCGTCCGGTCTATTTCCTGCATAAAAAGGCGTTCAGCCAGCAGTTTTCCCCTTTGTCGGCCAACGAGTACGACAGTATTGCCCAGCTGCTGAACGACGGCGGCGCCGAGGCGGAACAGGCCGATCACTTTTCGCTGCTGATTGGTCACGACGGCAGCCTGAAAAAACCGATTGAACAGCTTAAAACGGCGCTCTTCTATCCTGATAACGGCCTGCCGCTGCTGATCACCGGCGACAGCGGCACCGGCAAAAGTTACATGGCGAACCTGATGCATGCGTTTGCCATCGCGCAGGGGCTGCTACCTGACGACGCGCCCTTTGTCAGCTTTAACTGCGCCCAGTACGCCAGCAACCCGGAGCTGCTGGCGGCCAACCTGTTTGGCTATGTGAAAGGGGCATTTACCGGCGCGCAGACCGACAAACAGGGGGCGTTTGAAGCCGCCGACGGCGGGATGCTGTTTCTTGATGAGGTGCATCGTCTGAATGCCGAAGGGCAGGAGAAGCTCTTTACCTGGCTCGATCGTAAGGAGATCTACCGGGTGGGCGAAACGGCGCAGGGGCGTCCGATCGCCACGCGGCTGGTCTTTGCTACCACCGAGGAGCTGCACAGCACCTTTTTAACCACTTTCCTGAGGCGTATCCCGATCCTCGTTACCCTGCCGGATCTGCAAAACCGCTCCCGCCAGGAAAAAGAGGCGCTGATCCTGCTCTTCTTCTGGCAGGAAGCGAAGAAACTGGCTATTCGCCTGTCGCTGTCCCCGCGGCTGCGCCAGATACTCAATGACTATGTCTACCGCGGCAACGTCGGTGAACTGAAAAATGCGGTGCGCTATACGGTGGCGGCGGCATGGGCCAGGCAACGCGGGGGCGAGATGCTCAGCGTCAGCATTCAGGATCTGCCGGAGAAAGTGGCGGCGACCATTCCTGCCGTCGCGGAGCTGCCGGGGGCGGATGAGCCGCTGATTGTCGAGCCGCAGACCAGTATGGTCTGGCTGCTGCGGTCGCACGACCCGACTCAGGGGCTGATCTACGACACCCAGTGCCAGGTGCTGGCGCTGTATGAAGAGACGCTCAGCGGCAGGTCGGGCTGGGAGGAGGTCGCCAGGCGAATGGGGGATGAGATTGAAACCCTGTTCGACAGATTGGTGTTTCACCATCGGGACAGCGTCGCCTCACCGATGCTGCTGCTCACCACCCAGCAGGTGCGGGAGGAATTTTATCGGCTGGAACAGCAGTTCAACATCCAGTTTAACGGGAACGGGATCTATGCCCTGAGCCACTATCTGGTTCACCGCTCGCATGGGGCGCTGTCGAAGCTGAGCCAGGATCGTATCCGCACGCTGGATGATTTCCTCGCGCAAAAATACCCTCAGCTGTACCGTTTTTGCCAGGCGGTTATGACTGCCCTGACGCAAAAACTCGATCTGGACGCCGAGCGTATTGACGCCCTGCTGCTGATGCTGTGGCTGCATAAGTCGGGGGCGGTCAGGCCCTCGCAGGTGACGCGCGCGGTGATCCTGGCGCACGGCTACGCCACCGCCAGCAGTATTGCCAATGTCGCGAACCGGCTGTTAAAAAACACGGTGTTTGAATCCTTCGACATGCCGCTTGATGTCACCCCGGAGGCGATAGCCCAGCAGGTGATGAACTACATCGAAAGCAACGCCCTGGCGTCGGGGCTGATAATTCTGGTGGATATGGGGTCGCTGAATGCGATCCACAGCCACTTCCAGCGTCGCGTCGCCACCCCGGTGGCCATCGTCAATAACGTCTCGACCAGCATGGCCCTGTACGTCGGAGAGCGGATCCTGCAGGGGCATCACATCGAGGATATCGCCGGTGAGATAACGACCGATCTGCCGGTTGAGCATCAGATCTTCTGGCCGCAGGCCAATAAACCCCGGGTGATCCTCACCACCTGCGTCACCGGCATCGGCGCGGCGGCGAATCTCTGCACGTTGCTGAAGGCCAGCATTCCCGAGACGCTGGGAATTGAGATTATCGCCTGCGATTACGTAATGCTCAGTGACCCGCAGGAGCGGGCAGTGGCGTTCAACCGCTATGAGATGCTCGCGATTGTGGGTACCTTCGACCCGCAGGTTCCCGGTGTGCCGTGGATCTCGCTGGATTCGCTGATCGCCGGGGAAGGCCCCCTCGCGCTGACGCGCATTTTCGGTGGTATCGCCACGGTGGATCAGATTGCGGAGATCAATAATCTGCTGCTGAAGAACTTCTCCCTGCGGCGGGTGATTGAGTCGGTCACCATTCTGGACACCGGGAAAGTGATCAACCAGGTTGAACAGTTTGTCTTTCGCTATGAGCATCTGGCGGGCTGTCAGGTGCCGAACGAACGCAAGGTGGCGCTGTATGTCCACATCAGCTGCCTGATTGAGCGGCTGATCCGCAATGCCTCGCCCGCCACCTACAGTGGACGACAGTGTCCGGAAAGCGAGCTGGCGATCCTGCGCCAGGCCTTTAGTGTCATTGAGAGCAGTTATAGTGTCAAAATCCCGGTTATCGAGCTGTACTACATCCACAATATCCTGACGCTGGAAACAGAATTTATTCAGGCAGATCAAGAGTTTTGACCTTTCCCTGTTCTTACAAACGTTGCTAATCCCACGCGCCACTTTTTCCTGGCACGTGGGTTGCACTCTCTATTGCATAGAGACGTGAATGCGTTTGTGAGGACTGATGAAACGACACTACATTTTTGCCAGCCATGGCACGCTTGCCCGCGGGGTGCTCGACTCGGTCGAGCTGATCCTCGGTAAGCAGCAGAATATTTATACCCTGTGCGCCTATCTCGAAGAGAGCCGGGATCTGACCGAGCAGGTGACAGAATTGCTCGCCCGCATCCCCGAGCAGGATGAGGTGATTGTTATTACCGATATTTTTGCCGGGAGCGTGAATAATGAATTCGTGCGTTTTTTACCCCAGCCAAAATTTCATTTAATTGCCGGACTCAATTTACCGCTGGTGATTGATCTGCTTATTTCCGCAGACGAACAAAACACCGACAAATTGATTAATGATGCGTTATTGAGTTCCAGAGACAGTATTCAGTACTGCAATCACACTATCGCCAGCGCGGTGTCGGCGGATAAAGATTTCTGAACCTAAGGGATAACCATGATTACGTTAATGCGAATTGACCATCGATTATTGCACGGACAGGTTGCCTTCTCCTGGACCCAGTACGTGGGCGCGGACTGCATCCTGATTGCTAACGATAGCGTGCCGGGCGATGAACTGCGTAAAACCACCATTAAGCTGGCCAGGCCGCCGTCGGTGAAGCTGGTGATTAAAAATATCGACGATTCAATCGAGGCGATTAAAAGCGGCGTCACCGATAAATATAAGCTTTTTATCGTCGTTGAGTCGGTGGATGACGCCTGGCGTATCGCCTCGGCGGTGGAGGGTATTAACAGTATCAACCTTGGCGGGATCAAAGCAAAAGAGGGGGCGCGCAATATTTCGAAGGCCATTAATTTGCTGCCGGATGAAATAGACCAATTAAGCCAGCTGGTGGACAAAGGCGTGGAGATTGAAATACGCCAGGTGCCTAACGATCGCAAACAGCTATTCGCGGAATGTGTGTAATTCCTGAGGACTGAATATGGTAGAGGCACTGTTACTCGGGCTGGTGGCGTTTATCGCCCAGTCAGAATATGCCCTGGGCACCTCGTTAATTTCCCGGCCGATTGTCACCGGATTTTTAACCGGCCTGGTATTAGGGGATGTGCAGACGGGCGTGATTATGGGCGCGACGCTGGAGCTGGCATTTATTGGCTCGTTCTCGGTTGGGGCGTCGATTCCGCCGGATGTGGTCACCGGCGGGGTACTGGGGGTGGCGTTTGCCATCACTTCCGGGGCCGGAACCGAAACGGCGCTGCTGCTCGGGCTGCCGATCGCCACCCTGACACTGGTACTGAAAAACGTCTATCTCGGCATGTTTATCCCCCTGCTTAACCAGAAGGCGGATAGCTATGCGGACCAGGCGGACACCCGCGGCATTGAGCGAATGCATCTGATTGCCGGGTTTGGCCTGTCGCTGATGCTGGCGACGGTGGTCACCGTGTCGTTCCTGGTGGGCAGCAGCGCGGTGAAATCGCTGCTCGACGCCATTCCCGAGTTCATCAAGCACGGCTTAAGCGTGGCGACCGGGATCATCCCTGCGCTGGGCTTTGCGATGCTGGCGCGACTGCTGATTAACAAGAAGGTTGCCCCGTACTTCTTCCTCGGCTTTGTGCTGATGGCATACCTGAAAATTCCCGTCACCGGCATCGCCATTCTTGGCGCCATCGTGGCGGTGGTGATGGTCAACGTGACCGCATTTAACGCTCCCCGGGCAACCACCGAGCAAGGAGTCCGCAATGACGACGAAGATGATTTCTGAAGAGACCCTGCCGCAGGCACAGGACGAGAATCTGATCAGCGCGCGCGATCTGCGCCGGGTGTTCTGGCGCTCGTTCCAGATGGAGTTTTCCTGGAACTATGAGCGGCAAATGAACCTCGCGTTTGTGTATGCCCTGATCCCGGTGCTGAAAAAGCTGTATCCGCAAAAGCCCGAACTGGCGAAGGCCTTAAAACGCCACCTGGTGTTCTTCAATACCACGCCGCATATCGTCACGCTGCTGCTGGGAATCACCACCGCCATGGAGGAGAAAAACAGCCAGCAGCAGGCGATGGACGGTACCGCCATCGACAACGTGAAGGCCTCGCTGATGGGACCGCTGGCCGGGCTGGGAGACTCCTTTTTCTGGGGAACGCTGCGCCTGATCGCCACCGGGATTGGTACCAGCCTGGCGCTACAGGGCAGCATTCTCGGGCCAATCCTGTTTTTACTGGTGTTTAACGTTCCGCACATTGTGGTGCGCTGGCTCTTTACCCGCTGGGGGTACGTGCTGGGCACCGGGGTGCTGCATCGCGTCCAGCAGAGCGGGATGATGGAAAGTCTCACCTACGGGGCGTCGATTATGGGGCTGATGGTGGTAGGGGCGATGACCGCCTCGATGATCAATATCACCATCCCTGTGAGCTTCGGAGCAGGGGAGGCGAAAACCCAGGTGCAGGACATCATCAATAACATCATGCCCTGCCTGCTACCGCTCATCAGCTTCGGGATTGTCTACTGGCTGCTGGGGCGCAAGGTGAAGCCGCTCACTATTATCGGCGGGATGGCGCTGGTAGGGATTGCGGGATCGTGGATTGGCCTGTTTTAACCGGAGAAAACAATGCAACCGACAATGATGACCTACATCGAACAACAACCCGCGGCGCTGGAGACGATACTCCGGGAGTATCCGCAGCATCTGGCACCGGTCGTGACCTTTGCGCGCCAGCATCCTGTTCGCCGCCTGCTGGTGCTGGCGACCGGATCGTCGCTGAATGCTGCTCTGTGTGCTCGCCCCTTGTTTGAACACCGCTTCGGCCTGCTGGTGGAGATCAAAGAGCCGTACAACTTTGTTCACTATGAAGCCATCGACCCGCATACGGATATGGTGCTGGTGATTTCCCAGAGCGGGAAAAGCGCCTCGACGCTGGCGGCGATGGAAAAAGTGCAGTCTGCCGGACTGCCGGTGTTTGCGCTAACCGCCGATCCGCAAAGCCCGATTGGCCGCCGCTGCGACCACGTGCTGGATATCAATACCGGGATCGAGAAGGTCGGCTTTGTGACCCGCGGCTTTAGCGCCACGGTGCTGAATTTGCTGCTGGTTGCACTTACCGTCGCGGGTGCGCAGGGTAAGGTCGATGAGCGCGAGACCCGCGACTATCTTGACGCGCTGCGGCAGCTGGCGGCGCAGATCCCCGACGCTATTGCCCGCACGGAGGCCTTTTTCGAACGCCATGTTCACACCCTGCAGGCCGGAACGCGCTTTGTCGCCATCGGTGAAGGGGCGTTGACCGGGGTGGCAAAAGAGTTTGAAACCAAGTTCACCGAAACGGTACGCGTACCGTCCAGCGGTTTCGAGCTGGAGGCGTATATGCACGGCCCGTATCTGGAGGCCAATACCCAGCATGTGATGTTCTTTATTGAGGATGCGCCGAATGCGCGCCTGCGGGCGCTGCGGGAGTATATGGCGCCTTCGGTCAGTCAGGCGTTTCTGCTGACGCTGACCGATGAGCAGGGTGAGAATGTGCTGGCGCTGAACGCTGAAATGGCGCATCACCTGGCACCGCTGCTGCTGGTAATCCCGCTGCAGATCCTCGCATGGCGCACCGCCTGCGCCAAAGATATCGACCTCTCGGTGCGCATCTTTGATGACTTCGATCGTGTGTTAAAAAGTAAGATCTAATCAGGAGAAAGACTATGTTAGGTTTTAATCAGGACGAGTACCTGACCAGTGCTCGTGAGATTGTTGCTGCGCGTCATCAGGCTGAAAGCGCGGCGGATGATATTTTCCAGCAGGGCTTTAACGCATTATTTTTCGTCTCGGTAGGCGGATCGTTAGCACCGATGATGGCCATTAACGCTTTCGCCCGAGAATTAACCGGCCTGCCGGTTTATCTTGAGCAGGCCGCAGAATTAATTCATGCCGGCCACAAGCATCTGAATAAAGAGTCAGTGGTGGTCACGCTGTCTAAATCTGGCGATACCAAAGAGTCGGTAGAGATTGCCGAATGGTGCAAAGCGCAGGGTATCCGCGTGGTGGCGATCACCCGCAACAGCGACTCGCCGCTGGCCAATGCGGCCAGCTGGCATATTCCGATGCGCCACAAAAACGGCGTCGAATTTGAATATATGCTGCTTTACTGGTTCTTCTTCCGTTTAATCTATCGCAACGGCGAATTTAATGATTATGAGCGATTCGCCAGCCAGCTGGAAAAATTACCTGAGAATCTACTCAACGCTAAAATTAAATTTGACCCGCAGGCCAACGACATTGCACGGAAATATCACACCAGCGAGTACATGATGTGGATTGGCGGCGCGGAGATGTGGGGCGAAGTGTATCTGTTCTCGATGTGCATTCTGGAAGAGATGCAGTGGAAGCGCACCAAATCTGTCTCGTCTGCCGAGTTTTTCCACGGCACGCTGGAGCTGCTGGAAAAAGATGTTCCACTGTTCCTGGTGAAAGGCGAAGGCAAATGCCGGGCGCTGGACGATCGCGTGGAGCGCTTCGCGGCAAACATTACCGATCGGCTGGTGGTTATCGATCCGCGTGAATACGCGCTGGAGGGCACGGATGAGGCGTTCCGCTGGCTGCTGGCACCGTGCGTGGTGTCTACCCTGCTGGTTGACCGTCTTGCGGCCCACTTTGAGCACTACACCGGCCACAATTTGGATATTCGCCGCTATTACCGTCAGTTTGAATATTAAGATAAACGCCCGGCGGCGCAAGCTTGCCGGGCCTACGGTAAGGTAGGCCTGATAAGCGCAGCGCCATCAGGCGTTATGCTCAGGGTCGATTAAACCCGGGTACCCCACAGGTCATATTCGTCGGCGTTTTCAACTTTTACGCGCACGATATCGCCTGGTTTCACCGCGGATTCACCGTTCAGGTACACCGCGCCGTCGATTTCCGGGGCATCGGCCATGCTGCGGCCAATCGCGCCTTCTTCATCCACTTCATCGATAATGACCAGAATTTCGCGGCCCACTTTTTCCTGCAGACGCTCAGCAGAGATCTGCTGTTGCAGCTGCATAAAGCGGTTCCAGCGCTCCTCTTTCACTTCTTCAGGTACCTGATCGGCCAGCTCGTTGGCGGTTGCGCCTTCGACCGGGCTGTACTTGAAGCAGCCGACGCGATCCAGACGCGCTTCGACCAGGAAGTCGAGCAGCATCTGGAAGTCTTCTTCGGTTTCACCCGGGAAGCCGACGATAAAGGTCGAGCGCAGGGTCAGATCCGGGCAGATTTCACGCCACTGCTTAATGCGTGCCAGCTGGCGATCGACAGAGCCAGGGCGCTTCATCAGCTTCAGAATACGCGGGCTGGCGTGCTGCAGCGGGATATCCAGGTACGGCAGGATCTTGCCTTCGGCCATCAGCGGGATCACGTCGTCCACGTGTGGATACGGATAGACGTAGTGCAGACGGGTCCAGATGCCCAGTTTAGACAGCTGTTCGCACAGGCCCACCATGCTGGTTTTCACCGGCTCGCCGTTGTGGAAACCGGAGCGGTGCTTCACGTCAACGCCATAGGCGGAAGTGTCCTGGGAGATCACCAGCAGTTCTTTCACGCCCGCATCGGCCAGACGTTTGGCTTCGGCCAGCACTTCGCCAATTGGGCGGCTGACCAGATCCCCACGCATGGACGGGATAATGCAGAAGGTGCAGCGATGGTTGCAGCCTTCAGAAATTTTGAGGTAGGCGTAGTGACGCGGGGTCAGCTTCACGCCCTGTTCCGGCACCAGGCTCAGGAACGGGTTATGTTTTGGTTTTGGCACATAGTGGTGGACATGTTCCAGCACCTGCTCGTAGCTGTGCGGACCGGTGATTTCCAGCACCTTCGGGTGGACTTCGCGGATTTGATCGACTTTGGCACCCAGGCAGCCGGTGACAATCACCTTGCCGTTTTCAGTGAGTGCTTCACCGATGGCTTCCAGCGATTCCTGCACCGCGCTGTCAATAAAGCCGCAGGTGTTGACGATCACCATGTCGGCGTTTTCGTAGGTGGGCACTACGTCATAGCCTTCAGTGCGCAGTTCCGTCAGGATACGTTCGGAATCCACCAGGTTTTTCGGGCAGCCAAGAGAGACGAAGCCGATTTTCGGCTGGTGTGTAACATTGCTCATAGGTTAAAAATTCATCATTTATCGAGTTATAAGGGCGGGATTTTACAGAGTTCCTCGACAGATTTATAGCGATCTGTAGGGAAAGGCGTAGAGGGTTTTATCTATGATGAGGCTAAAGACAATTGAAAAAGCCACGTTTGACGTGGCTTTTGACGAAAAATCAAAGATGAAATGCGATACGCTTTCCTGTCGGGAGTGTGACATCCAGACTTAATTCTCCGCCTAACGCTTTTACGTAGCGTTTAAGGGTTGAGAGTCGCGGATCATTATCTGCCTGCTCCATGCGGGCAACCGAGGGTTGCTTGACGCCCATTGCGGCGGCCAACTCGGTTTGTGAGATGTTCAGCTCTTCACGCAACATGCTAAGCGCAATCTGGATGCTAGCTTCTTCAACCCGCTCCGCTACGCGCGCCTGCATCTCAGGGCTCTCTTTAGCCAGCAGTTCTCTGTAAGTCGCCATTATGATTTCTCCAGTTTTGCAAGATGTTTACGGTATTCTGAATCAGCCAGCTTAATCATATTCTTATAGAAGCGTTTCTCGTTTACACCTGTTTTATCGCCGGCGCATAAGATGATGGCCTGGCGTATGGGATCAAACGCAAATAATGCTCTGACAGGATTGCCTGCATGTTGTACACGCAACTCCTTCATGTTCGCGAACTCGGACCCGTTTAATGTATCAACATAAGGTCTACCAAGTTTGGGTCCAAACTTTTCCAGTACGCCCATCGCTTCATACACTGATTCCCTGAGGGCCTCTTCCTGAGCCATAAACCACTCATCAAAGCATTCCGTTGTGATGATGTCCCACATAGTAAACCTTATAGCCTGTTCATTATAATTAAATTATAGCGAATTCGTTATAATTTCAACAATGCTGCACTGCTTAGTTTTACTTATCCCGGCTTTAAGGGGCCCTTATTGGATCAGCCAAGCAGATAATTTATCTTTCATCCCGTCGCTAACCATAACGAGGTACGTAATGAGAGATATCTATCTGCAATCGAAATTAGAAATGGCAAAAACCCTGCACGCTTATGGCGTAGAACTGTCCTCTATTTCTGTGGCCACAGGGCTTACGCAGCCTAAAATAATGGCTGAATTAAAAATCGCCGCCGAAGATGAGTTTGCTAAGCATAAAGTTAAAAAATACTAACATCTTATATATCAATAACTTGTTTTTTATTCTCGCTTACCCGGTGTAAGGTAACGATTTCTTGAACATCCCCCCGGTATGGACGACGAAAAATAGCCCTCACAGTGACGTCATTGCGTTTTTCGTCGTTCGCCAGGCATTCACAACGACGTGTTAACAGAAAAATCGGCCAGCAACACAGAGATGATCTTATTAATCTCTTTTCTGCAGGATGAATAGAGACTGAATCGCGGCAGGTTAAAGGGCGTGTCCACTTTTCTCAGGCGATACATTTGCGCATAAGTGGTATAAGCCATTTCAGGAATAACACCTAAGCAGTTGGTTTTTGACACAATCATTAATATTGATGAAAAAGAGGTTGTCAGCAGGCGTCGCTCACTGGCGCGGAATTTTTTATCCACAATGCTGCGATGATAGATAATCTTTTCGTTTTTCGTGTTGTATCCCACCAGATTGGCCTCCCGGAAGATCTCTTCCGTCATCATCTCCGGATAGGATGAATGATCCTGCGAGGCGATAAGCACCAGTTTCATATCGCAGATTTTCTGGCACACAATATTGCTGTTCTCGACCGAGAACGTGGAAAACACCACGTCGGCCTGACGCATATTCAATAGCTCAGTAATCTTCGCTTCGTTCAGATCCGCCGTAAGGTGCAGCAGGCTAATATCCGAATTGATCGCCACGATCTTCTGGGTCAGTTCCGGTACCACGAGCGGGGAAATAAATGACTCGGTGTAGAGCGTCAGCCTTTTCTTTTTGACCATGGAAGAGAGGGGCTGCAGGGTAGACAGTCTGTCGATAACCGGCAGGACAGTATCGTACAGTTCATCCGCATAGACAGTCGGCATCAGATTATTGCCGCTACGCACAAACAAATTATCCCCCATCAGTTCCCGCAGTTTTCGCAGTGACTGGCTGACCGCCGAAGCCGAAATATCCAGCATATCGGCCACTTTCGAGATACTTCCCACGCTGTAGATCAAACAGAAAAGCGTCAGCAAATTCAGATCAATTTTGGTTAACAAGCAGATTTTTTCTGATAGCGGAATCGTCGCCATACTCCCCTCTGTATCTTTGCGGTCGTGACCATCTGTAAAAATAGCCGACACCACCTGTCTGCAAGTTGCAGAGAAAGTATGATTTTGCCGGACAATGCGTCTTTGCCCCTGCGCTGACCGCGCGGCTCCTCGGTTGTAACATTGTAAATTATGTTAATGAGTTACGATTTATTGATGTGAAGCATTAAACTGTACAAAAAATAGACATATTCTGATCTTGTTCAAAGGCTGACAAAGGAGGAAAAAAGCATGTCCGTTGACAGACTGAAACGCGAACTTCTTAACAAGATGATTAACGCCCACATCGATCTCGCGGCGTATCTGCAGTTAAGGAAAGCGAAAGGGTATATGTCAGTCAGCGAAAGCGACCATCTGCGTGATAATTTCTTTGAATTGTGTACATATATGCGTGAGAAAGCGCCAGTCCTGAGAGAGCATTGCGACGCTGACGAGCAGGCTATCCTGTATCGCGCCGCCGGATCGCTCACCACCGCAGGTGTTTGTATGATGACTGGCTGTCATGACTGCCCGACATATATCGCCGTCAACGCAGAGAAGCTGGAAAACTGTCTGAATGATTTAACTCTCTGCATCCAGTATCTGAAATCACATACGCCGCTGATTCAGATCTGAGCCTGGGGGAGGCAACTCCCCCATCTGGTTAAGCTTTTGTAAAAGTGATATCGCCCTTTCGCTGAATGGCTAACCTTATGCCATACATCGAAAGGAGTGCATTATGCGTCGAACCTCGCTTATTTCCCTGCCACTGCTGCTTATTTCCGCCTCGCTGTTTGCCGCACCTGCCGAGGTTAAGGTCGCGGTCCTGCAAAATAAACTCGATCATCCTTGGGCGCTGGCCTTCCTGCCGCAGGACCAGGGCATGTTGATCACCCTGAAAGGCGGTCAGCTTAAGCGCTGGCAGGCGGGGAAAGGGCTGTCCGATCCCATCGTTGGGATACCTAAAGTGTGGGACAGCGGGCAGGGCGGATTGCTCGACGTGGCGCTGGCACCTGATTTTGCCACCTCCCGTCGGGTCTGGCTGAGCTATGCCGAAGCCGGCGATGACGGCAAAGCGGGCACGGCGGTAGGCTTCGGTCGTCTGAGCGACGATAACACCCGGCTGGAGGCGTTTAAGGTGGTGTTCCGTCAGCAGCCAAAACTCTCTACCGGCAACCACTTTGGCGGCAGGCTGGTGTTCGACGGCAAAGGCTATCTGTTTATCGGCCTCGGTGAAAACAATCAGCGGCCAACCGCTCAGGATCTGGATAAGCTGCAGGGCAAAGTCGTGCGCCTGACGGAGCAGGGCGCGGTGCCCGACGACAATCCCTTTGTGAACCGCCAGGGCGCGCGCCCGGAAATCTGGTCCTACGGCATTCGTAACCCGCAGGGGATGGCGATGAATCCGTGGAGCAATACCCTGTGGCTCAACGAGCACGGGCCGCGCGGCGGCGATGAGATCAACATCCCTGAGAAAGGCAAAAACTACGGCTGGCCGCTCGCCACCCACGGCATTAATTACAGCGGACTGGCCATTCCAGAGGCAAAAGGTGAAACGGCTCCAGGCACCGAGCCGCCGCTGTTCGTCTGGAAAAAATCCCCGGCGGTGAGCGGGATGGCCTTCTACAACAGCGACGTGTTCCCGCAGTGGAAAAACAAGCTGTTTATCGGCGCGCTGAAAGAGAAGGATGTGATTGTGCTGAACGTCAGCGGCAATACGGTGACGGAGGAGGGGCGCATTCTGGGCGATCGGGATCAGCGGATCCGCGATGTGCGGGTCGGACCTGACGGCTACTTATACGTCCTGACCGATGAATCGGACGGGCAGCTGTTAAAAGTCAGCCCGTCCGGGAAATAACTCAGCTAACCGGGATCATCACCACCTGACGGTACGCCGGGCGTTCCGTCAGATTCGCAAGCCAGCGCTCCAGATGTGGGCGCTCGGTCCACTTAAGGCCGACGTTGGTCAGGTTCCAGATTAACGGCGCGACGGCGATATCACCCACGCCGAATGCATCACCCGAGAACCACGGCTGGGTTGCCAGCGTAGCGTCCATCAGCGCGAACAGCGGTTCGCAGGCCTCTTTGGCGGCATGAATGGCCGGGTAGTCACGTTCGGCTTCCGGGGTGCGCACCAGCCCCATCAGGATCCCACGGTGAGCAGGAGAAAGGGTCTGGCTGGCCCAGTCCATCCACTTTTCACCCTCGGCGCGTTTTGCTGGCGCATCAATCCACAGGCGGCCCTGACCGTACTGCGCCGCGAGATAGCGCACGATGGTGTTGGATTCCCACAGCGTAATGTCGGTTTCATTATCACGCAGCAGCGGCACCAGCCCGTTCGGGTTCATGGCCAGATAGTCAGCCTCTTTGTTCACTCCGTGCTGCAATCCCGCCAGAATCTGTTTGTACGGTAAATCCAGCTCTTCCAGCGTCCAGAGTACCTTTTTAACGTTAGTTGAATTATTCCTGCCCCACAAAGTAATCATAATAACCCCTTAAAGTGAAAGACGAATTCCGGATGTGCATCAGCGCATGTGGCTCACATGGTGGGATAAACCTAACAATTACGCAACAGATGAGAAAAAAATCGACCTGGTCAAAGCGTCCTGTGTTGTTATTGCATAAACTTTAAAAACTTTACGTGGTTAAGGTTTTTTTAAGTTCATTAGTACGTTATTACTCATCGCTTCTTGCGACACGGTGGTGTGGCGTGATTTTTGGAAAGGACATTCGGGTGGCTTTATGATGCGAAAAACAACTTCTTTACGTGGTCTGGTGGCAGGTTCTGCGCTGCTGGTCCTTTTTGCACCTTCGCTGTACGCAGCGGAACAGGCGGCGCCAGAAGCCCCGCCCGTTGATGCGCGCGCCTGGATATTGATGGACTACGCCAGCGGTAAGGTGCTGGCGGAAGGCAACGCGGATGAAAAACTTGATCCGGCCAGCCTGACAAAAATCATGACCAGCTACGTGGTCGGGCAGTCGCTGAAGGCGGGCAAAATCAAGCTCACGGACATGGTGACAATCGGTAAAGACGCGTGGGCGACCGGCAACCCGGCGCTGCGCGGATCATCGGTGATGTTCCTGAAACCGGGCGATCAGGTTGCGGTTTCTGACCTCAATAAAGGGGTGATTATTCAGTCGGGCAACGATGCCTGTATCGCGCTGGCCGACTATGTCGCCGGCAGCCAGGACTCTTTCATTGGTTTGATGAATGGCTACGCGCAGAAATTAGGGCTGACCAACACGACCTTTAAAACCGTTCACGGGCTGGACGCGCCGGGCCAGTTCAGTACCGCCCGCGATATGGCGCTGCTGGGCCGGGCGCTGATTCATGACGTGCCGGAAGAGTACGCCATCCACAAAGAGAAAGAGTTTACCTTCAACAAGATCCGCCAGCAGAACCGTAACCGACTGCTGTGGAGCAGCAACGTCAACGTGGACGGAATGAAAACCGGCACCACCGCAGGGGCAGGGTATAACCTGGTGGCCTCGGCGACCCAGGGCGATATGCGTCTGATCTCGGTTGTGCTCGGCACCAAAACCGACAGGATCCGCTTTAACGAGTCTGAAAAACTGCTGACGTGGGGCTTCCGCTTCTTCGAAACCGTCACCCCGATTAAACCTGACGCGACCTTTATCAGCCAGCGCGTATGGTTTGGTGATAAGAGCGAGGTCAATCTCGGCGCAGGCGAAGCAGGCTCGGTTACCATTCCGCGCGGCCAGCTGAAAAACCTGAAGGCCAGCTACACCCTGACTGAAAAACAGCTGACTGCGCCGCTGAAAAAAGGCCAGGTGGTCGGTACGATCGACTTCCAGCTGAACGGCAAATCCATCGAACAGCGTCCGCTGATCGTCATGGAAGCGGTCGAGGAGGGCGGGTTCTTCGGTCGGATGTGGGACTTCGTGCTGATGAAATTCCACGACTGGTTCGGGGGCTGGTTTAAGTAACCACGGTGCAAATGCCGGGCGGCGGCTTCGCCTTGCCCGGCCTACAAACTGCACAAAACCGTAGGCCCGTGCAAGCGCAGCGCCGCCGGGCTTAATACATCAACTTGATCTGCTGCCCTTTCGCGTAAGTTACCATCTCCTCATCCGGACGGCAGTCGCTGACGATCGCGTCAAAGTGTGACAGATCCCCCATCCGCGCCGGACGCACCTTACCGATCTTGCTGTGATCGACCACCAGCACATGATATTGCGCCATGTTCATCGCCCACTGTTTTACCGGCAGTTCATCCAGATTAAAGCAGGTCGCGCCCTGGCGGACGTGCACGCCCGCTGCCGAGTAGAAGGCGATATCCGGACACAGGTTGTTGAGCGTGTCCTGCAGGTTCAGCGGTTTGAAAATGGCGTTGCTGGCGTGGAATTCACCGCCGCAGAGGATCACCCGGCACTCGGGCTTTTCCTGCAGGGCGAGGAAGGTGTTCAGGGAGTAACAGACCCCGGTAAACGGCAGGTCGTTATCAATGGCTTCGATGATCCACGGCGTGGTGGTGCCGCAGTCAAAAAACAGCGTCTGATGGGGCTGCACCAGCCCGGCGGCCAGACGCGCCGCTTTACGCTTCTCTTCCACCAGCCGGGTCTTTTGATCGCTCAGCAGATAGTGGCTGGCGCTGCGGGGCTCAAGGACAATGTAGCCCCCAAGCAGCACAACGGGGCCGCTCTCACTGTTGAGGTCGCGACGAATGGTCATTTCCGATACGCCCAGCAGCGCGGCGGCTTCTTTCAAATGCAGTTTATCGCTGCGCTTGAGCGCATTAATCAGTTGCGCCAGGCGTTCGTCGCGTCGTGTTTCCATAGATCCTCGGAGCAGTGTATGAACCCCCGCTGCGCAGGGGGCTCAAGTGTAACCTGCGGGACCTTATTTAGTCACGTATCCACCCTTTGCGGATCGGCAGGGCAAAGCAAATACGATACAGCTGCGACAGCCGTTGATAGAGGGCGTTGCCGAACAGATTCCACAGGATCTGCGCGCTCAGACAGCCCAGCAGGCCGACCATCATTCCCCCCAGCATATCCATCGGCCAGTGGACCCCAAGATAGACCCGGGACCAGGCGATCGTGCAGGCAACCATCATCAGCAGAATGCCTGACCAGACCCGATGCCAGAACAAAAACGCCAGCGCAAAGGTGAAAATGGCGGTGCCATGATCGCTTGGGAAGGAGTCATCTGCGGCGTGATGGAGGAAGTTATAGCCCACGCGATCGACAAACGGCCGGTCGTGAGGGAACAGATGCCCCAGCAGCCAGGAGGCCAGCAGGCTGATGACCAACGCCATCGCGATTTTAATCACCAGCTGGCGCTGGGCGGCAACCTGCTTGCGCGGCCCCCACAGCCAGAGGATTACGACCAGCGCGGGCACGATGGTGATCAAATCTTTGGCAATAAAAATCGCCAGCTCGATACCCCACGCGGGCGACGCCGGGGTGGCGTTAATCAGATTAAACAGTCCGTAGTTGAGATTTTCTAACATAGCCTCGTCACTTTTTTGCAAACCAGGTGGAGAGCAGGCCGTAGGCCACCACCTGAGAAAACCAAACCCACCAACCTGCCCACAGGTTATGGGAGAAAAAATGCGCCCCGCGCATCACCTGGCCATAGCCCATCACCAGCCCGAGGACGACACCGGCCGCCACCATGCCCCAGGCCAGCCGTGGACGCTCGCGCCAGAAGGCGAAAAACAGCCCCATCACCATAAAGCCGCTGGAGGCGTGTCCGCCGGGGAAACAGCGACCCGGGCCGCTGTTAGCGGGCACCGCGCCAAACAGGGGATACGACACCGCATCGCCGCCGTACTCCAGCAGGTCCCACGGGCAGCTGTGGTGGCTAAAGGCCTTCAGCGCGCCGACAACCAGCGCGCCGAGCCCCATCAGCAGGGCGGCGGTGACCAGTCGGGCATTGCGCCTGTACGCGCCGTACAGCAGCGTGCAGGCCGCCAGGGCAATGATCAGGTATTTCGCCAGGCGATGGTTGATCAGATCCAGCAGGGCATTATGCTGCAGCGGAAAGTGCTGGCTCGCGGCGTCAAACCAGTAACCGGTCAGCAGCCTGTCGACGCCTTCATCGCGCGACAGCCAGCAAAAAACGGCCGCCAGCAGCACCAGCGTCAGCAGCTGACCACCATAAAAACGCAGCGGCAAAGGGTAAAGCGATTTTGTCTTAATTGTCTTTAACTTAGACAATTCTGAAGCGGAGGAAATTTGTGTCATAATTAGGGTCAATGACTGGAAAAGCGTAAGCATACGGATGCCAACTTAAGGAAACCTTAAACGACGGCGATTTGTGCGTTATTTCTGTTTACCTTTGTGAATCTGCTATCGCTGGCGCGGCCATTTCATTACACTCTGCGCGATTTTTTATCGGATATTGAGACTCCATGCAAAACCGTTCTTCTGCCGGCACTCGTCTTGGGCGCCAGGCGTTGCTGTTCCCCCTGTGTCTGGTGCTTTACGAATTCTCCACCTATATCGGCAACGATATGATCCAGCCCGGCATGCTGGCGGTAGTGGCGCAGTACAACGCCGGGATCGAGTGGGTACCGACCTCAATGACCGCCTATCTGGCGGGGGGCATGTTTTTACAGTGGCTGCTCGGGCCGCTGTCGGATCGTATTGGCCGTCGTCCGGTGATGCTGACCGGGGTGGTGTGGTTTATTGTCACCTGCCTCGCGACCCTGCTGGCGCAGTCGATCGAACAGTTTATGGTCCTGCGATTCCTGCAGGGCGTCAGTCTGTGCTTTATTGGTGCCGTCGGATACGCCGCGATCCAGGAATCCTTCGAAGAGGCGGTGTGCATCAAAATTACCGCCCTGATGGCCAACGTGGCGCTGATTGCGCCGCTGCTGGGTCCGCTGGTGGGGGCGGCATGGGTTCACGTCGCGCCGTGGGAGGGAATGTTCGTGCTGTTCGCCGCGCTGGCGGCCATCTCGTTTTACGGCCTGTACCGCGCGATGCCTGAAACCGCCACCCGTATCGGCGAAAAGCTGTCGATGCAGGAGCTGGGGCGTGACTATAAAGCGGTGCTGAAAAACGTGCGCTTTGTGGCGGGCGCGCTGGCTATCGGCTTTGTCTGTCTGCCGCTGCTGGCATGGATTGCCCAGTCGCCGGTGATCATCATCAGCGGCGAGAAGCTCAGCAGCTATGAATACGGCCTGCTGCAGGTACCCATTTTTGGCGCGCTGATTATCGGCAACGTGGTGCTGGCGCGCCTGACCTCGCGCCGGACCGTGCGCTCGTTAATCATCATGGGCGGCTGGCCGATTATGATCGGGCTGGTGGTGGCTGCGGTGGCAACGGTAGCGTCGTCCCACGCCTATCTGTGGATGACCGCCGGGCTGAGTATCTATGCGTTCGGGATTGGGCTGGCGAATGCCGGGCTGGTGCGCCTGACGCTGTTTGCCAGCGATATGAGTAAAGGCACGGTGTCGGCGGCGATGGGCATGTTACAGATGCTGATCTTCACCGTCGGGATTGAAGTGAGCAAGCATGCGTTCAGCAGCGGCGGGAACGGACTGTTCAGCCTGTTTAACCTGGCAAACGGGATCCTGTGGCTTGCGCTGATGTTTGTGTTCCTGAAAGACAAGCAGGTCGGCAGCGCGCTGCAGCCGGACTAAGGCTGCAGGCCGGTCAAACATTGTGCCGGGTGGCGGCTTCGCCTTACCCGGCCTACAAAATTGATTAACGCTTAATGGAACGGGGCTTCCTGGTTCAGCACTTTATCGATCACCGCCAGCACCCCTTCGTCGTTATTGTGCGGGGCTTCAAAGCGGGCCACGGCTTTGATGTTATCTCTCGCATTCGCCATCGCAAAGCCAAACCCGACCTGACCCAGCATCTCGATGTCGTTACCGCCGTCGCCAAAGGCGACCACTTCGCTGTCTTCAATCCCCCACAGCTTTTGCAGCAGGCGCAGGCCGTTGGCTTTGTGCACGCCGGGGATAATCAGGTCGATACTGCCGTACCCGGTGGCCACCGGTACCATAATATCGCTCAGCTTCTCGTGGATCATCGCCTGGATGCGCGGGATCTCGTCATCCGCCACGTTCAGTCCAAATTTAAAGAAGATGTCGTTGAAATGGTCGAAGTTATCCACTTTTTCCAGACGGTGATAATACTTCGCCGCGATATCGTGGAACACCTCACCGTACGCTTTCAACGTGTAGGCGCTGCCTTTACCGCAGGCGATCACTTCCACTTCCGGTATTGAACACAGGAAGGCCGACACGGTGTTGAACTGCGACTGCGTCAGCTCGCCGTTGAAAACATCTTCCCCGGCGTTGACCACCCAGCCGCCGTTTTCGGCGACAAAGGCGATCTCGTGGGCGATCTCCGGGAAGAAGGAGATCAGCTGGTAATACTGGTTGCCGCTGGCGACCACAAACCGTATGCCCTGTTCCTTCATCTGCGCATACTGGCGCAGAAAACGCGCGCGATTATACTCTTTCGCATCGTTCAGGAAGGTCCCATCCATATCAACCGCAATCAGTTTAACGCTCATATCCATTCTCCATGGCAGACTTAGCCTGCGAATCCGGTTTGGCAACCGCTCTGGCGACCAGGGCGGCAATCATCACTAATCCTAATACCACTAACATCGCGCTGCGCAGTCCGTAATGTTCGCCGAGGAAGCCCAGCAGCGGCGGGCCGACCAGGAAGGCGAGGTAGCCGGTGGTCGCGACTACGCTGACGCGGGTTGGCGCGTCCGGGCCGGTATCGCTGGCGGCAGAGATGGTCAGCGGGAACCCGAGCGAGGCACCAAGCCCCCACAGGATCACCGAGACACCCGCCACCCAGTCGACATCGACGAAGATAATTAACGCAATCCCCAGCCCGCCCATCAGGGCGCTGGCGCGAACCACCGCGACCCGGCTGTAGCGGTCGATAAACCAGCCGCCGGTAAAGCGACCCACGGTCATCCCGAGCGTAAACCCGGCGTAAATCAGCGAGCCGGAGGTCGGGCTAAAGCCGTGACCGTCCACCATCAGCAGCGGCAGCCAGTCGTTGGCCGAACCTTCGGCAAAGGCCATCGCCAGCACCACCACGCCAATCAGCATCAGCTGCATGTCGCGATAAAACGGTAACCCTTTCTCGCCTGCTTTGGTCTCATGCACCGGGTTCTTGCCGGTGCCGTCCGGAATATAGACGATGCCCAACAGGATCGGGGCGATACAGACCAGCGCGGCCAGTAAAATATGGATATTGGCGGCAATGCCCGAGGCCGTCAGCGCCATGCCGACGCCTGCGCCCGCCAGCGTGCCGAGGCTGTAAAAGCCGTGCATCATTGGCAGCACGGTTTTGTTCATCTCGCGCTCAATGGTGGCGCCTTCGACGTTAATTGCTACTTCTGCGGCGCCAAAACTGCCGCCAAACACCGTCAGACCGAGGGCAAAAATCAGCGGCGAGGTCAGCCACAGCGCCGCGCTGAGGATAATCATCCCCACCACCGCGCAGCACATGGTGGTGCGAATCACGGTCCGGGTGCCGAAACGCTTAACCAGCCATGCCGAACAGAGGATGCCACTCATCGAGCCAATCGACAGGCCAAATAACACGATGCCCATTTCCGCCGTCGAGACCGACAAAATATCGCGGATAGCGGGGGTACGCGTGGCCCAGGAGGCCATTAACAGACCGGGGATAAAGAAGAACATAAACAGCGCCCACAGGCGGCGCTGCAGGATTTTGCGCGATGAGATGACGGTCATGGTTGCTGCACCAGAAGGAAAACACTGGCGACAACACTAGCAAGCTTGTGTACATTTGTACATTAATACGCTGAGGTAAAAATGAACAGACGACCTAACGATCCGCTGCGGCGGGAAAGGATCCTGCAGGCCACGCTGGACACCATCGCCGAGCACGGCCTGAACGCCGTCACCCATCGCAAAATCGCCAGCTGCGCCGGGGTGCCGCTGGGATCGATGACCTACTATTTTGCCGGGATGGATGCGCTGCTCGAAGAGGCTTTTACCTGGTTTACCCAGCAGATGTCGGTTCAGTATCGCGAGTTCTTTGCAGGCGTCAGCGGCCCGGAGATGGCCTGCGATTCGATTACTACTCTGATTTACAGCTCCGAAGTCACCACCCCGCGCAGCATGGAGTTGATGTATCAGCTTTACGCATTTATGAACCGCAGCGCGTCGCTAAAAACGGTGATGCAGGACTGGATGAAAACCAGCCAGACTACGCTGGAACAGTGGTTCGACCCGGTCACCGCCCGCGCGCTGGATGCCTTTATCGAAGGGATGACCCTGCATTTTGTCACCGACCGACAGCCGCTCTCGCGCGAAGAGTTAAGGGCGATGGTAGGGAGGATTGCGGGGGAGGGCGGCATTTAAATTTTACCCGGGTATAATTAAAGGGTATCGCCAGACAACTTCACCTTTTCTTTTTACCCGGATATAAAGGTAATGGCATGATAACTCTGACACTTACCGCCTTCTGTCGGCAGCAGCAGATTGCGCACGGCACCCTGACTGAGGTGTTACAGCAGATACAATCCGCTAACATCAGCCATGAAAGCGTTTTCATTTTCAACGATCGCAGCGGTAAGCGCCTTAGTATTCATCCTCATGCCGACATGGCCAGCATCCTGGCGGCTTACCCGGAACTGGCCGAAACGCCCGTTGTAAAATCCCGCGGTCGACCAAAACTGGGCGTCTCGGCAAAAGAGGTGACCTTGTTACCACGTCACTGGGAGTGGTTAGCCACGCAGCCAGGCAGCGCATCCGCGACGCTGCGCAGGCTTATCGATCAGGCGAGCAAAGCCAGCACACCGGTAGACAACAAACGCCAGCGCCACGACCGCGCTTATCACTTTATGTATGAGATCGCGGGCGATCTGCCTGGATATGAGGATAGCTTGGGCGCACTTTTTGCTGACGATGAACCGGCGTTTAAAGCCAGCACTGAACGCTGGCCGCAGGATATTCGCCAGTACGCGCTACGCCTGGCGTTTGGGAAAGAAGAACGCGGTGGCTGAAAAATCTCCACAAATGTAAATTTCTGTGCAATTTATCGCTGAGGACTATTTTCAATTATCTGATTTTACTGCACTAAAAATCCACTTCAGGTTTCTCTCCTCCCGGCAGGCAACAAAACGCAGAGGGATACGCTACGCTTTTTAAAACCACCCTGCGGCAAGCGTTTTACCTCTTCTGCGGACGTCGCCACCCTAACACCGGGGAAGCCCCTATGACCCTAAGTCATGAAGATGATGTCAAAATGCTACTGTCTGCGTTTGAACGGCGTCTTGAACAACTGTTGCCGGAGGGAGAGCAAGAGGGCCAGGTTTATGCGGCTATGCGCGACGCCACGCTGGTGGCCGGCAAGCGAATGCGCCCCTTATTGCTGCTGCTGGCGGCGACGGATATGGGCTACAAAACGGAGCAGACGGGCCTGCTGGATCTGGCCTGCGCTATCGAGATGGTGCACGTGGCTTCCCTGATTCTGGATGACATGCCCTGCATGGACAATGCCATGCTCAGACGCGGACGTCCGACGGTGCACTGCCAGTATGGTGAACACGTCGCGATCCTGGCGGCAGTCGCGCTGCTGAGCCACGCCTTTTGCGTGATCGCGCGCTCGCCTTCGCTGCCGCCCGAGGCCAAAGCGCGGGCCATGGCTGAGCTTTCGGCGTCGGTGGGGCACATGGGGCTGGTGCAGGGGCAATTTCGCGATCTCAATGCTGCCCGGCAGAGCCTGAATCCCGATGAGATCCTGCTGACCAATGAGCTGAAAACCAGCAGCTTGTTCAACGCCACGCTCCAGCTGGCGGCCATTGCCGCCGAGGCGTCGCCTCAGGTCAGCGAGCGCCTGCGTTTTTTCGCCCGCGATCTCGGCCAGGCTTTCCAGCTGATTGATGATCTGACGGACGGATCCACGGCCACCGGCAAAGACCCCGATCAGGATAAAGATAAATCGACGCTGGTTGCGGTGCTCGGGGCAGAAAGCGTGTTCCTGCGCCTGCGCGAGCATGTGCGCAGCGCCGACCAGCATATCGCGACCGCCTGTCAGCCGGGAGACAACGCCCGGCACTTTGTTCACGTCTGGTTTGAAAAACAGCTTACGCTTATCAGCCAGAGCCTGTCGTTATCCCTGTCGGAGTGCCAATGAGCAGCCTGTCGCAACGTAAAAGCGATCATCTCGATATCGTCCTGAACAACGCGCCCGGCGCAAAAAAGTGTACCAACGGTTTTGAACAATGGCGCTTTGAACACTGTGCCCTGCCCGAACTGCATCTTGATGATATCGATCTCTCAACGTCGCTGTTTGGCCGAACCCTGAGCGCGCCGCTGCTGATCAGTTCGATGACCGGCGGGACCCGGCGCGCCAGCCAGATCAACCAGCATCTGGCGCTTGCCGCTCAGGCGTTGGGGCTGGCGATGGGGGTGGGCTCTCAGCGTGTGGCGCTGGAGAGCGAGGCGAATTATGGCCTGACGCGCGAGCTGCGATCGTATGCGCCGGACGTGGTGCTGATGGCTAACCTCGGTGCGGCGCAAATCGCGGGTCGACAGGGCATCGACTACGCGCAACGTGCCGTAGAGACACTCGCGGCAGATGCGCTGATTATCCACCTCAACCCGCTGCAGGAGGCGCTGCAGCACGGGGGCGATCGCAACTGGTGCGGCGTGATCGACGCCATTCATCGCACCGTAGAGGCGCTGCATGTCCCGGTGGTGATTAAAGAGGTCGGCAGCGGGCTGTCGGTTCCGGTTGCTCGCCAGCTGGCGGCGGCAGGCGTGGCGATGCTGGATGTTGCCGGGGCCGGTGGAACCAGCTGGGCGGCGGTCGAGGGCGAACGCGCCGTCACCGCGCACGACCGGGCGGTGGCGATGGCCTTTGCCGACTGGGGGATCCCGACGGCGACGGCTTTACAGGCGCTGCACCAGGCGCTGCCCGACATACCGCTGGTGGCCTCAGGAGGGATCGCCGACGGCATTGAAGTCGCCAAAGCGATCCGCTTAGGCGCTAGCGTGGTAGGGCAGGCGGCCGGGGTACTGCAAAGCGCGTTAACCTCCCACGAGGCGGTCATTGAACACTTTCAGGTGATCATCGCCCAGCTTCGCGTTGCCTGTTTCTGCACCGGTAGCGCCAACCTGGCGCAGCTGCGTCAGGCCACGCTGGTGGCCCAATCCTGATGGGGCAAGCGTGGGACATTATTTTAGCGGGCGGCGGGCTGGCGAACGGGCTGATCGCGTTGCGCTTGCGAAAGCAGCGTCCGGAACTGCGCGTGCTGCTTCTTGAAGCCGACAGCCAGCCTGGCGGGAATCACACCTGGTCGTTTCATCAGGGCGACATCACCCCCGCGCAGCATCAGTGGATTGCGCCGCTGGTCACGCATCGCTGGCCGGGATACGACGTCCGTTTTCCCGATCTCACCCGGACCCTTGCCGGGGAGTATTGTAGCGTCACGTCCGCGCGGTTTGCCGCCGTGCTGACCGACGAGCTCGGCATTAACCTGCACACCCACGCTCTCATCACCGCGCTCACGCCACAAACCGTCACGCTCGCCGACGGTACGCAGCTGCGGGCCCGGGCGGTGATCGATGGCCGGGGCTATACGCCGGACAGGCATCTCACCACCGGCAGCCAGTCCTTCCTCGGCCAGCAGTGGCGTCTTAGCCAGCCCCACGCCCTGACGCGACCAATACTGATGGACGCTACGGTCGATCAGCAGGGCGGGTATCGTTTTGTCTATACGCTCCCGCTTTCTGCCCACGAACTGCTGATCGAAGATACTCACTATCTTGACGCCGCCCGGCTGGATCTCAGCGCCGCGCGACACAACATTGCGGACTACGCCCGCCAGCAGGACTGGTGCCTGGAAAGCCTGGTCCGGGAAGAGCAGGGCCATCTGCCGATTATGCTGGCGGGTGATTTTCCGGCCTACTGGCAGGCGCGGGATAACCAGCCGTGCAGCGGCCTGCGCGCCGGGCTGTTTCATGCCACCACCGGCTATTCGTTGCCGCACGCGGTGGCGCTGGCCGATGACATTGCCGCCAGCAAGGACGTCAACGCCGCCGCGATCTTTTCCGTTATTCATCTTTATGCCCTGCGCCAGTGGCACGCGCAGCGTTTTTTCCGCACCCTGAACCGGATGCTCTTCCTGGCGGGCGAGGCGGATCGACGCTGGCAGGTGATGCAGCGTTTTTACGCGCTTAACGCCGGGCTGATCGCCCGCTTTTACGCCGGGCAGCTGACCCTGGCCGATAAAGCGCGGATCCTGGCCGGCAAGCCCCCGGTTCCCGTCGGCGAAGCGATGCTCGCCATCTTCAAACTCACTCCCCGGCTGCGAGCGTTTCACCATGAATAAAACAGTGATTATTGGTGCCGGTTTTGGCGGATTAGCGCTGGCCATTCGGTTGCAGGCGCAGGGCATCGCCACGCTCCTGCTGGAGCTGCGGGATAAACCCGGCGGGCGCGCGTATGTTTACCACGATCGCGGGTTCACCTTTGACGCCGGGCCGACGGTGATAACCGACCCCAGCGCCATCGAAGAGTTATTTACTCTGGCGGGAAAGCGGATGGAGGATTACGTCGAACTGCTGCCGGTGACCCCGTTCTATCGCCTGTGCTGGGAGACGGGCGAGGTCTTTGATTACGACAATGTCCAGGCGCGGCTGGAAGAGCAGATCGGCCGTTTTAACCCGCGCGACGTGGAGGGCTACCGCAAGTTTCACGCCTACTCGCGGGAGGTGTTTAAGGAGGGGTATCTCAAGCTCGGCACGGTGCCGTTCCTCTCTTTTCGCGATATGCTCCGCGCCGGGCCGCAGCTTACCCGCCTGCAGGCCTGGCGCAGCGTCTACAGCATGGTGTCGCGCTTTATCGAGAACGAACAGCTGCGCCAGGCGTTCTCTTTTCATTCCCTGCTGGTGGGCGGCAATCCGTTTGCCACCTCGTCGATTTACACCCTGATCCACGCCCTTGAGCGCGAGTGGGGCGTCTGGTTTGCCCGGGGTGGCACCGGGGCGCTGGTGCAGGGGCTGGTGAAGCTCTATCAGGATCTGGGCGGCGAACTGCAGCTGAATGCGGAAGTGACCCGGCTGGTGGCCGAGGGCGAGCACATAAGCGCCGTGGTGTTAAAAGATGGCCAGACGATCCCGACCTCGGCGGTAGCCTCTAACGCCGACGTGGTGCATACCTATGAAAAGCTGCTGGGGCACCATCCGGCCGGGGCAGCGCGCGCGGCGTCGCTCAAGCGCAAACGCATGAGCAATTCGTTGTTTGTGCTCTATTTTGGCCTTAATAAGCAACACGATCTGGCGCACCACACGGTCTGTTTCGGGCCGCGTTATAAAGAACTGATCGACGATATTTTTCATAAAAATGCGCTGGCGGAGGATTTTTCGCTCTACCTGCACGCCCCCTGCGTCACCGATCCTTCTCTGGCCCCGCCGGGCTGCGGCAGCTATTACGTGTTAGCACCGGTGCCCCATTTGGGCACGGCGGATCTCGACTGGAACATTGAGGGGCCGCGACTGCGCGAGCGGATATTTGCTTATCTTGAAGCCCATTACATGCCCGGACTGCGCAGCCAACTGGTGACCCATCGCATGTTCACCCCGTTCGATTTTCGCGACCAGCTGGGGGCCCATCTGGGGTCTGCCTTTTCGATCGAACCGATCCTGCGCCAGAGCGCCTGGTTTCGACCGCACAATCGCGACAGTCGGATCCCCAATCTTTACCTCGTCGGGGCCGGAACCCATCCGGGAGCCGGTATCCCCGGGGTAATTGGTTCAGCCAAGGCGACGGCAGGATTAATGCTGGAGGCGCTTTCCCGATGAACAGCACTTTGATGGATCACGCGACCGACACCATAACCGTAGGGTCAAAAAGCTTTGCCACCGCCGCGAAGCTCTTTGACCCCGCGACCCGGCGCAGCGTGCTGATGCTCTACGCCTGGTGCCGCTACTGCGACGACGTTATCGACGGCCAGGAACTGGGGTTTAATGCCGCTCCGGTGGACAGCGTTCAGGCCGAACTGCGCCTGGATATGCTCAAAATTCAGACCCAGCGCGCGTGGGAGGGGGCCGAAATGCGTGAGCCCGCCTTTGCCGCCTTTCAGGAGGTAGCGCTGGGCCACAACATCCCACTGCAGCTGGCTTACGATCATCTCGATGGCTTTGCCATGGACGTGCGCGAGACGCACTACGAAACTTTCGACGACACCCTGCAATACTGCTATCGCGTGGCGGGAGTCGTGGGGCTGATGATGGCCAGGGTGATGGGGGTGCGCGATGAAGCGGTGCTCGACCGCGCCTGTGATTTGGGTCTGGCATTTCAGCTGACCAATATCGCCAGGGATATCGTCGACGACGCCCGGGTGGGCCGCTGTTATCTGCCCGCACAATGGCTGGCCGAGGCGAACATCGATCCGCAGCAAATAGCCGACCCCACGATGCGCGAGCCCCTCGCGGAACTTGCCCGACGGCTGGTGGCAGAAGCCGAGCCTTACTATGCCTCTGCCCGACAAGGCCTGGCCGGGCTGCCGCTGCGATCCGCATGGGCGATTGCCTCGGCGCACGGGGTCTATCGTGAGATTGGCGTGAAGGTGAGCGCGGCGGGCCCCCGCGCCTGGGATAAACGCCAGGGAACCAGCGGTGTTGAGAAATCAGGATTACTGCTAAAAGGCGCCGGCCTGGCGCTTACTTCTCGTTTTGTGACGCAGGCTCCGCGCCCGCCAGAGCTCTGGCAGCGGCCGCGCTAGCCTTGCGCTGGCGTAAAATCGCCTGCAACTTTTCAATCGGCGGCGCATACAGAAAACCAAAGGAGACGCAGTCCTCTTTGCCGCGCACTGCGTGGTGCAGGCGATGCGCCAGATACAGGCGCTTGAGATAGCCCCGGCGCGGGATGTAGCGAAACGGCCAGCGCTGATGCACCAGCCCGTCGTGGACCATGAAATAGAGCGCGCCGTACAGCGTCATTCCAGCCCCGATCCACTGTAGCGGCCAGATGCCCCATGTCCCCAGCGCAATCAGCGCAATCGCCAGGACGGCAAACACCACCGCGTACAGGTCGTTCACCTCAAACCAGCTCGTGCGCGGCTCGTGGTGCGACTCATGCCATCCCCAACCCCAGCCGTGCATGATGTACTTATGCGCAAGGGCGGCGACTAACTCCATGGCGGCAACGGTTAAAAGCACGATAACGGTGTTGTATAGGGCGAGCATGGGGGTCCTTTGGCTCGGGTGAATGTGGTGCCAAGTATTAAGCGTAACACCTAATTGAGAGAAGGGTGGTAACGGGCAGGCTTGATTTATTGCCTGAACGGCAGGCAATAAAAAACCATTTATGCAAACGGGCTAGTGAAAACAATTGCTTGCAGAATAATCAATGAGTTAGGTTGGTGGTAAGGAGTGGAGATTACGGGGCAATGCCAACCGCTGCTGCCACTTTGTCGCCACTTCAACTCATTAAGAGTTTATCTCCTGTGTTGGTAATTTTGAATCTTAGATTTAAAGTTTCATACTGTTATTCGTTCATTTATTATGCAGGAACTTGTATTTCTCCCCAAATAGGGGCAGTTTCTGCGATGAAAAAATCAACATCACATCCTTCTTTTGATAGAAACCGATAAGCATTTGCTATAGCTTTTTTGTTGTTTTCATCATTCTCATTGCCATAAATACTGACAAATACTTTAGTAATTTGACTCTCTCGAATTTGGTCAAAAATATGCCTGTCGTTTTTATCCATTGAATGTCCATATATAAACAATGTCCCTTTCAACTTACGTAGCGCTGAGTAGCAGAAATTTAAATATGGATTATGTAAAATTCTCTCTTTTTTCTTTTCACTTGTTGGTTCTGAAACAAAAAGAGGGAAAGCACCTTCATCTAAATTTATCTGAACCTGCTCGATGATGGTGTTACCATTATCCCCACTTGCATGTTTCTTAATTAAAGAACCTTGCTCATACAAATGTAACGCACCATGCAAGAAAAATACTTCTTGATCAGTTTCATAGCGTTGCCATGTTCGTCCAGCTCTAAAGCCATCATCTGTTTTAAAGTTTAAAGGTTCAAGGTTTTTTTTATTTCTAGCCCAGTACATTAATAAATCATAGTTAAGCGTAAACAATCCTTCAAAATCAGATAAGAATGACCTTACGGAACAAAATTGTCTATCTGATATTTCATGGGGATATGTCGGGTGAGAATTAGAAATGGCATTGATAAGTGCCACTTTCAGGGCTTCTTGATGTTCGTTGATTAGGCTTATCATTTCGCAATTAGGGTCATAATGTTTAATTATTCTATTTGCTGATGAAAGTTTATCCATTACTGACTCAAAATCAAATGTATTCAGCTCTCGAAATAATTTTCTTATTAAATCATCATGCTCACCAAAATTGGCATTATCAAGAATACTTCTATAATTGAATATTTGTGGAGACCAAGCTTGTGAAAATCCGTTCCCCATAAGCAAAGACGGTTTTTCCCCTTGTTGCAAGGAGGCTAGTGCTTGCGCAAATGTGTGCATAAATCATACTCATTTGTTGTATATTGTTGACTTGATTATATTTTAGTTTCGTAGCGCATAAAAGTGGGTTTATCACATTTCTAATGTAATCAAGGCATGGCTTCAAGCTTTTAACTACACGTTACTCATTATCGAAAGTGAGTTAAGTCGAAGTGCAGTTTCAAGATGATCTGGTGCAAGATGAGCGTAGCGCATGGTCATTTTTTTGCGTCGTGATGGCCCAGGATTTTCTGAAGCGCAAGAATGTTTCCTCCCGGAATCATAAAGTGTGCTGCGAACGTATGGCGCAAAACGTGAGTAAGCTGTCCGCGAGAAAGCACGATGGAGGTTTTGTCCATCACTGGTAAAAATTGGAAATAGCAATCAGTAAAGAACTTGAAACCCTCTAGGGCAATGATTTCCTAGTACAGCTCTTTGCTGATCGGGATACTCCGGTTCTTCTTGCCTTTGGTCCTAACGAAAGTAATACGGTATTTGGTGACCAGAGAACGGGTTATATTCACAGCTTCACGCCAGCGTGCCCCTGTGCTTAAGCAGATTTTAACAACCAGAGTGAGAAGAGGGCTTTGCCGATTACAGTCGTACAAAAGCTCAGTGATATGCTCATGCGTCAGCCAGGCCATCTCCTTTTCAGCAATTGTGAACTTACGCATATTCTCCAGCGGTTTCGGCGCAGTCCATTCCCCTAAACGGTCCAGCTCGCTAAATACTCCGCTCAGATAACTTTGCTCCAGATTGATAGTGACCGGGCTGGGCCTTTATTCCATTTCTCACTAAAGTAGCTTTCACCTGTCAGGCGTTTGTCACGGTAATCTGCGAATAATTTTGAGCTGAGATCAGTAGCGAGAGGGTTGCCAAGTGCATCGACCATTAGGACCAGCTTCTCGTAACATGTTCGCCAGTTGTAAGGGATTTGCCGTGTAGCTTGAATCAGAGTTCAACCACGTCTTTCAGTGTCCTAAGATCTATCGATTCACCCAGCCAAGGTTTAGTCTCTGCCTCATCTATTGTGTGACGCTCAAAAGCCAGCGCTTCGCCTTTGGTGGCGAACTGTTTACGCACACGACGTCCACTGCGTCCGGCGGGGTAACATTCGCAAATCCATTTTCCTGTGTCGAGTTTTCGTACTGCCATAAAAAAGCCCTCATGTTTGAGGGCTAAATTTAACTGTGTGTTTGAACAGTATTTAATGTATAAAAACTTAGTTAAGATACCTTCCCTCCGCCTTGGAAGAAATCTCGAATATCCATTAACCATCCAGGAGTTTGAATATATTCTGACTCTGACATAATTTTAATATAGGTGCTACAAAATTCATATTTTTTACCTGGTGTGTCAAAATATTCAGTAATCATTTTACGTTCAGTTATATTTAAATCTAAGGCTCCGCCAGAAACATATGATTGTAAGATTAAAGGTTTTTTCATAAATGAAAACGCTTCCTCACCATTATTATATAATAATGTAAGGGTTTCGATATAAAATTCAGCATTTAATGCTTGTTCGATCTCGGTTGGTGGATAAACACTATCATCAGTGACTTTTGCTAAAATAATGTCATCCATATTTTTGTTAAGTAGCAATCTACGGATTTTTATATTTGGAATAGTATCGGTTGCGTGAAATGCGCTGTATTTATGGTCGGTGTCCAATAAGCAATATACTTTCCCTGAAATCGTTTTTTTACGGTCCTCTAAAGCAAGGATCAAAAGGTTGTATATTTTTTTTACTGCAACTGAACCACCCACGGATAGCACAATCAAATTATCAATGTTTTCGAATTCTAAATGTTTAGAAATATATTCTTTATCTGTTTTACCTTCGCAAATAATCCAGTTGTAGCTATTTTCTGAAGTGATTGAATAAACAATGGATTGGGTAAGGTCATGATTACTTTTCATTTCTAAAACATCTAAGTAAGAACCATTTGTCTCTGTGGTAAGATTTTTTAATTCATCTCTATAATTAGTTAAGTCTAAAGCCTTAATTTGATTTTGTGAAGGTGATATATAAATGGCCGTTCCAAAACCTGCTACAGGTAAAAAACCATACCAATGTGTGGTGCATATTGATTGAATTCCAATGTTACTTATTTCTTTGATTTTTTCAAACTGCTGAAAGCATGAAGTTGCATGCAATGATAATTCTGGTTCATCTATAGCAAGGATAGTACTTTGTTGAGATTTCTGAGGATTATGTTTTAGGAAATTAGTTGCAAGATCTAGTAATGCCTTTCTTTTTTCACCAGAACTTAAATTATGAATGGGTGTATCTTTATTTACACTATCTATGTAATGGAGGATTTTATCACTGAAATAAGATTCGATGATGTTGGAGACCATATGTCTTTGTGTGAATGAATTTTGCCTTTGGGATGGTTTTTTGAATTGATAGCGCCCGTCCAGTTTTTTTGAAATTTGTTCAACAAATTCATTAAGGAAGCGATTTATTTCAGTTATATCTTTCTTCTTAATTATTTTACTGATTTTTTGTTGAAGGTTTTCACCTAAAAGAGATTGTAAAAGATTGCTTTCTATTTTTGAATATTCTGATGCTGTGATTTCCGCAGGCAAATAAATATAATTATAAATCTCTTTAATATAATCGAGAGTTCTATATAATGCTATTTGGAAAAAATATTTTCGCTGGCTAGATGTTGCTGATGTTGAATCAGGAATAAGACTTTCTAACTCAACATGGTAATCTTCAATTGACTCAAATATAGACATTGAAGGCGTTGGAGTGTCATTTGCTCCTTTCTTAATTGATCCAATGGGGACTAAAAAATATTCAGAGCTTGAATATTTGGTTTCTAACAACGTTCTGTGAGCTACGAATTTTTCAGCCAATGGTCTTTGCAACAAGTTAAAATCTTCGCTTTCAATTTGCCATGTGATATCACTAATAACTTCTAGAGTTTTATAAATTGATGCATTACTCCTGATTTTTTCTTTACGTATAAGAAAAATGGGAACTATGAATGGTTCCCTAGTCAATAATCCTTGGCTACGGGCATCATTGTTTATGTCTAATTTATTAAAGTCATTTTTATTAAGAATGGTATCCAATGCTTGAAGTATTGAGCTTTTGCCTACACCATTTTCACCAATTAGCCAAGAAGAGCGGTCATTCACTGTTAATGGTATATAATGCTGATTTCTGAAGTTTTTGAAGTTCCTTAAAATTACACCAACAATCATTTCTTTTTCCTCATATTTAATGTGTTATTTGCAGGTAAGTGTCACCTTGCCAATAACTTAGATATCTTGAACATTGCATTCTATTTTACTTGATTTCCCTTCTAAAATGATGCGATTGTTGGCCAGTCTTGCTAATTCACGAATAGAATACAGACCATCGATTGAAACAACCCGTTTACTATCATTTACTTCATTAACATCCTGCCGAATTAGATATGTCAAATCACCATATTCAACTACACTTATATATTCAATATTACAAGGAAACGAAGTTGTATCAAAAAAATATAGCTGCTATCAATTAGTTTTCCATCGATAATTTTTTATTGAGGCATCTAACTTGAGTTCTCGCATATAGATTGATTTTCATCTTATGTGGGTGCTTTTATGTTGACATATCTCTTGTGCGAATCCTAATCTCAACTCTGCTCCCATTTGGGGACTTATCACGATTGCAAATGGCTTACCACAAGCCAATAGGAGATGTTGCATTATGACCACTAATATTTCAATCACTCTGACCACTCCGCACGTCACAATTGAGCCTTACAGCGAGTAAACAGGGCTTCCTGTTGACACAATAAACGATATGCTCGCAAATGGCCGTTTAACCGGTAATGGTCTGCGCAAAGACAAGAAGCGCGAAATGGTTATGATTAAATCGTTGCTCTAACCGTTGATACTCTTTCAGATTGCAATGTGACTATCAATTAGTTCCATTTTGAGACTTCACGGAGCAATTGCCTATGTTTTACTATTACATATCAAAACATTCCCATTTCAATGCAGCCTGCCGTACTTTCGCTCTACCGGAGCGTGTTCACTCCAGTTCGCCGCTAGCGTATCCCGTTTTGCACTGAACTGCGTAGCGGCGGACTTCCTAAGTGGCTTATTCAGCACTTATAGCTTGTTCAATTATCTCTGCAACCTTACGTCTGCTAAATCCTTTTTCATCCGCAATCTCCATCAGTTTGGCTTCTGCCATGGCTTTGCTGCGCATTGCTGAGAGGGTTAGCCTAAAGGGATGAGTGTTCCCTTGAATGTTTAATGGCAGACGAATACTCTCAATCAGCGCTTCTTCCAGCACCCAGGGTTCCTCGTCTGCTACCCAGTAAACTTTTGCATTCTGTTCCATCCACTGATCAAGCCATTGCTCACCTAGGTGGGTAAATGTTGTTCTGGTTCCTCCTCCAACCCGACGCAAAGGGAAATTGCTTTCCGTCGTAAGCAATACTCCGAGTGTGCGTCTAAGTGTTGAGCCTTCGGCATTACCGCTGAAATGGGTTTTGATACGTGTCTTAAGGTTGGCGCGGCTGTTGGGCTTTCCCTTTTTATCGGGTGAAATGCCGACATAGAGCAATGTGTAACCTTTCTGAGTGAGGCAACCTTCAATTGGAACGCCAGGGGGGATTTCTTTGAACCACCAGAAATAGACACCATTGATTGCAGGAACAGGAGTTGGTTGGCTCATGACTTCTGTTCTGCTAAATGTTTTGTCAGGATAAAAATTAAACACTGAGATTCTCCGTGCTGATTAATTCTTGGTATTTTATAGGATCGTTGGCTGTGATTAGTTGATTTACGTAGGGGTTAGTATGAGTTTAAGAGTAACAACGCAGCAGGTAGATACATGGAAGAAACGTATTCAGCGGGATGGTTTGAAAGGGTCTACCTATTTTTGCCAGCAGGGGGGAACCGTTTGGGTTTCCGCATCAGCTGATCACCAGACTATTTGTCAGAGAGTTTTAGGAAGAGATTCAGGAACAAGTTCTTTGTCGAGTTATTTGCGCTGGGATGATGTAGGAGCTGTTGCATTGGTTGAATTGTTGCACGCGATTGAAACGGCATGACTTCATCAACCTAGTAACTGTACGAAATGGTTATCGCCACTTTGTTGCCACACAGGAAAAGAAGCGATCTAATTGTCTGATTTAAGATGGGAAAAAATCCCACCCAACAAAAAACCCATCAACCTTGAACCAAAAATGGCGGGGTTGATGGGCTCCACAAATTGGGGGACATCAAAGAAAAGCAGTGGCAATAGTTATGACTGACGTCTGAACGAAAAGTTCTGCGCATCACGAAATTTTTTTCGCCAGTGCGCACAATTCCTCGCTACCCCAGCCCTGGCCAGATGATGATAATCAGCGTCCCCGCCAGCGTTAACAGCACGTTAGCAATTGCATAGGTGCCTGCGTACCCCAGCGCCGGAATGTTGCTGCGCGCGGTGTCGCTGATGATTTCCATCGCCGGCGCACAGGTACGCGCCCCCATCATCGCGCCAAACAGCATGGCGCGGTTCATGCGCAGCACGTATGCGCCAAACAGGAAACAGATCACCACCGGCACCAGGCTGACGATAAGCCCGGCGACCAGCATCTGCCAGCCGACCGCGCCCAGGCTGTGGCTGATGCCGCTGCCCGCGCTTAAGCCCACGCCGGCCATAAACACCATCAGGCCAAACTCTTTCACCATATTCAGCGCACCCTGCGGGATATAGCCGAAGGTCGGGTGGTTAGCACGCAGGAAGCCGAGCATGATCCCGGCGAACAGCAGGCCCGCGGCGTTACCGATGCCGAAGCTAAAGTTGCTGAACTGGAAAGTGATCATCCCAATCATCAGGCCGACGATAAAGAAGGCGCAGAAGGCCAGCAGATCGGTGACCTGGCTGTGGATGGAGATAAAGCCGATGCGGTCGGCGACGGTTTTAACCCGGCGGGCGTCGCCGCTCACCTGCAGAACGTCGCCTTTGTTCAGGACGATGTTGTCGTCGATCGGCATTTCAATCTGGCTGCGGATCACCCGGTTTAAGAAGCAGCCGTGATCGGTCAGCTTAAGCTGCCCCAGACGGCGTCCGACGGCGTTGTGGTTCTTGACCACGATCTCTTCGGTGACGATGCGCATGTCCAGCAGGTCACGGTCAAACACCTCTTTGCCGTTACGAAAGCTCGGGTCAAGGCGCGCGTGCGCATCCGGATAGCCCACCAGCGCAATATCGTCGCCCATCTGCAGAACCGCATCGCCATCCGGGTTTGCCAGGATGCCGTTGCGGCGAATACGTTCGATATAGCAGCCGGTCTGACGATAAATCCCCAGCTCGCGCAGGTTTTTACCGTCGGCCCAGGCGACCAGCTCTGGCCCCACGCGATAGGCACGAATAACCGGGAGATACACTTTGCGTTTGCTGTCGGTGTCCAGGCCGCGCTCACGGGCGATTTGCTGGGCGCTGGTCTGCAGATCCTGATGCTGGAGTTTGGGTAAATAGCGCGCGCCGACAATCAGGCTCACCAGACCAATCAGATAGGTCAATGCATAACCCAGGCTGAGGTGATCCAGCGCCAGCGACAGCTGGGCATCACTCAGGCCAAGATGGCGTAACGTGTCTCCGGCACCCACCAGAACCGGAGTCGAGGTCATCGATCCGGCTAGCATGCCCGCCGTTAACCCGATATCCCAGCCAAACAGTTTGCCTAAGCCAAGCGCGATAAGCAGGGCACTGCCGACCATCACCAGCGCCAGCATCAGATAATTCTTACCGTCGCGGAAGAAAATAGAAAAAAAGTTGGGTCCGGCTTCAACACCAACGCAAAAAATAAACAGCATAAAACCCAGGTTCAGGGCATCGGTGTTAATACTGAAATGCTGTTGACCTAATAATAAAGAAACCACTAAAACGCCAATGGAATTACCGAGTTGGACCGATCCCAGACGTAATTTACCCAGGCAAAGACCCAGAGCCAGTACCACAAATAATAACAGGATGTAATTCCCGTTTAACAATTCTGCGACGTTTATGTTCACGGAGGATAACTTTTCGTTTACCAGTAAGTGGTTGAATGGATGGGCTATTTAGGCTATGTTTGCGCTGTAAGAAGAGGAGGCGACTCCTGATCGCGCATTATAGTTAGCTCACAAAAAAATATCAAATAATTAGTTTATTTTTAACAGTTATCGGTATTCGATGGCGATGAAATCATCACCGACTGTTTCAGGCATGGCGTGCCGCTTTACTCATCTAATTGGGTGTCTACGTGACAAAAAATGTATTTGCCTGACAGGGCAGGGGGGATGGTTTGAATATTAAACGTATCTGGCCGGGTATCGCGTGCTGCTTTTTACTGTTTACGGCGGTATGCCTCTGCCTGACATTCAATGTGCAAGGCGCATTTATCGCTTCCGGACATCCTGAACTGGGACTGTTGTTCTTTACCCTGCCGGGGATCGCGGCCAGCTTTGTCTCCCGCGGTGGAGAAGTGGTCAGACCCTTGGTCGGCGCGATCCTTGCGGCACCCATCTGCCTGGTGGTGATGCGTCTGGTGTTTATCCCGTCGCGCACGATTGTGCAGGAGCTGGCGTGGCTGTTAAGCGGAGTATTCTGGTGTGCGTTAGGCGCGCTGTTCTTTATGTTTATCCGCCGGGCGGTCGAGCACCGTCGCGAAAATAAAAACGCCCTCCGGGGAGGGCGTTAAAGGCTTACTGGGCAGCGAACAGCCCCAGGTGCTCTTTGGCGTAGGCTTCAAAGTCTGTAAAGCCGCCGATGTGGGTCTGGTCGAGGAAGATCTGCGGAACGGTTTCAACCGGTTTACCCACGGTCTTTTCCAGGTCGGCTTTGGAAATGCCTTCCGCGTGAATGTCCACGTAGCGATAGTTAAAATCTTCACGCTCAGCGGTCAGTTTTTCTGCCAGATCTTTTGCGCGCACACAGTAAGGACAACCCGGACGGCCAAAAATAACTGCAAACATGTCTCTCTCCTGAATCTAAGCCTGACGGCGAATACTGCCTATATTGCCGATAACTCACAGTAATGAAAAGCAGGTTCTGCCTGTTGCATTGATATCTACAGGCTATATTTGGCCAATTACAGGGCCGTTATCTTTGCCTATACTGGCGAATATTGTCAGTTAAGCCGTAAAGAGAGACGAAATGACACCTGTAATTGATTTGCTCCGTTCCCACCGCTCGATCCGCCATTTCACCGACCAACCCATCAGCGATGCCCAGCGCGAAGCAATTATCGCTGGCGCGCAAGGGACCTCCAGCTCCAGCTTCTTACAGTGCAGCTCGATTATTCGTATCACCGACCCCGCGATGCGCGAACAGCTGGTGACCCTTACCGGTGGGCAAAAGCACGTGGCGCAGGCGGCAGAGTTTTGGGTGTTCTGCGCCGACTTTAATCGCCATCTGCAGATTTGCCCCGAGGCGCAGCTCGGCCTGGCAGAGCAGCTGCTGCTCGGCGTGGTGGATACCGCCATGCTGGCGCAGAACGCGCTGACGGCGGCAGAATCACTGGGGCTGGGCGGGGTCTATATCGGCGGCATCCGCAACAGCATCGAGGCGGTGACCGAGCTGCTGCAGCTGCCAAAGCACGTTCTGCCGCTGTTCGGCCTGTGCCTGGGCTGGCCGGCAGACAACCCGGACGTGAAGCCGCGCCTGCCTGCGGCAATGGTGGTGCATGAAAACCACTACCAGCCGGTGGACAGCGCGGTTCTCGCCCGGTACGACGAGGAGCTGGCGAACTACTACCTCTCCCGTGCGACCAATAATCGTCGCGATACCTGGAGCGATCATATCCAGCGCACCATCATCAAAGAGAACCGTCCGTTTATTCTCGATTATTTGCATAAACAGGGCTGGGCGACGCGATAAGTCCATTCTTCCTGCGCCTGCCTGCGTGTATGATACGCAGGCTTTTGACCAGATCTTATCTGAGAGGTGCAGGGTGAAAATTGCCATATTGTCCCGGGATGGAACGCTCTATTCGTGCAAGCGCCTGCGTGAAGCAGGGCATAAACGCGGCCATCTGGTGGAAGTCCTCGATCCGCTGTCCTGCTATATGAATATCAGCCCGGCGGCCTCCTCTATTCACTATAAAGGACGCCAGCTGCCGCATTACGACGCGGTCATCCCGCGCATTGGCTCGGCGATCACCTTTTACGGCACCGCCGCGCTGCGCCAGTTCGAGCTGCTGGGCAGTTATCCTCTGAATGAATCCGTGGCCATTACCCGCGCCCGCGACAAGCTGCGCTCCCTGCAGCTGCTGGCTCGCCAGGGAATTGACCTGCCGATCACCGGTATTGCCCACTCTCCCGACGACACCAGCGATCTGATCGAGATGGTAGGCGGCGCGCCGCTGGTGGTGAAGCTGGTGGAAGGCACTCAGGGGATCGGCGTAGTGCTGGCCGAAACGCGTCAGGCGGCAGAGAGCGTGGTTGACGCCTTTCGCGGCCTGAACGCGCACATTCTGGTGCAGGAATACATTCAGGAGGCGAAAGGGCGCGACATTCGCTGTCTGGTGGTGGGCGACGAAGTGGTGGCCGCCATTGAGCGTCAGGCCAAAGAGGGCGATTTTCGCTCCAACCTGCATCGCGGCGGCGTGGCGCGGGTGGCAGAGATCACCCCGCGCGAACGCGAAATCGCCCTGAAATCCGCCCACACGCTGGGTCTCGACATTGCCGGTGTTGATATTTTACGTGCCGATCGCGGGCCGCTGGTGATGGAAGTCAACGCGTCGCCGGGGCTCGAAGGCATTGAAAATACCACCGGGGTCGATGTCGCCGGGAAAATGATCGACTGGATCGAACGTCATGCCACGCCGGAGTTTTGCCTGAAAACGGGCGGATAAATGGTATGACGCACACTTTTTGCGTAAGCTAGCGAATTACTTCTTAAGGGGCCCCACGGTTATGGATTCACTCGTCGTACCGACACTTGATACGTTACGCCAATGGCTCGACGATATGAGCATCAGCTTTTTTGAATGCGATACCTGTCAGGCGTTGCATCTGCCGCACATGCAAAATTTCGACGGCGTGTTCGATGCCAAGCTCGATGTGATCAATGACGTCATTCTTTTTTCCGCCCTCGCGGAGGTTAAACCCACAGCGCTGCTGGCGTTAGCATCGGACCTGTCGGCGATCAATGCCAGTTCTTTGACGGTAAAAGCCTTTCTCGATATACAGGATGATAATCTGCCAAAGCTGGTGGTCTGCCAGTCTTTATTCGCTGCAACGGGGTTAACCTACGAGCAGTTTGAAGGCTTTTTCCAGCAGAGCGAAGAGCAGATCTCAATGGTGATGCTGGAAGCCAACGCCCATCATCTGCTGTATAACACCGAAGATGAGCCCGAGAATCCGGACGCTGCGACCGCTTTTCTGCACTAATCTGGTCTGACTTTCAGGCAGTCGCTGTCGTGGCGGCTGCATAACACCCTCGTTTCTGCTGTATTTAACCTTTCTTTAAAGAATTATTCACCGCCTTCCTCGCATTTCGGCTTATCACGTAGACAAATCCTGCATAAAAAATTGATAAAAGGCGTTTTTTAATCTGGGCTATAGCCGTAAAGACAAGCTACAGTTTATTCTTGCGATGCTGTTTATTGCGAGCAGATACTGCCAACAGAGCAATATCTTCTGCTGCTGGCAGAGTGATAAATTATGCACGATTCTTGCATAGACTAAGAGTGTTCATTTTTAGTGCGTTTGTTAACGCGCTTTCAGAAGGATTAACGCTATGATCGCTTTAAAAAAAACCTGGGTCTCGGGGCTGATTGCCGGTGCTCTGATGGCTGTCTCTGCTGGTACGCTCGCTGCGGAACAAAAAACGCTGCATATCTATAACTGGTCTGATTATATTGCGCCGGACACCGTCGCTAATTTTGAAAAAGAGACCGGCATTAAAGTTGTTTACGACGTCTTCGATTCTAACGAAGTGCTGGAAGGCAAACTGATGGCGGGCAGCACCGGCTTTGACCTGGTGGTACCGTCGGCCAGCTTCCTGGAGCGCCAGCTCTCTGCCGGTGTGTTCCAGCCGCTGGATAAAAGCAAACTCCCGGAGTGGAAAAACCTCGATCCCGAGCTGCTGAAGCTGATTGCCAAGCATGACCCGGATAACAAATACGCCTTGCCGTACATGTGGGCGACCACCGGCATTGGCTATAACGTCGAGAAAGTGAAAAAAGCGCTCGGTACCGATGCGCCAGTGAACAGCTGGGATCTGGTGCTGAAGCCCGAAAACCTCGAAAAACTGAAAAGCTGCGGCGTTTCGTTCCTCGATGCGCCAGAAGAGATTTTTGCCACCGTGCTGAACTACCTCGGCAAAGATCCGAACAGCACCAAAGCGGATGACTACACCGGCCCGGCCACCGACCTGCTGCTGAAGCTGCGGCCAAACATCCGTTACTTCCACTCCTCCCAGTACATCAACGACCTGGCGAACGGCGACACCTGCGTGGCGATCGGCTGGGCAGGGGATATTCTGCAGGCGGCTAACCGTGCGAAAGAAGCCAATAATGGCGTGAATATCGCATACTCCATCCCGAAAGAGGGGGCACTGGCCTTCTTCGACGTCTTCGCGATGCCAGCGGATGCGAAGAACAAAGACGAAGCCTACCAGTTCCTGAACTACCTGCTGCGTCCGGACGTGATTGCCCATATCTCGGATCACATCTTCTATGCCAACGGCAACAAAGCCGCCACTGCGCTGGTGAGCGCCGAAGTGCGTGACAATCCGGGCATTTACCCGCCGGCTGACGTGCGCGCCAAAATGTTCACCCTGAGCGTACAAGAACCGAAAATCGACCGCGTGCGTACCCGTGCGTGGACCAAAGTGAAAAGCGGTAAATAATAAGAATCAGGCCGGGCAGTTGCACCTTTGCCCGGCATCAGGCGCACCGTCATGGTGCGCCTGCACCCGTTTGATTGATGCCGGAGAGCACCCCGTGAACGACGCGATCCCCCGCCCACAGGCGAAAAGCCGTAAAGCGCTGACCCCGCTGCTGGAAATCCGTAACCTGACCAAATCGTTTGACGGCCAGCACGCCGTCGATGACGTCAGCCTGACTATTTACAAAGGCGAAATCTTTGCCCTGCTCGGCGCGTCCGGCTGCGGGAAATCGACGTTGCTGCGTATGCTTGCCGGGTTTGAACAGCCTTCCGCCGGGCAGATTATGCTCGATGGTGTGGATCTGTCGCAGGTGCCGCCCTATCAGCGGCCGATCAATATGATGTTCCAGTCTTACGCCCTGTTCCCGCACATGACCGTCGAGCAGAACATCGCCTTTGGTCTGAAGCAGGACAAGCTGCCCAAAGCCGAAATCAGCGCGCGCGTCGCCGAAATGCTGAGCCTGGTGCACATGCAGGAGTTCGCTAAGCGTAAGCCACACCAGCTCTCGGGCGGCCAGCGTCAGCGCGTGGCCCTGGCCCGCAGCCTGGCGAAGCGACCAAAACTGCTGCTGCTCGATGAGCCGATGGGGGCGCTGGATAAAAAGCTGCGCGACCGCATGCAGCTCGAAGTGCTGGATATTCTTGAACGTGTCGGCGCAACCTGCGTGATGGTCACCCACGATCAGGAAGAGGCGATGACCATGGCCGGACGCATCGCGATCATGAACCGCGGCAAGTTTGTGCAGATTGGCGAGCCGGAAGAGATTTATGAGCATCCGACCACCCGCTACAGCGCCGAATTTATCGGCTCGATGAACGTGTTTGAAGGGCTGCTGAAAACGCGTGAAGAAGACGGGCTGGTGATTGACTCCCTGGGGCTTATTCACCCGCTGAAAGTGGCCGTCGATAACTCGGTGGTGGATAACGTGCCGGTGTACGTGGCGCTGCGCCCGGAAAAAATCACCTTCTGTGATGCACCGCCTGCCGATGGCTACAACTTTGCCGTGGGCGAAGTGGTGCATATCGCCTATCTCGGCGACCTCTCCATCTATCATGTCCGCCTGAAAAGCGGGCAGATGATCAGCGCCCAGCTGCAGAACACGGATCGCCACCGTAAAGGCCTCCCGACCTGGGGCGACGAAGTGCGTCTGTGCTGGGATGCGGACAGCTGCGTTGTGCTGACGGTATAAGGAAGGGCAATGAACAAACCTGAACCTGCGGCCCGCACACAAACGGGCACGGAAACCACCTGGCTGACCCGGATGCAGATGGCGCACGGGCGCAAGCTGGTGATCAGTCTGCCGTACCTGTGGCTGATCCTGCTGTTCCTGCTGCCGTTCCTGATTGTGTTTAAAATCAGCCTTGCGGAGATGGCGCGCGCGATCCCGCCGTACAGCGATCTGGTAGCGTGGGCCGATGCCCAGCTGTCGGTGACCCTCAATCTGGGCAACTACCTGCAGCTGACCGACGATCCGCTCTATTTTGAGGCTTATCTGCAGTCGCTGCAGGTGGCGGGCGTGGCGACAATTTGCTGTCTGCTGCTGGGCTATCCGCTGGCCTGGGCGGTGGCGCACAGTAAGCCGTCGACGCGCAATATCCTGCTGCTGCTGGTGATTTTGCCGTCATGGACCTCGTTCCTGATCCGCGTCTATGCCTGGATGGGGATCCTGAAAAACAACGGCGTGCTGAACAACTTTTTACTCTGGCTGGGGGTTATCGATCAGCCGCTGACCATTCTGCACACCAATCTGGCGGTCTATATCGGGATTGTGTACGCCTATCTACCGTTTATGGTGCTGCCGATTTACACCGCTCTGACGCGCATCGACTATTCGCTGGTCGAGGCAGCGCTGGATCTCGGTGCCCGTCCGCTGAAAACCTTCTTCAGCGTGATTGTGCCCCTGACCAAAGGTGGGATTATCGCCGGGTCAATGCTGGTGTTTATTCCGGCGGTCGGCGAATTCGTGATCCCGGAACTGCTCGGCGGCCCGGACAGCATCATGATTGGCCGCGTGCTGTGGCAGGAGTTCTTTAATAACCGCGACTGGCCGGTGGCCTCGGCGGTGGCGATCGTGATGTTGCTGCTGCTGATCGTGCCGATCATGTGGTTCCACAAATATCAGCAGAAACAGATGGGAGGGAACGGATGAACAACTTACCGGTAGTGCGCTCTCCGTGGCGGATCCTGATCCTGGTGATCGGCTTCACCTTCCTGTATGCCCCGATGCTGATGCTGGTGATCTACTCCTTCAACAGCTCGAAGCTGGTGACGGTGTGGGCGGGCTGGTCCACGCGTTGGTACGGGGAGCTGTTTCGCGATGACGCGATGATGAGCGCCGTCGGCTTAAGCCTGACCATTGCCGCCTGTGCGGCCACGATGGCGGTCATTCTTGGCACCATTGCGGCGGTGGTGATGGTGCGTTTTGGCCGTTTTCGCGGCGCAAACGGCTTTGCCTTTATGATCACCGCCCCGCTGGTGATGCCCGATGTGATCACCGGCCTGTCGCTGCTGCTGCTGTTTGTGGCGATGGGGCACGCGATTGGCTGGCCGTCGGATCGCGGCATGCTGACCATCTGGCTGGCGCACGTCACCTTCTGTACTGCCTACGTGGCGGTGGTGATCTCCTCGCGGCTGCGCGAGCTGGACCACTCGATTGAAGAGGCGGCGATGGATCTGGGCGCGACGCCGCTGAAGGTGTTCTTTATCATCACCTTGCCGATGATCATGCCGGCGGTGGTTTCCGGCTGGCTGCTGGCGTTTACCCTGTCGCTCGACGATCTGGTGATCGCCAGCTTCGTCTCAGGCCCTGGGGCCACCACGCTGCCGATGCTGGTCTTCTCCAGCGTCAGGATGGGGGTCAATCCGGAGATTAACGCCCTGGCGACGCTGATACTGGGCGTGGTCGGCATTGTCGGGTTGATTGCCTGGTATCTGATGGCGCGGTCTGAAAAACAGCGCGTGCGTGATATCCAGCGTGCAAGGCGCCACTGAAACGATTAAAATTTCCCACAAAGTGCCGCGCTTGTCGCGGCACTGTTTTTCAGGGAAGTGAAACATTGGGATTTTTTAAAAAAACACGCCATACCCATGCCCGACTGAACGTCCCTGCTCTGGTGCAGGTGGCGGCGCTCGCCATTATTTTGATCCGTGGTCTCGATTTGGTGATGATTTTCAGCACCCTCGGGGTGCACGGCATCGCCGAGTTTATCCACCGCAGCGTGCAAAGCTGGAGCTTAACGCTGGTGTTTTTTAGCAGCCTGCTGCTGGTCTCTGCCGAGATCTACTGCGCATTTTCGCTGGTCAAAGGGCGCAACTGGGCGCGCTGGGTCTATATGCTGATCCACGCGATCACCACCGCGTACCTGTGGGCCTCGTCGCTGGGTTACGGTTATCCGGAGCTTTTCAGCATTCCCGGTGAGACCAAACAGGAAATTTTTCGCACCTTGATGATGCAAAAGCTGCCCGATGTGCTGGTGCTGTGCCTGCTGTTTATTCCGCCTGCCAGCCGACGGTTTTTCCGTTTGCAATAACGTGTATAATCGCTGCCCCCAGACGTATTAAGGTTTTGTTATGCAGTGCGCACTCTATGACGCCGGTCGCTGCCGCTCCTGTCAGTGGATTGAACAGCCGGTCTCTTCTCAGCTTTCCGCCAAAATGTCCGACCTGCAGACGTTACTGTCTGGCTTACCGGTGGCGGAGTGGTGCGCGCCGGTCAGCGGGCCGGAGCAGGCTTTTCGCAATAAAGCCAAAATGGTGGTGAGCGGCAGCGTCGAAAAACCGCTGCTCGGGATGCTGCACCGCGACGGCACGCCGGAAGATCTGACCGACTGTCCGCTCTATCCCGCCTCATTCGGCCCGGTCTTTGCTGCCCTGAAACCCTTTATCGCCCGCGCGGGCCTCACGCCTTACAGCGTCGAGCGCAAGCGCGGCGAGCTGAAGTACCTTTTGCTGACCGAAAGCCAGCAGGATGGCGGGATGATGCTGCGATTTGTGCTGCGCTCCGACGCCAAGCTGGCGCAGTTGCGCGCGGCTCTGCCGTGGCTGCGTGAACAGCTGCCGCAGCTGAAGGTGATCACCGCGAACATTCAGCCGGTGCATATGGCGATCATGGAAGGTGAAGAAGAGATTTTCCTGACCGATGCCCAGGCGCTGGCCGAGCGCTTCAACGACGTACCGCTGTGGATCCGCCCGAAAAGCTTTTTCCAGACCAACCCGACGGTGGCCAGCCAGCTGTACTCCACGGCGCGCGACTGGGTGCGTCAGCTGCCGGTAAATCATATGTGGGATCTGTTTTGCGGCGTCGGCGGCTTTGGCCTGCACTGCGCCACGCCGCAGATGCGCCTGACCGGGATCGAAATCTCCGCCGAGGCGATCGCCTGCGCCACGCAGTCGGCTGGCGAGCTGGGATTAACGAACCTGCATTTCCAGGCGCTGGATTCAACGAAGTTTGCCACCGGTCAGCAAGATGTGCCGGATCTGGTGCTGGTTAATCCACCGCGTCGTGGGATTGGCAACGCCCTGTGCGAATACCTGAGCCAGATGGCCCCGCCGTTTATTATCTACTCCAGCTGCAATGCGCAGACGATGGCGAAAGATCTCCGGGATCTGCCCGGGTATCGCATCGCGCGCGTGCAGCTGTTCGATATGTTCCCCCATACCTCGCACTACGAAGTGCTGACGCTACTGGTTAAGTCCTCTGCGGCCTGATGCCTGCCTTTCTCCCTCTCCCTGCGGGAGAGGGCCGGGGTGAGGGGATCAGCGCGCACAATGTTAAACAAAATGTGAACGTTTCCCGTCGCGGAAATCGGGTAAGCTTTATCTAACTGGCTTGGATAAGGTTTACCGATGAAGCACATTTTACTGGTGGAGGACGACGGCGATATCGCCGCGCTGCTGCGCCTGAACTTAGAGGACGAAGGCTACCAGATCACCCACGAGGCGGACGGGGCGTCTGCGCTGCGGGCGGTGGACGACCCGCGCTGGGACGCGGTGATCCTCGACCTGATGCTGCCCAACGTCGACGGGCTGACCATCTGTCGGGCCATCCGGGCGCGGGATCATTATCTGCCGGTGATCGTGATTAGCGCCCGCAGCAGTGAAACCGAACGCATTCTCGGGCTTGAAACCGGAGCCGATGATTACCTCGCCAAACCCTTCTCGGTGCAGGAGCTGGTGGCGCGCATCCGGGCGCTGTTCCGCCGTCAGCAGGCGATGGGGCAGCAGACCGCCGGGCTGATTAACGCCCACGGTCTGACCATTGATCCGCTGGCCCGTAGCGTCCAGCTGCGGGGCGAGATTATCGACCTGACGCCGCGCGAATTCGATCTGCTCTACTTTTTCGCCCGCCATCCCGGGGAAGTGTTCTCTCGCCTGGCGCTGCTCGAAAAGGTGTGGGGATACCAGCACGAAGGCTACGAACATACCGTCAACACCCATATCAATCGCCTGCGGGTCAAAATTGAAGCCGACGCCGCCGAGCCGCAGGTCATCCGCACCGTCTGGGGCAAAGGCTATCTCTTCGCAGAGCGTCCGCTATGATCCGCCGTCTCACCCTCAGCCAGCGCCTGACGCTGCTGTTTATTGCTCTGCTGAGCCTGTGTGCTATCGTCGCCTGCGGGGTGCAGCTCTGGGCCAGCAAGCAGTACGGTGACGCGATGGTGCAACGGCTGTCCGGCGGGCTGGCGCAGCACATAGTCCAGCGCGAGCCGCTGCTGGATAAGCAGGGGCAGGTCGAACGCAGCGCGCTCCAGCCGCTGTTTAACCGCCTGATGACCTTTAACCCCAGCGTTGAGCTGTATGTCCTCTCCCCGCAGGGCGAGCTGCTGGCCGATGCCGCCCCGCCGGGGCATATCAAACGCCAAAGCGTCTCCATCGCGCCGGTTCAGCAAGCGCTGAACGGCGCCACCATGCCGGTGTACGGGGACGATCCGCGCAGCGATCAGCAAAAAGTGTTCAGCGTCGCCCCCCTGCGCCAGAACGGTGAACTGCGCGGCTATCTGTACATCATCCTGCAGGGCGAAGAGCTAAACGCGCTGGCCGAGCAGGCGTGGCAGAAAACCCTGTGGCGCACGGTGCTGTGGTCGCTGCTGCTGGTGGCGCTGTTCGGGGCGCTGGCCGGAGGGCTGGTCTGGTACTGGGTCACGCGCCCTGTCAGGCTGCTGACGCACGAGGTCAGCGGTCTGGAGCAGGACAGCATCAGCGCCATTAAACAGCTGGCGGCGCAGCCTCTCGAGCCGCAGCCCGCGGGTGAAGTGGCGCTGCTGCGCAATACCTTTATCGAACTGGCGCAAAAGATTGCCAGCCAGTGGGATCAGCTGGCCGACAGCGACCGCCAGCGGCGGGAGTTTATCGCCAATATCTCTCACGATCTGCGCACTCCGCTGACTGCGCTGCTCGGGTATCTGGAAACCCTGTCGCTGAAATCCGCCACCCTGTCCGCGCAGGAGAGCCAGCACTATCTGGCAATTGCCCTGCGCCAGGGGCATAAAGTCCGCCATCTGTCGCAGCAGCTGTTTGAGCTGGCGCGACTGGAGCACGGCAGCATCAAACCCCAGCGCGAGCGTTTTGCCATCGGGGAGCTGATCTCCGACGTGGCGCAAAAGTTTGACCTGGCGGTCGAGACCCGTCAGCTGCGGCTGCATATTGACGTGCCGCGCCCGCTGCCGATGATCAACGCCGATCTGTCGATGATCGAACGGGTGGTGACCAATCTGCTGGATAACGCCATTCGTCATACGCCGCCGGGCGGAGAGATAGGCCTGAAGGTGTGGCAGGAGGGCGAGCAGCTGCAGGTCGAGGTGAACGACAGCGGGCCGGGCATTGACGACCATCTGCGCGAGACGCTTTTCCAGCGGCCATCGGCGCTTAGCCTACAGGCGTCGCGGGACAATCGGGGCGGGCTGGGGTTGTTGATTGTGAAGCGGATGCTGGAACTGCACGGGGGAGAGATCAGGCTGATGGAGGTGGCGAAAGGGGCGGCTTTTCGCTTTTATGTGCCGCTGTGAGAGTGCCGGGTGGCGCTGCGCTTACCCGGCCTACAAAATCCCAACCCTGTAGGCCCGGTAAGGCGTAGCCGCCACCGGGCAAAACACGCTTACTGCGGGAACCACTTATCGCTGATTTTCTGATACGTGCCGTCAGCTTTAATTGCTTTCAGGGCGCCGTTCAGTTTCTCCAGCAGGGCTTTGTTATCCGGACGAACGGCAATGCCCAGACCGGTGCCAAAGTATTGTGGGTCAGTCACTTTCTCGGTGGCGGTACCCAGCTGCGGGTTGGTTTTCAGCCACTCGTTGACCACCGCCGTGTCGCCAAACACACCGTCGATACGGCCATTTTTCAGGTCGATAATTGCGTTCTGGTAGCTGTCATAGGCGACGGTTTTCACTTCGGTATGCTTATCCTGCAGGTACTTCTGGTGCGTGGTGCCGTTTTCCATGCCGATGCGCTTGCCTTTCAGCTGGTCAAAAGTGGTGTAGGCCCCTTTTTTGGCGATCACCACCGCCGAGTTGGCGTAGTACGGCTCGGTGAAGGAGACCTGCTTGCTACGCTCCGGGGTGATATCCATACCGGAGATCACCGCGTCATATTTTTTGAATTTCAGCGCCGGGATCAGGCTGTCAAAGGCGTGGTTAGTAAAGGTGCAATCGGCCTGCATCTGGGTACAGAGCGCTTTCGCCAGGTCGATATCAAAGCCGACGATCTGGTTGCTGGCATCCAGCGATTCGAACGGCGGATAAGTAGCAGAAACGCCGAAGCTGATTTTATCTGCGGCGGTGGCGCCTGCGGCGAAGGTTGCCAGTAATGCGGCCAGAACTAACTTTTTCATTGTGAAGCTCCCGTCTGTCAATCTTGTCATTATGTGCCGTGTCTGCGGCTGGGAGCTACAATGCCATTGAATGAATTTGTATGCAATAAAAACGATTAACTATTATTTGCGATATAAAAAAAGGCGGGCCGTCGTTAGACTTACCCGCCTTTAATATCGTATTTTATGCAGTTCTAGTTGCGACGCTCAAACGCCAGCGCTCTGCGCTCAACCACGCGCATCAGCAGCGTCAGCAGGCCGTTCACCACCAGGTAAATCAACCCTGCCGCACCGAACACCATCACGTCGTAAGTGCGTCCGTACAGCAGCTGCCCGTGACCCATCACCTCCATTAGCGTGATGGTGTAGGCCAGCGACGTACTCTTAAACACCAGCACCACTTCGTTGGAGTAAGAGGAGAGGGCGCGCTTAAACGCATACGGCAGCAGGATCGCCAGGGTGTCTTTCTTGCTCATCCCCAGCGCGCCGCACGATTGCCATTGCCCTTCCGGGATTGCGCGGATTGCACCGTAGAACAGCTGAGTGGTATAGGCGGCACTGTTCAGCGACAGGGCCAGCAGGGCGCACAGCCACGGCTCCGAGAGCAAATGCCACAGCACCGGGTATTCCTGCAGCGACGGGAACTGGCCCGGGCCGTAGTAAATCAGGAAGATCTGCACCAGCAGCGGCGTGCCGGTAAACAGGGTGATGTAGCCGCGCACAATCCACACCACCACCGGCGTTTTCAGCGTCAGCACGATAGTGAAAATCAGCGCCAGCACCAGCGCCACGATAATCGAGGCCACCGTCAGCGTCAGGCTGGTGTGCAGCCCTTTCATCAGTTCGGGTAAATACTCAAGCATCAGCCTGGTCTCCGTTCAAAGCGCGTCGCACGCAGGTCAATACGCTTGAGGATGTACTGACTGAGCAACGTGATCACCAGGTAGATGGCCGCCGCCACGATGTACCAGGTAAACGGCTCCTGGGTACGGGTGGCAATACTTTTGGTCTGCAACATCAGGTCGTTGACGCTGATTAAGCTCACCAGCGCAGTATCTTTCAGCAGCACCAGCCACTGGTTACCGAGCCCTGGCAGGGCATGACGCCACATCTGCGGCATCACCAGACGGAAGAAGATCGCCGTTTTCGACAGCCCCAGCGCCTGACCCGATTCCCACTGTCCAATGGGCACTGCTTTCAGCGCCCCGCGCAGCGTTTGCGACGCATAGGCGGAATAGAGCAGGGAGAGCGCAATCACGCCGCAGAGGAACGGGCTGACGTCAAAGTTCTCGATCTGCATCTGAATCGGGATCTGCACCACACCCAGATTGAGCGTAAAGCCGTCCGACAGCATCAGCAGCAGCTGTGACGAGCCGAAATAGATAAACAGCACCACCAGAATTTCCGGCAGGCCGCGAAGGAGGGTCACCAGTGCAGAGCCGGTCCAGGCGACAGGGCGCCACTTAGCCGACTCCCAGACCGCAAAGACCATCGCCAGCACCAGGCCGATGATCAGCGCACAAACGGCAAGGCCGACGGTCATCCCGGCGGCGCTTGCTAATGGAAAAAATTCGTTCATCAGTTCTTACTTCTGAAACCATTTTTTGTAGATGGAATCGTACGTGCCATCTTTCTTCACTTTTTCCAGCGCAGCGTTGAATTTCTGCTGCAGCTCGGTGTTGCCCTGACGGACCGCGATACCCAGGCCGGTGCCGAAGTAGTCTTTATCGGTCACTTTGTCGCCGACGGAAGCCAGCTTGTCGTTGGCTTTCAGCCATTCGGTCACCACGGCGTTGTCGCCAAACACCGCGTCAATACGACCGTTCTGCAGATCCAGACGGGCGTTCTGATAGCTGTCGTACGGCACGGTGGTGATTTCTGGGTGCTTATCCATGATGAATTTCTGGTGGGTGGTGCCGTTCTGCACGCCCACTTTCTTGCCTTTCAGCGCGTCAATCGAGGCGTATTTGCCTTTCTGACCGATGAACAGGGCCGAGTTCTCATAGTATGGGGTGCTGAACAGAACCTGCTTTTCACGCTCAGGGGTGATGTCCATCCCGGCCATCACCGCATCAATACGGCGGAATTTCAGGCTTGGGATCAGGCTGTCGAAAGACTGGTTAGCGAAGGTACAGGTCGCGTCGATCTCTTTGCACAGCGCGTTGGCCAGGTCCACGTCGAAGCCGACAATCTTGTTGCTGGCGTCGATAGACTCAAACGGAGGGTAAGAGGCTTCAGTCGCAAAACGAATGGTCTGAGCGGCTGTTGCAGAAAGGCTAATGCTGGCAAGCAGCGCGGCAATCACTATTTTTTTCATTGTCGTTCTCTCGATTCGATTAGTGAGACAGATAATTTCTGAACGCGTCGGTCTGCGGCTGGGTAAAGCAGCTCGCATCGCCTTGCTCGACGATATAACCGTTTTCCATGTACACCACGCGGCTGGCGGTTTTACGCGCCACTTCCACTTCGTGGGTCACGATCACCTGCGTAATTTTCGTTTCTGCCAGCTCACGAATGATGCTGACGATCTGGGCGGTGATCTCGGGATCCAGCGCGGCGGTCGGTTCGTCAAACAGCAGCACGGCGGGCTCCATCATCAGGGCGCGGGCAATGGCCACACGCTGCTGCTGACCGCCAGAAAGGTGCAGCGGATAGCGATCGCTGTACGGCTTCAGGCGCAGACGTTCCAGCAGCTTCTCGGCACGGGCCAGCGCCTGCTCTTTGGACAGACCCAGCACGCGGCACGGGGCTTCAATGAGGTTTTGCTGCACGGTCAGGTGCGGCCAGAGATTGTACTGCTGGAAGACCATGCCGACATTCTGGCGCAGATCGCGGATCGCTTTTTCAGACGGCGATTTGGCAAAATCAAAGTGATTGCCAGCAATATCCAGCGTGCCGGAGCGGGGCATTTCAAGCAGATTGAGGACGCGAAGCAGCGAGCTTTTCCCGGCGCCGCTGGGGCCAAGCAGGACCAGCGTTTCGCCCTCAGGGCAATTTAAGGTGATATCGAACAGCGCCTGGTGTGCGCCGTAGAAGCAGTTAATGCCGTTTAGTTGAATACTCATCGGGGCAGTCTTTACTCATCCAGGCTGTTTATAGCTATTGAGGCCGCAAATAGTACCGTTGGCAGAATAGTTATGCAATATTTCTGCGTTAAAAGTTAAATATAAACCGTGGGAATAACTAAACATAGCACAAAATAGCGAACGGGCAGGGCGGCGAGAATAAATGTCGGCATTCCTCACGAAATGCCAGACATTTTGCGGGGTTTTATCGGCTTAACGGTTCTCAATGGACTGGCGCAAGGTGCCCGCCGGGGCATGAACGCTGCCGCCGAGGTAGCGCACGTCGTCAATTGCCCAGCACTCTCCTTCGCGGATCATCAGCACTTCATCCTGCCAGGACTGGCTGCCCTGCGTCAGTTTGACCCGCAGCGGAATGTTGCGTGCGTCGGTATTCGGGATCGTCGAGGCGCTGGCCACGGTCGCGGTATCCGGGGCGGTGGTCCGGCTGGAGAACGGATCGTCTTTCAGCAGGTTTTTATGCTGCGGATCGCGGCTGGCATCGGTCAGCAGCTGCGCCAGCCCGTCGCTCAGATACGGGCGCAGCGCGGTCATGTCGTTGCTGCGGTGGCTAATGCGGTAGTCGTAGAACTGTTGGGCTACGGCATCCGGGCCGCCGACAATGCAGCTGCCGCTGCGGGTTCCAATATCCTTAAAAGCCGGGTTAACCGGGGTCGTGCAGGCGCTGAGCAGCAGCGCGCACGGCACTAAAAGCGTCAAAGCAGAATAGCGCATGTTGATTTCCTTATTGGGCTGCAATAATTAACTAACCTTTAAATGATAGCGTAACGATCCGATAATGGTTTTGTTCTTATACGCTTAGGCACATCACGCACCATTAAGGAGAAGCAGATGCAATTTTCAACTACCCCAACCCTGGAAGGGCAGCCGATTAGCGAGTACTGCGGTGTGGTCACCGGAGAAGCCATTCTCGGGGCGAATATCTTCCGCGACTTTTTTGCCGGTATCCGCGACATCGTCGGTGGCCGCTCCGGCGCCTATGAAAAAGAGCTGCGCAAGGCCCGCGAAATCGCCTTTAAAGAGCTGGGCGAGCAGGCCAAGGCACTGGGTGCCGATGCGGTGGTCGGTATCGACATCGATTATGAAACCGTGGGCAAAGACGCCAGCATGCTGATGGTCACCGTCAGCGGCACCGCGGTGAAAACACGCCGATGAAGCGGGCGCTTTCGCTAAGCCTGCTGGCGCTGTTGCTGGCAGGCTGTGCCGCCGAAAAAGGCATTGTCGATAAAGGGGCCTACGAGCTGGACGCCCGGCGTCAGGCGCAGGCGGCCTATCCGCGCATCAAGGTGCTGGTGATCCACTACACTGCCGACGATTTTGACAGCTCGCTGGCCACCCTGACCGATAAAAACGTCAGCTCGCACTATTTGATCCCGGCGATCCCGCCTCTCCACCACGGCAAACCGCGCATCTGGCAGCTGGTACCGGAGAAAGATCTGGCCTGGCACGCGGGCGTCAGCTTCTGGCGCGGCGCCACGCGCATCAATGACACCTCGATTGGGATTGAGCTGGAAAACCGCGGCTGGCAAAAAACCGGCAGCCAGAAACGCTTTACCCCGTTCGAACCAACGCAGATTGCCGCCCTGATCCCGCTGGCGAAGGACATCATTCAGCGCTACGACATTAAACCGCAGAACGTGGTAGCCCATTCGGATATTGCTCCGCAGCGCAAAGACGATCCGGGGCCGTTGTTTCCCTGGCAGGCGCTGGCCCGGCAGGGGATAGGTGCATGGCCAGACCCCGCCCGGGTGACATTTTATCTGAACGGTCAGCCGCCTAATCAGCCGATAGAGTCGGCAATTGTGCTCGATTTATTATCCCGCTACGGCTATGACGTGCCGGAGAATATATCTTTAGCGCAGCAAAAACGGGTGATCATGGCGTTCCAGATGCATTTCCGCCCGCAATTATGGAATGGCGTTGCGGACAATGAAACGCGGGCCATTGCTGAAGCCTTACTGGAAAAGTACGGGCGCGGATGATCCTGAAAACTCACTCTTTTTGAGTGAGCTTTTCTCATATCACTTAAGATTAATCTTAAGTTCATTCGCAATTCATTTTTAGTAAATTGACTTAAATTTACCCACAATTAATATGTACACATAGCTTGCTAAGCAATTTAGCGAATAAAAATACAATATGAGAATTACTCTCAAAAAAATAACACATCTTCTTATTTAGATTAACTCGAACTCGTTATCATTTGCGATATCACTGTCGCCAAGCCCCTTTTTATCCATAATAATTGAAAACAGGCATAATAATGTTAAGCATCTACAGTAAAAATATTCGTCCGCAAAAGGCCATGGACGCGATAGTTGCGGCCACCGCTGACTTCCCGGATAAGACGTTAAAGAAATGGCAAAAAATTATTACCGCCGATGCGGATTACATTCATATCGTTATTAGCGGTGAGGTGGAAATCCGCCGCGTCTCTGACGAATTAAGCATGTTTACCATGCGCAGCCAGGGGTTTTTAGGCGTCTCCTCCATCTATAATAACGCGGCTTACATGTATGGCCTCGCCCGTACCCCCACGGTGATCCGCACCATCAAAAAAACGGATTTTGAACGGCTGATTGGCGAAAAAAATCTCTGGGCTGAATTCACCCAGGTACTGGTCTGGTATATCAGTATTCTCAGCAAGCGCGACGATGTCCTGGTTGCCCGCAGTGCCTACTCAGTGGTCCGCGAATTCCTGATCGAAATAAACGAACTGATTGTGTTGCATAAGCGTGAAGTAAACGTCTACGACTATATTCAGGAATATACCAACCTGGCGCGCAGCACCATTATTAAAATTCTCTCCGACCTGAAAAAAGGTCAGTATATCGTGGTGGAAAAAGGCAAGCTGATTACCATCAATAGCTTACCTGAGCGCTACTGAAATTCCCGCCTCTCATCTCCTTTGGTATCCACCGGGGGAGATTTTTCAACCACCCGCGTCACATCCAACGGCTCATCTTCCGGCTGCGGGGGCAATTTCCCTTGCGAATAATCTAATTGCTGTTCTTTTACTGCCTGCGTAAAACGTTCCTGTAGCGACGGAGTATGAACCTCGTCGTGCCTGTCAGGCGGCGTCTGCTCGCGAATGTCCCCGTCCGGCGCCTGCTGCCAGTCGGCATCATTGTCCATCACCGGGCCCTCCTCGAGCGTGGGCAGCGGTTCAACCGCTAGCGGAGCGGGTTTCGCCTGCGGGAAGGGTTTAGACACATACACGTAATGCATATCCGAAAGCTGCGTCTCAGGTCGGGCGACGCTGGCCGGTTTTGGGGTCGGTGCCGGATGGCGCAGATCCCAGTAAAGATGGGCGTACAGCCCGGCCGCGACCATCGCGCACAGGCAGATCAGGCTCGCCAGCAGGCCAGCAAAAAGGCGGGTGATCGACGGCAGGCGGTAAGAGAACCACACCGCCTCGCCGGTGGTATAGCTGCGCTGGGCAGCAAGACAAATCGTCGACATGATTATGCTTTCCCTTTCGTCCGCGTGGCGGGTTCCTTGTCAGCCAGTGGTGTGATAATCGCCGGCGTGGTGTGGTTGACGCGCATCAGCTGCATCAGGGTCGCTTCACCGGGCAGGCCGTCGACGTCCAGCTGCATTTTTTGCTGGAACGTACGGGTGCGCGTCGCCAGCGTCGGGGTCCACGCATGGGCATGGGTGGGCGGCGTATTCAGCGCCTGGCTTAGCTGCATGTCAATCCACGCCAGTTCGGTACTGTCGCTGGCAGGCGTTATTGCCTCTTTCCCTTCCGGGGTCAGGCGGTGCAGCAGCGTGTAGTTGCCCGTCGCGTGCCGGGTAAACCAGCTTCGGCTGACCTGCCAGGTGCGGTTATTCATCAGCAGATCCAGCGAGTCCGCACCGACGCGCGCTACTACCGCATAGTTGAGATGATCCCCGGTTTTGATTTCGCTGATCCATGGATAGCCCTCCTGTTCCAGCGTCGGCAGCGGGGCGTTCCCCTGCTTACAGCGCAGGTTCACCCGGCCGGCATTCTGGCACAGGGCGTCCTCCCCGGTGGCGTCGTAACCCCACATGGTATACAGCTGATGCATGGCGTCAGGCTGATTCACCACGTCGTTATCGATCACCGGCTGCACCGACGCCTGCGCGGCGGCGGCATGCGGCAGCCAGCGGGCGGGGATCGGCGGTTTGACCGGCAGTGATGCGACAATCGGTGCCGAGTAATACCAACCGCAGGCGGCAAACAGCACGCAGGCGAACAGCCCCATCGTTGCCAGACGCGTGCGGTTGCGCTTCGCGGGGAGCACTTCGCCCGCCGCCAGCCGCAGATGGCGGGTGCCGACCTGCCCGGCCCGTTCGGTCCAGGCAGCCAGCAGCGCCAGATGCGCCAGCGCGTTCAGCTTGCTGACCGAGCCCTGGGTCAGGTCGTGCATCCGACGGATGCGGGCCGGGGTGAACGGCGACGTTTCTGCCCCGTGGTGAGTCGTTTGCGCCTCGACGTAGGCCAGGCTTTCGCGACGGGTTAAGGTCCGCAGCGTATGGCGGGTATGCACCTGTGCGCCCAACCCGGCGTGCTCACGCAGACGGGCCTCCTGATCCGGGGTGCCGGTCAGCAGCAGGGTCAGCGGCAGCGCCAGCTCCTGCGCGCGGGTCAGCAGCATCCCCAGCATCTCCCAGCCGCTATCGCGCATCGCCTGAACGGCACAAATGCTCAGCACCAGGCCGTGGATCCGACAGGAGGGATAGGCCTCATGCCAGTGGTGCAGCACCGCATCGATATCCTGCAGCCGGTTTTTGGCCGCGCTGTTTTTGGGATTGAGCTTATACAGCAGGGCGCTGGCGTTCAGTTTCGGAAAGGCGTTGATGACCACCGCAGCGGGCGCGTCTGCCGCCAGCTCGCCGCTGAACTGGGCCAGCAGCGTCTCGTCGTCAGAAAAGAGCGCCATGATCCCCGGCGTGCGGGATTTTTCCTGCAGCATTCCGTATACGTCCTGATGATAAGGCACGTAGAACTCACCGGCAGAACGGGTCGCCTTTCTGAAAGGCTGACCTGCGAATGTAAAATGGCTCAGATACATAACGACTCACTGTGGTATTTCATCAACAGAATTTCATTGCTGAAAGTAAGGGATGCCGTCGGGCCGGTCAATTTGCGGCCAGGAGAAAAATATCCTGAATAGCGACCTAACATTCGCCTTCGCGACGGTCAATATTTTTCTGCATTAAAGTTAATGGCAAACCCGGTGGAGTGCCCGGAGCAGGCTTATTAGTATTAACGCCATTCTGGAGCAGCAGCCGCTGCATATTTCTGCATTTAAAGGATTTGCTAAATAATGAGGATGCAGCGCTTATATGGACTAATAACTCCCTGCGTGATGTTTATTCTGCTGCTCTTTAGCGGACACCAGGGATACGTTGTCTTAAAACAGTTTAAAAAGGTCAGCGATACCGTATCGGAGCCTGACAATATGGCCAACGGCGAGGCGGCGCAGGGGCAGGATTTTGCTCTGTTCCAGCCCGCGGTGAACCAGGCTGCCCCGCAGCGCACGGTGAAATCACCGATCGGTGCCGAGGTGGAAGGGATTATCAGCAGTGACGAAGCATGGATGTCGTTTGCGGTCATTAAAACCCCCTCCGGCCAGCAGAGCTACCGTGAAGGCGAGAGCCTGCAGGGCTACGCCGACGCCTGGGTCGACGCCATCAACCGCGACAGCGTGGTGATCAACTACCAGGGCACGCCCCAGACGCTGGCCATCAAACGCCCGGACTATTTTAAAGGCGATGTGAATGCCCCGCCGACGCCCAAATCGCTGGCAGATGCAGGCTTAGATAATCTCCATCTCAATGACTATTTTGTGCTGAAACCTTGGTTCGACAATGGCCATCTCGAGGGATATCAAATAAAGCCCAAAAATGCGTCGGCCTTTTTTCGCCAGAGCGGACTGAAAAAAGGCGATGTGGTTGTGAAAGTTAATACCGTCGATATGACGAAAGAAGAACAGGCGAAAAATATTATCGCCAGCTGGTCGAAAATGAGAGAAGCGGAGGTTGTCGTCAGACGACACGCTCACCTTGAAAATATTCGGGTTAATGTTTTAAACAATTAACAAGTGTAAAACCATGAAGAAAATTCCCTGGGCGTGTCTGGCGTTCACTGCCGCCTCGCTGTTTTCCAGTTCGCTGCTGGCCGCTAATTTTAGCGCCAGCTTTAAGAATACCGATATTCGCGAATTTATCGATACGGTAAGCCGCAACCTGAATAAAACGATTCTGGTCGACCCGTCCGTTCAGGGCACCGTTTCTGTCAGAACCTATAACGTGCTCACTGAGGATGAATATTATCAGTTCTTCCTCAGCGTGCTGGACGTGTATGGCCTGTCGGTGATCCCGATGGATAACGGCATGGTGAAGGTGGTGCGGTCCGCCGTGGCACGCACCTCCGGCGTGCCGGTGGCCGACAGTCAACACCCCGGCAAGGGCGATGAGATCATCACCCGCGTGGTGCGCATGGAGAATGTGCCGGTGCGCGAGCTGGCCCCGCTGCTGCGTCAGCTCAACGACGCCTCCGGGATCGGCAACGTGGTGCATTTTGAACCGTCCAACGTCCTGCTGCTGACCGGGCGCGCCTCGGTGGTCAACCGGCTGGTGGACCTGGTGCAGCGTGTGGATCGCTCCGGGATGCAGCGCCGTGAAATCGTTCCCCTGCGCTACGCTTCGGCCAAATCGCTGTCTGACATGTTGAGCAACCTCAACAACGAAGAGCAGAAAGGGCAGAACGCGCCGCAGCTGGTCACCAAAGTGGTGGCCGATGACGAAACCAACAGCCTGATCATCAGCGGGTCGGAAGAGGCCCGGGGCCGGACCCGGTCGCTGATTCGCCAGCTCGATCGCGAGCAGAATAACGAAGGCAACACCCGCGTCTTCTACCTGAAATACGCCAACGCCAGCAAAGTGGTACCGGTGCTGACCGGCATTGGCGAGCAGCTGAAAGACAAGTCCGGTGCGGCGAAAAGCAAAGCCGCCAGCGCCTCAACCGATCTCAATATTACCGCCGACGAAGCGACAAACTCGCTGGTGATAACCGCCCAGCCTAACGTCATGAACTCGCTGGAGAAGGTGATCGACAAGCTCGATATCCGCCGTCCGCAGGTGCTGGTGGAGGCGATCATTGCCGAAGTGCAGGATGGCAACGGCCTTGACCTCGGGGTTCAGTGGACCGGCAAGCACGGCGGCGTGCAGTTTGGCTCAACCGGGCTGCCGATAAGCCAGGTGAAGGCCGGCACCCTGAAAGGGACCAGTTTTACCGGGCTGGCGACCGGCTTCTTTAACGGCGACTTTGGCGCGCTGATGACTGCGCTCTCCACCGACGGCAAAAACGACATTCTGTCGACGCCGAGCGTGGTGACGCTGGATAACAAAGAAGCGTCGTTTAACGTTGGTCAGGATGTGCCGGTGCTTTCCGGCTCGCAGACCACCAGCGGCGATAACGTCTTTAACTCGGTGGAGCGCAAAACCGTCGGCACCAAGCTGAAAATTGTTCCGCAGATCAACGACGGGGACATCATTCACCTGAAGATTGAGCAGGAAGTCTCCAGCGTTGACGCCAGCGCCACCGAGGATGCCAGCCTCGGCCCGACCTTCAACACCCGCACCATCAATAACGAAGTGATGGTGCACAGCGGGCAGACGGTGGTGCTCGGCGGCCTGATGGAGAATGTCACCAAGCAGAACGTCTCGAAAGTGCCGCTGCTGGGGGATATTCCGCTGGTGGGGCAGCTGTTCCGCTACACCTCGCAGGACACCACGAAGCGTAACCTGATGGTCTTTATTCACACCACCGTGCTGCGCGACGACGACACCTACAGCGCCTCGTCGAAGGAGAAATACGATCAGATCCGCGCCCGTCAGCAGCAGCGGATGGAAGAGCGCAAGCTGGGCATTGTCTCCAACACCGACAACCCGGTTCTGCCGGTCTATCCGTCTCCGGGCACGACGACCGCGGCGCGCAATCCGTTTAAAGAATAGGGCGGGTGGAACATGGATGAACTCAGCAACTACTTATGCACCAGCAGCTACGCCAAGGATCACGGGGTTCTGTTTTATCAGGATCAGGTCTTTATCCGTGATAACACCCCGGCGTTTGCCCTGCTGGAGATGCGCCGGGTGCTGGGGCGCGCCTTTACCCCGAGCGTCCTGACGGCAGAAGCCTTTGACGAACTGCTGACCAAAGTCTGGCAGCAAAATAGCGGCGTGTCCCAGCAGCTGGTGGACGACATGGATGCCGACATCGATCTGCTGGCGTTAACCGAGGAGATCCCCGACAACGAGGATCTGCTGGATAACGACGAAAACTCGCCGGTGATCCGCCTGATCAACGCCATCCTTGGCGAGGCGGTGAAAGAGGGCGCCTCGGATATCCATATCGAAACGTTCGAGCGCACGCTGAGCATCCGCTTTCGCGTGGACGGCGTGCTGCGCCCGGTGCTGCAACCGGCGCGCAAGCTTGCACCGCTGCTGGTGTCGAGGATCAAGGTCATGTCGAAGCTCGATATTGCCGAAAAACGTCTCCCGCAGGATGGGCGTATCTCGCTGCGCATCGGGCGTAAAGCTATCGACGTGCGTGTTTCCACCATTCCGTCCCAGTACGGCGAGCGGGTGGTGATGCGTCTGCTCGACAAAAGCAACCTGCAGCCGGACATCAACAAGCTGGGGCTGATTGACGACGAGCTGACGCAGCTGAAAGAGCTGATCGGCCGTCCGCACGGCATTATCCTGGTCACCGGCCCGACCGGCTCCGGGAAAAGTACCACGCTGTACGCCATTCTATCGGCGCTGAACGGCCATGAGCGCAATATCCTCACCGTGGAAGATCCGATCGAGTACGAGCTGGAAGGGGTCGGCCAGACCCAGGTTAATCCGCGCGTGGACATGACCTTCGCCCGCGGCCTGCGCGCCATTCTGCGCCAGGACCCGGACGTGGTGATGATCGGTGAAATCCGTGATGGCGAAACCGCGCAAATCGCGGTGCAGGCCTCGCTGACCGGGCACCTGGTGATGTCGACCCTGCACACCAACAGCGCCGCCGGGGCCATTACCCGCCTGCGCGATATGGGGCTGGAGTCCTTTTTAATCGGATCATCGCTGCTCGGTGTCATTGCCCAGCGTCTGGTGCGTCGGCTGTGTACCCACTGCCGGACCACCAGTCCGCTGGATGACAATGAACGGCAGCTCTTCAGCTTTATGGACACCCCGCCAACGGCCATCTATCGCGCCGTGGGCTGCGAAAAATGTCGTCAGGGCGGCTATCAGGGACGCGCCGGGATCCATGAATTCCTGGTGGTCGACAGCGGCATGCGCCGCGCCATCCATGAAGACAAAGATGAGATGTCGATTGAGACCCAGCTGTTTAAGCAGGCTTACAGCCTGCGTGAAAACGGCCTGATGAAAGTGATCGCAGGGGTCACCTCGCTGGAAGAGGTGATGCGCGTCACCGCCGAACGCGGAGGGGATGAATAATGGCCTGGTATGCGTGGACGGCAACCAACGCGGCGGGCAAAACCCAGCGCGGCACGCTGCAGGCCGACGGACAAAAGCAGGTGCGTCAGGTGCTGCGCGAGCAAAAGCTGATGCCGGTGAGTATTACCCTGACCCGCGAAGCCAGCGCCGCCGGCAGCGCGCAGAAAGGGGTCAAACTCACCACCCCGGTGCTGTCGATGTTCACCCGTCAGCTGTCGACGCTGGTCAACGCCGCGCTGCCGCTGGAGAGCGCGCTGAAGGCCATTTCAAAGCAGTCAGAGGATAAAAAGCTGGCGGCGATGGTGACGGAAATCCGCGAAAAAGTGGTCGAGGGACACACCCTGTTCGACGCCTTTAGCCAGTTTCCGCGCACCTTTGACAAGCTCTACTGCACGCTGGTGATGGCCGGGGAAAAAACCGGCCACCTCGGCGGAGTGCTGGAAAAACTGGCCGAGTACAACGAGCAGCGCCAGAAGATGAAAAGCAAGCTCACCCAGGCGATGGTCTACCCGATCACCCTGACGGTGGTGGCGGTGGCGGTGATCTGCATTCTGCTGGTGGCGGTGGTGCCGCAGGTGATCGAGCAGTTCACCCACATGAAACAGCAGCTGCCGATGACCACCCGCACGCTGATTGCGGTGAGTGATTTCCTGCAGGCGTACGGCATGTTTATCGGCGGTGGGCTGATAGCCGGTTTTATCGGCTTTAAAAGCTGGCTCAGGAAGACCCGTAACCGCTTTCTCTGGAACCGCTGGCTGGTCAACGGCTCGCCGGTGAAAAAACTGGTCTGCGCCATTAACAGCGCGCGCTATATCCGCACCCTGAGCATTTTGCAGGCCAGTAGCGTGCCGCTGCTGGAAGGGATGTATATCGCCATGGACGGGATCGAAAACCTCTACGCCCGCCAGGTGCTGGAGCAGGCGGCGGACACCGTGCGTCAGGGGGCATCATTATATGCCGCACTGGAGCAGGCGAAATTATTCCCGCCCACCATGCTGTATATGATCGCCTCCGGCGAAGAGAGCGGGGAATTAGGTAATTTAATGGACCGGGCGGCAGAAAATCAGGAATCGGCATTACAGCATCGCATTACCTTAACGCTGTCGGTATTTGAACCGGCGCTGGTGGTCTCGATGGCGACCATTGTTTTATTCATCGTGATGTCGATATTACAACCGCTTCTGCAACTTAATAACATGGTAGGTTAATTATGGCTATGAAACGAAATACCCTGGCGCGCCAGGCGGGCTTTACGCTGCTCGAATTAATGGTGGTAATTGTTATTCTCGGCGTACTGGCAAGTATGGTGGTGCCGAATTTAATGGGCAATAAAGAGAAAGCCGATACTCAGAAAGCGACCAGCGATATTGTGGCGCTGGAAGGTTCGCTGGATATGTACAAGCTGGATAACCACCGCTATCCGACCACCGAGCAGGGCCTGCAGGCGCTGGTCACTAAGCCTGAAATCGCGCCGATCCCTAACGGCTACCGCGCTGACGGCTATATTCGCCGCCTGCCGCAGGATCCGTGGAGCAACGATTATATTCTGGTCAGCCCTGGCGAGCATGGCGCTATCGATGTGTTTTCTGCCGGTCCGGATGGCGAAGCCAATACCGCCGACGATATTACCAACTGGTCGCTCGATAAAAAATAATGAACAGACAACGCGGCTTTACCTTGCTGGAAATTATTCTCGCGCTGGTGATATTCGCCAGCTGCGCGATGATGGTGGTTTCGACAATACCGTCACGCAGCGGCGCGGATATATTTGGTCAGCAGTTAAAAGCCCTTGTTGAATACGGTTCAGATCGCGCGGTGATGGACGGCAATATTGTCGGACTGACGATCACCACCGAACAATACCAGCTGGTGACCCTCGAAGAGAAAAACGGCCAGCGCGGCTGGGTGCCGTTAACCGCCGGGCGCATTATTACCCACGGCGCGTTTCCGGAGGCGATGCATGTCTCCCTGTCGCCGCAGCGGCTGGCGGCAACCCTTAATGCCGACCCGCAAATCCTCTTTTTGCCGGATGGCGAAATCAGCCGTTTTACCCTGGCGCTGCAAAGCGAGGATCGTCAACACGCTTTTCGCGTGGTCTCCCAGGGCGCGGCCCCGGTAACGGTAGAGAACAATGGCTAAGGCGAAGCAACAGGGAATGACGCTGCTGGAGGTGATGGTCGCGCTGGTGATCTTCTCCACCGCCGCGCTGGCGCTGATGAACTCCGTCTCGCTGAACGTGCGCTTTACCTACGGCCTGGCCGATACCCTGCAGGCCAGCTGGGTGGCCGAAAATCAGCTGGCGGAAGCACAGCTGATGCAGAGCGATTTCCCCGACGCCGAAGAAGAGGGCAGCGAAACCCAGGGCGGACGTAGCTGGACCTGGCGTAAGCAGCGGGTGAAAAGCGCCGAACACGGATGGGTGAACAGGATCCAGGTCTGGGCCGAAGGCGACGAAAGCCAGCCGGTGATCGCCCTGGCAATCGTGCCGCCAGGAGAGACACAGTGAAACAGACCCGACGCCAGCAGGGCTTTACCCTGCTGGAGATCATGATTGCCCTGACCATCTTTGCGGTGATCAGCACCCTGGCGTGGCAAATTCTCGACGGGGCGATGCGCACCAGCGCTGCCACCGACGCCAGTGCGGCAAAGCTCAACCAGCTCCAGCGTGCCTGGAACCTGCTCGAGCGGGACTTTTTTCAGCTGCAGGCGCGCGCGCCGCGCAGCGGGACGGATCGTTTTCGCCTTGACGACGCGGGGCTGGAATTCACCACCCTGAACGGCGTCAGCGGCCAGGTCCAGCTGGAGCGCGTGCGCTGGCGGCTGGAAGGCGGACGCCTGTGGCGTGACGTCTGGCCCGCCATTGACGGCCCGGCCAGGGTCAAGCCGGACGAAGTACCCATCGTCAGCGATGTGAAAGCGGTGCAGTGGCGCTTCTGGCAGGGCGAGTGGCAGAAAACCTGGACTGAGACCGATCATCAGCCGGACGGCGTCGAGCTGACGCTGACCATGGAAAGCGGGGAGACCTGGCGCTGGGTGTTCACCACCCCGGGCGATCTGCCGCAGACCGAAACCGCCCCCGCCCCGGAGGCGCAACCGGCAACCGACGCCGCGCCTGACGCGTCGCCTCCCCCTGACGCGCCAGCCACCGCAGAGGGCCAGCCATGAACCGCGTGCGTAAACAACGGGGCGTCGCCCTGCTGGTGGTGCTAATCCTGCTGGTGTTGATGTCGGCGCTGGCGGCGAAAATCAGCCAGCAGTTCTGCCGTAATCTGCAGAAAACCCACTACCAGGTGAGCCAGCAGCAGCTGCGCTGGGCGATGCAGGCCCAGGAGACGGCGATCAAGGCGCGCCTGCAGACGGCGACTGGCGGTGAGAATAACGTGCTGATCCTCGACGGTGACTGGCACCAGCCGCTGGAAACCCAGGGCGATGACTACACGGTCACCAGCCAGGTCGAGGATGCGCAGGACTGTTTTAACGTCAATAACCTGCTGGCCACGCCCGCCGCGCCGGAAAAAACCGACGCGCCAGCGGTGAGCGAAAAGCCGCGCCAGCAGCAGATCCTTGAGCAGATTTTTACCGACAGCGGCCTGAGCACCACCGCGGCGGAAGAGGTGTATACCCAGCTGGTGGACGCCCTCGATGAGGACACCACCACGGCCAAAGGCGGCCAGGAAGATGATGCCTGGGCAGGCGTTCAGCCTGCGCGCCTGCCCGCCAACCAGATGATGCAAACCCTGAGCGAAATCAAACAGCTGCCCGCATTCCCGGCGGCGGCCTGGCCGAAGGTCAGCGCGCTGCTGTGCGCTTTGCCGACCACCGACAGCAAGATTAACGTCAACACCCTGACGGCAAAACAGGCGCGGCTGCTGGCGGCGCTGTTCCCCGGCAAGCTGACCGAAGAAGAGGCGAAGCGCGTGATTGAAGCGCGCCCGGAAGGGGGCTGGGAGAGCGTGGCGGCCTTCAGCGAGATGCTGGAGCGCAATGCCCCGCAGCTGAAAGAGGATCTGAAACAGGCGGGTGAGGCGTTTGCCGTCACCAGCCGTTATTTCCGCGTGAACTACACCGGCAATACCGATGCGCTCACGCTGCGCGTGATCAGCCAGCTTCGGGCAGAAAGCGAAGCGGGCGAAATCCGCACGTGGCAGCGCCGTTACCGAATGATTGAATAACACAAGTCTGAGGCTATGAAACAGGTAATTTTTGTGCGTCCCGATACTCGCGAGGATGCAAAAGTATGGTGGTGTGAATCGGGCAGTCAGCAGGTGATGGCGCTGGACGGGCATCAGGCCCTGAGCGAGCTGGCGGCGCATCCGCTGGCGGCGCGCGTCTGCCTGCTGCTGCCCGCAAGCGAGATGATCTTCCGTCATTTTACGCTGGCGAAAAAGACCCAGGCGACGCCGTTCTCCTGGATGGCAGAAGAGACGCTGATCGGCGACGTAGACAATCTCCACTGGACGGTGCTGCATAAAGCTGGCTGTGAGGTGGATGCGGTGGCGATCGACAGCGCGCGTCTGCAGCAGTGGCTGGCGCGCTTTGCCGAGGCGGGGCTGACGGTGATTCAGGCCTTGCCGGATGCGTGGCTGCTGCCCGGCGAGCCCGACAGCAGCACCCTGGTGGCGCTGGACGAACAGGTCTGGCTGCGTGGCCCGGAGGTGGGCGCCTGCGAAGTGGACGCCGCAATGCTGCCGCTGCTGCTGGCAAAATCCGCCTCCCTGTGCTGCTACGGCGAGGCTCCGGACGGCGTGACCTGCAGTGAAACCCACCCCTGGCAGCACCCGCTGGCGCTGATCCAGTCCCGCTGGAAAACCGCGCGCGTCAACCTGCTGCACGGTGAATTCAACCTGCGGGCCAACGGCGGGTCGGTGAAGACGCTGCGGATCGCCACCGCCGCGATGGCGCTGCTCTGCATGGGGCTGCTGACCGGGCCGCGCGTGGCGACGGCGTGGATGCTGGTGCAGGAAGAGAACCAGCTCCAGCAGGAGATCGTGCAGATTTATCAGCACCATTTCCCCAGCCTGCGCCAGCAAACCAACATCAAATACCACTTTGGTCAGAATGTGAAAAAGCAGAAGAAAGGGATCTTCCAGCAGCTTGATGACCTGGAGAACATCAAGCGCAGCGTGCCGGGGATGGAAATCGATCGCGTTGAGTATGACAGCGCGCAAAACAGCCTGATCCTGAGCGTTCAGGCACAGGATCAGCAGCAGCTCCAGCAGTTTGTGCAGCAGGCGAATGGCAGTTTTGCCTTCGTCTTACAGCCGGTTTCCACGGCTGCGCCTTATACCGCGATGGTGACAGGGAAATATAAATGAAAGCCAAAGTCGCTCAGTTAACCGCGCGCTATCACCAGTACAGTGCGCGTGAACGTAATTTGATCAAGGTGTGCAGCGCCGCGCTGTGCTGCGCGGTGCTCTATTACGGCGGGATGGTGCCGCTGGATAATATGATCGCCAGTAGCCAGTCGACCCTGACCCGCCAGCAAGAGACCCTGCGCTGGATGCGCGACGAAATTCAAAAAAACCACCTGCAGGTACAGCAGTTGAAAACCAGTAATCCGCGCAGCGCGGTGGAAAACAGCGCCCATGAGATCAACCTGACCCTCAGCGACGTCCGCCAGGACGGGCAATCCTTGTCATTCGTGGTGAATCGGGTGAATGTGTACTCGCTTAAAAACTGGCTGCGCGAAATGAACCTGACCACCGGCGTGCGGCTGGAAAAGATCAACATGACCCCGGTCGATCACCTCAGCGATGTGAAAGCGGAGGTCCAGCTCACCTGGAAAACCGGCGCATGAGTGCGCTGGCCCTACTGCATGCTCAGGCGTTGCCGGGGTTTTGCGCCGCCAGTGCGCTGCTGGGGGCCATTTTTGGCAGCTTTCTCGGCGTGGTGGCCGAGCGGCTGCCAGCGTGGATCCGCGAAGAGGAGGGGGCCGGAAACCTGCTGTATCCGCCGTCGCACTGCCCGGCCTGCCAGCATCGGCTCAGCGCATGGGAAAACATCCCGCTGCTGAGCTGGCTGTGGCTGCGCGGTCGCTGCCGTCACTGCCGGGCACCCATCCCTCTGCGGCTGTTGATGGTAGAGCTGCTCAGCGCGCTCTTTTTTGCCCTCAGCGCCGGGCTTATTCCCTCCGTTGATATCGTCCTTTGCCTGTGGGTGCTGTGGTGCGGCCTGCTGCCGCTGGCGCTGATCGACCTGCGGGAACGGCTCCTGCCCGACTGTCTGACCCAGCCTCTGCTGTGGGCCGGACTGTTGCTGAATGTGCATCTGCATTTTTTACCGCTGGCCGATGCTCTGTACGGCGCGTTAGCGGGCTATCTGGCGCTGTGGCTGGTTTACTGGGGCCACCGGCTGGCGACCGGGCGAGAAGGGCTGGGCTACGGCGATTTTAAGCTGCTGGCGGCGCTCGGGGCCTGGTGCGGCTGGCAGGCGCTGCCGTCGATCCTGCTGCTGGCGGCGCTGGGCGGTATTGTCGGCTGGGCGCTCTGTTTTCGCCGTCAGGAAAACGACAGTGTGATTCCGTTCGGGCCTTTTCTCGCCTTTGCCGGGCTGACGCTTTTTATTTTGCAGCACGCACTCTTCACTTTTTAATTCGCCGGTCAAGTTATTCCTGAGTTTATTTCGTGAAAGCGAAGACGCGAAAAATAACGCGGCGAACGATATCGTAATTCCGGGTTAATTAATTCAGCAACGCCCCTTTGTCCATGCCGTATGGAACGCATGGTCTTTATGTTCACGTTTATCTAAAGGAATGAATAATGAAAATTATGCAGCCTAAATTTCTGGCTTTATTTGTTGCGGCGGTTGTCAGTCCGGTATTTGCTGCCGTACCCGGCAAACCGACGCTCAGTAACGGAAATGACAAATTTGCCATTGTTGAGGTGGATCAGTCCGCGCAGGAATATAACTCGCTGATCAAGGTCAAGGACGGCGCGGACGTGACCGTCGAGTGGAATGTCTACAGCGGCGACGTGCCGACCACCGCTAAAGTGCTGCTGGACGGGCAGGAAGTGTGGAGCGGGGCGGGGAGCGCTGCCGGTACGGCCACCTTCAAGGTCAAAAAAGGCGGACGTTACCAGGAGCAGGTTCAGCTGTGTAACGACAGCGGCTGTAGCACCAGCGACAGTAAGCTGGTGATTGTGGCTGACACCGACGGCAGCCATCTGCTGCCGCTGAACACCTCGCTGCTGGAAAATAACAAATCCTTCGCCAAACACCCGGATAAAGTGGTGGCGGCGTACTACCCGGAGTGGGGCGTGTACGACCGTAAATTCAGCATCGATAAAATTCCGGCTGCTAACGTGAACCATATTATTTATGGCTTTATTCCGGTGTGCGGCGACAACATTAATGCCAGCGCCGGAAACGCGCTGGAAGCGCTGAAAAAAGCCTGTAAAGGCCGCGAAGATTATACCGTTGCCATCCACGATCCGTGGGCAGCGCTGCAGATGCCACAGGCTGGTGTCTCTAACTACGACGATGCCTACAAAGGCACCTACGGCCAGATGATGGCGCTGAAAAAAGCGCATCCGGGCCTGAAAATTCTGCCTTCTATCGGCGGCTGGACGCTCTCCGATCCGTTCTTCCGCATGCACGACACCGCAATCCGTGCCCGCTTTGTTTCCTCAGTGAAAGAGTTCCTCCAGACCTGGAAGTTCTACGACGGCGTGGATATTGACTGGGAGTTCCCGGGCGGCGGCGGCGAGAACCCGTCCCTCGGTAACCCAACCCAGGACAAAGAGACGTACACCCTGCTGATGCACGACCTGCGCGCGATGCTCAATGAGCTGTCCGCCCAGACCGGTCGCACCTATGAACTGACCTCAGCGATTGGCGCGGGTCAGGCCAAAATCGCTAACGTCGATTACAACGCGGCGCAGAAGTACATGGATTACATCTTCCTGATGAGCTATGACTTCTACGGCTCCTGGAGCAACACCGACCTTGGCCACCAGACTGCGCTGTATGCGCCATCCTGGAAACCGGACAGCGTCACCACCGACGGCAGCGTGCAGGCGATGCTGGATCAGGGCGTACAGCCGGGCAAAATTGTGGTGGGCGCAGCGATGTACGGTCGCGGCTGGACCGGCGTCCACGGCTATACCGGCAACAATCCGTTCACCGGCACTGCGACCGGCGCGATCCCGGGCACCTGGGAAAGTGGCATCGTCGATTACCGCCAGATTGTCGATAAATACAAAGGCCAGCCGGGCTGGGAATTCCAGTACGATGCTACCGCCGAAGCGCCATACCTGTTCAACAAGAGCACCGGGACGTTGATCACCTATGACGATGCCCGCTCCGTGCAGGCTAAAGGCAAATACGTCCTCAACAAAAATCTCGGCGGCCTGTTTGCCTGGTCGATGGAATCCGATAACGGCGACATCCTGAATGCGATGAACGAAAGCTTGTTAACCGGCTCCTCTTCCGGCGGCGACGACACGGTAGTGACTAACCATGCGCCCGTCGCCTCGGCCAGCGATCTGTCGGTAACCGGTCCGGCGACCGTGACCCTCGACGGTTCGGCCTCGTCCGATCAGGATGGCGATGCGCTGACCTACAAATGGACGCAGATTGCCGGCACCTCAGTCACCCTTGCCAACAGCACCCGCGCCAAAGCCTCCTTCTCGGTGGCTGCCGTAGCCAGCAACCAGACTCTGGCCTTCCGTCTGACGGTCACTGACAGTAAAGGCCTGAGTAGCACTGCTGACGTGCAGGTGGTGAACAATGCGCCGAAAGCCAACCAGGCACCGGTAATCAACACCCTCGCGCCAGTCTCTGTGGAAGCCGGTCAGTCCCTGTCGTTACATGCCCAGGCGGTGGATCCGGATGGCGATGCCCTGACCTACGCCTGGAGCGTACCGGGTGATATGAACGCGACCGGAACCGATACGGCTAACCTGAGCATTACCGCTCCGGACGTGAGCAGCGAAACCGCGTTCAACCTGAGCGTGGTGGTCAGCGACGGTAACACCAGCGTGCAGTCCAACGTGCAGGTTACCGTCACGCCAAAAGCGGTGGTGCCTGACGACGCGGTGGTACCGGATGACGAAACCACCCCAGCGCAAGATGACACTGCAACCGGCAGCTGCGACAGCACTCCGGTCGATGTGACCGCAGGTCAGTACCCGTCCTGGAGCAGCAGCCAGGTGTACACCAGCGGCAATATCGTGAGCTTCGATAACCTGGTCTGGAAAGCGAAGTACTGGACCCAGGGCAATCAGCCGGGCTTCGGTTCTGAGGCATGGGATCTGGTAAGCCAGGTGCAGTTTGGCTGGAACGCGAGCGTGGTCTACAACGGTGGCGATACCACCACCTTTGAAGGTAACACCTACCGCGCACAGTGGTGGACCAAAGGTGACAAACCTGGCCAGAACAACGTCTGGGTGAAAACCGGAACGGCAGACTGCCAGTAACCGGCATTGTCTGAACGCTGACCACGCCCTTACGGGCGTGGTCATTGTCATTTCTGAACCGTGGCAAAATGAAACGCTTACTTCTTCTGTGGCTGCTGCTCAGCCAGGGCGCCCTGGCCAACTGCTGGGATAACGCCGGGCACCGCTATCACGTCGACCCCTTTTTACTGTTTGCGATTGCGAAAGTGGAGTCGGGCATGAACCCCTACGCGGTGGGCTGGAACCGGGATGGCAGCCGTGATGTCGGCCTGATGCAGATTAACAGCTCGCACTTTCCTGAACTGCAGCGTGCCGGTATCGACGAGTCTCGCCTGATGCGCGAACCCTGTACCTCGATTATGGTCGGGGCATCGATTCTGTCGGGGATGATCAAGGTGTATGGCTATAACTGGGAGGCGGTGGGGGCCTATAACGCAGGCTTAAAGCGCGAGAACTATCCGCAGCGCATGGTCTACGCCCGCAAGGTGTGGCAGAAATACCAACAGATCAAAACCCGTCCAGCGCACTGACGGGCCTGATATCCCTTTAGCGATGCAGCTTCCCGTGATCCCGCAGCCACGCCGCGGTGCGCACGATGCCTTCATCCAGCGTCACCACTGGCTTATAGCCCAGCTCACTCTCTGCGCGCTGCGTATTGAGGGTAAAGTCAAAATTAAGTTTCGACACCCCGTAGTGGGTCAACGCGGGCTCTTTTGCCGCTTTATTGCCTAAACGTTCCATGCTGCGGGCAATGATGTCCAGCATCGGATAGGGCACGGAGCGGATCCGGCAGTGAATATTCAGCTCGTCAATCAGCCGCTGCACAATGCTGCGCAGCGAGCGTGGTTCGCCGTTGGTGATGTTGTAGACCCGGCCGGACGGCAGGCCGTCAGCGCTGCTCTGACTGGCGAGCCACATGGCGTGAATGGCGTTATCGAAGTAGGTCATGTCCACCAGCGCGTCCCCCCCGCGCGGCAGCAGCACGCTGCCGTAGTGGTGCATCATCTGCGCCAGGCGCGGAATAAATACCTTATCGTGCGGGCCAAACAGGCTTTGCGGGCGCAGCACCGTAAACCGGGTATGCGGGTTCGACTGGGCCAGCAGATCGATAACCTCTTCGCTGGCGGCTTTGCTGCGGGCAAACTCGCAGGCGAAGCGCGTCGGGCGGAAGTCTTCCTCGATATCGCGATGGTGATGGTAGTCAAAATAGAGCGACGGGGAGGAGATATGCACAAAGTGACGCACGCCCCAGGCCACGGCCCACTCGCCCAGACGTCGGGTGGCGCGCACGTTCGCCAGATCGAAGGCCTGCTGCGTCCCCCACGGAGAGGTAAAGCTGGAGCAGTGCCACAGGGTATCGATACCGGCCAGCATCACTTTTGCCTGCGAAGAGACCAGTTCCGTCAGGTCGGCATGGACAAATTCTGCGCCCATTTTTTGCAGCAACGTGCCCATCGCTTCGTTACGGCCGGTGGCCCGCACGCTGATGCCTTTATTGCGCAAAAACTCGACCGCGTTTCGGCCTAAGCCGCTGGTGGCGCCGGTAACCAGTACCTTCATATCGATCCACTGTGTAGAAAAGAATTTCGTGCGCATTCTTCCGTGAATTACGCCTGTATGCAATGGGAAACGTGAAAGATTCGGCGTTTTAATCAGACTTTTTCTGGGTACTGTTCTGCACGTTGCGCAATACGCTGCGCCATCCCGCGGAAGATAAACAGGTGCGCCGGGATCATCAGCAGCCAGTAGAACAGCCCCGGCATGCCGTGGGGATGCCACCAGGCGCGCACGTCCAGCTCCCGATGCGTGCCTTTGTCCCTCAGCGTAAAGCACAGCCGCCCGAGACCGGGCGCTTTCATGCCAAACAGCATCGCCAGCTGTTTCTCTGGCTCAACGATGATCACCTTCCAGCTGTCGACCGTATCGCCGGTTTGCAGATAGGGTGCCGCCGGACGGCCTTTCGCCAGCTTATGCCCGACCAGCAGATCCATCATCGCCCGGGTCTGCCACAGGGCGTTGCCAAAGAAGTAGCCCTCTTTGCCGCCAATCTGATTCACCACCTGCCACAGGGCCGCGAGGCTGGCGGACGTTTTTACCGTACAGCCCGCCTGTTTCGGGTAATAGCCGTACTCCGGCCGCCAGCGGGCAAAGGCCTGGGCGTCGTAGCCCCAGTCGCTGGAGTTCACCAGCTTCTCTTCTTCTTTTAGCGTGTTGCGAACCGCGTCGTCAAAGCGGATCAAATCCTGCGGGATCAGCGCCCGCAGTTCGCGATCGTCCGCCAGCAGGTCGTGCTTCAGCCCCTGAATTAAGGCTTTAGCGGTGGTTGGCGGCACCGAAGTGATGACGTTCAAAAACCACACCGAGATCCAACGGGTCGGAAAGGGGATGGGGATCAGCCAGCGGCGGCGTCCGCTCACCTGCATAAAGTGCTCGAACTGCTGCTGGTAGCTCAGCACCTCGGGCCCGGCAGCCTCCAGCACCCGGTGTTCCGTGGCCGGATGGTCGAGCAGTTCCACCAGGTAGTGAAGCAGGTTCTCCAGCGCAATCGGGGTCGTGCGCGAGCGTACCCAGCGCGGCGGGGTCAGCACCGGCAGGTTATAGACCATATCGCGCATCACTTCGAAGGCGGCAGAGCCTGCGCCGACGATGATCCCGGCCCGCAGCTCGGTCAACGGAATACCGGCGCTGCGCAGCGTCTCGGCGGTCAGCTGGCGGGCGCGCAGATGGTCGGATTGTTCATGCTCGGGGGCCTGCAGGGAGCTCAGGAATATCACCTGTTTAACTGGCGTCTCCAGCAGCACGTCGCGCACGTTCATCGCCACCTGGCGCTCATGGGCAATAAAATCGCCCCCTTCGCCCATGCTGTGGACCAGATAATAGAGGGTGTCGACGCCCTCAAGCAGGGCGGCCAGATCCTGCGGCCAGTTGAGATCGATGGCATGGCAGGTGACGTTGGGCAGGTTCTGCTTCTGCAAGCGTTCAACGTTGCGTGCCGCCGCCAGTATCTGATGCCCGCGCTGACTCAGCGCCGTCACCAGGTGCTGACCGATATACCCGCTGGCACCCAGCACCAGAATACGTTGCGGCACGTTTTGCTCCTTAGCGCTGTAAAAACGCCTGCCAGTGAGCAACCACTTCGGCAAGCTGTTCACGGTTAACGTCGAGGTGCATCACCAGGCGCACCACCGGGGAGGCGTTGATCAGCACGCCGCGAGCCTGCATAAACTCACCCAGCGCGGCAGCGTTATCGTCGCCGACGCGGATAAACAGCATGTTGGTGTCGTGACGCATCACATCAGCGCCGATCTCACGCAGATGGGTGGCCATCCACGCAGCATTGTCGTGATCGTCCTTCAGACGCGACACATTATTTTTCAGGGCATACAGACCCGCCGCGGCGAGGATCCCGGCCTGGCGCATCCCGCCGCCGGTCATTTTACGCCAGCGGTTGGCGCGCTTGATGTAGTCGGCATCGCCCACCAGCAGGGAGCCGACCGGCGTGCCCAGCCCCTTGGAGAGGCAGATGGTGAACGAATCGCAATATTGCGTAATTTCTTTCAGCTCGCAGCCGTACTCTACCACGGCGTTAAAGATCCGCGCGCCGTCGACGTGCAGCCCCAGCTTGCGCTCGCGGGTAAACTCCCATGCCGCTTTCAGGTACTCGCGCGGCAGCACTTTGCCGTTATGGGTATTTTCCAGACTGAGTAATTTAGTGCGGGCGAAGTGGATATCGTCAGCTTTGATTTTGGCGGCCACTTTGTCCAGCGGCAGAGAGCCGTCCGGGGCCGCATCGATAGGCTGGGGCTGAATACTGCCCAGCACCGCCGCGCCGCCGGCTTCGTACAGGTAGTTATGCGCGCCCTGGCCGACAATGTACTCTTCACCGCGCTCACAGTGGCTGAGCAGTGCCACCAGGTTGGCCTGCGTCCCGGTTGGCAGGAACAGCGCCGCCTCTTTGCCGCTCAATTCGGCGGCATAGCGCTGGAGTTCATTGACGGTTGGATCGTCGCCGTACACGTCGTCCCCGACCGGCGCGGCCAGCATCTCTTCCAGCATGGCGCGCGTCGGACGGGTAACGGTGTCACTGCGTAAATCAATCATGGCATTTCCTTATTTATTAAAGGCGATGCCGATTGTTTTACCTGAGCCAGTTGGTTTTTGCCAGTTCCAAAACTTCGTCGCCGCGACCACTAATGATCGCGCGCAGCATATACAGGCTAAAGCCCTTCGCCTGTTCGAGTTTGATCTGCGGCGGAATGGCTAATTCATCTTTGGCGACCACCACGTCCACCAGCACCGGACCATCGGTGGCAAAAGCCCGCTGCAGCGCGTCATCCACCTCGGACGCTTTCTCTACCCGAATGCCGGTGATGCCGCAGGCTTCGGCGATACGGGCGAAGTTAGTGTCATGCAGATCGGTGCCGTCGGTCAGGTAGCCCCCGGCCTTCATCTCCATCGCCACAAAGCCCAGCACGCTGTTATTAAAGACGATAATTTTTATCGGCAGCTTCATCTGCACCACCGACAGGAAATCCCCCATCAGCATGCTGAACCCGCCGTCGCCGCACATCGCCACCACCTGCCTGTCCGGCGCGGTAGCTTTTGCGCCCAGCGCCTGCGGCATGGCGTTGGCCATCGAACCGTGGTTGAACGAGCCCAGCAGGCGGCGCTTACCGTTCATTTTCAGGTAGCGGGCGGCCCAGACGGTGGGGGTGCCCACGTCGCAGGTAAAGATGGCGTCTTCGTCGGCGTAGCGGCTGATCTGCTGGGCCAGGTACTGCGGATGCAGGGCTTTGTCGCCCGGTTTCGCCAGGTCGTCCAGCCCTTTACGCGCATCGCGATAGTCGCTGAGTGCTTTATCGAGAAACTTACGATCGGTTTTCTCTTCCAGCAGTGGCAGCAGGGCGCTCAGGGTGGCCTTGATATCGCCCACCAGCGCCATGTCCACTTTGCTGTGTGCGCCGATGCTGGCGGGGTTGATGTCGATCTGAATGATTTTGGCGTCAGAAGGGTAGAAGGCGCGATACGGGAACTGGGTGCCGAGCAGCACCAGCGTGTCGGCGTTCATCATGGTGTGGAATCCGGACGAGAAGCCGATCAGCCCGGTCATCCCCACATCAAAGGGGTTATCGTATTCCACGTGCTCTTTGCCGCGCAGAGCGTGAACAATTGGCGCTTTCAGGGTACCGGCAAATTCCAGCAGCTCCTCATGGGCGCCCGCACAGCCGCTGCCGCACAGCAGGGCGATATTGCTGGAGTAGCGCAGCAGCTGCGCCAGTTTCTTCAGCTCGGTGTGAGCAGGAATGACCACCGGCGGTGGGGCCGGGTACCAGTGGCTGCTGGCGCTTTCCGGCGCGGGCTGCAGCGCCACATCGCCGGGCAGCACAATCACCGACACGCCGCGGTTGAGAATGGCGTTGCGCAGGGCCAGGGCCAGCACCTGCGGGATCTGCTCCGGTGTCGACACCAGCTCGCAATAGTGGCTGCATTCCCGGAACAGTTCCTGAGGATGCGTCTCCTGAAAATAGCCGCTGCCGATTTCGCTCGACGGAATATGGGCTGCAATCGCCAGCACCGGGACGTGGTTGCGATGGCAGTCAAACAGGCCGTTGATCAGATGTAGGTTGCCCGGTCCACAGGAGCCTGCGCAGACCGCCAGCTCGCCGGTTAACTGCGCTTCTGCTCCGGCGGCAAAGGCGGCGACCTCTTCATGGCGGGTGGGCATCCAGTCGATGGTACCCATCCGGTTCAGGCTGTCGCTCAGGCCGTTGAGCGAATCGCCGGTCACTCCCCAGATCCGTTTTACGCCGACCTGCTCAAGCATTTTCGCAATGTAGCTTGCCACGGTTTGTTTCATGGTTGTCCGTCTCCTGATTGTGATCACGCTAACAAGCTTAGATGAAACTCACCGCCATGCCCGGTAAAGGCGTTCCCCCTCATTAATAGCTGCTTTCATTGAGCAACATTTCATCATATTGTGGTGCAACACAGAATAAAAACAGGAATCAATTCAAATGGTTAAATCATTGTTAATCGCTGTTAATAAAACGCTAACGCACGACGATTTCGGCAAACTGCTGTTACGTCTGGCGGTAGGGGGATTGATGCTGTTTCATGGCATGCACAAAGCCATTGATGGGGTCGGTGGTATTGCCGGAATGCTGGCGGCGAAGGGGCTGCCGGGCTTTATTGCCTATGGCGTGTTAGTGGGGGAAGTGCTGGCACCGATCCTGATTATCCTCGGTATTCTGACCCGTCCGTCGGCGCTGGTGCTGGCCTTTACCATGGTGGTGGCGTGGCTGATGGTCGGAACAGGTAAAACCTTCGCGCTGGATGCGGTAGGTGCCTGGGCGATTGAGAGCCTGGTGTACTTCTTCGTGGGGGCGCTGGCGGTGGCGTTCTTGGGGGCAGGGCGCTATTCCGTGGTGAGCGATCCGGCGTGGAAGTAATGCCGGGCGGCACTGCGTTTGCCCGGCCTACACAACCCGTAGGCACGGTAAGCGTAGCGCCACCGGGCATTAGAGCACGAACGTTGTAGGCCCGGTCAGCGCGACCGGGCTTTTTTATCAGGCCAGAACCAGATCGCCCTGCGGATGGCAGGAGCACGCCAGCACGTAACCTTCGGCAATCTCGGCATCCGTCAGCGTCATGGTGCTGCTGACGGTATAGTTCCCGTCGACCACTTTCGTTTTACAGCAACCGCACACGCCCGCACGACAGGCGGCGACCACAGGCACGTTATTGCTTTCCATCGCCTCCAGCAGGGTGCTGCCGACGCGGCCAAAGAAGGTCTTTGCCGGTTGCAGCCTGGTGAACTTCAGCCCGCTGGTTGCGGCTTCCGCCACGGGGGTAAAGAACTGCTCCTTGAAGAAGCGGCTCACGCCCAGGGCTTTGACCTCTTCTTCAACGATGTCCATATACGGTGCCGGACCACAGGTCATCACGGTGCGCGCGGCGATATCCGGCACGCGCTGCAGCAGGTCGCGGTTCAGGCGACCGGCCACAAAACCGTCGGTGGCGTTGTTTTCGGCCACCAGCGTCACCGGGTAGTGACGCCATTCTTCAGCAAAAATCACATCCTCTGGGGAACGCACGCTGAAGATCACTTCTACGTCGGCGTGCGGACGGTTTTTGGCCAGCCAGCGACGCATCGACATCACCGGCGTCACGCCACAACCGGCGGCCAGCAGCAGGAATTTATCTTCGGCTTTGTCGTCACAGGTAAAATCACCCTGCGCGTCGGAGAGCCAGATGTAATCCCCACGCTTCACGTCACCGGTCAGCCACTGGGAGCCTGCCCCCTCATCAATGCGACGGATGGTCAGCGTAATGTATTCGCTGATGCCCGGCGTTGAGGAGATCGTGTACGCCCGCAACGTCTCGGCTGAATTACGCACGCTGACCAGCGCATACTGCCCGGCACGGTAAGGATAATAGTCGTGGCACAGCAACGAAATTGTCCAGACATCCGGCGTTTCCTGATGGATGTGATGAACCTGCATCCGCCACGGGCACTGATGGGTTGGCATAGTCATACTCTTAACTCCTTACGCGCTCAGCAGTTGCTTCATGTCTTCTTCAACGGTGGTCACGGAACGCAGACCAAATTTCTCGTTGAGGATGGCCAGCAGATCCGGCGTAAAGAAGCCAGGTGCCGTTGGACCGGTGACGATGTTTTTCACGCCCAGCGACAGCAGGGTCAGCAGGATCACAATCGCTTTCTGTTCGAACCACGAGAGCACCAGCGACAGCGGCAGGTCGTTTACGCCACAGCCCAGTTTCTCTGCCAGGGTGACCGCCAGGATGATGGCCGAGTAAGCATCGTTACACTGACCGGCATCCACCAGACGCGGCAGGCCTTCGATATCCCCGAAATCGAGCTTGTTGAAACGGTATTTACCGCAGGCCAGAGTCAGGATCAGGCAGTCGTCCGGCACGCTGGTGGCGAAATCGGTGAAGTAGTTACGTTCGCCGCGCGCACCGTCACAGCCACCAATCAGGAAGATGTGACGCAGTTTTTCGCGGCTCACGAGGTCAATCAGGGAATCTGCCGCGCCCAGCAGGGTCTGACGGCCAAAACCTACGGTGATCAGGTGTGGGATTTCGCTGTACGGGAAGCCCGCCATCTGCTGTGCCTGGGCAATGACTGGCGCGAAGTCGTCGCCTTCCAGGTGGCTCACGTCCGGCCAGCCGACGATGCTGCGGGTCCAGATGCGGTCATCGTATGCGCCCACGGTAGGGTCGATGATGCAGTTAGAGGTCATCACGATAGGGCCTGGGAAGCGGGCAAATTCCACCTGCTGGTTCTGCCAGCCGCTGCCGTAGTTACCGATCAGGTGTTTGAATTTACGCAGCTCCGGGTAGCCGTGGGCTGGCAGCATTTCGCCGTGGGTATAAACGTTAACGCCGGTGCCTTCGGTCTGAACCAGCAGGTTGTACAGATCTTTCAGGTCGTGACCGGAGATCAGGATGCACTTACCTTCAGTGGCTTTTACGTTGACCTGAGTCGGGGTCGGGTGGCCGTATTTGGTGGTCTCACCGGCGTCCAGAATGCTCATCACTTTGAAGTTCATCTGGCCGATTTCCATGGAACACTCCAGCAGAGCGTTCATATCGGACGGCCAGGTGCCCAGCCACGCCATAATTTTGTGGTATTGCGCGTAGATGTCGTTGTCGTACTGATCCAGAACGTGGGCGTGTTCCATATAGGCCGCCGCACCTTTCAGACCGTACAGGCACAGCAGGCGCAGGCCGAGGATGTTCTCGCCAATCGCGGCTTTGTCTTTGTTCGGGGTAAAGTCTGCTGCCTGACGCTGCAGGTCGCCCAGATCGTCGCTGACCAGCTGCAGGTCGGCCATTGGGTTATCGACGGTGGCGTTAGCATCCATGTTCAGGGACTGTGCTTTCAGCGCTTCACGCAGGGCGATAGCTTCGCGCGCGTAGCCGACGATACGCGGGGAATCGAAGTTAACGTTAGTCAGGGTGGAGAAAAATGCGCGTGGCGCGAAATTGTCTACGTAGTGGTCGACAATGCCGTATTCACGGGCTTTTACCGCCCAGGCAGATAAACCCTGCAGGGAGGCGATCAGCAGATCCTGCAGATCGGAGGTTTCGGCGGTTTTACCGCACATACCCTGCGCGTAAGAGCAGCCGTTACCGACTGGGGTACGGATAGTTTGTTCACATTGCACACAAAACATAATCACACCTGTTAAAGTTATATTTTAGATACATGTTTAAGATTATGCTGGTGACGGAAGGGAGGGAAGGTCTTTCTGCTACAAAATAGAGGGAGATTGATTTAGCGCAATTTTGGCGGTAGCAGGCTACCGCCGAAGAAGTATCAGGCCGAGAAGAATGCCATCATCACCGGAACCAGCAGGCTTAAAATAAAGCCGTGGACGATGGCGGCAGGTACCATTTCCAGTCCGCCTGAACGCTGCAGCACCGGCAGGGTAAAGTCCATTGAGGTGGCCCCGCACAGACCCAGCGCCGTGGAGCGGCTGCGGCGCACCAGGCCGGGGATCAGCATAATGGCGATCAGCTCGCGTCCCAGGTCATTAAAGAAGGCAGCGCTGCCAATCACCGGGCCAAAGGATTCGGTTAACAGAATGCCGGACAGGGAATACCAGCCAAAACCAGAGGCCATCGCCAGCGCAGTGTTGAGCGGCAGGTCGAGAATAAAGGCATTGATCACCCCGCCGACCATCGAGCTGCCCACCACCACCACGGCAACCATCATCCCCCGGCGGTTGAGCACAATCTGTTTTAAGGTCATACCGTTATTACGCAGCTGAATACCAATCAGGAACAGCAGGAAGATCAGCGTGTATTCGCTGGCCTCGGTGGCGTGCTGTAAAAAATCCAGCCCGCTGAGCCCCAGCAGAAAGCCAATCACCACCACGCCGCACAGTTTTAATGACTCCAGCGCCATTGCGATCCGCGAGGGTAACTTTTCCTGCTGATGATGGTTTTTCCACGGAATAGTGCGCTCCAGCCAGAACAGCGCCGCAATATTGCACAGCAATAAAACCACAATCGTAATAATGGAATAATGCAGGATCGACAGCAGATTGGCGGCCAGATTATCGAGGAAGGCGAGGCTGATCCCCATAAAGAACAGAATGACGTAAACAATCCAGCTCAGAAAACGGTTGATCAGTTTTAAAGCCGATACCTGGCGAAGAGGAATGAGATAGCCCACGACAAGCGGGATCAAGATGATTAAGAGTCCTGAAAACATGAACAACCGGGTCCTTTATTTGAGTGGTGCGATGAGCGCCAGAGACACTACCCAATTAAGGCTGTTCAGTAAAGGTGCAAAAAAACAAAGCCGGGCGGCGCTGACGCGTGCCCGGCTGGAGTGAGTGTGAACTCTTTTGTCGGTTGGGTAGGCTATGCGTTATCCGACAACACGTCACTCGCGCTGGCCGTTGATTTTTTCTCCAGCAGAGTGCGGTACAGCACGCCGCCAAGAATACCGCCCACGATTGGCATCACCCAGAACAGCCACAGCTGCTCCAGCGCCCAGCCACCCTGGAAAATAGCAACCGCGGTGCTGCGCGCCGGGTTGACCGAGGTGTTGGTAACCGGAATGCTGATCAGGTGGATCAGGGTCAGCGCCAGGCCAATGGCAATCGGGGCAAAACCGGCAGGGGCGTGTTTGTCAGTTGCGCCGTGGATCACCAGCAGGAAGCCTGCCGTCAGCACAATTTCAATCACGATAGCAGACAGCATCGAGAAGCCGCCCGGGGAGTGCTCGCCAAAGCCATTCGACGCAAAGCCGCTGGCCGCCGCGTCAAAGCCGGCTTTACCGCTGGCAATGACGTACAGAATAGCGGCAGCGATAATCCCGCCGATCACCTGGGCGATGATATAGCCAATCACGTCTTTCGCCGGGAAACGACCGCCCGCCCACAGGCCGAGGGTCACGGCCGGGTTGAAATGGCCGCCGGAAATATGGCCCACGGCATAGGCCATGGTTAACACCGTTAAGCCAAATGCCAGTGACACACCGACAAAGCCAATACCTAATTCAGGAAACCCTGCGGCCAGAACGGCGCTACCGCAGCCACCGAATACAAGCCAGAACGTACCGAAACATTCAGCTGCTAACTTTCTGAACATAACCACCTCAATAAAATAGCGCTTACCTGCGCAAGAAATGTTTATCGCCAAAAAAAGGGCGACGATATTAAAAGCGTCACTATTCTAAAAATGCGGCACCTCCCTCACCAGTTAAATAAATAAGGTAAGTTTGATTTAGGGCAATGAGTTGCTGTTCCTTTTTTAAAAAGCCAGCTGAAAAAGCATAGTGCATTTTTACAGGTCTGACATTTACCTATTTTTATTTATTTCAAGTGAAAGCGTATTGTTAAATTCTTAATTTCTCGGGTGCCGTTCACTCTTCGACAGACATCGCGTGTCCGCTTGCGCGCGCTGGCGTTATACTCCGGATAACTTAAAGGAAAAAGTTGATCTCTCCCGGAGGGTACATGCTGCTTGAACGTGTGGAAATCGTGGGGTTTCGCGGCATTAATCGTTTGTCGCTGATGCTCGAGCAAAACAACGTCCTGATCGGCGAAAACGCCTGGGGCAAGTCCAGCCTGCTGGATGCGCTGACCCTGCTGCTGTCGCCGGAATCCGATCTCTATCATTTTGTCCGCGACGACTTCTGGTTCCCGCCTGGCGACGTGCTGGGGCGCGAACACCATCTGCATATCATTCTGACCTTTTGCGAATCGGAGCCGGGGCGCCATCATGTCCGCCGCTACCGCCCGCTGGCCGACTGCTGGGTGAAATGCCCGGACAACTATCACCGTATTTTCTATCGTCTTGAAGGGTCGCTGGCCGATGATGACAGCGTCTTAACCCTGCGTGAGTTTCTCGACGCCCAGGGCAACCCGCTGCCGCTCGACAAGATTGACGACCTGGCGAATCATCTGGTGCGGTTGATGCCGGTCCTGCGATTGCGCGATGCCCGTTTTATGCGGCGGATCCGCAACGGCACGGTGCCGCACATGCCCGACGTGGAGGTCACCGCCCGCGAGCTGGACTATCTGGCCCGCGAGCTGGTGGCCCGGCCGCAAAATTTAACCGACGGGCAGATCCGCCAGGGGCTGTCGGCGATGGTGCAGCTGCTGGAGCACTACTTCTCCGAGCAAGGCACCTCGCCGGTCCGCAACCGGCTGATGCGACGCCGATCGCACGACGAGCAGCGCAGCTGGCGCTATCTCGACATCATCAACCGGATGATCGACAGACCCGGCGGCCGTTCGCACCGGGTGATCCTGCTGGGGCTGTTCTCCACCTTGCTGCAGGCGAAGGGCAACGTCCGGCTGGACCGCGACGCCCGCCCGCTGCTGCTGGTGGAAGACCCCGAGACCCGCCTGCATCCCATTATGCTGTCGGTAGCGTGGCACCTGCTCAACCTGCTGCCCCTGCAGCGCATTACCACCACCAATTCCGGGGAACTGCTGTCGTTAACCCCGGTAGAGCACGTCTGCAGGCTGGTGCGCGAATCGTCCCGCGTCACCGCATTCCGCCTCGGGCCGGGGGGAATGAATGCTGAAGACAGCCGGCGGATCGCCTTTCATATTCGCTTCAACCGTGCGTCGTCACTGTTTGCCCGCTGCTGGCTGCTGGTGGAAGGCGAGACTGAAACCTGGGTCATTAACGAACTGGCTCGCCAGTGCGGCCATCACTTCGACGCCGAGGGCATAAAGGTGATTGAGTTCGCCCAGTCGGGCTTAAAACCGCTGGTGAAATTTGCCCGGCGGATGGGTATCGAGTGGCATGTGCTGGTGGACGGCGACGATGCGGGCAAGAAATATGCCGCCACCGTGCGCGGGCTGCTTAACAATGACCGGGAAGAGGAGCGCGAACATCTGACGATGCTGCCCGCCATGGACATGGAGCATTTCATGTACCGGCAGGGGTTTTCCGACGTGTTCCACCGGGTGGCGATGCTGCCGGAAAATATTCCGATGAACATCCGGCGGGTGATCACCAAAGCGATCCACCGCTCGTCTAAACCGGATCTGGCGATTGAGGTGGCGATGGAGGCCGGGCGCAGAGGGGTAGAATCTGTGCCCACCCTGCTGCGCAAAATGTTCTCCCGCGTGCTGTGGCTGGCGCGCGGCAGAGCGGATTAACGAAACAGACCGGCCATTTGCGCCGGGATCGCATCCAGCAGCTGATGACGGCGGCGATACTCCGCGCGTTTTTTGCTGGCGATCTCGGCCTCGCTTTTGCGGGCGACGGTGCCGGGAATATGAAAATAGCCGTTGGCATCGCATGCGCCGCCGACGGTCTCCCAGAAGCCGCTGTAGTCGGCGTGGATTTTGTCCTTTTTATCGCGATAGCGCAGGCTGCGATAGATGTGCGTTTCGTTGCTCACCGCCAGAATCTGCGTCACCTCGAAGCGGGCGGCAAACTGGCAAATCGCCTCCATTACCAGACGTTTCGGGAACAGCCCGTGACAGGCTTTGGTCGCCTTCTGGATCTCCTCATGGGGTAACTCGCGCTTACCGCCCTGCAAACCGCCGATAAACAACGTCGGTTGATTCTGGTACTGGCAGAGCGTAAAGGTCATTTCCGCCAGCGTTTCACCCTCGTCGTTGCGCATCAGGATCGTGCTTTCCCCTTCTTTATCCAGGGTGATCATCATGGTGAACTCGAGTGTGTACTTTTCGCCGTTTTTACCTTCCAGCTGCGCCAGCACCAGCCCGTTGCCCTGCAGGTAGTCGCGCAGCTCTTCCGGCGTCAACGTGGCGTACAGCCGGGCATAGTGGTAGCGGATGGCTTCCGGCAGCTGCTTGCGGTCGAGATTGACGGCCAGATAGGGGCGATGCAGGCGCACAGGCAGGCGCGGCTGGCGGGTTAACAGCTCAACCAGATCCGGAAAATGCGCCAGTTCGTTCATCCATGCCAGGCTTAAGCGCGGCATCAGCAGTGAGCGCAGCAGGAACTTAAGCCGGAAGCTGCGGCGGTGCCAGAACTGGCCCGGGCGCCATTTACCGCTAAAAAGATTGAAGAACAATCCCAGACGGGTCATGGAGCGAGACGGGGTAAAGGTGTGTTCGGTAAGCTGCGACATGGTGAAACCATCCAGTAGAATTGATGTATTGATTTCACCATCCGTATACTTAACCAAATATCAATAAGTCTGATACTCTCATCATCTTTCAAATTTTGTTTAACCGCTGTTGAAGTTATCCTTCTCATTTTTGATGGATCACACGAAGGACTCAGGATCGCTATGAATATCAGGAGAAAGCTTAAAAAACGGTACGTGATAGCCGCGCTTATCATTATCGTTGCGCTGATTACCGCCTGGAGAACGCTTAACGCGCCGGTGCCGCAATATACGACGCTGATTGTCCGCCCGGGCGAGCTGCAGCAGAACGTACTGGCGACCGGCAAGCTGGATGCGCTACGTAAAGTTGACGTCGGCGCGCAGGTGAGCGGGCAGCTGAAAACGCTGTCGGTTGAAATCGGCGATAAGGTCAAAAAAGGACAGCTGCTGGGGGTGATTGATCCGGAGCAGGCTGAAAACCAGATCAAAGAGGTCGAAGCGACGCTGATGGAGCTGCGCGCGCAGCGTAGCCAGGCCGATGCTGAACGCAAGCTGGCGCAGGTGACGCTGAATCGTCAGCGGCAGCTGGCCACCACCCAGGCGATTTCGCAGCAGGAGCTGGACACCGCCGCGACCGAACTGGCGGTAAAACAGGCGCAGATCGGCACCATTGATGCGCAGATCAAGCGTAATCAGGCCACGCTGGATAGCGCCAAAACCAACTTCGATTACACCCGCATTGTGGCGCCGATGGGCGGAGAAGTGACGCAAATCACTACCCTGCAAGGCCAGACGGTGATTGCTGCCCAGCAGGCGCCAAACATTCTGACCCTGGCGGACATGAGCACCATGCTGGTGAAGGCCCAGGTGTCCGAGGCGGACGTTATCCACCTTAAGCCGGGGCAGAAAGCCTGGTTTACGGTGCTGGGCGATCCGCAGACTCGCTACGAAGGGGTGCTGAAAGACATTCTGCCGACGCCGGAGAAGGTCAACGACGCCATTTTCTACCATGCCCGCTTTGAAGTGCCTAACCCGCAAGGGGTGCTGCGCCTGGAGATGACCGCACAGGTGCATATTCAGCTGACCGGGGTGAAGAACGTGCTGACCATTCCGCTGGCGGCGCTGGGCGAATCAACAGGCGACAATCGCTATAAAGTGAAAGTGCTGCGCAGTGGGGAGACCCGCGAGCGCGAAGTCAGCCTCGGCGCGCGCAACGACACCGACGTGGTGGTAGTGAAAGGGCTGGAAGAGGGTGAAGAAGTCGTCATTAGCGAGACCCTGCCAGGGGCGGCGAAATGACCGCACTGCTTGAGCTGAATGATATTCGCCGCAGCTATCCCTCCGGGGATGGGCCGGTGGAGGTGCTGAAAGGCATCACCCTGCGGGTGGAAGCGGGGGAGATGGTGGCGATTATAGGAGCCTCGGGTTCCGGTAAATCGACGCTGATGAACATCCTCGGCTGCCTGGATAAACCCACCAGCGGCACCTATCGCGTGGCGGGCACCGATATCGCCACCCTGGACAGCGACGCGCTGGCGAAACTGCGCCGGGAGCACTTCGGTTTTATCTTCCAGCGCTACCATTTGCTGTCACACCTTAGCGCCGTGCAAAACGTGGAAGTGCCTGCAGTGTATGCGGGTGTGGAGCGCAAAAAGCGCCTTGAACGCGCTCAGGCGCTGTTAACCCGGCTGGGGTTGGGCGAGCGGGTTGATTATCAGCCTTCGCAGCTCTCGGGCGGGCAGCAGCAGCGTGTGAGTATCGCCCGGGCGCTGATGAACGGTGGGCAGGTGATCCTGGCCGATGAACCGACCGGGGCGCTGGACAGCCACTCCGGGGAGGAGGTGATGGCGATCCTCCATCAACTGCGGGATCAGGGACATACGGTGATCATCGTCACCCACGATCCGCAGGTGGCGGCGCAGGCCGGACGGATCGTCGAGATCCACGACGGTGAGTTAATTAGTAACCCTCCTCCCAACAGCAACGCCACCCGGCGACAGGAAGTGGCCCTGCCGCCCCCGTCCGGCTGGCGACAGTTTGCCAGCAGCTTTCGCGAGGCGCTGACCATGGCGTGGCTAGCGATGGCCGCCAACAAGATGCGTACCCTGCTGACCATGCTGGGGATCATTATCGGTATCGCCTCGGTGGTATCGATTGTGGTGGTGGGCGATGCCGCAAAACAGCTGGTGCTGGCGGATATTCGCGCCATCGGCACCAACACCATTGACGTCTATCCCGGCAAAGATTTTGGTGACGACGAGCCGCAGTATCAGCAGGCGCTGAAATATGACGATCTCGCCGCCATCCAGAAGCAGCCGTGGGTTAACTCCGCCACGCCTGCGGTGTCGCAGAGCCTGCGGCTGCGTTACGGGAACATTGACGTGGCGGCCAGCGCCAACGGCGTCAGCGGCGACTATTTTAACGTCTACGGCATGACCTTCAGTCAGGGAACCACCTTTAACGCCGAGCAGCTGTCGGGCCGGGCGCAGGTCGTGGTGCTGGATGCCAACTCCCGGCGGCAGCTGTTCCCCAACAAAGCCAACGTGGTGGGGGAGATTATCCTGGTGGGCAATATGCCCGCGACGGTGATCGGGGTGGCAGAAGAGAAGCAGTCGATGTTTGGCAGCAGCAAAATTTTGCGCGTCTGGTTGCCGTACTCCACCATTTCCGGGCGCATTATGGGCCAGTCGTGGCTGAACTCGATAACCGTGAGGGTGAAGGAGGGCTACGACAGCACGCTGGCGGAACAGCAGCTTGAACGGATGCTGTTGCTGCGCCACGGCAAGAAAGATTTCTTCACCTGGAACATGGATGGCCTCTTGAAAACGGCTGAAAAGACCACACGTACTTTACAGCTCTTTCTCACGCTGGTGGCGATCATCTCCCTGCTGGTGGGGGGGATTGGGGTGATGAATATCATGCTGGTGTCGGTGACCGAACGCACGCGTGAAATCGGCATCCGGATGGCGGTCGGGGCCCGGGCCAGCGATGTGCTGCAGCAGTTTTTGATTGAAGCGGTGCTGGTCTGTCTGGTAGGCGGTGCGCTGGGGATTTCGCTCTCGCTGATGATCGCCTTTACGCTGCAGCTGTTTTTACCCGGCTGGGAAATTGGCTTCTCGCCGATGGCGTTGCTGACCGCGTTCCTGTGTTCGACCTTTACCGGGGTGCTGTTTGGCTGGCTGCCGGCGCGCAATGCGGCACGACTGGATCCGGTGGACGCGTTAGCCCGCGAGTAAGTTTTTAACCGGACAAGACGCAAATAAAAATGCCAGCCGATCGGGCTGGCATTTTGAGTGCGGGGTGTACACAATAAAACAGAGAGCTATGCTACTGCTTCTGCTTCGACAGGCACAATGACGCTGGCATGATTGCCTTTTGGCCCCAGGTGTACATCGAACCGGACGGCCTGCCCGGCTTTTAACGTTCTGTAACCATCCATCTGAATGGTGGAGTAATGCGCGAAGATGTCTTCGCCGCCGCCTTCAGGGCAAATGAAACCAAACCCCTTGGCGTTGTTGAACCACTTAACAGTACCCGTTTCCATGCTTCGACATCCTTCGAAATCTTATTAGTAAGATGTATTGAACCGGTGGTGGAGCGGGGGCTGGTCAAAACCTCGCCAACTCACGCCTGTACAATTTAGATAAACCAAAGAGATCGTCAAGCATTTGCCAGGGTTGTGAGGGGAAAAATGAATCAAAATTTGAAGCAGTTAACGCTATTGACGGGTATTGTGACAGATATCGCGGATGACAATAATAGATGTGAGTTATCTGACATCTGAGGTAGATTCAAGGTATGTATAGCCTTCGGCCCGCGCCAATGCACGTGACCGAAGACCATAAAACGATGATGACGACTGACAATGGGCAAGACGAACGACTGGCTGGATTTTGACAAGCTGGCGGAAGATAAAGTGCGCGACGCGCTAAAACCGCCATCTATGTATAAAGTTATGTTAATGAACGATGACTACACGCCGATGGAATTTGTTATTGACGTGCTACAAAAGTTCTTTTCTTATGATGTAGAACGTGCAACGCAACTGATGCTTACGGTTCACTATCATGGCAAAGCGATCTGCGGCGTATTTACGGCAGAAGTCGCCGAAACCAAAGTGGCGATGGTGAACGAGTACGCGAGGGAGAATGAGCATCCGTTGCTGTGTACGCTGGAAAAAGCCTGAATAAGGCAATGAAAATTGGGGGAGGTGCCTATGCTCAATCAAGAACTGGAACTCAGTTTAAACATGGCTTTCGCCAGAGCGCGTGAGCACCGACATGAATTTATGACGGTCGAGCACTTGCTGCTTGCACTGCTTAGCAATCCATCCGCCCGTGAAGCGCTGGAAGCGTGCTCTGTGGATCTGGTCGCACTGCGCCAGGAGCTCGAAGCCTTCATCGAACAAACCACACCGGTGCTGCCCGTCAGTGAAGAGGAGCGCGACACCCAGCCGACGCTCAGCTTCCAGCGCGTCCTGCAGCGTGCGGTATTCCACGTCCAGTCCTCCGGACGTAGCGAAGTGACCGGCGCCAACGTGCTGGTTGCCATCTTCAGCGAGCAGGAGTCGCAGGCCGCGTATCTGCTGCGTAAACACGAAGTCAGCCGCCTCGACGTGGTGAACTTCATCTCTCACGGAACACGCAAAGACGAGCCGAATCAGGCCTCGGATTCCAGCAGTCAGGTCAACAGCGAAGAGCAAGCAGGCGGGGAGGAACGTATGGAAAACTTCACCACCAATCTTAATCAGCTTGCCCGCGTCGGCGGTATCGATCCGCTGATTGGCCGCGATAAAGAGCTGGAACGGGCGATTCAGGTACTGTGCCGCCGCCGCAAGAACAACCCGCTGCTGGTGGGGGAGTCGGGCGTGGGTAAAACCGCCATCGCCGAAGGGCTGGCCTGGCGTATCGTGCAGGGCGATGTACCGGAAGTGATTGCCGATTGCACCATTTACTCGCTCGATATTGGCTCTCTGCTGGCCGGTACCAAGTACCGTGGTGATTTTGAAAAACGTTTCAAAGCGCTGCTCAAGCAGCTGGAGCAGGACACCAGCAGCATCCTGTTTATTGATGAGATCCATACCATCATCGGTGCCGGTGCGGCATCGGGTGGTCAGGTGGATGCTGCCAACCTGATCAAACCGCTGCTCTCCAGCGGCAAGATCCGCGTGATGGGCTCGACCACCTATCAGGAGTTCAGCAACATTTTCGAGAAAGACCGTGCTCTGGCGCGTCGCTTCCAGAAAATCGACATTACTGAGCCTTCTGTTGAAGAGACCGTTCAGATAATCAACGGCCTGAAACCGAAGTACGAAGCGCACCACGACGTGCGTTATACCGCGAAAGCGGTGCGTGCGGCGGTGGAGCTGGCGGTGAAATACATCAACGACCGTCATCTGCCGGATAAAGCGATTGATGTGATCGACGAAGCGGGCGCGCGTGCGCGTCTGATGCCGGTCAGCAAGCGTAAGAAAACGGTCAACGTGGCGGATATTGAATCCGTCGTCGCCCGCATTGCGCGTATCCCTGAGAAGAGCGTTTCTCAGAGCGACCGCGACACGCTGAAAAACCTCAGCGACCGTCTGAAAATGCTGGTCTTTGGTCAGGGTAAAGCCATTGAGGCGTTAACCGAAGCCATTAAGATGGCCCGCGCCGGACTGGGGCACGATCATAAACCCGTGGGGTCTTTCCTGTTCGCCGGTCCGACCGGGGTAGGGAAAACCGAGGTCACGGTTCAGCTCTCCAAAGCGCTGGGCATTGAGCTGCTGCGTTTTGATATGTCCGAGTATATGGAGCGTCATACCGTCAGTCGTCTGATCGGTGCGCCTCCGGGATACGTGGGCTTTGACCAGGGCGGGCTGCTCACCGATGCGGTGATCAAGCATCCACACGCGGTTCTGCTGCTTGATGAAATCGAGAAAGCGCACCCGGATGTCTTTAACCTGCTGCTGCAGGTGATGGACAACGGCACGCTGACCGACAACAACGGGCGCAAGGCGGACTTCCGTAACGTGGTGATGGTGATGACCACCAACGCCGGTGTGCGTGAAACCGAGCGTAAATCCATCGGCCTGATCCACCAGGATAACAGCACCGATGCGATGGAAGAGATCAAGAAGGTCTTTACGCCGGAGTTCCGTAACCGTCTGGACAACATTATCTGGTTCGATCACCTGTCTACCGAGGTGATCCATCAGGTGGTGGACAAGTTCATCGTCGAGCTGCAGGTTCAGCTGGATCAGAAAGGCGTGTCGCTGGAAGTGAGTCAGGAGGCGCGCGACTGGCTGGCCGAGAAAGGCTACGACCGTGCAATGGGTGCCCGTCCAATGGCGCGTGTGATTCAGGATAACCTGAAGAAACCGCTGGCCAACGAGCTGCTGTTTGGCTCACTGGTGGACGGCGGCCAGGTGACGGTAGCGCTGGACCAGGAGAAGGGCGAGCTGACGTACGATTTCCAGAGTGCGCAGAAGCACAAGCCGGAAGCGGCACACTAGCTAAACGTTAAAAGGCAACTTCGGTTGCCTTTTTTTATGCCTGTGAACATGTCGCTACGGTGGTGGTTCCGTTCACTATACGTTCTGTATTTCTCTGTTTACCCCGTCACCCGTGAACGTGCTAAGGGGGCTCGCCGCCGCCCCCTTAGCAATCCCGGCTCCCGGCAAAGAAAATCGCCGCTGCGCGGTACCCTCAGCTTATTCCTTCAGGCTTTCGGGTCGGGCACCAGCCTGCATCCCTGCAGGCTATGCCCTCTCGGCGCGTCCCTGCGCCTCGCCCCGGCCTTACGGAAACGCTTCGGCGATTTTCAGCCGGACCAGGCAATCGCTGTAAGTAATTGCCAAATACCAACCACTTTTCTCGCTGTACGCTCGATCGGTTCCCTCTCCATTCAGGGAGAGGGTTAGGGTGAGGGGGAAACGCGCGCACGACTGCCAAATATTTTGCGAGGCGTTATCCAGAATTAAAACAAGCTTATTGCTGGATAAAATCACAGTAATAAAATGGCGGCGCACCTGCAAAATCAGGTGTCAGGATTGGCGTCCTGTAAGTGTGTATGCAGCATAACTAGCTGCAGGCTTCGTTCGCCCTAAGGAAAAGGGTATATTCTGCATCTGGCGGGCGAATCGGAAGCTTCTTTTGAAGCACCAGTATGCACACACTGGTACGCCAATTCCTTTTCGTCCGCCGCCAGAGAACTGGCGTTTCCTGCGGTGGTAAATTCAAAGTGTGTGAAGGAATTACCCAATGAATACAGAAAATACGCTTCCCCAGCTATATAGCGAACTCGAACTCAACACCCCCGACCTCGCCACCCTCGCAGCGCGCTGCAACCTGCTGACTGAAATCCTGGTCGATTGCGACTCGCTACCGCAAACGCAACCCATCGCCCGCTGCCTGGCGGCCTACCTGGACGCATTCAACGCTGAGCTCGAAAAATCGATGACCGATTTTCGCGTGCTTGATGACGATGAGTTACAACCGTTGCTGCGAAAAGAGTGGCTGCTGGACAGCACAGAAACCCAGTGTGATTACTGCCGGGCCTTAAATCATGTATTGCTGGTGTCGCATTTTGACCGCGATCAGCTCCCGCATCTCACCGGGTTACTGCACGATATTGCGCATACCATGCTGGCGGATATGACGGTGCTACGCGTTCACTGATGCCTGGAACAGGCCATCTGGCAAAAACAAAAGGCCGGGATAACCCGGCCTTTATTATTCTCTGTACGCCATCACCGGCGAAAACTCTTAGCGACTACGGAAGACAATGCGGCCTTTGCTCAGGTCGTACGGGGTCAGCTCAACAGTCACTTTGTCGCCCGTCAGAATACGGATATAGTTTTTACGCATTTTACCGGAGATATGCGCGGTAACGACGTGACCGTTTTCCAGTTCTACGCGAAACATGGTGTTAGGTAACGTATCAAGTACGGTACCCTGCATTTCAATATTGTCTTCTTTGGCCATCTAATCCTCTGGGGTATCACTACCAAGTTTTGAACCGGCAAGATAATGCCGAAATTCATCAATTAAGTAAAGATTTGCGCGCTTAAAACGCAGCAAAGCAGTTTCAGCGTATTACCCGGACGTCACGGTTCGACCGTACGAAAAGCGCATACGTAAAGGGGAGGTGGCAGGATAAACGGTAGGGCGTTATCGGATGCGAACTATTCCCAAACGGCGGCGGGGCAACAGGCAGAACCTACTCTGCGGCACAATTATAGCATCTTAGGGAGAAATATGCGGAAAACATTTACCCCTGCGGCATAAATAACGTGGCGGGTACCCAGAAGTTCTGCGGTAATTTCTCCAGCCGCAGGGTATCCAGATGCTCAAGATATTCGCGTCGCGATATTTCCACCGCCCCCAGCGAGGCAGTATGTTCGTTCAGGACCTGACAATCAATCAGCTTGCCGCCGCTCTGAGCGAAGCGGGTGCAGAAGACCAGCAGGGCCGTTTTAGACGCATTGACGGCGCGGCTGAACATCGACTCGCCGCAAAACAGCGCACCCTGCGCGACCCCGTACATGCCGCCGACCAGCCGATCGTTGTGCCACACTTCTATCGAATGCGCATACCCCAGTTCGTGCAGCCGGTGATAGGCGGCAATGACTTCCGGGGTGACCCAGGTCCCCTCTGCGCGGTCGTCGGCACAGCCTTCGATCACCTGACCAAAGGCGTGATTGAGCGTCACGCGATACGGGGAATGAGCATGAAAGCGTTTCATGCTGCGACTGAGATGAAAATGCGCCGGCCACAGGATGGCGCGAGGATCGGGCGACCACCATAAAATCGGGTCGCCGGGTGAAAACCATGGAAAGATGCCGCGCTGGTAAGCCATCAGCAATCGCGATGGGCTCAGGTCGCCGCCCAGGGCCAGCAAACCATTAGGTTCACGCAGGGCCCCTTCCGGAGAAGGGAACGCCAGAGAATGACGAGAAAGCTGGACCAGGCGCATGACAACGAAACTCCAGTACGCGAAGCAGGGATCGGTTCAAATATAGACTACAGACGTTGTTTAAACTGGTAGTAGCGGCCCTGTTTCGCCAACAGCTCTGCATGACTACCTTGCTCAATAATTTTTCCGTTGTCCATCACAATAATTTGATCGAAATCCGCCAGTCCGCGCAGACGGTGCGTCACCATCAGCAGCGTTTTGTCCTGCATCTCTTTTGCCAGTAAATCAAGGATCTGACGCTCGGTTGTGGCATCCAGACCTTCTGTGGGTTCGTCCAGCAGCATCAGCGGCGCATCGTGCAGCAGCGCACGCGCAATCGCCAGTCGGCGCAGTTCGCCACCGGAAAGCTGACGTCCGCCTTCGCCGAGCCAGCTGTTCAGCCCCTCGTCTTCCAGCAGCTTGTGCAAGCCCACTTTTGCCAGCATCGCGCTTAACACGTCATCCGCGGCGCCCGGGGCGGCTAGCAGCAGGTTATCGCGCAGGGTTGCGCTGAACAGATGCACGCGCTGTGGCACCACGCTCACCGACTGACGCAACGCCTTCTCGTCGATCTGCGTCAGTGGCGTATCGTTGAACTGAATCTGGCCCTGCGCCGGGTCCCAGGCGCGGGTCAGCAGTTGTAACAGCGTCGATTTACCGCAGCCGGTACGTCCGAGCACGGCAACGTGCGCGCCCGCAGGGATCGTCAGGTTAACGTTGTCCAGTGCCTGCTGCGCCTGGCCTTCATAGACAAAGCTGATATTCGTCAGGCGCAGCGCCAGCCGTTCAGGGACGTCTGAGGACGTGGTGCTGAACTGCACTTCCGGCTGCTGGCGGGTGATCTGGGTAATGCGTAACGCAGACGCGACAACCTGACCCAGATGCTGAAAGGCGCCGGTAACGGGGGCGAGGGCTTCAAACGCGGCCAGCGCACAGAAGACAAACAGCGCAATCAGGGCGCCCGGTTGCGTATTCCCGCCCACGCCGCCGGAAGCCATCCACAGCATGGCGATCACCGCAAAACCGCCAATCAACAGCATCAGCGCCTGGGATAAGGCCGTCAGCTCCGACTGCTTGCGCTGGGCTTCGTGCCAGCTCATCTCGGTATTTTCCATCTGTGCGCGATAGCGGCGGCTGGCACCGAAAATCGTCAGCTCCGCCTGACCCTGCAGCCAGGAGGTGAGCTGCTGGCGATAATCACCACGCAGACGGGTCAGATTCTCTCCGGTCGCTTTCCCGGCGCGATAAAACAGCGGCGGCAGTATAAATAGGGTCAGCAGCATGATCCCGCCGAGGGCCAGCGCGATAGTGCCATCCAGCAGGCTGAGCCCCAGCGTGACCACCACAATCACCACGAACGCGCCTACCAGCGGGGAGATAACGCGCAGATAAAGGTGATCGAGTGTATCCACATCCGCGACGACGCGGTTCAGCAGTTCGCCCTGGCGATAGCGCGCCAGCCCGGCAGGGGAGAGGGGCAGCAGCTTGCTGAACGTGGTAATACGCAGATGTTGCAGGACCCGGAACGTGGCGTCATGGCTGACCACACGCTCAAAATAGCGCCCGGCGGTTCGGGTTATCGCCGTACCGCGCACGCCCGCAGCAGGCAGCATATAGTTGAAGCTGTAAAGCCCGGCAAACCCGGCCACCGCAGAGGCCGACAGGAACCAGCCGGAGAGCGTCAGCAGGCCGATACTCGCCAGCAGCGTAATGATAGCCAGCACGATGCCAAGGGTGAGCATCCATTTGTGGCGCATATAAAGCGCAAGGTAAGGCAGTAAGGCACGCATCAGATGTCCTCCTGACGGTTGGCCAGCAGGGCAGCAAAAGGCCCCTGCGCCGCAGCGAGCGTCGCGTAATCACCCTGCTCGACAAGGTGACCATTTTCCATCACCCAGATCTGATCCCAGGCAGCGATACCCTCCAGCTGGTGGGTGACCATCAGCGTGGTCTGCTGCCGGGAGGCGTCGTCCAGCGCCAGCATCACGCGCTGTTCACTGTGTGCATCCAGGCTGGCGGCGGGCTCATCCAGCAATAACAGCTGGCAAGGGTCAAGCAGTGCGCGGGCAAGGGCGATACGCTGCGCCTGACCGACGGACAGACCGGCGGCCTGATCGCCTACCACCGTATCGACACCGTTCGGCAGCAGCGGCAGAAATTCACTGACCCAGGCGCGATCGAGTACCGATTGCAGTTGATCGTCGCGCGCATCCGGGCGTGCCAGCAGCACGTTTTCACGCAGGGTTGCCGCCGGAAGCTGCGGGTTCTGACCGACCCAGCTCAGGTGTTTGCGCCATTCATCGGGATCGAGGGCCGACAGCTCGGTCTGGTTAATGCGCAGCGAGCCGCTGTAGGCCATAAAGCCGGATAACGCATTCAGCAGGGAGCTTTTGCCCGACCCGCTGGTGCCGACCAGCACCACCCGTTGACCCGCCGCGAGGGTAAAATTCAACGGCCCGGCCAGGACTTTGCCTTCCGGTGACAGGACGCAAAAATCGTCCGCTTCCACGCTGACCGGACTGCTGGTATTCAGCGTCACGTCGCCGCGCTGCGGATGGGCGAGGGGCGTTTCAAGGAAGGTTTTAAGGCTATCCGCCGCGCCGACGGCCTGCGCTTTGGCATGGTAAAAGGTGCCTAAATCGCGCAGCGGCTGGAAAAACTCCGGCGCGAGGATCAACGCCAGGAACCCGGCAGACAGGGTAACCGCCGTACCGTAGTGACCAAAATCAAAGGCCCCCAGATAGGAGAAGCCGAAATAGACCGCCACCAGCGCAATGCACAGTGAGGTGAAGAACTCCAGCACTCCGGAGGATAAGAAGGCCAGACGCAGCACTTCCATCGTGCGTTGACGAAAATCCTGTGACGCCTGACGGATATTTTCAGTTTCGGCTTCACCGCGACCAAAGATGCGCAGCGTGTCCATCCCGCGCAGGCGGTCGAGGAAGTGGCCACTGAGACGGCCCAGCGCCAGGAAGTTGCGGCGGTTAGCATCTGCGGCACCCATCCCGACCATCGCCATAAACATCGGGATCAGCGGGGCTGTACCAACCAGGATCAGCGCAGCGATCCAGTTGTAAGGCAGGATAGCGAGGACGATCAGCACCGGCACGAACACCGCCAGCGCCATCTGCGGCAGATAGCGGGCGTAGTAATCATGCATATCGTCGATTTGCTCGAGGACGAGCGTGGCCCAGCTTCCGGCTGGTTTGCCCTGAATCCAGGCGGGACCGGCTTCATGCAGCCTGTCGAGCACCTGGCGGCGGATTTCGTAGCGGATATTCTGCCCGGCGTGGAACCCCACGCGCTCACGCAGCCAGACCACCCAGGCACGCAGGATAAACACCAGGATCAGCACGATAAACGGCAGGAGCAGCGCTTCTCGCGGGATGTTTTCCATGATCATGTGATTAAGAATGCGGGCCAGAAGCCAGGCCTGACCGACAATCAACAGGCCGCTGATAAACCCCAAAAGGCGGGAGATATTCAGCCAGCGGCGTGAAAGTACACTTTGCTGCTTGAGCCAGCGAGTCAGCTCTTGTTGACGGGTTTTTTCCATTGCGTGATTTGCAGGTGCTGTTATTGGGTATTGGGCCCGGCAATGTTACAACGCAGAGACAATAAAGGCGACTTATCGCCGCCTTTTTTACGTTTGTAGCTGACTTGTAAAGATTATTTACGTTGGTCGGCTAATCCGTCGAGATAACGTTCTGCATCCAGCGCCGCCATACAGCCGGTGCCCGCAGAGGTGATCGCCTGACGGTAGATGTGGTCCATCACATCGCCGGCGGCGAAAACGCCAGGGATGCTGGTCTGGGTGGCATTGCCGTGGATCCCGGACTGCACTTTGATGTAGCCGTTTTCCAGCGCCAGCTGACCGTCAAAAATCGCGGTGTTCGGGCTGTGGCCGATGGCGACAAACAGACCGGCAACTTCCAGCGTCTCGACATTATCCGTGTTCTGGGTATCACGAATGCGCAGACCCGCTACGCCCATCTGATCGCCGGTCACCTCTTCCAGGGTGCGGTGGGTGTGCAGCACGATATTGCCGCTGGCCACTTTATCCATCAAACGCTTGATCAGAATTTTTTCCGCGCGGAAGGTATCGCGGCGGTGGATCAGGTGCACTTCAGAGGCGATGTTCGCCAGATACAGCGCTTCTTCAACGGCGGTATTGCCCCCGCCGATGACCGCCACTTTTTGGTTGCGGTAGAAGAAACCGTCGCAGGTGGCGCAGGCGGACACGCCGCGGCCTTTGAACGCCTCTTCGGATGGCAGGCCCAGGTAGCGAGCAGAAGCCCCGGTGGCAATGATCAGCGCGTCGCAGGTGTATTCGGCGTTGTCGCCGATCAGGCGGAACGGACGGTTCTGCAGATCGACTTTGTTGATGTGGTCAAAAATGATTTCGGTATCAAATTTGGCAGCGTGCTCGTGCATACGCTCCATCAGCAGTGGCCCGGTCAGGCCTTCAGGGTCGCCTGGCCAGTTTTCTACTTCGGTGGTGGTGGTCAGCTGACCGCCTTTTTCCATGCCCGTAATCAGTACCGGTTGCAGGTTAGCGCGTGCAGCATAGACCGCTGCGGTATATCCCGCAGGTCCAGAACCAAGGATTAGCAGTTTACTGTGTTTGGCCGTGCCCATGAGATCCCCATTGTTGTTAGCAGACATTTTCACGGATTGTAGGGAATTTGTTGCCGTAAAAAAAGGGCGCAGCGATTTTGTTAACGATAGTTGCAATAGAAGAGGGCGATGAACGGCGGTACAGCGGCGCTGGTTTTATCGCCAGCAGACCTGGGCGATCGGTCGAAACTGCGGCGATAAGTTGAGGATTAATCGCCGGTCGCAATGAATATCCGGCATGTTGTACTAAATTTCGATGTTTTGCTTTGACAATCCCCTGCGCTTTTGCGAAAACATTGAAGGAAGAAAAAAAAGCGGCCTTTGTGCATTGCATAGTCATGCACAAAATCACCATTTTTACCGGGTCAGCGAAATCTACGCATGGTGTGGACAGATGCCATACGTGATGTTGATGGCCGCCTTTGGGCACGGTCTTCTTACCACATAACCCCAATCGACATCGCGCAAACTAAAACACAGGTGATGCGATTACTCACGGGGAAAGACTCTGAACAGTGAAGTGCACAGGGTCCTGGCAGGAGTTAGGGAAGGAATACAGAGAGACAATAATAATGGTAGATAGCAAGAAGCGCCCTGGCAAAGATCTCGACCGCATCGATCGTAACATTCTTAATGAGTTGCAAAAGGATGGGCGTATTTCCAACGTCGAGCTTTCAAAACGTGTGGGACTTTCCCCGACGCCGTGCCTTGAGCGTGTGCGCCGACTGGAAAGACAGGGTTTTATTCAGGGCTATACGGCTCTGCTGAACCCGCATTATCTGGATGCCTCACTTCTGGTATTTGTTGAGATTACTCTGAATCGTGGCGCCCCGGATGTGTTTGAGCAATTTAACTCCGCTGTGCAAAAACTTGAAGAAATTCAAGAGTGTCATCTGGTTTCCGGCGATTTCGACTACCTGTTGAAAACCCGTGTACCTGATATGTCCGCTTACCGTAAGCTGCTGGGTGAAACCCTGCTGCGACTGCCTGGCGTGAACGACACCCGTACCTATGTGGTAATGGAAGAAGTCAAACAGAGCAATCGTCTGGTTATTAAGACGCGCTAACACGGAACAGGTGCAATATGAGCGTACTTTGATTACACTCCTGTTAATCCATACAGCAACAGTGTCGGGATCCCGGCACTGTTGTCCGTTTTAGCACTCAGGCCGGAAATGCCTGATACCTGGAGAGCCTTTCTTGAGCCAGGAATACACCGAAGACAAAGAAGTCAATTTAACCAAACTGAGCAGTGGACGCCGACTCCTTGAGGCGTTATTGCTGCTTGTTGCCCTGTTTGCCGTCTGGCTGATGGCGGCCTTACTCAGTTTCAATCCTTCCGATCCCAGCTGGTCACAAACCGCATGGCATGAGCCTATCCATAATTTGGGTGGCGTTCCCGGTGCCTGGCTTGCCGATACGCTGTTCTTTATTTTTGGCGTGATGGCCTACACCCTGCCGGTGATCATTATTGGCGGCTGCTGGTTTGCCTGGCGCCATCGTCAGAACGATGACTATATCGACTATTTTGCCGTCTCGCTGCGCCTGATTGGTGCGCTGGCATTGCTTCTGACGTCCTGCGGTCTGGCGGCGATTAACGCCGATGACATCTGGTATTTTGCCTCCGGTGGCGTGATTGGCAGCCTGCTCAGCACCGCGCTGCAGCCGATGCTGCACAGCAGCGGTGGCACCATTGCGCTGCTTTGCGTCTGGGGCGCAGGGCTGACGCTGTTTACCGGCTGGTCCTGGGTCAGCATTGCCGAAAAGATCGGCAGCGTGATCCTCAATATTCTGACCTTCGCCAGCAACCGTACCCGTCGTGACGACACCTGGGTGAATGACGAAGAGTATGAAGATGACTACGATGAAGATGAACCGGTCGCTGAACGCCGCGAATCGCGTCGGGCCCGCATTCTGCGCGGCGCGCTGGCGCGTCGTAAGCGCGTGGCCGAGAAATTCTCTAATCCATTAGGCCGCAAAACGGATGCCGCGCTGTTCTCCGGGAAACGGATGGACGACGACGAAGTGGCGTACAGCGCCCGTGGCGTCGCGGCCGATCCGGATGACGTGCTGTTTTCTGGCAACCGCGCGCTGCCGTCTGACTATGACGAGTACGATCCGCTGCTGAACGGTCACTCCGTTGCTGAGCCGATCGCAGCGGCCGCTGCCGCTACGGCGGCTACCCAGGCCTATGCTGCGCCGGTTGAACCGGTGATCTCTGCGCCTTCCGTTCCTGAGACCCCGCTGCAACAGCCCGTGGTTGAATGGCAAACCGTCCCTGGTGTGCCGGTTTCCGAAGCCGTTATTGCCCCCGAGCCGGAACAGTATGTCCAGCAGCAATGGCAGCCGCCTCAGCAGCCTGAGCCTTCTTACCAGCCTGAGCCTCCTTACCAGCCTGAGCCGGTTTACACGCAGTACGAACCGCTGCAGCCAGAACTTCAGCCAGAGCAGGTTTATGCCCCGCCGACGGTGGAAGCGCCGCCTGTCGAAGAGGTGAAAGCCACCCGCCCGCCACTCTACTATTTTGAAGAAGTCGAAGAGAAGCGCGCCCGCGAGCGTGAACAGCTGGCAGCCTGGTATCAGCCGGTTCCTGAACCGGTACAAGAGTCTGCTCCGGTTAAACCGGCAGAAATCCCTTCTGTTCCGGTACCGACTTTTGATCCGCTATCGGCCGCTGCCGCAGTCGCACCTGTGGCTGCAGGCGTACAGCAGGCGAGCGCCGCGGCAAGTGCTGCCGCGCCGTTATTCAGCCTCGCGTCAAATGGCGCACCGCGTCCGCAGGTCAAAGAGGGTATTGGCCCGCAGCTGCCGCGCCCGAACCGTGTGCGCGTTCCGACTCGCCGTGAACTGGCCTCTTTTGGCATTAAACTGCCTTCTCAGCGCATGGCTGAAGAGGAAGAGAAAGCGCGCGAAGTGGGGCGTCAGCAGTACGACGACGACCAGTACAATGATGATACTGATGAGATGCAGCAGGATGAGCTGGCGCGTCAGTTTGCCGCGACTCAACAGCAGCGTTATGGCGAAGAGTATCAGCCTGAGCCTCAGCATTATCAGCAGGAAGAAGACGATGCCGCAGAGCAGGAGCTGGCTCGCCAGTTTGCCGCAACGCAGCAGCAGCGCTACGCCGGAGAACAGCCCAAGGGGGCGAGTCCGTTCTCGTTGGCAGACTTCGAATTCTCACCGATGAAAGATCTGGTGGATGATACGCCGAGTGAACCGCTGTTCACTCCGGGCGTGATGCCAGATGCAGAGCCGCCGCGCCAGGCTTATACGCCGCCGCAGCCTGCCGTGGCCCCGCCGCCGGTGCAGCAGCCGCAGCAATATGCGCAACCGCAGCAATTCGCTCAGCCGCAACAAGCGGCGCAACCGCAGCAATTCGCTCAGCCGCAACAAGTGGCACAACCACAGCAATTCGCTCAGCCGCAACAAGTGGCACAACCGCAGCAGCCTGTTCAGGTGCCGCAGCCGCAGGTTCAGGCCCCGCAGCCTCCGGTTCAGCCGCAGCAGAGCCTGATCCATCCGCTGCTGATGCGCAACGGTGACAGCCGTCCGCTGCAGAGACCGACCACGCCGCTGCCGTCGTATGATCTGCTCACGCCACCGCCGACGGAAGTCGAACCGGTCGATACCTTTGCCCTCGATCAGATGGCGCGTCTGGTTGAGCTACGCCTGGCCGACTTCCGCATCAAAGCGGATGTGGTGAACTACTCTCCGGGCCCGGTTATTACTCGCTTTGAGCTGAATCTGGCGCCGGGTGTAAAAGCGGCACGTATTTCGAACCTCTCCCGTGACCTGGCGCGTTCGCTGTCGACCGTTGCCGTGCGTGTGGTCGAGGTCATTCCAGGCAAACCGTATGTCGGCCTGGAATTACCGAACAAAAAGCGGCAGACCGTTTACCTGCGTGAAGTACTCGACAACGCCAAATTCCGTGATAACCCGTCGCCGCTGAGCGTGGTGCTGGGTAAAGATATTGCCGGTGAGCCGGTGATTGCGGATCTGGCAAAAATGCCGCACCTGCTGGTGGCGGGTACCACGGGCTCCGGTAAGTCCGTCGGCGTCAACGCCATGATCCTCAGCATCCTGTATAAAGCCCAGCCGGAAGATGTGCGTTTCATCATGATCGACCCGAAAATGCTGGAACTGTCGGTATATGAAGGGATCCCGCATCTGTTGACCGAAGTGGTCACCGATATGAAAGATGCGGCCAACGCCCTGCGCTGGAGCGTCAACGAGATGGAACGCCGCTACAAGCTGATGTCGGCGCTGGGGGTACGTAACCTTGCGGGCTATAACGACATCATCGCGGAAGCAGCCAAAATGGGACGTCCAATCCCGGATCCGTACTGGAAGCCGGGCGACAGCATGGATGCCCAGCATCCGGTGCTGGAAAAACTGCCGTATATCGTGGTGCTGGTGGATGAATTCGCCGACCTGATGATGACCGTCGGCAAGAAAGTGGAAGAACTGATTGCCCGACTGGCGCAAAAGGCGCGTGCGGCAGGGATCCACCTGGTGCTGGCAACACAGCGTCCGTCAGTGGACGTGATCACCGGACTGATTAAAGCGAACATCCCGACCCGTATTGCCTTTACCGTATCGAGTAAAATCGACTCCCGTACCATCCTCGATCAATCGGGGGCGGAATCGCTGCTCGGTATGGGGGATATGCTCTATTCCGGGCCGAACTCCACCTCGCCGGTGCGTGTTCACGGCGCATTTGTCCGTGACCAGGAAGTGCATGCCGTGGTCCAGGACTGGAAGGCGCGTGGCCGTCCACAGTACGTTGATGGCATCACCTCTGACAGCGAAAGCGAAGGTGGCGGTGGCGGCGGTGCTGACGGCGGTGAGGATCTTGATCCGCTGTTTGACCAGGCCGTTAACTTTGTCACTGAAAAACGCAAAGCGTCGATCTCCGGGGTACAGCGTCAGTTCCGCATCGGTTACAACCGCGCGGCGCGTATCATCGAGCAGATGGAAGCGCAGGGGATCGTCAGCGAACAGGGCCATAATGGTAACCGTGAAGTGCTGGCACCGCCGCCGTTTGAGTGATTCACCCGCGATTGCAAAGATGGGTAAATCAGCAAAATTTAAGCATTTTCTTCTGTCGCCTGCCTGCGGGCAGGTCCAGAATAGTTGACAGAAAGCACCCATTTCGGGATGACGTATTGTAAGGAATAACAATGAAAAAAATCGCTATCACCTGTGCATTACTGACCAGCTTTGTGGCAAGCAGCGTCTGGGCTGATGCCGCCAGCGATCTGAAAAGCCGCCTGGATAAAGTGAGCAGCTTCCACGCCAGCTTCACCCAGAAAGTGACTGACGGCAGCGGCAATGCCGTGCAGGAAGGTCAGGGCGATCTGTGGGTTAAACGTCCGAATCTGTTCAACTGGCATATGACGCAGCCGGATGAGAGCATCCTCGTCTCTGACGGACAAACCCTGTGGTTCTTTAATCCGTTTGTTGAGCAGGCTACGGCGACCTGGCTGAAAGATGCCACCAGCAACACCCCGTTTATGCTGATCGCCCGTAACCAGACCAGCGACTGGCAGCAGTACAACATTAAACAGAACGGCGATGACTTTGTCCTGACGCCAAAAGGCAGCAACGGCAACCTGAAGCAGTTCACCATCAACGTTAGCGCGAATGGCACCATCAATCAGTTCAGCGCCGTTGAGCAGGATGAACAGCGCAGCAGTTATCAGCTGAAATCACAGCAAAACGGTGCCATTGAGGCATCGAAATTCACCTTTACCCCGCCGAAGGGCGTAACGGTGGATGACCAACGTAACAAGTAAGAGGCGTGAGTGGGCAACCTGTCGCTCGATTTTTCAGATAATGCGTTTCAACCTCTGGCCGCGCGTATGCGGCCAGAAAATTTAGCGCAATACATCGGCCAGCAGCATCTGCTGGCTGCGGGTAAGCCCTTGCCGCGCGCCATTGAGGCCGGGCATCTGCATTCGATGATCCTGTGGGGGCCGCCAGGCACCGGCAAGACCACGCTGGCCGAAGTCATCGGCCGCTATGCGGATGCGGACGTTGAACGTATTTCTGCCGTCACCTCTGGGGTGAAAGAGATCCGCGAAGCGATTGAACGTGCGCGCCAGAGTCGCAATGCCGGTCGCCGCACGATCCTGTTTGTTGACGAAGTCCATCGCTTTAACAAGAGCCAGCAGGATGCCTTCCTGCCGCACATCGAAGATGGCACCATTACGTTTATCGGTGCCACCACTGAAAATCCCTCGTTCGAACTGAACTCGGCGCTGTTGTCCAGGGCCCGCGTCTATCTGCTGAAGTCGTTAACCACCGAAGACATTGAACAGGTGCTTACCCAGGCAATGGACGATAAAGCGCGCGGCTACGGCGGGCAGAATATCGTTCTGCCTGACGAAACCCGCCTTGCCATTGCGGAGCTGGTCAACGGCGATGCGCGTCGGGCACTGAACACGCTGGAGATGATGGCCGACATGGCCGAATCTGACGCCAGCGGCAAGCGGGTGCTGCAACCCGCCTTACTCACTGAAATCGCCGGGGAACGCAGCGCGCGCTTTGATAATAAGGGCGACCGTTTCTACGACCTGATCTCCGCGCTGCATAAATCGGTACGCGGCAGTTCACCCGATGCCGCCCTGTACTGGTATGCTCGCATTATTACCGCCGGGGGCGATCCACTGTATGTGGCGCGCCGCTGTCTGGCCATTGCCTCGGAAGATGTCGGTAACGCCGATCCACGCGCCATGCAGGTGGCACTATCCGCCTGGGACTGCTTTACCCGGGTCGGACCCGCGGAAGGTGAACGTGCCATTGCCCAGGCGATTGTTTATCTGGCCTGCGCGCCGAAGAGCAATGCCGTCTACACCGCATTCAAAGCGGCCATGTCTGACGCCCGCGAGCGGCCTGACTACGACGTGCCGGTCCACCTGCGCAATGCCCCGACCAAACTGATGAAAGAGATGGGGTACGGTCAGGAGTATCGCTACGCGCACGATGAACCCAACGCGTATGCTGCCGGAGAAGCCTATTTCCCGCAGGAAATGGCACAAACGCGTTATTATCATCCGACAAACAGGGGTCTTGAGGGTAAGATTGGCGAAAAGCTCGCCTGGTTGGCCGGACAGGATCAAAATAGCCCTATAAAACGCTACCGTTAGGCCTATCGTTGCGGTAATGTTGGTAACGTATCTGATGATCGCAGGCTGCGGTCATTTCCTCCTATTTTTTAATTCGATAAGCACAGGATAAGCATGCTCGATCCCAATCTGTTGCGTAACGAGCCAGACGCAGTCGCTGAAAAACTGGCACGCCGGGGCTTTAAGCTGGATGTAGATAAGCTGGGCGCTCTCGAAGAGCGTCGTAAAGTTTTGCAGGTACAAACCGAAAACTTGCAGGCAGAGCGTAACTCTCGATCGAAATCCATCGGCCAGGCGAAAGCGCGCGGGGAAGACATTGAGCCATTGCGTCTGGAAGTGAATAAACTCGGTGAAGAGCTGGATCAGGCGAAGGCTGAGCTGGAAGAGCTGCTTGCGGAAATTCGCAATATCGCGCTGGCAATCCCGAACACCCCAGACGACAGCGTCCCTGTCGGCAAAGACGAAAATGACAACGTTGAAGTGAAACGCTGGGGCACGCCTCGCGAATTCGATTTTGACGTGCGCGACCATGTCACCCTCGGTGAAATGCACGCAGGCCTCGATTTTGCCGCTGCCGTTAAGCTGACCGGTTCCCGCTTTGTGGTGATGAAAGGGCAGATTGCCCACCTGCACCGCGCGCTGGCCCAGTTCATGCTGGATCTGCACACTGAGCAGCACGGCTACAGCGAAACCTACGTCCCGTATCTGGTGAACCACGATACGCTGTACGGCACAGGCCAGCTGCCTAAGTTTGCCGGCGATCTGTTCCACACCCGTCCGCTGGATGAAGAAGCCGACAGCAGCAACTATGCGCTGATCCCAACCGCAGAAGTGCCGCTGACCAACCTTGTTCGCGACGAGATCATCGACGAAGACGATCTGCCAATCAAACTGACCGCGCACTCGCCGTGCTTCCGTTCTGAAGCAGGTTCCTACGGGCGTGATACCCGTGGTCTGATCCGTATGCACCAGTTCGACAAAGTCGAAATGGTACAGATCGTGCGTCCGGAAGAGTCCATGGCCGCGCTGGAAGAGATGACCGGTCACGCAGAGAAAGTGCTGGAGCTTCTGGGTCTGCCGTACCGCCGTATGGCGCTGTGTACCGGTGACATGGGCTTTGGTGCCTGCAAAACCTTCGATCTGGAAGTGTGGGTTCCGGCACAGGGCACCTACCGTGAAATCTCCTCCTGCTCTAACGTCGGAGATTTCCAGGCTCGCCGTATGCAGGCGCGCTGTCGTACTAAGTCTGACAAGAAAACCCGTCTGGTTCACACCCTGAACGGCTCGGGTCTGGCTGTGGGACGTACCCTGGTTGCGGTTCTGGAAAACTACCAGCAGGCTGACGGCCGCATTGAAATTCCTGAAGTGCTGCGCCCGTACATGAAAGGCCAACAGTACATCGGCTAATTTGCCCTAACGAAAAAAGCGCCTCCGGGCGCTTTTTTTATGCCCCGCTTTTGACATCAGGCAATACCTCTTACCTCCAAAGTAGTAATACTTCCCGCACAGAGAGTTAGCACAAATCGCTGCTAGCGCCTTTATTCATTATATAAATAACTATATAGCGGTTACTGCCGCACATTTGATCTTTGTGAGCAATCAAAGTGAGAGCCTATGAAACTGAAAACGCCTGAAGCCTTGCTGGCTGCCGAGGTGAGCCGTCGCGGGCTAATGAAAACGACCGCGATTGGCGGCCTGGCGGTTGCCAGCAGCGCATTCACATTGCCTTTTTCACGCCTGGCATCAGCCACCGATATCGCACCGGCGGCAAAACCGGTTGAAAAAGTGGTCTGGAGCGCCTGTACGGTAAACTGCGGCAGTCGCTGTCCGCTGCGGATGCACGTCGTCGACGGTGAAATCAAATACGTTGAGACGGACAACACCGGGGACGATAACTACGATGGATTGCACCAGGTCCGGGCGTGTCTGCGCGGGCGTTCAATGCGTCGTCGCGTCTACAATCCTGACCGTTTGAAATACCCGATGAAGCGCGTCGGCAAACGTGGCGAAGGCAAGTTCGAGCGCATCAGCTGGGAAGAGGCCTTTGATACCATCGCCAGCAATATGCAGCGTTTGATTAAAGATTACGGCAACGAGTCAATCTATCTGAACTACGGCACCGGCACTCTGGGCGGGACCCTGACGCGCTCCTGGCCACCGGGCAAAACGTTGATTGCTCGTCTGATGAACTGCTGCGGCGGCTACCTTAACCATTACGGCGACTACTCTACTGCGCAAATTGCCGCTGGCCTGAACTACACCTACGGCGGCTGGGCGGATGGCAACAGCCCGTCGGATATTGAAAACAGCCAGCTCGTGGTCCTGTTCGGTAACAACCCCGGCGAAACGCGCATGAGCGGCGGCGGGGTGACGTACTACATTGAACAGGCGCGGCAGAAATCCAATGCGCGGATGATCGTGATTGACCCACGCTATACCGACACCGGAGCAGGGCGTGAAGATGAGTGGATCCCCATCCGTCCCGGTACTGATGCAGCGCTGATCTCTGCGCTGGCCTGGGTGATGATTCGCGAAGACCTCGTCGATCAGCCGTTCCTCGATAAATACTGCGTCGGCTACGACGAAAAAACGTTGCCGGAGGGTGCGCCTGCCAACGGTCATTACAAAGCCTACATTCTCGGTCAGGGTAATGACGGTATCGCCAAAACCCCGGCATGGGCGGCGGCCATCACCGGTATTCCCGAGGCGCGGATTGTGCAGCTGGCGCGAGAAATTGCCGGAGCCAAACCGGCCTTTATTTCCCAGGGCTGGGGACCGCAGCGTCATGCCAACGGCGAACTGGTGTCCCGCGCGATCTCCATGTTGGCGATTTTGACCGGTAACGTTGGGATCAACGGCGGTAACAGCGGCGCGCGCGAAGGCTCGTATTCCCTGCCGTTTGTCCGCATGCCGACCCTGGAAAACCCGGTGCAGACCAGCATCTCCATGTTTATGTGGACCGATGCCATTGAACGTGGCCCACAGATGACCGCCACCCGCGACGGTGTGCGCGGTAAAGATAAGCTCGACGTGCCGATCAAAATGGTCTGGAACTACGCGGGTAACTGCCTGATCAACCAGCACTCTCAAATCAACCGCACCCATGACATCCTGCAGGATGACAAAAAATGCGAGCTGATTGTGGTGGTGGATTGCCATATGACCTCGTCGGCGAAATATGCCGATATCCTGTTGCCGGACTGCACCGCCTCTGAGCAGATGGATTTCGCGCTGGATGCCTCCTGCGGCAACATGGCGTACGTCATTTTTGCCGACCAGGCGATCAAGCCGCGCTTCGAATGCAAAACCATCTATGAGATGACCACTGAGCTGGCAAAACGGATGGGCGTTGAGCAGCAGTTCACCGAAGGCCGCACCCAGGAAGGGTGGATGCGCCATCTGTATGAACAGTCGCGTACGGCAATCCCTGAGCTGCTGCCGTTTGATGAGTTCCGCCAGCACGGCATGTTCAAGCAGCGCGATCCTGAAGGGCATCACGTGGCCTATAAAGCGTTTCGTGCCGATCCGCTCGCCAACCCGCTGACTACGCCATCGGGCAAGATCGAGATCTACTCCGCCCAGCTGGCGCAGATTGCCGCCAGCTGGGAGCTGGAGAAGGGCGATGTGATCGATCCGCTCCCGGTTTACAGTGCGGGCTTTGAAAATTACGACGATCCGCAGAGCAAAGACTATCCGCTGCAGTTGACCGGCTTCCACTATAAGGCGCGGACCCACTCAACCTACGGCAACGTGGACGTGCTGCAGGCGGCCTGCCGTCAGGAGATCTGGATCAATCCGCTGGATGCGCAAAAGCGCGGGATCAAAAACGGCGAACGGGTGCGGATTTTCAATGGCCGCGGCGAAGTGCATATCGAAGCCAAAGTGACGCCGCGTATTCTGCCGGGGGTTGTCGCCTTAGGTGAAGGGGCCTGGTACAACCCGGATGCCAGCCGGGTCGATCAGGCCGGATGCATTAACGTGCTGACCACCCAACGCCCGTCGCCGCTGGCGAAAGGCAACCCGTCCCACAGTAACCTGGTTCAGGTTGAAAAGGCGTAAGGAGTAGCCCATGACCACTCAGTATGGATTTTTTATTGATTCCAGCCGCTGCACCGGGTGTAAAACCTGCGAGCTGGCGTGCAAGGATTACAAAGACCTGACCCCGGACGTCAGCTTCCGCCGCATCTACGAGTACG
>JBAPXW010000033.1:0-1635 GCA_049284415.1 Leclercia sp.
GTTCACTCGCGGTCGCGATACTCGTCATCGTCGTCGTCGTAGTCCTCGTCCTCGTCGTCGTCCCAGTCGTCCTCGTCCTCCTCGTCCAGGTCCTCCTCTTCGTCGAGGTCCTCGTCGTCCTCGTCCCCCTCGACCTCGTCGACCCAGCCCTCCGGCTCCTCGGCCTTCTCGAGGTCGAGCTCGTTCCAGGCCTCGAGGTCGAGGTCCTCGTACTCGCCGTCGAGCCACTGGATGCGCACCAGCATCTCGTCCGGGTCGAGGTTGACGACCTTGAAGATCTCCTGCTCGTCGAGATCTTCATACCATTGGCCCTGTTCCGGCTCGAAGTCGCGGCTCACGCTCGGGGTCCTCGGCGGGATTTTCGGGAATCTTCCCGGATCTTGCTTGCGAAACACTATACGGTCGTGCCGTGACGGCAGGCAACCGGAACACACCTACGGAAGAGTGGCCCACCGTCGCGTAAAATCACCTGCGAAAGCCCCGTACAGGAAGGACTCATCGTGTATTCCTATCGTGCCCCCCTCCGTGATATCCGTTTCGTGGTCCATGAGGTTCTCGATTTTGAGCGGCGCTACCAGGCGTTTGGCCGCGAGGAGCTGAACAAAGACCTGCTCGAGGGCATCCTCGAGGAGGGGGCGCGCTTCGCCGAGACGGTGCTGGCTCCTACCAACGCAACCGGGGACGAGCACGGCCTGCGCTTCGAGGACGGCCAGGTGCACACGCCGCCCGGGTTCAAGGAAGCCTACGACCGTTATTGCCAGGACGGCTGGATCACCATGACGGCGGACCCGCAATGGGGCGGCCAGGGCCTGCCGGCGGGCTTTGCGCTCGCGTTCGGCGAGATGCTGTGCTCGGGAAACATGGCCTGGAAGATGTACTCGGGCCTGACCGAGAGCGCCTCGCTCACCCTCGAGGCGCACGGCACGGACGAATTGAAGCACCGTTACCTGCCGAAGATGGTGTCGGGCGAGTGGGCCGGCACCATGTGCCTGACCGAGGCGCACGCCGGCAGCGACCTCAGCATCCTGCGCACCAAGGCCGAGCCGCTGGGCGATGGTTCCTATGCGATCACCGGCAGCAAGATCTACATCACCGCCGGCGAGCACGACCTGACCAGCAACATCATCCACCTGGTCCTGGCGCGCCTGCCAGACGCGCCTGCGGGCACCAAGGGCATCAGCCTGTTCGTGGTGCCGAAGCTGCTTCCCAACGAGGACGGCAGCCTGGGCGCCGCCAACGGCGTCAAGTGCGGATCCATCGAGCACAAGATGGGCATCCACGCCTCGCCCACTTGCGTCATGCACTTCAACGAATCGAAGGGCTGGCTGCTTGGCAAGGCGAACGAAGGCCTGTCGTGCATGTTCACGATGATGAACCACGCGCGCCTGGGCGTCGGCCTGCAGGGGCACGGCCTGTCGGAGCTGGCCTGGCAGGCCTCCATCGCCTATGCCAACGACCGCCTTCAGGGCCGTTCGCTCACCGGCGCGAAGTTCCCCGACAAGCCCGCCGATCCGATCATCGTGCACCCGGACGTGCGCCGCACGCTTCTCTCCATCAAGGCGCTCAACGAAGCCGGCCGCGCCTTCATCGTCTGGACCGGGCTGAACAATGACATCGCGCACCGCTCCTCCGACG
>JBAPXW010000034.1:0-122500 GCA_049284415.1 Leclercia sp.
ATTTGCCTGGCGGCTGTAGCGCGGTGGTCCCACCTGACCCCATGCCGAACTCAGAAGTGAAACGCCGTAGCGCCGATGGTAGTGTGGGGTCTCCCCATGCGAGAGTAGGGAACTGCCAGGCATCAAACAAGTAAAAAGCCCTGTACTGACGTACAGGGCTTTTTGCGTTTTCGTTTTTGCACGGAAAATCCCGATCCCACGGTGCCACCTGTCCTACAATTCCCCTGTTTCGTGAAACTTTCTCACCTTTAACCTACAGACTCGACATTTGCGCGATTCCTGGTTATTGTCAGCTATCTGGATGTCTAAACGTTTATACGTATGCTGTGAGGATCTAAGGTTATGCCGATTCGGGTGCAGGACGAGCTACCAGCCGTCAATTTCTTGCGTGATGAAAATGTCTTTGTGATGAAGGCATCGCGCGCTACAGGTCAGGAAATTCGTCCTCTGAAGGTGCTTATCCTTAACCTGATGCCGAAAAAGATCGAGACGGAAAACCAGTTTTTACGCCTGCTTTCTAACTCCCCGCTTCAGGTTGATATCCAGCTCCTGCGTATTGATGCGCGTGAATCCCGCAATACCCCTTCGGAGCATCTCAACAACTTTTACTGCAACTTCGAAGACATCCGCGAGGAAAACTTCGATGGACTGATTGTGACGGGTGCACCGCTGGGTCTGGTTGAATTTAATGATGTTGCCTACTGGCCACAGATCAAACAGGTCCTCGAGTGGGCGAAAGATCACGTCACCTCCACGCTGTTCGTCTGTTGGGCAGTGCAGGCCGCGCTCAATATTCTGTACGGTATTCCGAAGCAAACCCGCAGTGAAAAACTGTCTGGCGTCTATGAGCACCACATTCTTCATCCTCATTCACTGCTGACGCGCGGGTTTGATGACTCCTTCCTCGCGCCACACTCCCGCTATGCTGATTTTCCGGCAGGATTGATTCGTGATTACACCGATCTGGAGATCCTGGCAGAGACGGAGGATGGTGATGCCTACCTGTTCGCCAGTAAAGATAAGCGAATTGCCTTTGTCACCGGCCACCCGGAATATGATCCTGATACGCTGGCGAGTGAGTTTTTCCGTGATGCAGAAGCCGGTTTAAACCCGGATGTACCCTATAACTATTTCCCGCAAAACGATCCGCAGAACAAACCGCGTGCGACCTGGCGTAGCCATGGCAACCTGCTGTTTACCAACTGGCTCAACTACTACGTCTATCAGATCACACCGTACGATCTGCGCCATATGAATCCAACGCTGGATTAATCCTCTGACGATCCGCATCCTGTAGCGTTTCAGCTCTCCAGATAAGGCACCTTCGGGTGCCTTTTTTATTTCCGAAATACACCCCGTAGATTTAATTATTTTTAATCACATTAAATTCAATGTGTTAAATGCATTTCCATTTAAAAATGGAAATAGTTTTTGATTTAATTCTATGTCGAGATAGTCTTAATTCTGCTGAACGAAAATTACACGACAATTTTTCGTGCGCGAGCGGAAACGAATTCGGATCAACGACGAGGAGCAGTGCAATGAATCAACAGGCAACCATTATCGATGAATTGACCTTTACCCAACCGCATAATGAGCAGGACAAGCAGGTCCTGACGCCCGATGCCGTTGAGTTCCTTACCGAGCTGGTGACCCGCTTCACGCCAAAACGTAATAAGTTACTGGCGACACGTATCCAGCAGCAGCAAGACATTGATAGCGGAAAGCTGCCTGATTTTATTTCGGAAACTACTTCCATTCGTGATGGCGAGTGGACAATCCGTGGCATTCCGCAGGATCTGCAGGACCGCCGGGTTGAAATCACAGGTCCGGTTGAGCGCAAGATGGTGATTAACGCCCTGAATGCCAACGTAAAGGTCTTTATGGCGGATTTCGAAGACTCGCTGGCACCTGACTGGAGTAAAGTGATCGAAGGCCAGATCAACCTGCGCGATGCGGTCAATGGCACGATCAGTCACACCAATGAAGCAGGCAAAATTTATCAGCTCAAGCCCAACCCAGCGGTGCTGGTCTGTCGCGTGCGTGGCCTGCATTTACCGGAAAAACACGTAACCTGGCAGGGTGAAGCGATCCCTGGCAGCCTGTTCGACTTTGCACTCTATTTCTTCCACAACCATAAAAGCCTGCTGGCAAAAGGCAGCGGCCCCTATTTCTATCTGCCGAAAACGCAATCCTGGCAGGAAGCGGCCTGGTGGAGCGAGGTGTTCAGCTACACCGAAGATCGTTTTGATCTGCAGCGCGGGACGATCAAAGCCACTCTGCTGATTGAAACGCTGCCAGCCGTTTTCCAGATGGATGAGATCCTGCACGCCCTGCGCGATCATATCGTTGGCCTGAACTGCGGCCGCTGGGATTACATTTTCAGCTATATCAAAACCCTGAAGAATCATCCGGACCGCGTCCTGCCGGACCGCCAGGTGGTCACCATGGACAAATCATTCCTCAACGCCTACTCGCGTTTGCTGATCAAAACCTGCCACAAGCGCGGAGCGTTTGCGATGGGCGGAATGGCGGCGTTCATTCCCAGCAAAGACAGCGAACGTAACAGTCAGGTACTGAACAAAGTGAAGGCCGACAAAGAGCTGGAGGCCTGCAACGGCCACGACGGCACCTGGGTTGCGCACCCAGGGCTGGCGGACACGGCGATGGACGTGTTCAACCGCGTACTGGGTGATAACAAAAACCAGCTGCATGTGACCCGTGAGGACGATGCCCCGATCACCGCCGCGCAGCTGCTTGAGCCGTGTCAGGGTGAGCGCACCGAAGCGGGGATGCGCGCCAATATTCGCGTAGCGGTGCAATACATCGAGGCGTGGATCTCCGGCAACGGCTGCGTGCCGATTTACGGCCTGATGGAAGATGCGGCTACCGCTGAGATTTCTCGCACCTCTATCTGGCAGTGGATCCACCATCAGAAAACGCTCAGCAACGGCAAACCGGTGACCAAGGCCCTGTTCCGCCAGATGTTGTCGGAAGAGATGCTGGCCATTCAGGAAGAGCTGGGCGAGCACCGCTTCAGCAGCGGACGCTTTGACGCCGCCGCGCGCCTGATGGAACAAATCACCACCTCAGATGAATTAATCGACTTCCTGACGCTGCCTGGCTACCGCCTGCTTGCTTAAATCCACTACATAACAATATGGAGCATCTGCATATGAAAACCCGTACCCAACAAATCGAAGAAATACAAAAAGAGTGGACTCAACCGCGCTGGGAAGGTATTCAGCGTCCTTATAGCGCAGAAGAGGTGGTGAAGTTACGCGGTTCGGTCAATCCAGAATGCACGCTGGCGCAGCTGGGTGCCGCCAAAATGTGGCGTCTGCTGCACGGCGAATCGAAAAAAGGCTACATCAACAGCCTCGGCGCCCTGACCGGCGGCCAGGCGCTGCAGCAGGCCAAAGCGGGCATTGAAGCGGTCTATCTTTCTGGCTGGCAGGTCGCGGCTGACGCCAACCTCGCTTCCAGCATGTATCCGGACCAGTCGCTTTATCCGGCAAACTCGGTTCCGGCCGTGGTAGAGCGGATCAACAACACCTTCCGCCGCGCGGATCAGATCCAGTGGGCGTCCGGCATCGAGCCGCAGGATCCGCGCTTTGTGGATTACTTCCTGCCGATTGTGGCGGATGCAGAAGCGGGCTTTGGCGGCGTGCTGAATGCCTTTGAACTGATGAAATCGATGATTGAAGCCGGGGCCGCAGCGGTTCATTTTGAAGATCAGCTGGCGTCGGTGAAGAAGTGTGGGCACATGGGCGGCAAAGTGCTGGTGCCGACTCAGGAAGCGATCCAGAAACTGGTGGCCGCCCGTCTGGCCGCCGACGTGATGGGCGTCCCGACGCTGGTGATTGCGCGTACCGATGCCGATGCTGCAGACCTGATCACCTCTGATTGCGATCCGTACGACAGCCAGTTTATTACCGGCGAGCGCACCAGCGAAGGCTTCTATCGCACCCATGCCGGCATTGAACAGGCGATCAGCCGCGGTCTTGCCTACGCGCCGTATGCCGACCTGGTGTGGTGCGAAACCTCCACCCCGGACCTGGCGCTGGCGAAACGCTTTGCCGACGCCATCCACGCGAAATTCCCCGGCAAGCTGCTGGCCTATAACTGCTCGCCATCCTTTAACTGGCAGAAAAAGCTCGACGATAAAACCATCGCCAGCTTCCAGCAGGAGCTGTCGAACATGGGCTACAAGTACCAGTTCATCACGCTGGCGGGCATTCACAGCATGTGGTTCAACATGTTCGACCTGGCGCACGCCTATGCTCAGGGCGAAGGTATGAAGCACTATGTTGAGAAAGTGCAGCAGCCGGAATTCGCGGCCAGCCAGCGAGGCTACACCTTTGCCTCACACCAGCAGGAAGTGGGGACGGGCTACTTCGACAGAGTCACCACCATCATTCAGGGCGGCGCCTCGTCCGTGACCGCACTGACGGGATCGACCGAAGAAGCACAGTTCTGATAACAGAAATACCCGGTGGCGCTGCGCTTACCGGGTCTACCCGCCGATGGGATGAGGGGAATCTATGTCGCGTGGCCTGGAGTTACTGATTGCACAAACCATCCTGCAAGGCTTCGATGCCCAGTATGGTCGTTTTCTTGAAGTGACTGCCGGTGCGCAGCAGCGTTTTGAGCAGGCTGACTGGCACGCCGTGCAGCAGGCCATGAAGCAGCGTATTCATCTTTACGATCATCACGTGGGTCTGGTGGTGGAACAGCTGCGCTGCATTACCGGCAGCGCCAGCACCGATGCTGCTTTCCTGCTGCGCGTTAAAGCGCATTACACGCATTTGCTGCCCGATTACCCACGCTATGAGATTGCGGAAAGCTTTTTCAACTCCGTCTATTGTCGGCTGTTTGACCACCGCGCCCTGTCACCGGAGCGGCTTTTTATCTTTAGCTCTCAGCCGGGGCAGCGTTTTCGCAGCCTGCCGCGCCCGTTAGCGAAAGCATTTTTCCCCGATCAGGGCTGGGATGCACTACTGACCAAAGTTTTATCCGACCTGCCGCTGCGCCTGCCGTGGCAAAACCGCGCGCGTGATGTGGCGTACATCATTGCCCATCTGACGGAGACGATGGGCACAGAAAACCTGCAAAACAGCCATCTGCAGGTCGCGAACGAATTGTTCTATCGCAATAAAGCGGCCTGGCTGGTCGGGAAGCTGATTACGCCTGACGCCATCGTGCCGTTTTTGCTGCCGATTCATCGCAGCGATGAAGGAGAGCTGGTTGTCGATACCTGCCTGACAACCAGCCCGGAAGCCAGCATTGTGTTCGGCTTCGCCCGTTCCTATTTCATGGTTTACGCCCCGCTACCGGGCGCACTGGTGGAGTGGCTAAGAGAGATCCTACCGGGCAAAACCACCGCCGAGTTGTATATGGCGATAGGGTGTCAGAAACACGCTAAAACCGAGAGCTATCGGGAATATCTGCACTACATCGCGCATGCCGATGAGCAATTTATCGAAGCGCCAGGCATTCGCGGCATGGTGATGCTGGTGTTCACATTGCCGGGTTTTGACCGGGTCTTTAAGGTGATTAAGGATAAGTTTGCCCCGCAAAAAGAGATGTCTGCCGCCCACGTGCGCGCCTGCTATCAGCTGGTGAAGGAGCATGACCGCGTCGGGCGGATGGCGGATACCCAGGAGTTTGAGAATTTTGTGCTGGATAAGCGCCAGATAGCCCCGGCGCTGATGGCGCTGCTGCTCCAGGAAGCACCACAGAAAATCACCGATCTGGGCGATAAAATTGCCATCAGCCATCTCTATATCGAACGCCGGATGGTGCCGCTCAATATCTGGCTGGAGCAGTCAGAGGGGCAGGTTTTACACGATGCCATTGAAGAGTACGGGAACGCGATCCGCCAGCTGGCTGCGGCCAATATCTTTCCGGGCGACATGTTGTTCAAAAACTTCGGTGTGACCCGCCACGGACGGGTGGTGTTCTACGATTACGATGAAATTTGTTATATGACGGAAGTGAATTTCCGCGATATTCCGCTGGCGCGTTACCCGGAGGATGAACTGGCCAGCGAGCCGTGGTACAGCATCTCGCCGGGGGATGTGTTCCCGGAGGAGTTTCGCCACTGGCTTTGCGCCGACCCGCGCATCAGGCCGCTGTTTGAAGAGATGCATGCCGATCTGTTCCGCGCCGACTACTGGCGCAGCCTGCAAACACGCATCCAGAACGGGCATGTGGAGGATGTATACGCCTACCGCCGTAAGCAGCGGTTTAGCGTGCGGTATGCAGTTTAACGCATCCCGCCGTACGCCAGAGTCACTTCCTTCGCCGCCTTGATCACCAGCGCACCCAGCTCCGTCACTCGATCGTCGGTAATGCGCGAGATGGGGCCTGAAATGGAGATCGCCGCAAACGGCTCGCGGTGTTCGTCATAAATACAGGCCGCCAGACAGCGCAGGCCGAGGGCGTGCTCTTCGTCATCAAAGGAGTAGCCGCGTTTGCGGGTCAGGGCCAAATCCTCTTTCAGATGCACAGGCGAGACCAGCGTCGCATGGGTATACGCGTGCAGCCCTTTGCGGTGCAGCAGGCCCGTGACCTGCTCTTCGCTGAGCTGCGCTAAAAATGCCTTACCCGCACCGGAGGCATGCATCGGCAGCTTACCGCCAATGGGTGCCGACATGCGCATTAGCTGAGTACACTGTACCTGGTCGATAATAATCGCCTGGTGATCGCTCTGGTCAAGCACCGCCAGATTGACCGTCTCGCCGGAGTCTTCCATCAGCGTGCGCAGAATAGGGTGCACGATGGCAAGCAGGTTGCGGCTTTGCAGGAAGCTGCTGCCGACGATAAAGGCATGAGCACCTACCGACCAGTGGCCCAGCTCGCCCACCTGGCGCACAAAGCCCAGCTGCTGCATGGTGGTCAATAAGCGATGGGTCGTGGAGTTCGGCAAACCGGCCTGCTGAGCCAGCTCCGTCAGCGCCACGCTGCTGTGCGATTCGGCTATCCATTCCAGCAATTTTAATCCGCGCGTCAGGGACTGGACTTGCCCGCCCGGTTGGGTTGTGGTGGCGGCGGGTTTTCTGCCGCGTTTAGCGGGAACGGTGGCGACCATAGCAGGCTCCTTTTTCTGTATCGTGGAAATCATTTTCGTTTTATTTGGCTGTTTTGCAACCGTTATCCTCACTGATCGGAGGAGTAATAGTGAACATGTCTCATGTTACCGCGGTGTGACTTCTCCCTTATCAAAGATTATGCCAGTATGGTCTGCTGGCCTTTTGGCCTTGTTGAGCGTCGTCGGGAGCAAGTGTGAGCAGCAAAGTAGATCAACTGCGTGCGCAGTTAAATGAACGCATTCTGGTGCTGGATGGCGGTATGGGCACCATGATCCAGAGCTATCGTCTGAGTGAAGACGACTTTCGCGGCGACCGCTTCGCCGACTGGCCCTGCGATCTGAAAGGCAACAACGACCTGCTGGTGCTCAGTAAGCCAGAGGTCATCGCTGCCATTCATTACGCCTACTTCGAGGCGGGCGCGGATATCGTTGAGACCAACACCTTTAACTCGACAACTATCGCCATGGCGGATTACCAGATGGAATCCCTGTCGGCGGAGATCAACTACGAGGCGGCAAAACTGGCGCGCGCCTGCGCCGATGAGTGGACGGCCCGTACCCCGGACAAGCCACGCTATGTCGCCGGTGTGCTTGGCCCGACTAACCGTACCGCCTCTATCTCCCCGGACGTTAACGATCCGGCATTCCGTAACGTCACCTTTGACCAGCTCGTCGCCGCGTACCGCGAATCGACCAAAGCGCTGGTGGAAGGCGGTTCCGATCTGATCATGATTGAAACGGTCTTCGACACCCTCAACGCCAAAGCCGCGATCTATGCGGTGAAAGAGGAGTTCGAGGCGCTGGGCGTCGACCTGCCGATCATGATTTCCGGCACCATTACCGATGCTTCGGGGCGTACCCTTTCCGGACAGACCACCGAAGCGTTTTATAACTCCCTGCGCCACGCTGACGCGCTCACCTTCGGGCTGAACTGTGCCCTTGGGCCAGATGAACTGCGCCAGTATGTGCAGGAACTGTCGCGCATCGCGGACTGTTACGTCACCGCGCATCCGAACGCCGGCCTGCCGAACGCCTTTGGCGAATACGATCTCGACGCCAATACGATGGCGGCACAAATTCGCGAGTGGGCTGAATCCGGTTTCCTGAACATTGTTGGCGGCTGCTGCGGTACCACGCCGGAACACATTGCCGCCATGAGCAACGCGGTAGCGGGTTTGCCACCGCGCAAGCTGCCGGAGCTGCCGGTCGCCTGCCGCCTGGCCGGTCTGGAGCCGCTGAACATTGGCGCTGAAAGTCTGTTTGTGAACGTCGGCGAACGTACCAACGTCACCGGTTCCGCTAAGTTCAAACGCCTGATCAAAGAAGAGAAATACAACGAAGCGCTGGACGTTGCCCGCCAGCAGGTAGAAAGCGGCGCGCAGATTATCGATATCAACATGGACGAGGGGATGCTCGACGCCGAAGCGGCGATGGTGCGTTTCCTCAACCTGATCGCCGGTGAGCCGGATATCGCCCGCGTGCCAATCATGATCGACTCCTCAAAATGGGAGGTCATCGAAAAAGGGCTGAAGTGCATTCAGGGCAAAGGCATCGTCAACTCCATCTCGATGAAAGAGGGGATTGAGCCCTTTATTCATCACGCGAAGCTGGTGCGCCGCTACGGTGCCGCCGTGGTGGTGATGGCGTTTGATGAAGTGGGCCAGGCCGATACCCGCGAGCGCAAAATTGAGATTTGCCGTCGGGCGTACAAGATTTTGACCGAAGAGGTTGGCTTCCCGCCGGAAGACATTATCTTCGACCCGAACATCTTTGCGGTGGCGACGGGGATTGAAGAGCACAACAACTATGCGCAGGACTTTATCGGCGCCTGTGAAGACATTAAATGCGAGCTGCCGCACGCGCTGATCTCTGGCGGCGTGTCCAACGTCTCGTTCTCATTCCGCGGCAACGACCCGGTGCGTGAAGCGATCCACGCGGTGTTCCTCTACTACGCCATTCGTAACGGGATGGACATGGGTATCGTCAACGCCGGACAGCTGGCAATTTATGACGATCTGTCTGCGGAACTGCGCGACGGCGTTGAGGATGTGATCCTTAACCGTCGCGACGATGCCACCGAGCGCATGCTGGAGCTGGCAGAGAAGTATCGCGGCAGTAAAGCCGATGAAAGCGCCAATATCCAACAGGCCGAATGGCGTTCGTGGGATGTGAAAAAGCGACTCGAATATTCGCTGGTGAAAGGTATCACCGAGTTTATCGAGCTGGACACCGAAGAAGCGCGTCAGCAGGCGACTCGCCCCATTGAGGTGATCGAGGGCCCGCTGATGGACGGCATGAACGTGGTCGGGGATCTGTTCGGCGAGGGCAAAATGTTCCTGCCGCAGGTGGTTAAATCCGCCCGCGTGATGAAACAAGCGGTGGCTTACCTCGAACCTTATATTGATGCCAGTAAAGAAAAAGGCTCCAGTAACGGCAAAATGGTGATCGCCACCGTGAAGGGCGACGTCCACGATATCGGCAAGAACATCGTCGGCGTGGTGCTGCAGTGTAATAACTACGAAATTATCGATCTTGGCGTGATGGTGCCGGCGGATAAAATCCTCAAAACCGCGCGCGAAGTGAATGCCGACCTGATTGGCCTCTCCGGGCTTATCACTCCGTCGCTGGATGAGATGGTCAACGTGGCGAAAGAGATGGAGCGTCAGGGCTTTACCCTGCCGCTGCTGATTGGCGGCGCGACCACCTCGAAAGCGCACACGGCGGTGAAGATCGAACAGAACTACAGCGGGCCGACGGTGTACGTGCAGAACGCCTCGCGCACGGTTGGCGTGGTATCGGCGCTGCTGTCGGATACCCAGCGCGATGATTTTGTCGCCCGCACCCGCAAAGAGTACGAAACGGTGCGTATTCAGCATGCGCGTAAAAAGCCGCGCACCCCGCCGGTCACGCTGGCTGCGGCGCGCGACAACGATCTGGCCTTTGACTGGTCCAGCTATACGCCGCCGGTTGCCCACCGTCTGGGCGTGCAGGAGGTTACCGCCAGCATCGAAACGCTGCGAAACTACATCGACTGGACGCCGTTCTTTATGACCTGGTCACTGGCCGGCAAATATCCGCGCATCCTCGAAGATGAGGTGGTGGGTGAAGAAGCCCAGCGGCTGTTCAAGGACGCCAACGACCTGCTCGACCAGTTGAGTGCAGAGAAAACGCTCAATCCGCGCGGTGTGGTCGGCCTGTTCCCGGCAAACCGCGTCGGGGACGACATCGAAATCTATCGCGATGAGACCCGCACTCACGTCCTGACCGTCAGCCATCATCTGCGTCAGCAAACCGAGAAAGTCGGCTTCGCCAACTACTGCCTGGCCGATTTTGTCGCGCCGAAGCTGAGCGGCAAAGCGGACTACATCGGCGCGTTTGCGGTCACCGGCGGACTGGAAGAAGACGCACTGGCGGACGCTTTCGACGCGCAGCATGATGATTACAACAAAATCATGGTCAAAGCGATTGCTGACCGTCTGGCCGAAGCGTTTGCCGAATACCTGCACGAGCGGGTGCGTAAAGTGCACTGGGGCTACGCGGCGAATGAAAACCTCAGCAACGAGGAGCTGATCCGCGAGAATTACCAGGGGATCCGTCCGGCACCGGGCTATCCGGCCTGTCCGGAACATACCGAAAAAGGCACCATCTGGCAGCTTCTGGATGTCGAAACCCATACCGGGATGAAACTCACCGAGTCCTTCGCCATGTGGCCGGGCGCGTCTGTTTCTGGCTGGTATTTCAGCCATCCTGATAGCAAATACTACGCTGTGGCGCAGATCCAGCGTGACCAGGTGGAAGATTATGCCCGCCGCAAAGGGATGAGCGTGGCAGACGTGGAGCGTTGGTTAGCGCCGAATCTCGGCTACGACGCCGACTGACCTGGCTTATTTGCCAGCCTGCACCAGGGCTGTCCTCACTCGGGTCACGTACTTCGTGTACGCTCCCCTCGCTGCGGGCAGTCCGTGTGCAATCTGGCTGCACCGCCTACGGTCAGGGCTTGTTTCACGTTTCCTTACAACAAACAGGGCACCTCTAAGGTGCCCTGTCTCTTTATTACGTTTAACCCCTTATACTGGAAGAAGGTTCCGCGTAGGCCGGATAAGGCGCAGCCGCCATCCGGCAACACAGCGCGCAATGAGCCTCAGGAGACCCAATAACAATAAGGAGGATCACCCTTCATGCTGACTCTGCTTCATCTGCTTTCTGCCGTGGCGTTGCTGGTCTGGGGCACGCATATTGTCCGCACCGGCGTGATGCGCGTCTTTGGCGCCCGCTTACGAACCATCCTCAGCCGCAGCGTTGAGAAAAAACCGCTCGCGTTCTGTTCCGGCATCGGCGTCACGGCGCTGGTACAAAGCAGCAACGCCACCACCATGCTGGTCACCTCGTTTGTGGCCCAGGATCTGGTGGCGCTGGCCCCGGCGTTGGTGATCGTCCTTGGCGCCGATGTGGGGACCGCGCTGATGGCGCGGGTCTTAACCTTCGACCTCTCGTGGCTGTCGCCCCTGCTGATCTTCGTCGGGGTAATTTTCTTCCTGAGCCGCAAACAGACCCGTGCCGGGCAGCTTGGCCGCGTGAGTATCGGCCTTGGGTTGATTCTGCTGGCGCTGGAGCTGATTGTTCAGGCCGTCACCCCCATCACCCAGGCAAGCGGCGTGCAGGTCATTTTCGCGTCGCTGACCGGGGATATCCTGCTTGATGCGCTGATTGGCGCGGTCTTTGCGGTCATTAGCTACTCCAGCCTGGCGGCGGTGCTGTTAACGGCCACCCTGACCACCGCAGGCATCATCTCGTTCCCGGTGGCGCTGTGTCTGGTGATTGGCGCCAACCTCGGTTCCGGCCTGCTGGCCGTGCTCAACAACAGCGCCGCCAACGCCGCTGCCCGCCGCGTGGCGCTAGGCAGCCTGCTGTTTAAGCTGGTGGGGAGCCTTGTCATTCTGCCGTTTGTGAATCCGCTGGCGAATGTGATGGATAACCTGCCGCTGCCGACATCGGAGCTGGTTATCTACTTCCACGTTTTCTACAACCTGGTGCGCTGCGTGGCGATGGTGCCCTTTGCCGAGCCGATGGCGAGATTCTGTAAACGGGTGATTCGTGATGAACCGGAGCTGGATGCACGCCTGAAACCGAAGCATCTGGACACCTCGGCCCTGGATACCCCGGCGCTGGCGCTGGCGAATGCCGCCCGCGAAACGCTGCGGATGGGCGATGCGATGGAGCAAATGCTGGAGGGGCTGAAAAGGGTGATGCACGGTGAACCGCGCGAGGAGAAAGAGCTGCGTAAGACTGCCGACGACATTAACGTGCTCTATACCGCCATCAAACTCTATCTGGCGCGAATGCCGAAAGACGAGCTGGCGGAAGAGGAGTCCCGCCGCTGGGCGGAGATCATCGAGATGTCGCTCAACCTCGAGCAAGCGTCTGACATCGTTGAGCGAATGGGCAGCGAAATCGGCGACAAATCGTTGGCCGCGCGCCGGGCATTTTCGCTGGAAGGGGTCAAAGAGCTGGATGCATTGCACGATCAGTTGCTCACCAACCTGAAGCTGGCGATGTCGGTGTTTTTCTCCAGCGATCTGGCCAGCGCCCGTCGCCTGCGCCGTAACAAGCACCGCTTCCGTATCCTTATCCGCCGCTATTCTCACGCTCACGTTGATCGTCTCCATCAGCAGAACGTGCAAAGCATCGAGACCAGCTCCCTGCACCTTGGCCTGCTCGGCGACATGAAGCGTCTGAACTCGCTGTTCTGCTCGGTGGCCTACAGCGTGATGGAACAGCCGGATGCCGACGATGAGCGGGATGAGTATTAATCGATTGCAGTTTTAATGGTCAGCCCCAGGCCCAACGCTTTCATCACGGCTAAAGTGGTTTTGAGCGTTGGGTTCCCTTTTTCGCTAAACGAACGATAGAGCTGCTCGCGTGAAAGGCCGGTTTTGGTCGCAATCTGCGTCATCCCCTTGGCTCGCGCGACCACGCCAAGGGCCTGTGCGATGTAAGCGGCGTCACCCGTTTCCAGCGCATCGGCCATGAAAACGGCAATTTCCTCATCATCGATGAGCGCGCAGGCGGGATCGTAAGGGGTCAATTTATTCATCGCGAATCATCTCCTTCATCAAACCTCCTTGTATTTTATAAACTACGCTCCGGATTAACAAGTGGACGAGGGAAATTAGGCGCAGAGCGATGGCAGGTAAAGGAGGCTTTAGCGGATCCGGAATGTGCCTCGTATTTCTTTGGCGTAAACTTTTTACCAACCCAAACCTAAGGTATATTTCGCCTCTACAGGAGAAATTATGCTGCCAACTCAATCCACCCGATTAAACAAATACATTAGCGAGAGCGGGATCTGCTCGCGCCGTGAGGCTGACCGTTACATCGAGCAGGGCAACGTGTTTATCAATGGTAAACGCGCCACCATCGGCGATCAGGTTGTCGCGGGCGACGTGGTCAAAGTAAATGGTCAACTGATTGAACCCCGGGACGACGAAGACCTGGTGTTTATTGCGTTGAATAAACCGGTTGGCATTGTCAGTACCACGGAAGATGGCGAGCGCGACAACATTGTCGATTTCGTTAACCACAGCAGCCGTATCTTCCCGATTGGCCGCCTGGATAAAGACTCCCAGGGGCTGATTTTCCTTACCAACCACGGCGATCTGGTGAATAAGATCCTGCGTGCCGGTAACGACCACGAGAAAGAGTACATTGTCACCGTGAACAAGCCGGTGACGGACGATTTTATTCGTGGGATGGGGGCGGGGGTGCCGATCCTCGGGACGGTGACGAAAAAGTGCAAGGTGAAGAAAGAAGCGCCGTTTGCGTTCCGCATTACCCTGGTGCAGGGCTTAAACCGCCAGATCCGCCGCATGTGCGAACACTTTGGTTATGACGTGACGAAGCTGGAGCGGACGCGGATTATGAACGTCAGCCTGTCGGGGATCCCGCTGGGGGAGTGGCGTGACCTGAGCGGCGATGAGCTGATTGAGCTATTTAAGCTTATCGAGGATTCCTCCTCGGAAGCGAAGCCGAAAACTAAAGCGAAACCAAAAGCACAGGCACAGGCGCAGACAATTAAACGCCCGGTGGTTAAAGCCCCGCCTTCAGAAGACAAAGGCCGGCCAAAGCCTGCGGGTAAACGCTTTGTTCAGCCAGGGCGCAAAAAGAAAGGGCGCTAATTAGCGCCTTCCGCGAGGTGAGGTATTGGCAGACCAGGAAAATGTCGCCTCTTTATCCACTTTATAAGCCTGCGCTTTCTTAAGTTTGCGGGCTTTCTTCGCTTCATCTTCACGCGCAGCCATCAGTTTATCGATGTACTCTTTTTTGACGTGATTGGTTTCGGCATTGGTCAGCAGTCGGCCATGGGCGATGCGTGCGCGGTCGAGAAGCGTCTTGAGTTCGCGCTGCTCGGCTTCGGTCATCTCTTTCTGCGTCAGTCGTGGTATAGCCATTGAAAAAGCCTCCTGATAGGGAGGCTCCAGTGTAAAGCAAGCGCCACAAATTAACTCTGTTTCACCGCATCTTTTTTCTGTTGTCCGTCCAGCGGTTTGCCCGACCAGTAACCGGCCAGCAGCGAGCCGGACAAGTTATGCCAGACCGAGAACAACGCACCCGGCAGCGCCGCCAGCGGGGAGAAGTACATTTTGCCTAGCGCCGCGGCAAGACCCGAGTTTTGCATTCCCACTTCAATTGCCAGCGTGCGGCAGGTGGATTCGTCAAAGCCGAACAGCTTCCCCCCCCAGTATCCGCCCAGCAGACCGATGGTGTTATGCAGCACCACGGCGATAATCACCACAAAGCCGACCGAGGCGATATGGGCCGCAGAACCGGCCACCACGGCGCTGATGATGGCCAGAATGCAGACCATCGAAAATGCTGGCAAATACGGCTCTACGGCTTTTACCAGCCGCGGGAACAGGTGATGGATAACCAGCCCCAGCGCAATCGGGATCACCACGATCTGCAGAATACTCAGCAGCATGCCCATCACGTCCACCTGGATATGCGCATCCACGTACAGACGGGTCAGCAGCGGGGTGGCGATCACCCCCACCAGCGTCGAGACCGAGGAGATGGTCACCGACAGCGCCACATCGCCTTTCGCCAGATAGATCATCACGTTGGATGCCGTCCCGCTGGCAACGCTGCCGACCAGTACCATTCCGGCGGAGAGATCCGGCGGCATCTTAAAGGCTATGGCCAGCGCCCAGGCCGCCAGCGGCATGACCAGGTAATGCAAAAATATCCCTGCCGCGACCGGGGCCGGGCGCGACAGCACGCGTTTAAAGTCGTCGATTTTCAGGTGCACGCCCATCCCGAACATGATCAGCATCAGCAGCGTGCTGACCCATGGGCCAATGGCGGTAAAGGTGGTTGGCGTGTAATACGCGAGTACAGAGAGCAGCAGTGCCCATAACGGGAACAGCCGGGTGAGGACGGATAACATATGGATTCCTTGCAATTGTGTTGTGAAATTTAGTTATAAAAAAGCCGGGTTCGAGCCCGGCTTATAGGTATTGTTTATCGTGCTAATTAATTTTATTCAAACAAATTATGATGAAGTTTCTGCACGACCTGCTCGGCTTCGTGGCCCGGCACCAGGAAGCACAGGTTGTAGCTGGATGCGCCGTAGCAAATCATGCGGATGTTAAACGGATCCAGCACGCCAAAGACCTCTTTGCCCACGCCGCTGGCACGAGAAAGTTCGTTGCCGATGATGGCGACCAGGGCGAGATCTTCTTCCACCTCGACGCGGCACAGAGCAGAGAGCTCCATCAGCAGGGATTGGGTCAGCAGCGTATCGCCGGTGGACGTTGAGCCAGTGGTATCCAGCGTCAGGGCAAGGTTCACTTCAGACGTGGTAACCAGATCTACCGAGATATTGTGGCGCGCCAGGATGCTAAACACTTCTGCCAGGAAGCCGCGAGAGTGCAGCATGCTCAGGCTGTGCAGGGTGACCAGGGTCTGCTTACGACGCAGGGCAATAGCGCGGAACAGCGGTGGGTTTTCGGTGGTGTTGCACACCCGGGTACCGCCCGCTTTAGGATCCTTACTGGAACCAACGAAGACCGGAATATCACTGCGCACGGCAGGCAGCAGGGTGGCCGGATGCAGCACTTTCGCGCCGAATGTCGCCATCTCGGCCGCTTCTTCAAAGGCGATCACATCGATACGTTTTGCCGTTGGCACCACGCGCGGGTCGGTGGTGTAGATGCCCGGCACGTCGGTCCAGATATCCACCCGGGAAGCGTGCAGGGCTTCGCCCAGCAGTGCCGCGGTGTAATCGCTGCCGCCACGACCCAGCGTGGTGGTGCGACCCTTGGGTTCGCTACCGATAAAGCCCTGGGTGATGACAATGCCTTCTGCCAGACGTGGCGCCAGCTGCTGAGCGGACAGCTCGGCAAGGGCGGCGATATCCGGCTCGGCGCGACCAAAACGATCGCTGGTGCGCAGCACTTTACGCACGTCAAACCACTGCGACTGAACGTTACGCTCGCGCAGCACTTCAACAAACAGCAGGGTCGACATCAGTTCACCGTGGCTGACCAGCTCATCGGTCAGGGCTGTGGACGTTGCCAGCGAGGCAGCTTCCGCCAGGGTGATGATATTTTCCAGCAGGCGCTCAATCTCTTCGCTGATGACGCTCGGGTTGCGCAGACGATCAAGAATGTCGAACTGAATTTTGTGCAGCGCCTCGAGCTTAACCTGGCGCTCGCTGGCTTCCAGCCCCTCGGCAAGTGCCACCAACAGGTTGGTCACGCCAGCCGAAGCAGACAATACCACCAGGCGGGTATTTGGATCGGCCAGCACCACGTCGGCGCTGCGGTTCATGGCATCAAAATCTGCCACGCTGGTACCGCCAAATTTGGCGACAACAAAACTCGTCATAACAACCTCATGTCAGGGAAGGAAAAAAGCGACCATGGCACGAGGACAAACAAGTTTTACCGGTGCAGGCGCAAATACCGTGTGTATAAATAAAATGTGCAGAGGATCCTGTCAACGCTGGGATTATGCGGATTTTTCATGCTGTCTACCAGATGAGTAACAGGACTTATAACAGCTATACTTTTGGGGCTTTTGCAGCGTGCTTGATGCAGGCCAGGGCAATGGCATAAAAACCATCACAATTTTCAGCGCCAGAGGCTACAATCGACCGAGGTCACAATTCTCAATTCAGAAGAGTATTGCTATGAAAAATATCAATCCAACGCAGACTTCAGCCTGGCAGGCATTACAACAACACTTCGACGAGATGAAAGACGTCACTATCGCGGAACTGTTCGCGAAAGACGCCGATCGTTTCAACACTTTCTCCGCGACCTTCGACGATCAGATGCTGGTGGATTTCTCCAAAAACCGCATCACCGCAGAGACGCTGGCATTACTGCAGGGTCTGGCGAAAGAGACCGATCTGAGCGGCGCCATTAAATCGATGTTCTCCGGTGAGAAGATCAACCGCACCGAAGACCGCGCCGTGCTGCATGTCGCGCTGCGCAACCGTAGCAATACGCCGATTATCGTTGATGGCAAAGATGTGATGCCGGAAGTCAACGCGGTGCTGGAAAAGATGAAGACCTTCTCCGAAGCGATCATCTCCGGCAGCTGGAAAGGCTACACCGGCAAAGCGATCACTGACGTGGTCAACATCGGTATCGGTGGCTCCGACCTCGGCCCGTTCATGGTGACCGAAGCGCTGCGTCCGTACAAAACGCACCTCAATATGCACTTTGTCTCTAACGTCGATGGCACACACATCGCCGAAGTGCTGAAAAACGTCGATCCAGAAACCACCCTGTTCCTGGTGGCGTCCAAAACCTTCACCACCCAGGAAACCATGACCAACGCCCACAGCGCGCGTGACTGGTTCCTGAGCACGGCGGGTGATGAGCAGCACGTGGCAAAACACTTTGCGGCGCTCTCTACCAACGCCAAAGCGGTAGGTGAGTTCGGTATCGACACCGCCAACATGTTTGAATTCTGGGACTGGGTAGGCGGTCGCTACTCCCTATGGTCCGCAATCGGTCTGTCGATCATCCTCTCCGTGGGCTACGACAACTTTGTTGCGCTGCTCTCCGGCGCGCACGCGATGGACAACCATTTCGCCACCACCTCGGCGGAGAAAAACCTGCCGGTCCTGCTGGCGCTGATCGGCATCTGGTACAACAACTTCTTTGGCGCGGAAACCGAAGCGATCCTGCCGTACGACCAGTACATGCACCGTTTCGCGGCTTACTTCCAGCAGGGCAACATGGAATCCAACGGTAAGTACGTTGACCGTAACGGCAATGCCGTGGATTACCAGACTGGCCCAATCATCTGGGGCGAGCCAGGCACCAACGGCCAGCATGCGTTCTACCAGCTGATCCACCAGGGCACCAAAATGGTACCCTGTGATTTCATCGCTCCGGCTATCAGCCACAACCCGCTGTCTGACCACCATCCGAAGCTGCTGTCGAACTTCTTCGCCCAGACTGAAGCGCTGGCGTTCGGTAAAGCGCGTGATGTGGTTGAGCAAGAGTATCGCGATCAGGGTAAAGATCCGGCCACGCTGGATCACGTCGTGCCGTTCAAAGTGTTTGAAGGCAACCGTCCGACCAACTCCATCCTGCTGCGCGAAATCACCCCGTACAGCCTGGGTGCGCTGATTGCCCTCTATGAGCACAAAATCTTTACCCAGGGCGCAATCCTGAACATCTTCACCTTTGACCAGTGGGGCGTTGAGCTGGGCAAACAGCTGGCTAACCGCATTCTGCCAGAGCTGGGTGACAGCCAGGATATCAACAGCCACGACAGCTCGACCAACGGCCTGATTAACCGTTATAAAGCCTGGCGTGCATAATCCCGTTGTATTGAAAAATGCCGGCGATATGCCGGCATTTTTTTATCGGATAATTCTTCTTGTCCGTTATCCTGCGCATAATTCTATTATGAGGTTAATCTTAAAATGCAAAATAGCCCAATAATTATCGGGGTTTATTTTAGGATAATACGCATATTTAAAATAATTGACGATTCATCAATGCTCTGATTTATAACGATTTATATAAATTAATGACTTGCTCTGCTTATCTGTTATCCAATTATCTGAAAACCCTCCGCTTATTTCCCGTCAAGGCAAACCCACTGCCTGAGTTGTGTATACTCATTTCCGCCTGAATATTCTTTTGGGCAATTCTCCATTCATTCAATGAAGGGAAATTGAAATGAAAAAAGTACTGTATGGCATTTTTGCACTAACTGCGCTTGCGGCGACGTCTGTGTATGCGGCTCCGGTTCAGGTCGGGGAAGCAGCAGGCTCGGCTGCGACGTCTGCGTCTGCGGGGATCTCGACCGCAACCAGCGCCAGCACCGTAAGTTCGGCCGTGGGGGTCGCTCTGGCGGCAACCGGTGGCGGTGATGGTTCCAATACCGGGACCACCACCACCACGACAACCAGCACCCAGTAATTCGGGTGTACTAACTCTAACCACACTTCGGTGTGGTTATTCCGCCCCTTCGGAGAAGCGTCGTGAAGCGACCCGTCATCATCCTTTTTTGCCTGCTTTTACAGGCGTGCTCGGCCACTACCCAGGGCCTGGGCAATACCCTCTGGAACAGTCTGTTCGGCACGCCGGGCGTGCATCTGACCGACGATGACATTCAGAGCATGCCTTATGCCAGCCAGTACATGCAGCTGAACGGCGGGCCGCAGCTTTTTGTGGTGCTGGCGTTTGCTGAAAACGGACAGCAGAAATGGGTGACGCAGGATCAGGCGACGCTGGTGACCCAGCATGGCCGCCTCGTGAAGACGCTGCTCGGCGGTGACAACCTGCTGGAGGTGAATAACCTGGCCGCAGACCCGCTCATCAAACCCAATCAGATCGTCGATGGCGCCAGCTGGACGCGCACCTTGGGCTGGACGGAACACAAGCAGGTACGCTACGCCACCGCGCGCTCGGTATTCCGCTGGGACGGTACGGACAGCGTCAAAGTCGGCAGCGATGAAACCCGCGTGCGGGTGCTGGAAGAAACCGTCAGCACCGACCAGGCGACATGGCGCAACCGCTTCTGGGTGGATGACGATGGGCAAATCCGCCAGTCGTTACAGTACCTGGGCGCAGACTTCTTCCCGGTAAAAACCACCCTGATCAAGGCGGCGAAATCATGAAAATAAGAGCCAGCGCCGCAGCGCTGTGCATGCTGATGGCGCCCCTGGCGTGGTCGGCGGGCACGGTACAGGTCTACCTGCCGGGCCAAAACGAAGCCAAAACCTTAACCCAAACGGCCCATCTTAGCGATCTGGTCGGGCAGCCCCGGCTTGCCAACAGCTGGTGGCCAGGGGCTGTCATCAGCGAGCGACAGGCAACGGTTCTGGCAGAGCAGCAGCATCAGGCGCTGCTGGCACGGTTAACGGGCATCGCCGGGCAGGAGTCGGATGACGAAGCTGCCGCGATAAATACCTTACGTCAGCAGCTGCAGGCGCTGAAGGTGACAGGACGCCAGCAGGTGAACCTCGACCCGGATGCAGTGCGCGTGGCAGAGGGCGGCAATCCGCCGCTGGAAGGCGACTATACGCTGTGGATTGTGGCCAAACCCAGCACCGTGACGGTGATGGGGCTGGTCAGCAATCCGGGCAAAAAGCCCTTTACCCCGGGACGTGACGTGGCGAGCTATCTCGACGATCAGCACCTGCTCAGCGGCGCTGAGCCCAGCTATGCCTGGGTTGTCTACCCGGACGGGCGCACGCAGCAGGTACCGGTGGGCTACTGGAACCAACGCCACGTGGAACCCATGCCCGGCAGCACCATTTTTGTCGGCGTGGCCGATCATTTCTGGACGAAGCGATACGACGGCCTGAACGCCGACATGATTCGCTCCCTGACGCAGCGGATACCGGATTAATGAAAAACACCTCTCTCTACAGCCTGCTGGCGCTGTGCGTCAGCGCAGCCTGTCATGCAGAAACGTATCCGGCACCCATTGGGCCATCCCAGTCGGATTTTGGCGGCGTGGGCCTGCTGCAAACCCCAACCGCGCGCATGGCACGCGAAGGTGAGCTGAGTCTTAACTACCGTGATAACGACCAGTACCGTTACTACTCTGCCTCTGTGCAACTGTTCCCGTGGCTGGAAACCACCCTGCGCTACACCGATGTGCGTACCCGGGAGTACAGCAGCGTCGAGGCCTTCTCGGGCGATCAGACCTACAAAGACAAAGCCTTCGACGTGAAGCTGCGCCTGTGGGAAGAGAGCTACTGGATGCCACAGGTCTCGGTGGGGGCGCGGGATATCGGCGGTACCGGTCTGTTCGATGCGGAGTACATTGTCGCCAACAAAGCCTGGGGACCGTTCGACTTCTCGCTGGGGATGGGCTGGGGCTATCTCGGCACCAGCGGTAACATCAAAAATCCGCTTTGCACCTACAGCGATAAATACTGCTACCGCGATAACAGTTACAAGCAGGCGGGCTCGCTCGACAGCAGCCAGCTGTTCCACGGCCCGGCCTCGCTGTTCGGCGGGGTCGAGTACCAGACGCCGTGGCAGCCGCTGCGCCTGAAGCTGGAGTACGAAGGCAACAACTACCAGCAGGACTTTGCCGGTAAGCTCGATCAAAAGAGCAAGTTTAACGTCGGCGCCATTTATCGCGTCACCGACTGGGCCGACGTTAACCTGAGCTACGAGCGCGGCAACACCCTGATGTTCGGCTTCACGCTGCGCACCAACTTTAACGATCTGCGACCGTCCTATAACGATAATGCCCGACCGAAGTACCAGCCGCAGCCGCAGGATGCGATCCTCCAGCATTCAGTGGTGGCCAATCAGCTGACGCTGCTGAAATATAACGCCGGGCTGGCGGATCCGAAAATGCAGATCAAAGACGATACGCTGTACGTCACCGGCGAGCAGGTGAAATACCGCGACTCCCGGGAAGGGATCGAGCGCGCGAACAGGATCGTGATGAACGATCTGCCGGACGGGATCCGCACGATCCGGGTGACGGAAAACCGGCTGAATATGCCGCAGGTGACCACCGAAACGGACGTGTCGAGCCTGAAACGTCATCTGGAAGGCGAGCCGCTGGGCCACGAAACCGAGCTGGTGCAACAGCGCCGCGAGCCGGTGGTGCCAGATACTACCGAGCAGGGCTGGTATATGGACAAATCCCGCTTCGATTTCCGTCTTGATCCGGTGCTGAACCAGTCCGTTGGCGGGCCGGAAAACTTTTACATGTACCAGCTGGGGGTGATGGCGACGGCGGATCTGTGGCTGACGGATCATCTCCTGACCACTGGCAGCGTGTTTGGCAACATCGCCAACAACTACGACAAATTCAACTACACCAATCCGCCAAGCGACTCAAAACTGCCGCGCGTGCGTACCCACGTGCGTGAATATGTGCAGAACGATGTCTATGTGAACAACCTGCAGGCCAACTACTTCCAGTATCTGGGCAACAATTTCTATGGCCAGGTGTACGGCGGTTATCTCGAGACCATGTACGGCGGGGCAGGGGCAGAAGTGCTGTACCGCCCGGTCGACAGCAACTGGGCGTTCGGTGTGGACGCCAACTACGTGAAGCAGCGTGACTGGCGCAGCGCGCAGGACATGATGAAGTTCACCGATTACAGCGTGAAGACCGGCCATCTGACGGCCTACTGGACGCCGTCGTTCGCCCAGGATGTACTGGTGAAAGCCAGCGTCGGGCAGTATCTGGCGGGGGATAAGGGCGGCACCCTGGATATCTCGAAACACTTCGACAGCGGCGTGGTGGTGGGCGGTTACGCCACGATCACCGATGTTTCGCCGGACGAGTACGGGGAAGGGGACTTCACCAAAGGGGTTTACGTGTCGATTCCGTTGGATCTGTTCTCGTCAGGCCCGACCCGCAGCCGGGCCGCAGTGGGCTGGACACCACTCACCCGCGACGGGGGCCAGCCGCTGGGACGTAAATTCCAGCTGTATGATATGACCAGCGATCGCAGTATTAATTTCCGTTAATGCCTGTTGCCGGGCGGCACTGCGTTTGCCCGGCCTACAAATGCGCATTTTTGTAGGCCCGGTAAGCGTAGCGCCACCGGGCAAAGGTACCGGAATCAACAAAACATAAACAAAAAATATAGATCCCCGTCACATTTTTGCGTTATACAGGAACCTCGCCCTGGAGAATGAGGTGCTGTATGACATCCCTGACTCGCCCACGCGTTGAGTTTATCTCAACCATTCTGCAGACCGTGCTCAATCTGGGTCTGCTGAGCCTTGGCCTGATCCTGGTGGTCTTCCTCGGTAAAGAGACGGTGCATCTGGCTGATGTGCTTTTTGCCCCTGAGCAAACCAGCAAATACGAGCTGGTAGAAGGGCTGGTGGTTTACTTTCTCTACTTTGAATTTATCGCCCTGATTGTGAAGTACTTTCAGTCTGGCTTTCACTTCCCGCTGCGTTACTTTGTTTATATCGGGATCACCGCGATTGTGCGGCTGATTATCGTCGATCATAAATCTCCCCTCGACGTGCTGATCTACTCGGCGGCGATCCTGCTGCTGGTCGTCACCTTGTGGCTGTGCAACTCGAAGCGCCTGAAACGGGAATAAAAAATGGCGGCCCGAGGGCCGCCGAACAACAGTCACAAGTTGGATTCTTACATTAAGGCAAAGTTGAGGGTTGCAGTGGCATAACAATGAAACTTAACCTTTCACACCCCCCGCGGTCAGGCCGTTCACCAGCCAGCGCTGGGCCAGCAGGAACACGACGGTGATCGGGATGGCAGAGAGAACAGCGGCGGCGGCAAAGTCACCCCACAGGTAGTTTTGCGGGTTGAGGTATTGCTGCATACCCACCGCCAGCGTGTAGCTATTCACATCACGCAGCAGCAGAGAGGCGACCGGCACTTCGGTAATGGCCGCGATAAACGACAGAATAAACACCACCGCCAGAATCGGTACCGACAGCGGCAGCAGGACCAGACGGAACGCCTGCCACGGTGTAGCCCCATCCAGCGACGCCGCTTCTTCCAGCGAGTTGTCGATGGTTTCGAAATAGCCTTTGATGGTCCAGACGTGCAGGGCGATACCGCCAAGATAGGCGAAGATTACTCCGCCGTGGGTGTTCAGACCGATGAACGGCACGTACTGGCCGAGGCGGTCAAACAATGCGTACAGCGCCACCAGCGACAGCACCGCCGGGAACATCTGGAAAATCAACATCCCTTTCAGCAGCGTCGCTTTTCCCGGGAAGCGCATACGGGCAAACGCGTAGGCGCAGGTGGTGGAGAGGGTAACGATGCCAATCGCCGTAATCGTGGCGACTTTGACCGAGTTCCACAGCCATAACAGCACCGGGAACGGCGGCGGGGTGACGCGACCGTCGGCGTGTTCAACGCTGAAGCCTAACGCCAGGCGCCAGTGCTCCCAGGAGATTTCATCCGGGATCAGGCTGCCGGTGGCGAAGTTCCCGGAACGCAGGGAGATGGCGATCACCATCAGCAGCGGGAACATAATTGCCGCAATAAAAATCAGCAGGCCCAGATGCGTGGCGAAGAGGCGCAGCTTTTGAGATTTGGGTTGTACCATAGACATGTTCTGGGCCCTCCTTAGTCAAATTTCATGCGTGTGGCTTTCAGGTTCACGATTGCCAGCGCGCCTACCAGCAGGAAGATCAGCGTGGCAATCGCCGCCGCCAGACCGAAGTCTTGGCCGCCGCCGCCTTCAAAGGCGATACGGTAGGTGTAGCTCACCAGCAGATCGGTATAGCCTGCCGGCGTGGTGGTGCCGAGTCGGTCCGGTCCACCGTTGGTCAACAGCTGGATCAGCACGAAGTTATTAAAGTTAAAGGCGAAGCTGGCGATCATAAGCGGCGTCAGCGGCTTGATCAGCAGCGGGAGCGTAATCTTAAAGAAGTTCTGGAACGGGGTTGCGCCGTCCATTGCCGAGGCTTCGTACAGATCGTCCGGAATCGCCTTCAGCAGGCCCATGCACAGGATCATCATGTACGGATAGCCGAGCCAGGTGTTGACGATCACAATCATGGTACGGGCGGTGGTCGGGTCGCTGAACCAGGCCGGTTTGATGCCAAACAGCCCGCTCAGCATCATGTTGATTTCACCAAAGCTCTGGTTAAACAGCCCCTTGAAAATCAGAATCGAGATGAACGACGGCACGGCATACGGCAGGATCAGCAGGACACGATAAATCGCCTTGCCTTTCAGCGATTCCCACTGCACCAGGCAGGCCAGGATCATGCCCACTGCCACCGTCAGGATGACGGTCAGCACCGAGAAGACCACGGTCCAGATAAAGATGGCGAAGAACGGTTTCTTAATCCCTTCGTCGGTGAAGACGCGGGTAAAGTTGTCCCAGCCGATGGTCACGGTATAGCCCGGGCTGAGTTTATCGTCGCCCCAGTTGCCGTCGGCGTTGACCGACTGGTAGAAGCCAATATCGTTATTCGGGCGGTACTTCACCCCAGACTGGTTGTTGGTGAGCGTACCGTCATCGGCCCGCGCGTACAGCGGCTGGGTGCCGGAGAACTGACGCAGGGAACTCATAATGACTTTGCTTTCGTCCGGCAGCTCGGCGGTCAGCTGAGTCAGCGCCTGGCGGTTCTGGGTGATGATGCGCAGATTTGCGCGCTCGCCTTCCGGCAGGGCGTCGGCTTCTTTCAGGGCCAGCTTTTGCTCGCCGCCAAATTTAAAGGCGTCAGAGACGTAGGTTTTACCCGTTTCGTCATCGCTCAGGGCCAGCTTCCACTCGTCACCTGCCGGATACAGACCAAAGTTGAACGTCTTACCGGCCTGGTAAGAACGGTCCATCAGCACCTGCTGGGCGCGCTCCTGTGCGAGCTGGTTGGTGCTGCTGTAGTTGGTGAAGGCGATAGCGATGGTGCAGATCAGTGGGAACAGGACAAACAGCCCCATCCCGGCCACGCCCGGATAGACATAGCGCCAGGCGTACGCTTTCCGGTTGGCGAAAATATACAGGCCAATTGAGCTTAAGATCAGCGTCATGGCGGCAAACAGGTACTCCCCCTGGGCGTACATCAAAACAACAAGGTAACCCACCAGCAGGCACAGCAGACCAATCACTGACCATTTCAGCGCGTTGCTTTGCCACCAGTGTTTCTTTTTAATGACATCCATGGGGTTCTTCCTCTACAACAATTAAATAACCCTCACCCCAACCCTCTCCCTGAGGGAAAGGGGGCAGTTTTCTCCTTCTCCCTTAGGGAGAAGGCCGGGATGAGGGGGTTACAGCCTGTGTTATTTAGTGATACGACCCTGCGCATCTTTCAGCGAGGCTTCAACTGTCTGACGACCGCTGGCGGCGTTGATCACCGCAGTACGGGTGGCATACCAGAAGGCGGCCATCTGCGGGATGTTCGGCATGATTTCGCCTTTCTCGGCGTTACCCATGGTCGCGGCGATGCGTGGATCTTTCGCTAACTGCTCCTGGAAGGATTTCAGCGCCACAGCACCCAGCGGTTTGTCCTTGTTCACCACGTCCAGACCTTCGTTGGTCAGGAGGTAGTTTTCGAGGAATTCTTTCGCCAGCTCTTTGTTCGGGCTGGCGGCGTTGATACCCGCGCTCAGCACGCCAACGAACGGTTTAGACGGCTTGCCTTTGAAGGTTGGCAGCAGCGCGACGCCGTAGTTGATTTTGCTCTTGTCGATGTTGGCCCATGCCCACGGACCATTGATGGTCATCGCGGTTTCGCCTTTGTTGAACGCCGCTTCTGCGATGGAGTAGTCAGTGTCCGCGTTCATGTGTTTGTTCTTGATAAGATCGACCAGGAAGGTCAGACCGGCTTTCGCGCCTGCGTTATCCACGCCAACGTCTTTCACATCGTATTTGCCGTCAGCATACTTGAACGCATAACCGCCATCGGCAGCAATCAGCGGCCAGGTGAAGTACGGCTCTTGCAGGTTGAACATCAGCGCGCTCTTACCTTTCGCCTTCAGCTCTTTATCCAGAGCCGGGATCTCTTCCCAGGTTTTCGGCGCGTTCGGTACGAGGTCTTTGTTGTAAATCAGGGACAGCGCTTCAACCGCAATTGGATAGGCGATCAGCTTGCCGTTGTAACGGACTGCGTCCCAGGTGAACGGGAACAGTTTGTCCTGGAAGGCTTTGTCCGGAGCCACTTCAGCCAGCAGACCAGACTGTGCGTAGCCGCCAAAGCGGTCATGCGCCCAGAAGATAATGTCCGGGCCATCGCCCGTCGCTGCAACCTGTGGGAACTTCTCTTCCAGCTTGTCCGGGTGTTCAACGGTGACTTTGATGCCGGTGTCTTTCTCGAATTTTTTACCCACTTCGGCCAGGCCGTTGTAGCCTTTGTCGCCGTTAATCCAGATAACCAGCTTACCTTCTTCAATTTTGGCGAGCGCTGGGGCGGAAATCATCATTGCTGCCAGGGCGGACAAAGCGAAAACGCGTGCGCCAGTCTTGATATTCATATCTGCCATCCTTTTTGGTGATGTGCTGTGGAAACGACTTCGGTAGTTCAACGTCGCCCAGTCTCCTTATTTGACATCCTCTTTCCATCCTCCTGGCCCCTACGCCCCACCCCCGCTTTATGTGATCTGCGTTGCATAAATTTAAGTTATGTGTTCTGGCGCACATAAAAGTACGGTGAATTTTGTCAGTGACATCACGAATTTAGCCTCAGCCGCTGCGTAGGGGCGGCTGAGGCCGCTTTCTCATCCTCCCGCCTCCTCCCCCATAAAAAAGACGAGGGGTGGAGGATTCACGCAAGTAATGGATACCCCATAGTGAACTTATATTGAATGTTTCTGTCGGCGACAGGATGTAACAAAGGGAGTGGGGTCATGGCGAGCGTAAAGCTGCGTAATGTAACGAAAGCCTGGGGTGACGTGGTGGTATCGAAAGATATCGATCTCGACATCCAGGAAGGTGAATTCGTAGTTTTTGTTGGCCCGTCAGGCTGCGGTAAATCCACGCTGCTGCGCATGATTGCCGGACTGGAAACCATCACCAGCGGCGATTTGTTTATTGGTGATACCCGGATGAACGACGTCCCGCCTGCGGAACGCGGTATCGGGATGGTGTTCCAGTCGTATGCCCTTTATCCCCACCTGTCGGTTGCCGAGAACATGTCCTTCGGCCTGAAGCTGGCCGGCGCCAAAAAAGAGGTCATTAACCAGCGCGTGAATCAGGTAGCCGAAGTGCTGCAGCTGGCACACCTGCTGGAGCGTAAACCAAAAGCACTGTCCGGTGGACAGCGTCAGCGTGTGGCGATTGGCCGCACGCTGGTGGCTGAGCCGCGCGTCTTCCTGCTGGATGAGCCGCTGTCGAACCTCGACGCCGCGCTGCGCGTTCAGATGCGCATTGAAATCTCCCGTCTGCACAAACGTCTTGGCCGCACCATGATTTACGTCACCCACGATCAGGTCGAAGCGATGACGCTGGCCGATAAGATTGTGGTGCTGGATGCCGGTCGCGTGGCGCAGGTGGGTAAACCGCTGGAGCTGTACCACTATCCGGCGGACCGCTTTGTGGCGGGCTTTATCGGCTCGCCAAAGATGAACTTCCTGCCAGTAAAAGTCACCGCCACCGCGATTGAGCAGGTTCAGGTTGAGCTGCCAAACCGCCAGCAGGTGTGGTTACCGGTTGAAAGCACTCATGTCCAGGTGGGGGCAAACATGTCCCTCGGGATCCGTCCTGAACATTTACTCCCAAGCCACATCGCCGATGTGACCCTGGAGGGTGATGTTCAGGTGGTAGAACAGCTTGGTCACGAAACACAGATTCATATCCAGATCCCCGCCATTCGTCAGAACCTGGTGTACCGCCAGAATGACGTGGTGTTGGTAAAAGAGGGTGCCACATTCGCTATCGGCTTGCCGCCAGAGCGCTGCCATCTGTTCCGAGAAGATGGCACTGCGTGTCGACGGTTGCACCAGGAGCCGGGTGTTTAAGCATTCCGAATAATAAGCACGAAACCCTACGGTGAAGTGTTCAAAGAAAAGCAATGATCTCAGGAGATAGAATAATGATTACTCTGCGCAAAGTTCCTCTGGCACTCGCCATTGCGGCGGGCATTATGTCTGCCCAGGCCGGTGCGGTCGACTTTAAAGGTTATGCTCGTTCCGGCATTGGCTGGACCGGGAGTGGTGGCGAACAACAGTGTTTCCAGGCAACAGGTGCACAAAGTAAATATCGTCTCGGTAACGAATGTGAAACCTATGCCGAGCTGAAATTTGGCCAGGAAGTGTGGAAAGAGGGCGATAAGAGCTTCTACTTCGACACCAACGTAGCGTATTCCGTTTCTCAGCGTAACGACTGGGAAGCCACTGACCCGGCATTCCGCGAAGCAAACGTGCAGGGTAAAAACCTGATCGAATGGCTGCCAGGCTCCACTATCTGGGCCGGTAAGCGCTTCTATCAGCGTCATGACGTTCACATGATCGACTTCTACTACTGGGATATTTCAGGTCCTGGTGCCGGTATCGAAAACATCGACCTGGGCTTCGGTAAACTGTCTATGGCAGCGACCCGTTCTTCTGAGTCCGGCGGTTCTTCCGCATTCGCCGATTTCGATACTGATGGTAACCGTATTTACGACAACGTCGTACCGAACGACGTCTTCGACATCCGTTTAGCGGGTATGGAAATCAACCCAGGCGGTACTCTGGAGCTGGGCGTTGACTACGGTCACACCAACATTCCTGACGACTACTACCTGCAGCCTGGCGCCTCTAAAGATGGCTGGATGTTCACCGCTGAACACACCCAGAGCATGATGAAAGGCTTCAACAAGTTCGTGGTCCAGTACGCAACGGACTCCATGACCTCTAACGGTAAAGGTATCCCGCAGGGTGCTGGCCTGAACAACAACGGTTCTCTGATCCGCGTGATCGACCACGGTGCGATCACCCTGGCTGACCAGTGGGATCTGATGTACGTCGGTATGTACCAGAATATCGACCTGGACAACAACAACGGTACCGAGTGGTGGACCGTCGGTGTACGTCCTATGTACAAATGGACACCAATCATGTCCACCTTGCTGGAAGTCGGTTACGACAACGTCAAATCTCAGAACACTGACGACAATAACAGCCAGTACAAAATCACCCTGGCACAGCAGTGGCAGGCAGGCGACAGCATCTGGTCCCGTCCGGCAATCCGTGTCTTCGCAACCTATGCGAAGTGGGATGAGAAATGGGGTTACGCCAACAACAGTGATACCGGCTTCACCAGCGGCGTTGCTTATAACGACACGTCTGCACGTACCTTCAGCCGCGGCGACAACGACGAGTGGACCTTCGGTGCCCAGATGGAAATCTGGTGGTAATACGTAACACCTGATGTATTGACCTAAAAGAGGGGCGCAAGCCCCTCTCTTCTTAGGGTGCTGCGCGCTATTGCCTGGCTAACGCAGTGCTTATGCAATCTGAGGTAATAACAATGAAAATGAAGAAAAGTCTCGTCGCGCTGTGCCTCTCTGCAGGGCTGCTGGCAAGCGTTCCAGCCGTTACCCTCGCCAGCGTCAATTTCGTACCACAAAACACCAGCGCCGCGCCTGCGATCCCGGGTGCCGCGCTACAGCAGCTGGTCTGGACGCCTGTTGATCAGTCCAAAGCCCAGACCACCCAACTTTCTACCGGTGGCCAGTCCCTGAATGTGCCAGGGATCAGCGGTCCGGTGGCAGCCTATAGCGTGCCGGCTAACATCGGCGAAATCACCCTGACGCTGACAAGCGAAGTGAACAAACAAACCAGTGTTTTTGCACCGAACGTGCTGATTCTGGATCAGAACCTGACGCCATCGGCCTACTTCCCAGCCGAATACTTTTCCTATCAGGAACCGGGCGTGATGAGCGCCGATCGTCTGGAAGGGGTAATGCGCCTGACGCCAGCCCTGGGTCAGCAAAAACTGTATGTGCTGGTCTTTACCACTGAGAAAGATTTGCAGCAGACCACCAAACTCATTAACCCGGCCAAAGCCTATGCCAAAGGCACCGGCAACGCCGTACCGGATATCCCGGACCCGCTTGCCCGCCACGTCACCGACGGGCAGCTGAAGCTGAAAGTCTCCACCAGTAACGCCTCCAGCGTGCTGGTTGGCCCGCTGTTTGGCTCTTCCGGCACCGGTCCTGTGACGGTAGGCAACACGGCGGCGGCTGCGCCAGTCTATGCCGCGCCAACGCCTCCGCCAGTTGCGGCACCGGCTGTTGCCCCGGCGCCGGCGAAGAAAAGCGAGCCGGTTATGGAAGACACCGAAAGTTACTTTAACCAGGCCATTAAACAGGCAGTCGCGAAAGGTGACGTCGATAAAGCGCTGAAGCTACTCGATGAAGCCGAGCGTCTAGGCTCGACCACTGCCCGTCCCACCTTTATCAGCAGTGTAAAAGGCAAGGGGTAACGTCTCCCCGCAATGCTGATTTTGTCAGTAGTTTGGTGCGCCCTTCCGGGCGCACTTTTTTTGCGTGAGCCGACGCTGTTGCATCTCTGTTGCGATAATGATCGCTAACTCACGTTTGCCCGCCACCATCCCGCATTTCTGCGATACAATAGCGTCACGTTATGTATCGGAGAGTCTGGCATGTCACACCCCGCGCTAACGCAACTGCGTGCGCTGCGCTATTTTGACGAAATCCCGGCACTGGATCCGGCGCAACTCGACTGGTTGCTGCTGGAAGATTCCATGACCAAACGTTTTGAGCAGCAGGGCAAAAAAGTCACCGTCACCCTCATTCAGGAGGGATTTGTCACGCCTGACGCCGTGGCGGATGAGCTTGCGCTCTTGCCGCAGGAAGCACGCTACTGGCTGCGGGAAATCCTGCTCTGTGCCGACGGCGAGCCGTGGCTGGCCGGGCGCACCGTGGTGCCAGAATCTACCCTGACCGGGCCAGAGCTGGCGCTGCAGCAGATGGGGAAAACCCCGCTCGGCCGCTACCTGTTCACCTCATCCGAACTGACCCGCGATTTTATTGAAATCGGTCACGATGCTGGCCTGTTAGGGCGCCGTTCGCGCCTGCGCCTGAGCGGTAAACCGCTGATGCTGACAGAGCTGTTTTTACCGGCATCGCCGCTGTACTAAGAGGAAGAAATAATGGAGTGGAGTCTGAGGCAGAACAAGCTGCTGGCGTATCACCGGTTGATGCGTACCGATAAACCCATCGGGGCGCTGTTGCTGCTGTGGCCGACCTTGTGGGCGCTGTGGGTGGCAAGCCCCGGTGTGCCGCCGCTGTGGATCCTCGCCGTCTTTGTGGCAGGCGTCTGGCTGATGCGCGCCGCGGGCTGCGTGGTGAATGACTACGCCGACCGTAAATTTGACGGCCACGTGAAACGCACGGCCAATCGCCCGCTGCCGAGCGGTGCGGTGACAGAGAAAGAGGCGCGCACGCTGTTTGTGGTGCTGGTACTGCTGTCGTTCCTGCTGGTGTTGACCCTCAACACCATGACCATCCTGCTGTCGGTCGCCGCGCTGGCGCTGGCCTGGGTGTATCCGTTTATGAAGCGCTACACCCATCTGCCGCAGGTGGTGCTGGGCGCGGCGTTTGGCTGGTCGATTCCGATGGCGTTTGCCGCCGTCAGCGAGTCGGTGCCGCTGAGCTGCTGGCTGATGTTCCTGGCGAATATTCTGTGGGCGGTGGCCTACGACACCCAGTACGCGATGGTTGACCGGGACGATGACCTGAAAATCGGCATCAAATCGACGGCTATTCTGTTTGGTCGCCACGACAAGCTGATTATCGGCATCCTGCAGGTGGCGGTGCTGGCGTTGATGGTGGCGATTGGTTATCTGAACGGGCTGAATGGGGCATTTTATGCGGCCGTAGCGGCAGCCGGTGTGCTGTTTATCTACCAGCAAAAGCTTATCGCCAATCGTGAGCGCGATGCCTGCTTCAAAGCGTTCCATAATAACAATTACGTCGGACTGGTGTTGTTCCTGGGGCTGGCGTTGAGTTACTGGGCGTAAAAAAATGCCCGGTGGCGCTAGCGCTTACCGGGCCTACATTTTGTGCAGAATCGTAGGCCGGGTAAGGCGTAGCCGCCACCCGGCATTTTTTTTACTCGCCCTGCGTCGCGCTCTCAATCGTTAAGCGCACGTCCGAGGTAATCAGGTCTGCCAGCATCTGGTAAACCTTCATCGTCTCTTCCGGTTCGGCATCACCGCTGTCGCTGATATAGCCTTCATCACGCAGCGTCGACACCAGTGAACTGAACACCGCTTTGTCGAAGAACTCCGGCGCGTTGATACCGTGCAGCATCGACAGGCGCTGTGCCAGGGTGCGGCTCTCTTTCTCCAGCGTCCCACGGTTGATCGACGGGTTGGCGCTCAGCAGCCAGAAGGTAATAGCGTAGCGCTGCACCGTTTCGCGCGCGCCCGCCGCCAGCAGCTGCAAGGTGCGTGAACGAGACGGGTTGATCTGCAGCTCGTCGTTCTTCAGCGTAATCAGCCCCTGACGGATCAGCTCTTCGATCTGCTGATCCAGCACGTCGGCCAGTTCATCATTGCGCCAGCGCAGGAACAGCTCCGCTTTCAGCATCGGGTAAAGCACTTCGACATGGTGCAGCAGCGCCTGTCGGGTGATGTGACGATGCTGAGTGATGATCGCCGCCATCAGCGATGGCAGCATCAGCATATGCGCAATGTTGTTGCGATAGTAAGTCATCAGCACCGCCTGCTCGCGCGGAAGAATGATGATATCGCCAATGGTGTCTTTCTCGACCTCGAACTTGTTCATCTGCAGCGCGTGCTCGATAAGCTCGCTGGCGCTGGCGGACGGCACCGTTACGTCTGAGGCATACGGAACGTTACGCATCAGGTTCAGGTAGCAGTCGAGTTGCTCGGTCAGTTGCTCGCGGGTCAGCGAACGCTGGCGAGAGCCCAGCAGCGCGGTACAGCACAGGTTCATGGCGTTAGCCGCACCGGCGTTGTTGATACGCACCATCAGCTCATCGGCAATGCCGTTCACCGTTGGCGTCAGCCAGGCCGGACGCACCGCTTCAATCGGATCGATAGACTCGCGCCACTCCGGAACCTGGTTGTTCAGGTAGGTCATCAGCGGCATCGGTTCGCCGAAGTTAACGTAGCCCTGACCCAGATTGCGCAGTTTGCTTAAGCCCCGCACCATCTGCAGCAGGCTCTCTTTCTCTTTGGTCGCGCCGCGCAGCTCTTTAGCGTAGGTACCCACTTCCATCACGTGCTCGTAACCGATGTAGATCGGCACCAGAGTGATCGGACGGGTGCCGCCGCGCAGCATCGCCTGAATGGTCATCGACAGGGTGCCGGTCTTCGGATCGAGCAGACGCCCGGTACGGGAACGGCCGCCTTCCACGAAATACTCAACCGAATAGCCACGGCTGAACAGTTCGCCCAGATATTCGCGGAACACGGTGGAGTAAAGCTTGTTGCCCTTAAAGGTACGGCGAATGAAGAACGCACCCAGACGGCGGAAGATCGGGCCAGCAGGCCAGAAGTTAAGGTTGATGCCCGCAGCAATGTGCGGCGGCACCAGTCCCTGGTGATACAGAACATACGAGAGCAGCAGATAGTCCATGTGGCTGCGGTGGCAGGGCACATACACAATCTCATGGCCGTCGTGAGCCAGCTGGCGCACACGTTCGGCGTTGTGCACGTTAATCCCCTGATACAGACGGTTCCAGGTAAAGCTCAGGATACGGTCGCTCAGGCGGATCATCTCGTAGGAGAAGTTGGCGGCAATCTCTTCCATCAGAGCGATGGCGTTTTGCTGCGCCTTCTCGTGGGAGATTTTTTTGCTGCGCGCTTCGTCTTCGACAGCCCGGGCGATCGCTTTCGAGGCCAGCAGCTTGTTAAACAGATCCTGGCGTGCCGGCAGGCGCGGGCCTACAGCGGCAAGGCGCTGACGAGCAAAATGCATGCGCGCCACGCGCGCCAGCTTCTGGGCGATGGTTTTATCGGTACCGTGCTCATCGGCCATGTGGCGCAGTGAGACCGAGGGTGAAAAACGCACGAAGCTATCGCGGCCCAGCCAGTTGACGGCGAAAAACTTCTGCACCCCGTTCAGCATGCGCAGCGGCGGGTTCTCTTCGCCTTTATCACGACCCGGGCGGCGACCAAACATCACCGATACCGGCACCATCTGCACATCCAGCTGTGGATTGCTGCGGTGCAGGTCGAGGTAATCATGGAACAGCTTGATCGACTCTTCTTTCGGTGTGTACCAGGTGAACACCCGCGGACCGCCGTGAATGAAGATATAGCGCGGCAGCAGGGTGCCGTCGATCTCCAGCGGTTCCAGCGGATCGGGGAGATCGTGCGCCAGACATTGGGCGCGCAGCGTCAGCAAGTCAGCCTTCGAGTTATAAGGCAACACGTACATAATAGGACGTGAGGTATCGAGCCCTAATTCCAGCGCGGGTTCCGCGGGAATGGACTTGCTTTTTACCAGGACGCTTAATGGTAAATTAAGTAATTTGTAGTAAATTCGTGGCCAGCCAGACATAAACGATGTAAAGCCTCTGGTTAAAAATGCAATTGCGGCGCAAGGATAACAGAAAGCGCGCAAAATTTCTGTTGTTACCCGTCATACTTCGGGCGGCAGCGCGACGCGCTTAAGCCCCAGTTAATGACGCTTTTTTCGAAGAAAGGTTTCTTTTTAATGGCTAATAATACCACTGGGTTAACACGCATCATCAAAGCAGCCGGTTATTCATGGAAAGGCATCCGGGCTGCCTGGATCAATGAAGCCGCATTTCGCCAGGAAGGCATGGCCGTCGTCGCGGCAATCATTATCGCCTGCTGGCTGGATATTGATCCCATCACCCGCGTATTACTGATTGGCTCGGTGATGTTGGTGATGATAGTCGAAATTCTCAACAGTGCGATCGAAGCAGTGGTCGACCGGATTGGCACTGACTACCACGAGCTGTCGGGCCGGGCAAAAGATATGGGCTCTGCCGCGGTGCTGATGTCCATTCTGGTAGCCGTATTCACCTGGGTCACCCTGTTGTGGGGACATTTGCGATAAGCCTTCAGAAACTGAGTAAGTCTCTGGTTTTTTGTGCGGTTTGTGGTTCCAAAATCACCTTTAGCTGTATATACTCACAGCATAACTGTATATACACCCAGGGGGCGGAATGAAAGCGTTAACGGCCAGACAGCAAGAGGTGTTTGATCTCATTCGGGATCATATCAGCCAGACGGGTATGCCACCCACGCGTGCAGAAATTGCGCAGCGTTTAGGCTTCCGTTCTCCAAACGCCGCTGAAGAACACCTTAAGGCACTGGCGCGTAAGGGTGTACTTGAGATTGTATCCGGCGCTTCTCGCGGTATTCGTCTGCTGATTGAAGCAGAAGAGGGCCTTCCGCTCGTGGGTCGCGTCGCGGCCGGGGAACCCCTACTGGCGCAGCAGCACATCGAAGGTCACTATCAGGTTGATCCGGGTATGTTCAAACCGAGTGCAGACTTTTTACTGCGCGTCAGCGGCATGTCGATGAAGGATATCGGTATTCTGGACGGCGATCTGCTGGCGGTGCATAAAACTCAGGATGTGCGCAACGGGCAGGTTGTGGTGGCGCGCATCGACGATGAAGTGACCGTTAAACGCCTGAAAAAACAGGGCAACACGGTACAGCTTCTGCCGGAAAACAGCGAGTTTACCCCGATTGTCGTTGACCTGCGTGAGAGTAACTTCTCCATCGAAGGTCTGGCGGTTGGCGTTATTCGTAACGGTGAGTGGCTATAATCTCTTCCTGACAGGCTACGGTCTCCCCGTAGCCTGCTGCTTTTCTCTCTGGTTATTCCTATGTCTCTGCTGACTGCTTCCGATAAGGCGTTATGGCGTCTTGCGCTGCCAATGATCGTCTCCAACATCAGCGTTCCCCTGCTGGGGCTGGTGGATACGGCGGTGATCGGCCATCTCGATTCTCCTGTTTACCTCGGCGGCGTGGCGATTGGTGCTACGGCGACCAGCTTCTTGTTTATGCTGCTGCTCTTTTTGCGTATGAGTACCACCGGGCTGACTGCCCAGGCGTATGGCGCGAAAGATCCTCAGCGGTTGGCGCGGGCGCTGGCGCAGCCGCTGCTGATGGCGCTGGGTGCCGGACTGCTGATTGTGCTGCTGCGCACGCCGCTTATCGATCTGGCGCTCCATATCGTCGGTGGCAGCGAGGCGGTACTGCACCAGGCGCGGCGCTTCCTTGAGATCCGCTGGCTCAGCGCCCCGGCCTCGCTGGCGAACCTGGTCCTGCTCGGCTGGCTGTTGGGCGTTCAGTATGCCCGCGCGCCGGTGATCCTGCTGGTGGTGGGCAATCTGCTCAATATCGTGCTGGACCTGTGGCTGGTGATGGGGCTACAGATGAACGTGCAGGGGGCTGCCCTGGCGACCGTCGTCGCGGAATACGCGACCTTTTTCATCGGCTTATGGATGGTCTGGCGGGTGCTTGCCCTGCGCGGCATTTCGTGGTCGTTGCTCAAAGCCAGCTGGCGCGGCAACGTCCGCCGGTTACTGGCGCTGAATCGCGACATCATGCTGCGCTCGCTCTTGCTCCAGCTGTGCTTCGGGGCGCTAACGGTGATGGGCGCGCGGCTGGGGCCAGAGATTGTCGCCGTCAACGCGGTGCTGATGACGCTGCTGACCTTTACCGCCTACGCGCTGGATGGCTTCGCCTATGCGGTTGAAGCGCACTCCGGACAGGCTTACGGCGCGCGCGAACGCGGTCAGCTGCGAGAGGTGTGGCGGGCGGCCTGTCGTCAGTCTGGCCTGGTGGCGCTGGCCTTTGCGCTCCTGTATGCCCTGGCGGGCGAGCAGATTATTGCCCTGCTGACGTCGCTGCCCGAGCTGCGATCGCTGGCGAGTCACTACCTTATCTGGCAGGTGATTCTGCCGGTGGTCGGAGTCTGGTGCTACCTGCTGGATGGCATGTTTATTGGCGCAACGCGCGGGGCTGAGATGCGCAATAGCATGGCCGTGGCGGCGGCCGGGTTTGGCCTGACGCTGATGACGCTGCCGTGGCTGGGGAATCACGGTTTATGGCTGGCGTTGTGCGTCTTTCTCGCCCTGCGAGGGCTGTCGCTGGCGTGGATCTGGCGTCGACACTGGCGCAATAATACCTGGTTCCAGTAGCGGCTTCGTCTGCGTAAATGGTAAAAGATTCCGAATAACGAACCCTACGCCGCACGCCTGACTATAATTATTATCACGTCCAGCACGAAACGTATCACACGGACGACATACTTATCCTACATGACCGAACGAAGAGGAATCGATGATGAATAAAGACCAAGTCGGCGGCAACTGGAAGCAGTTCAAAGGTAAAGTAAAAGAACAGTGGGGTGACCTGACCGACGATGACATGACTGTCATTGAAGGCAAACGTGACCAGCTGGTCGGGAAAATTCAGGAACGCTATGGTTATGAGAAAGACCGGGCGGAAAAAGAGGTCGGTGACTGGGAAACCCGTAACGACTACCGCTGGTAAGTAACCTATACCCGCAGGTACATAGATGTACGCTCAGGGCGGCCTCAGGCCGCCCCTTTTGTATGCTTTTAGCGCGGTTTTTTCTTCAACAGAATCGAGTGGTCATGCTGGCAGTCGTCCTGATGACGACAGGCTTCCACCTCTACGCAACGACTGCACAGCCCATGCGCTTCGATGATGTTATGGCGCAGTGCAAATCCCATCTTCGCTGCCAGCGTATGCATGATGTCCTCAACGCCCTCCGCACCCTCTTCTTTTACGCTGCCACAACGATCGCAGATAAACATGGCTGAGGTGTGCGTCGGCTGATCGAACAAATGGCACAGCACATAGCTGTTGGTCGATTCCACTTTATGCACAAAGCCCTGCTCAAGCAGAAAATCCAGCGCGCGGTAGACCGTCGGCGGTTTAGCCTGCGGCTCGCTGACGCGCAGCAGATCGAGCAGATCGTAGGCGCTGATGGCCCCTTGCTGCAGGCTCAGCAGGCGGAGCACTTCAAGGCGCTGCGGGGTCAGGCGCACATTGCGTTGCGCGCACAGCTTTTCGGCTTGCGCTAACAGCTCCTGCTTTGTGGTCGTTTCCATGTTGCACCTCGAATCAGTGGAATAGCAAACCTCCACTCTACCATGTTCTGCCTGAAACGCCGAGGTCAGGCGGGTATGCTATACCTGACGCAAAACCACAAGGGGAACAAAACGATGAAAAGACCCGATTGCATTCAACACTGGCGCGATCTGGAAGGCGCTGATAATTCAACTTATCCCGACAGTCCCGAGCTGTTTTCCATTGGCGCACCGCTGGCCCGTACGCTGGGGCTCCGGCGCATTGGCATCCACCATGAGCGCCTGCCGCCAGGACGCCGCACCTCATACCCGCATGCCGAGAGCGACGAAGAAGAATTTATCTACGTGCTGGAAGGCTATCCCGAGGCCTGGATCAACGGCTACCTGTGGAAACTGGAGCCGGGCGACAGCGTCGGTTTTCCTGCCGGAACCGGAGTGTGTCACACCTTTATCAACAATACCCTCGAGGACGTGCGACTGCTGGTCGTGGGCGAAGCCAATAAAAAAATTAACCGTATTTATTACCCGTTAAATGCCGTGTATGCCGCCACCCGCGAGGATCGTTGGGTGGATCATCCGCCGCAGTTTTTTGGTCCGCACGATGGAAAACCTGGGCGAAAGTAAAAACCTCTTCTATACCTGGTAAAAGGAAATAAATATTAACAAAATCAATCTAATACGAAAGACTGAGATGATTTTTTAGACCTACTACTTTTGTCACAGCGGATGTTTGTTCCTGCCTGCTAATGGCCGGCATGGGTTTGTACACACAAGCAGACAAGTCGAGCATACCGTGAAAAAACCTTATAACTTTGCTGTGGCTGGAGTAGCTGTCTCTGTCTTAATCATCAATCAAGCCGAAGCGGCGAATACCTGGACCGAGGCGCGAAATGACGCGATGGGCGGTACAGGGGTCGCTTCGGCACATTATGGCAGCGGGGTGCTGATTAACCCGGCGCTGCTGGCAAAATCGAATGAGGATGATGATATTACTGTCATTCTGCCGTCGGTCGGCGCGCAGGTGAGTGACAAGGATAATTTACAGGATGAGATCGATCAGATCAGCGATCAAATCAGTTACTACGAAAACGTGATTGAAAATCTGACGACCCAGGCATTGCTGACGGACCCTCAGGGCACCGTCCGCCAGCTTCAGCTCGCGGCCACCACGCTTGCCGATGAGCTGGAGTTTCTCGACGGCAAAACGGCGCACGGCAACGCCGGGGGAGGGATTGCAGTCAGTATTCCAGGCGCGAATATCTCAATGGCGTTTGTCGCGAAAGCCTATGCCCACGCCCGCATCAGCTCGGAGATCGACCCGCAGGATATCGTTTTTTTGCGCAACATTGAGAACAGCGCAGGAATGACCAGCCAGATGGCTTTTAGCGCGGCGATAAACGGCAGCGACGTGATCACCCAGAACCTCAACTCCACGGCCTCCGGCAGGGCGGCGATTGTTTCCGACTACGGTATCGCCGTGGCCCGTCAGTTTGAGATGAACGGCATCCCGGTTTCAGTCGGGGTCACGCCGAAGCTGCAGCAAACCTGGCTGTATAACTACACCACCTCAATTTACACCTACGACAGCAGCGATTTTAGCAGCAGTCGTTACCGTAATGACGACACCAGCTTTAACGTGGATGTCGGGCTGGCGGCCGACTTCGGTGACAACTGGACGCTCGGCCTGAGCGGGCAGAACCTGATCTCTCATGATATTGATACCAATGATATTCGTATCCTTAACGGGCGCACCGGCGAAGTGGTGAGCTATCAGGATACCTATCAGATCAGACCGCTGGTGACGGCAGGCGTGGCCTGGCACACCGACTTGCTTACCCTTAGCGCGGACGCCGACCTGACCGAAACGAAAGGCTTTAAGAGCGAAGCGAATTCGCAGTATGCCGGCGTGGGGGCAGAAGTGTCCCTGCTGGGCTGGCTGGCGGTGCGCGGGGGCTTTCGCGGTGATGTGAAGGGTAACGACAGCAACGTCTTTACCGGCGGCCTCGGCTTTGCGCCGTTTAACACTGTGCATATCGATTTGACCGGCATCTACGGTGAAGATGAAACCTGGGGCGCGGGCGCGCAGTTCAGCATGACCTTCTGACGATCCGGAGGCGTTCTGCCTCCGGCGTTTCTTTATGCTATAGTAGCGCCCCTTTTTCACCAGATGCTTAAAACTTCGCCATGTCGTCAGAAAACACGTCTCTTTATCCTGCTCATCGTTTTTCCGTCGCGCCGATGCTCGACTGGACGGACCGGCACTGCCGCTACTTCCTGCGCCTGCTTTCGCGTCATAGCTTGCTCTATACCGAGATGGTGACCACCGGCGCGATTATTCATGGCAAAGGCGACTACCTGGCCTACAGTGAAGAAGAGCATCCGGTCGCCCTGCAGCTGGGGGGTAGCGATCCGGCTGCCCTGGCGCACTGCGCGAAGTTGGCCGAGGAACGCGGTTACGACGAGATTAACCTGAACGTTGGCTGCCCTTCCGACCGCGTACAGAACGGCATGTTTGGTGCCTGCCTGATGGGCAACGCCCAGCTGGTGGCCGACTGCGTGAAAGCGATGCGCGATGTGGTCTCCATTCCGGTGACGGTCAAAACCCGTATCGGCATCGACGATCAGGACAGCTATGAATTTCTCTGCGATTTCATCAACACCGTGTCCGGTCAGGGCGAGTGCGAGATGTTTATCATCCACGCCCGTAAGGCCTGGCTTTCGGGTCTGAGCCCGAAAGAGAACCGCGAGATCCCACCGCTGGATTATCCCCGCGTGTATCAGCTGAAGCGTGATTTCCCACAGCTGACGATGGCCATCAACGGCGGGATCACCTCCCTGGAAGAGGCCAAAACCCATCTGCAGCATATGGATGGGGTGATGGTCGGGCGCGAGGCGTATCAGAATCCGGGCATTATGGCGGCCGTGGATCGCGAGATCTTTGGCGTCAGCGGCATCGACCGTGACCCGGTTGCGGTGGTGCGCGCGATGTATCCGTACATTGAGCGTGAGCTTAGCAACGGCACCTATCTGGGCCACATCTCCCGCCATATGCTGGGCCTGTTCCAGGGGATCCCCGGCGCACGCCAGTGGCGACGATACCTGAGCGAAAATGCGCATAAAGCCGGAGCCGATATCGAGGTGATGGAGCAGGCGCTACGCCTGGTGGCCGATAAGCGATAATTTTCACTAAAAGTTGGTTAAATTCACCACGCCCGGCAGCGCATCGCCGGGCGTTTTGTTTCCATATCAATAACTTATTTTTGGCACGTTTCTTGTAATACCCTGCGTATCGTTGTAACGCCTTGTGGGAGAGAGCCATGCTGGAACTACTGTTTGTAATTGGGTTTTTTGTGATGTTGATGGTAACGGGCGTCTCGCTGCTGGGGATTATTGCCGCGCTGGTTGTGGCGACGGTGGTGATGTTTATTGGCGGGCTGTTTGCCCTGATGCTGAAGCTGCTGCCGTGGTTACTGTTGGCGATAGCGGTGGTGTGGGCAATACGGGCGATTAAAGCGCCAAAAGTCCCGCAGTATCAGCGCAATAACCGCTTTCGTTACTAAGGTATTGAGCGCTTCGTCACATCCTTGCAACTTTTACGGCAGCATTGCTTAGAACGGAATAGGATTTAGTTATCGAATCTGTCACTATTGCCGCCGTTAAAGAATTCATCGAGCTGTACCCTACATACAGCCGAACAAAAAAAAGAAAGGGCTTCCCACGGGAAGCCCAATTTCTTTATTCCCCTTCATCATTCCTGCCACAGATGCGTTGGCTGCTTTCATTCACCCCAGTCACTTACTTGAGTAAGCTCCCGGGGATTCATTCAATTGCCGCCTTTCTGCGACAGGAATGATTTAGGGGAATATGTGACTTAAGGGATCAATAAACTCGACCCCTGTGTGGCACGGCTTTCCAGCACCTCGTGTGCACGCTGCGCCTCGGCCAGCGGATACTTCTGCGCTTCTGTTACATCCACTTTAATCACGCCGCTGGCAATCAACGAGAACAGCTCGTTGCTGGCCTCCACCAGTTCATCATGGGTGGTGATATAGCCCTGCAGTGAAGGCCGGGTGGCGAACAGCGAACCTTTCTGGTTCAGGATCCCCAGATTGACCCCGGTCACCGGGCCAGAAGAGTTGCCGAAGCTGACCATCAGGCCGCGACGCTGCAAACAATCCAGCGACGATTCCCAGGTGTCTTTACCCACTGAGTCATACACCACGCGCACTTTTTTCCCGCCGGTGATCTCTTTCACCCGCTCGACAACGCTCTCTTCCCGGTAGTTAATCACCTGCCATGCACCGGCCTGCAGCGCACGCTGCGCCTTTTGCGCACTGCCAACCGTGCCGATCAGTTTTGCCCCGAGCGCTTTTGCCCACTGGCAGGCAATCAGCCCGACGCCACCGGCAGCAGCATGGAACAGGAAGGGTTCATCGGGTTTGATTTCATAGGTTTTACGCAGCAGATAGAAAACCGTCAGCCCTTTCAGGAACGAGGCGGCGGCCTGCTCAAAGGAGATGGCGCCGGGCAGAATGGCGGCTTTCTCGGCCACAACGTTATGCACGGAGCTGTAAGCCCCAAGGGCAGACTGGGCATACACCACCCGATCGCCTTCCTTTATATGCTTCACCGCGTTGCCCACTTTCACCACCACGCCGGCGGCTTCCGTTCCCAGGCCGCTCGGCAGGGCGGGTGGCGGATACAGCCCGCTGCGGATGTAGGTGTCGATGTAGTTAATGCCAATCGCTTTGTTCTCGACCTGGATTTCGTGCTCTCCAGGCGCGGCGGGGGTAAACTCCACCGCCTGCAAGACTTCTGGCCCACCGTGCTGGTTAAATTCGATACGCGTTGCCATTTCTCCTCCCCAAAATTGTGCTAATCTGTCGGCCCCAATTTCTATCTCGGTAACTCCCTTCACTATGGCAGGAAATAAACCCTTCAACAAACAGACTGAACCCCGCGAGCGCGATCCGCAGTTAGCCGGGTTAAAAGTTCCGCCACACTCGATCGAAGCGGAGCAGTCGGTGTTGGGTGGTTTAATGCTGGACAACGAACGCTGGGACGATGTCGCCGAGCGCGTGGTCACCGACGATTTCTACACCCGTCCACACCGCCATATTTTTACCGAGATGGGCCGCCTGCAGGAGTCGGGCAGCCCCATTGACCTGATCACCCTCGCAGAATCGCTGGAGCGTCAGGGACAGCTCGAGACAGTGGGCGGCTTCGCCTATCTGGCCGAACTGTCAAAAAACACGCCAAGTGCGGCGAACATCAGTGCCTACGCCGATATCGTGCGCGAACGTGCGGTGGTGCGCGACATGATCTCCGTCGCCCACGAGATCGCCGAAGCCGGTTTCGATCCGCAGGGGCGTAACAGCGATGAGCTGCTCGATCTGGCCGAATCCCGGGTATTTAAAATCGCGGAAAGCCGCGCCAATAAAGACGAAGGGCCAAGGAATATTGCCGAAGTCCTCGATTCCACCATCGCGCGTATCGAACAGCTGTTCCAGCAGCCGCACGATGGGGTTACCGGGGTTAATACCGGCTATGACGATCTGAACAAAAAGACCGCCGGTTTACAGCCGTCGGATCTGATTATCGTCGCCGCGCGTCCATCGATGGGTAAAACCACCTTTGCGATGAACCTCGTTGAAAATGCGGCGATGTTGCAGGATAAACCGGTTTTGATCTTCAGTCTTGAGATGCCATCTGATCAAATTATGATGCGTTCTCTGGCCTCGCTGTCGCGCGTCGATCAGACTCGCATTCGTACCGGCCAGCTCGATGATGAGGACTGGGCGCGGATCTCCGGCACCATGGGGATCCTGCTGGAAAAACGTAACATCTATATCGATGACTCCTCCGGTCTGACGCCAACCGAAGTGCGCTCCCGCGCCCGCCGTATCGCCCGCGAGCACGGCGGCATTGGCCTGATCATGATCGACTACCTGCAGCTGATGCGCGTCCCGTCGCTGTCCGACAACCGTACGCTGGAGATTGCCGAAATCTCCCGCTCGCTGAAAGCGCTGGCAAAAGAGCTGCAGGTGCCGGTGGTGGCGCTGTCGCAGCTTAACCGCTCTCTGGAACAGCGCGCCGATAAGCGCCCGGTCAACTCCGACCTGCGTGAATCCGGCTCCATCGAGCAGGATGCCGACTTAATCATGTTTATCTACCGTGACGAGGTTTATCACGAGAACAGCGACATGAAAGGGATCGCGGAAATTATTATCGGTAAGCAGCGTAACGGCCCGATTGGCACGGTGCGTCTGACCTTTAACGGCCAGTGGTCGCGTTTCGACAACTATGCCGGTCCTCAATATGATGATGAGTAATTTCTAAGGAATTCAAATGCAAGCGGCAACAGTAGTCATTAACCGCCGCGCTCTGCGTCACAACCTGCAACGCCTGCGTGAACTGGCCCCTGCCAGCAAACTGGTTGCAGTCGTGAAAGCGAACGCTTACGGACACGGTCTTCTCGAGACCGCGCGAACGCTCCCCGATGCTGACGCCTTTGGCGTCGCCCGTCTCGAAGAGGCCCTGCGCCTGCGCGAGGGGGGAATTACCCAGCCCATCCTGCTGCTCGAAGGCTTTTTTAACGCCGCCGATCTGCCGACTATTTCAGCGCAACAGCTGCATACCGCCGTGCATAATCTCGAGCAACTGGACGCCCTGGAAAACGCGGTACTCAGCGAACCGGTGACCGTGTGGATGAAGCTCGACACCGGTATGCACCGTCTCGGCGTACGCCCAGAGCAGGCCGACGCGTTTTATCAGCGTCTCAGCCAGTGCAAAAATGTCCGCCAGCCGGTGAATATCGTCAGCCATTTTGCCCGCGCTGACGAGCCCGAATGCGGCGCGACCGAGCAGCAGCTCGACATCTTCAATACCTTCTGCGAAGGCAAGCCGGGGATGCGCTCTATTGCGGCCTCAGGCGGCATTCTGCTGTGGCCGCAGTCGCATTTCGACTGGGCGCGCCCGGGCATTATTCTGTACGGCGTCTCCCCGCTGGAGGGCAAATCCTGGGGACCGGACTTCGGTTTTCAGCCGGTGATGTCGCTCACGTCCAGCCTGATCGCCGTGCGCGAGCATAAAGCCGGTGAGCCCGTGGGCTACGGCGGCACCTGGGTCAGCGAGCGCGATACCCGTCTGGGCGTGGTGGCGATGGGCTACGGTGACGGTTATCCCCGCGCCGCGCCGTCCGGTACGCCGGTGCTGGTGAACGGTCGGGAAGTGACGATTGTCGGTCGCGTGGCGATGGACATGATTTGCGTCGACCTCGGGCCAGACGCGCATGAAAAAGCGGGCGATCCCGTCACCCTGTGGGGCGAAGGTTTACCCGTTGAGCGAATCGCTGAAATGACAAAAGTAAGTGCTTACGAACTTATTACACGCCTGACGTCGCGGGTAGCAATGCACTACCTCGACTGACGCCCACGCCCTCTCTGTCGAGAGAGGGCTGCCGTCCACCTCTCCATCTTCATTAACATCCCCTCGATCTTCTCCCGCTTCCGGTTTATTGTTGAATTCCCTGCCTCATTATTATCCGGAGAACCATCGCGTGTTCCAGAAAGTCGACGCCTATGCTGGCGACCCCATCCTCTCCTTGATGGAGCGTTTCAAAGACGATCCGCGAGGCGATAAAGTTAACCTCAGTATTGGTCTGTACTACAACGAAGCGGGCATCATTCCGCAGCTGCAGGCGGTGGCGAAAGCCGAAGCGCGCCTCAATGCCACGCCGCACGGTGCCTCGCTGTATCTGCCGATGGAAGGCCTGATTAGCTATCGTCACACCATTGCTCCGCTGCTGTTTGGCGCGGATCATCCGGTGCTGGTGCAAAAACGCGTGGCGACCATTCAGACGCTGGGTGGCTCGGGTGCGCTGAAGGTGGGTGCCGATTTCCTGCAGAAATACTTCCCGGAATCCGGGGTTTGGGTCAGCGACCCGACCTGGGAAAATCACGTCGCCATCTTTGAAGGCGCGGGATTTACCGTCGATACCTACCCGTGGTTTGACGATCAGAGCAAAGGCGTGCGCGTGGGTGCGCTGCTGGAAAAACTGAGCACGCTGCCGGAACGCAGCATCGTGTTACTGCATCCGTGCTGCCATAACCCGACCGGCTCCGACCTGACTAACGACCAGTGGGACGCGGTTATCGAGGTGCTGAAAGCGCGTAACCTGATCCCGTTCCTCGACATTGCCTATCAGGGCTTTGGCGCAGGGATGGAAGAAGACGCCTACGCGATTCGCGCCATTGCCAGCGCGGGTCTGCCGGCGCTGGTCAGCAACTCCTTCTCCAAAATTTTCTCGCTGTATGGCGAACGTGTCGGCGGCCTGTCCGTGGTCTGCGAAGATCAGGATGCTGCCGGTCGCGTGCTTGGGCAGCTGAAAGCCACCGTGCGTCGCATCTACTCCAGCCCGCCAAACTTTGGGGCGCAGGTCGTTGCGGCGGTACTGGGTGACGATGAACTGAAAGCCGAGTGGCTGGCGGAAGTGGAAGCGATGCGCAAGCGCATTCTGGCGATGCGTCAGACGCTGGTCGATGTGCTGAAAGAGGCGGTGCCGGGGCATAACTTCGACTACCTGCTGCATCAGCGTGGCATGTTTAGCTATACCGGCTTTAGTGCCGAACAGGTTGACCGCCTGCGTGACGAGTTTGGCGTCTACCTGATTGCCAGCGGCCGCATGTGCGTGGCGGGCCTCAATACCGGCAACGTGCAGCGCGTGGCGCAGGCCTTTGCTGCTGTAATGTAAGTACTTACTCACACCTCTCTTCGATCCTGAAGAGAGGTGAATATGGGTAAAACCGCGCAGTGTGATACCCCTCTTTTTATGACGGTTTATCTATAAAAATCCCTTTCCTTCACCCTCTGCCGGGGTTATGGTCGATGTGTTTTTGACCAACCGCTCAAAATAAAAATTAACAGACTGAATATTCAGGGGAAAACATGCGCAAGATCACACTGGCGCTCAGCGCTGCCTGCTTATTGTTCTCGCTGAGTCACCCGGTTGTCGCTCAGGCCTCTTCACCCACGCCGTTGTACACCGGGACAACCGCCGCAAAGCTGGCTGAACAGGCCCCCATCCACTGGGTTTCCGTGGCCCAGATTGAAAACAGCCTGGTAGGGCGCCCGCCGATGGCGGTGGGGTTTGATATCGACGACACCGTATTATTTTCCAGTCCCGGTTTCTGGCGGGGTAAAAAAAACTTTTCGCCCGACAGTGAGGCGTACCTGAAAAACCCCGCTTTCTGGCAGCAAATGAATAACGGCTGGGATGAATTCAGTATCCCTAAAGAGTCTGCCCGCGCGCTGATTGCTGTTCACCTGAAACGCGGAGACCAGATCTGGTTTATTACCGGGCGCAGCCAGACCAAAACTGAAAGCGTCACCAAAACCCTGCAGGATGCTTTTATGATCCCGGCGGCGAACATGAATCCGGTGGTCTTTACCGGGGAGCAGTCCCGGCAGAACAGCAAAGTGGCGACGCTAGTACAGAAACAGATCAAAATTTACTACGGTGATGCCGACAGCGATATCACCGCCGCCCGCGAAGCGGGGGCCAGAGGCATACGCGTGCTGCGCGCCTCAAACTCTACCTACAAGCCGCTGCCGCAGGCGGGTGCGTTTGGTGAAGAGGTGGTCGTCAACTCAGAATACTGACCGCATGATGCGGCGTCGTTTATTTTTTAATCGGTTTTTCGTGCTTCGGGTTTTACCTTTCGTCGTATTGCTGCACACTTAGAAGGACTCATCCCGCTCAGAGGAATAATGATGACAATTTCGGAGATACTTCAGTACTGCATGAATAAGCCAGGTGCCGAGCAGAGCGTGCACAGCGACTGGAAGGCAACGCAAATCAAGGTTGCGGATGTGCTGTTTGCGATGGTGAAGGATGTGGAGGGGCGCCCGGCGGCGTCGTTAAAGACCAGTCCGGAGCTGGCCGATCTGCTGCGTCAGCAGCACACCGATGTGCACCCGAGCAAACACCTGAATAAAGCGCACTGGAGCACGGTTTATCTGGACGGTTCGCTGCCGGATTCGCAGATTTACTACCTGGTGGATGCTTCTTATCAGCAGGCGGTGGCGCTGCTGCCGGAGATGACCCGACAGCAGCTTTCGGTATGATTAATTCAACAGCGGTTTGAGGAAGCGGGCTGTGTGCGATGCTTCGCACTCCGCCACGGTTTCCGGCGTACCGGAGACCAGAATCTCACCGCCGCCGCTGCCGCCTTCCGGGCCAAGATCGACAATCCAGTCTGCGGTTTTAATCACGTCCAGGTTGTGCTCAATCACCACGATAGTGTTGCCCTGATCGCGCAGCTGATGCAGAACCTCGAGTAGCTGCTGGATATCGGCAAAGTGCAGACCGGTGGTCGGCTCATCCAGGATATACAGCGTCTGCCCGGTACCGCGCTTCGACAGCTCACGCGCCAGCTTCACACGCTGGGCTTCGCCGCCGGAGAGCGTGGTCGCCGACTGACCCAGACGAATATAGGTCAGGCCGACGTCCATCAGCGTCTGGAGCTTACGCGCCAGCGCCGGAACTGCATCAAAGAACTCGCGCGCTTCTTCAATGGTCATATCCAGCACTTCGTGGATGGTCTTGCCTTTGTACTTAATCTCCAGCGTTTCACGGTTATAGCGCTTGCCTTTGCACTGGTCACACGGCACGTAAATGTCCGGCAGGAAGTGCATTTCAACCTTGATCACCCCGTCGCCCTGACAGGCTTCACAGCGTCCACCGCGCACGTTAAAGCTGAAACGACCCGGCGTATACCCGCGCGAACGGGATTCCGGCACACCGGCAAACAGTTCACGTACTGGCGTAAACACGCCGGTATAGGTTGCCGGGTTGGAACGCGGCGTACGGCCGATTGGGCTCTGGTCGATATCAATGACTTTGTCGAAGTGCTCCAGACCGTGGATCTCGCGATACGGTGCCGGTTCCGCCAGCGTCGCACCGTTTAACTGGGTTTGCGCAATCGGGAACAGGGTATCGTTAATCAGCGTCGATTTACCGGAACCCGATACCCCGGTAATGCAGGTAAACAGGCCTACCGGCAGGGTCAGGGTCACGTCTTTCAGGTTGTTGCCCCGGGCACCGGTCAGCTTCAGCACTTTTTCCGGATCGGCGGCGACGCGCTGTTGCGGTACGGCGATCTGGCGCTTACCGCTCATGTACTGGCCGGTCAGCGATTCCGGCACCGCCATGATATCGTCGAGCGTGCCTTCGGCCACCACCTGGCCGCCGTGCACGCCTGCGCCTGGGCCGATATCGATAACATGGTCTGCCGCGCGGATCGCATCCTCGTCGTGCTCGACCACAATCACCGTGTTGCCGAGGTTTCGCAGGTGGATCAGCGTCCCGAGCAGGCGTTCGTTGTCGCGCTGGTGCAGGCCGATAGACGGCTCATCCAGTACGTACATCACCCCCACCAGTCCGGCACCAATCTGGCTTGCCAGACGGATACGCTGCGCTTCGCCACCGGACAAGGTTTCTGCCGAGCGGGAAAGAGACAGGTAGTTCAGACCAACGTTGACCAGGAACTTCAGGCGATCGCCAATCTCTTTCAGGATCTTCTCAGCAATTTGCGCCCGCTGGCCCGCAAGCTTCAGGTTGGTGAAAAAGTCCATCGCATGGCCGATGCTCATGTCCGAGATGGTCGGCAGCGGCGTATTTTCAACGTACACGTGACGCGCTTCGCGACGCAGACGGGTGCCGTCGCAGGTGGCGCAGGAGCGGTTGCTGATAAACTTCGCCAGCTCCTCGCGCACGGCGCTCGATTCCGTCTCTTTGTAGCGGCGCTCCATATTGTGCAGCACGCCTTCGAACGGATGACGGCGCACCGACGTATCGCCACGATCGTTCATGTACTTAAACTCGATGTTCTCTTTGCCGGAACCGTACAGCACCACTTTATGCACGGTCGGGCTCAGGCTGCCCCATGGAGCTTCGACGTCGAACTTGTAGTGTTCGGCCAGCGACTTCAGCATCTGGAAGTAGTAGAAGTTGCGCTTATCCCAGCCGCGAATCGCGCCACCCGCCAGCGACAGCTCCGGGTTTTGGATCACGCGGTCAGGATCGAAATACTGCTGCACGCCCAGCCCGTCGCAGGTTGGACAGGCGCCCGCCGGGTTGTTGAACGAGAACAGGCGCGGTTCCAGCTCGCGCATGCTGTAGCCGCAAATCGGGCAGGCAAAGTTAGCAGAGAACAGCAGCTCATCGGCCTTCGGATCGTCCATATCGGCCACCACCGCCGTACCGCCGGAGAGATCCAGCGCGGTTTCGAACGACTCGGCCAGGCGCTGGGTCATGTCCTCACGCACTTTAAAGCGGTCGATAACCACTTCGATGGTGTGTTTCTTTTGCAGCTCGAGTTTTGGCGGATCCGACAGATCGCACACTTCACCGTCAATACGGGCGCGGATATAACCCTGGCTCGCCAGGTTCTCCAGCGTTTTGGTGTGCTCGCCTTTACGCTCTTTAATGATCGGTGCCAGCAGCATCAGGCGTTTGCCTTCCGGCTGCGACAGCACGTTATCCACCATCTGGCTGACGGTTTGCGCCGCCAGCGGAACGTCGTGGTCCGGACAGCGCGGCTCACCCACGCGGGCATACAGCAGGCGCAGGTAGTCATGAATTTCAGTAATGGTCCCCACGGTGGAGCGCGGGTTATGGGATGTCGACTTCTGCTCAATGGAGATGGCAGGCGACAGACCTTCTATATGATCAACGTCTGGCTTTTCCATCAGTGACAGGAACTGGCGCGCATAGGCAGAGAGCGATTCAACGTAGCGACGTTGCCCCTCGGCATACAGCGTGTCAAAAGCCAGTGACGATTTGCCTGATCCCGACAGCCCGGTGACGACGATCAGCTTGTCGCGCGGGATGATAACGTTGATATTTTTGAGATTGTGGGTGCGGGCGCCCCGAACTTCTATCTTATCCATTCACCTTTCCCGGTAGGTAGATACACGGAATGCCTGGTTTGCTTGAAGGACAACCGGCAGAAACGATTAATTATGACACAATTTAACCTGTTTGAATATACAGTATTGGAATGCAAATTCTGATTACCTGTGCAACAATGTAACGTTCGTGAGAACTCTGGAAGATGCTTCGAAACTATCGGAATGCCACGTGGAAATGGTACACTCGCGCGTTACACTATTAAGAAACGTATTCAGGAGACACGATCATGGCCAGCAGAGGCGTAAACAAGGTGATTCTCGTCGGTAATCTGGGCCAGGACCCGGAAGTACGCTACATGCCGAGTGGTGGTGCAGTTGCCAACATTACGCTGGCTACTTCCGAATCCTGGCGTGATAAAGCGACCGGTGAGATGAAAGAGCAGACTGAATGGCACCGCGTTGTGCTGTTTGGCAAACTGGCAGAAGTGGCCGGTGAGTATCTGCGTAAAGGTTCTCAGGTCTATATCGAAGGCCAGCTGCGTACCCGCAAATGGACCGATCAGGCCGGCGCAGAAAAATACACCACGGAAGTGGTGGTCAACGTCGGCGGCACCATGCAGATGCTGGGTGGCCGTCAGGGCGGTGGTGCACCGGCAGGCGGCGGTCAGGGTCAGCAGCAGCAGGGCAGCTGGGGTCAGCCTCAACAGCCACAGGGTGGCAACCAGTTCAGCGGCGGTGCGCAATCTCGCCCGCAGCAGCAGTCCGCTCCGGCGCAGTCTAACGAACCGCCAATGGATTTCGACGACGACATCCCGTTCTGATAACAACAGAACCTGCGTTGCGCAATAAAACAAAAACCCAGACATCGGTCTGGGTTTTTTGTTTCTGGCGTCAGTATCAGGTGTACATCATTGGCCAGTCTGGCGGCGTATGGCTCATCGCCTCAACCATCACTTCTTTCACGTTATGCAGGATAGTTGCTACGTCCAGCAGGGTGATCCCCAGTAACCCGGTCGCGAACCAGCAGGCTGCAGCCAGGCCCAGACAGGTGCTGACCACGGCTAGCGCGGCGTAATCCGCTTTACGAAATTGAATATTCAGCGTGCTTGCCAGAAACATCAGCATTGCACTCAAAAATTCCCAGCGCGCAAGCAGAACGCCAGTGGTAATGGTGGCCATAAAACCGATCCTCAAAGATATCCGCCGCCGGGTATAGCGCGACGTTGCGCACGGGCTGTGGCAAACTGGCTACTGGCAGGCTCAAATTCACAATAATGAAACATCGTTTCTTGTTGCACAAGATATGTGAACTATATCACGTTTGTTCTTTTATTCACCAGTAGGGGAAGCGGTAAAAACGCGCTTTTTTTAACCATTTAAAGAGCGTGGTTATTTCTGGCCGTGTTTGTTGCGCGTCGGGCGTCATCAGGAGGGATGCCGAACGGGTAGGGGAGTGCGAACGAAGAGGAAGGAACGCCGTGGCTGCGGTTGATTATTTATAAATCATGCCACGTAAATACAGCTTTAAATAGCGCAAATTTTGATGATGATGGTGTATTTTTTTCACCCTATCGTTAGTTTGACTTAATCAACGATCCTCTGTCGTGTTATCTTGAAACCATCCGTTCAGAATGGATAATTATTTTACTTAATAAAAACGAAACGAATACTTTCAGTTTGGCTTACGGACAAATATTATCGGCATAACCAAATATTAGGTTATTGAGGGTAAAAGTCAGTTGCTAACTTCGCATGATTCATGCAACGTAATCACCTGTTTAGCAAAGCATCCGGCCTACATGACTACAGGCACATAAAAAGCAGGGATATAGGGCGGAAATGAATCATAGCGCGCGGAGCAAGGTGCTGAAAATAGCGGGGGTCATCACGGTGGTTTTACTGCCTGTGATGCTATCGCTATGGTTTGCTCAGCAACGCGCCATCAGCGAAACCAGCAGCCATCTTCGCTCATTTGCCGAACTCGCCTTAGATAAAACTGAGCTGGTTATTCAGCAGGTCGATTTAGCGCGCAACGATGCCGTAAAATATGCGGGTGATATTTGTACGCCAGCGCATCGACAATATATGTTAAATATCGTTCGCGGCCGTCTGTACATTGCTGATTTAATTTACGCGAAAGATCGCCACTTTATTTGCTCCACGCTAACTACTCCGCAAAACGCCTACACCATCCCCGTGGCTAATTACACACGCACGCCGGATGTCTCGATATATTATTACCGCGATACGCCGTTCTACGCTGGATATAAAATGACTTATATGCAGCAAGGCAATTACGTGGTGGTGGTCAATCCGCTTTCATATAGTGAAGTGATGTCGTCCGATCACTCCCTGGCGTGGGGTGTATTTGACACGGTGACCAATACTTTTTTCTCGATCAGCGAACAGGCTAACGAAAATATATTACATAAGCTCGTTGATGATGACGAAGCCATCTTCCAGCATGACGGGCGCTTTTACACGGTGGTGCAGTCGGAAAAGCGACCGATAGCGGCGATAGTTTCGACCACCAATAAGCGGTTTTATGCCGCCCTCTATCATCAGGCGACATTAACCCTGCCGCTGGGGATGTTATGCAGCATCATTATTTTATTACTGTGGTCGCGAACGCGACGCGAATTTAATTCGCCGGGACGCTTATTACATCGCGCCTTAAATAAACGTCAGCTTTGTCTGCACTATCAACCGATTATCGACATTAAATCCAATCAGTGCGTGGGTGCAGAAGCCCTGCTGCGCTGGCCGGGCTTTAACGGGCCGGTAATGAGTCCGGTAGAGTTTATTCCGCTGGCGGAAAAAGAGGGCATGAGCGAGCGTATTACGGATTACGTGGTGGAAGAGCTGTTCAGCGATCTGGGCCATTTCCTGGCCTGCCACCCGCACCTCTATATTTCGATTAACCTCTCCGCGACGGACTTCCACTCTTCACGCCTGATTGCGATGATTACCGACAAGGCCCGACACTATTCCGTGCGGGCTCAGCAGATCAAAATCGAAGTAACGGAGCGCGGTTTTATCGACGTGCCGAAAACGACGCCGGTTATCCAGGCGTTTCGTCAGGCAGGTTATGAAGTGGCGATCGACGATTTTGGTACCGGTTATTCCAACCTGCACAACCTCTACTCGTTGAACGTTGATATCCTGAAAATCGATAAAACCTTTATCGACACGCTGACCACCAACAGCACCAGCCATCTGATCGTCGAGCACATCATTGAAATGGCGCAAAGCCTGCGCTTAAAGACCATCGCGGAAGGGGTGGAGACGGCAGAGCAGGTGACATGGTTGCATAAACGTGGGGTGCAGTACTGTCAGGGCTGGCACTTTGCGAAGGCAATGTCGCCGCAGGACTTTATGACCTGGCAGCAACAGCCTGTCGCAGCATCACTGGCGCACAGCCATTAGTTAAGCTGATGACGATAGTCGGTCGGGGTGCGATCAAACTCGCGGCGGAAGACGCGCGAAAACGTCTGCTGCGACACGTAGCCCAAATCCATCGCGATATCAAAAATAGGACGTTGCGTAGTGCGTAACGCCTGCGCTGCCAGTAATAACCTGCGCTGACGAATGTACTCGCCCAGCGTTTGATGCATTACCGCGCGGAACATTCTCTGCAGGTACCATTTCGAATAACCCGATTTTTTAGCCACCACATCGATACTGAGTTGTTGATCGATATGCTCATCCATCCATTCAATCAGTGCGTGAACAATCTGCTGATGTGACATAAATCGGCCTCTCTTTGGGTATACCTGTCGCTGTGGATTCGTGTTTTTATCTGCGGCCGAGTATAATTCCTCAAGTTAACTTGAGGTAAAGGAGTTTTATGGAAAAGAAATTACCGCGTATTAAAGCGCTGCTGACGCCGGGTGAGGTGGCTAAGCGTAGCGGTGTGGCGGTATCGGCACTGCATTTCTATGAAAGCAAAGGGTTAATCAAGAGCATTCGCAATGCCGGCAACCAGCGGCGCTACACCCGCGAGGTGCTGCGCTACGTGGCGATCATTAAGATTGCCCAGCGGATAGGGATCCCACTGGCGACCATTGGCGAGGCGTTTGGCATTTTGCCGGAAGGCCACGCCCTGAGCGCCAAAGAGTGGAAGATGTTGTCATCCCAGTGGCGCGAGGAGCTGGATCGGCGCATTCATACCCTGGAGGCACTGCGCGATGAGCTGGACACCTGCATTGGCTGCGGATGTTTGTCGCGCAGCGATTGCCCGCTGCGTAACCCTGGCGACAGGCTGGGCGAGCAGGGAACCGGGGCGCGGCTGCTGGAAGAGGATTAGTTCCTGCAACGCAAAAAGAACTAAAGCGCCACAACAGGGCGCTTTAGTTTATTCCCGGTCTTTGTCTTTCTCTCTATCCCGCTGGTTCACAGGAGGGTTTCCCCCGACATCAACACCCCTCAGTCGAGCAATTTTTGGAGGTTCCGGTTTGTGCTGACAATTTAATTCTAGGCCGGGGCCGCAGGTTTGCCAGCGTTAAAGGGCAAAAACCTGGCAAAATTTTTTCGCCATGTTGTGCAGTTTTCTATAGTTAGTGAGTCAGCCTAACTGGAGATCACCATGATTACGGTCCACCACCTCAATCAGTCCCGATCTCAGCGCGTGCTCTGGGCGCTGGAAGAACTCGATTTGCCTTATCAGATTGTCCGCTATCAGCGTGAGAAAAACATGATGGCGCCGGATGCGCTGCGCAAGATCCATCCGCTGGGCAAATCCCCGGTGCTGGAGGATAACGGCCTGATCCTCGCCGAGTCGGGCGCGATTCTCGAATATCTGCAGGAAACCTACGATCCTGAATCACGGCTCAAGCCGCAGGAGCCCGAGCTTAAGCTGAACTACCGCTTCTGGCTGCATTACGCAGAAGGATCGCTGATGCCGCTGCTGCTGATGAAGCTGGTTTTCTCAAGCCTGGGTAAGCCGCCGATCCCCTTTGGTCTGCGATCGCTGGGCAAAGTATTAGGTCAGGGGGTACAAAAAGCCTATCTCAATCGCCAGCTGGAAACTCACGCCCGCTATCTTGAGTCCTGGCTGACGGATCACACCTGGTTTGCCGGGGATCGCCTCAGCATGGCCGATATTCAGATGAGCTATCCGGTCATGGCGCTGCTAAGCCGGGGCGGGATTGACGATCTTCCGCATCTGCAGGCGTGGCAGAAAAAGGTCGATATGCGTCCGGCCTGGCAGCGGGCGATCCAGCAAGGCGGTCCGTTCGAGATCCCCGGCGAGCCCTGAAAATGTTATCAAATTGCGCATTGACGATAACGTTTGCGCATCCTCTGTCTACTTCTTCGCCGTCCCGATCAAATTTTAGGGGAAAACGACAAAGTTAAGTTGAAAATGCCCATGTTCAGGACGGATAATCGTTTGCTTTTATTTCACCACCCGATTTGTAAGCGCGGAGCTAAACGTTTGCTTTTTTTATGACGCCCCCTGGTGGTCATAAATTTCGCACAAGGATATGACGTTTCGCTGGCCGTGGATTGTCCATCACGCTTACAAACGACGATTATCATTTTCAGGGGATGTTTTCTATGTCTACGCCTTCTGCGCGTACCGGCGGTTCACTTGACGCCTTCTTTAAAATTACAGCGCGCGGCAGCACCGCGCGTCAGGAAGTGGTTGCCGGTCTGACGACCTTCCTGGCCATGGTGTATTCCGTGATCGTGGTGCCAGGCATGCTCGGCAAAGCCGGTTTCCCACCGGCGGCGGTCTTTGTTGCCACCTGTCTGGTTGCCGGCGTCGGCTCCATCGTGATGGGTCTGTGGGCGAACCTGCCGCTGGCCATCGGCTGCGCCATCTCACTGACCGCGTTTACCGCGTTCAGCCTGGTGCTGGGCCAGCATATCAGCGTGCCGGTCGCGCTGGGTGCAGTGTTCCTGATGGGTGTGCTGTTTACCATCATCTCTGCCACCGGAATTCGTAGCTGGATCTTGCGTAACCTGCCGCAGGGCGTGGCGCACGGCACCGGCATCGGTATCGGCCTGTTCCTGCTGCTGATTGCGGCGAACGGCGTGGGTCTGGTCATTAAAAACCCGCTGGACGGGCTGCCGGTTGCGCTGGGCCACTTCGCCAGCTTCCCGGTGATCATGTCCCTGATTGGCCTGGCGGTAATCATCGGTCTGGAAAAACTGAAAGTGCCGGGCGGGATCCTGCTGACTATCGTTGGCGTCTCCATCGTCGGCTTGATTTTCGATCCGAGCGTGCATTTCTCTGGCGTGTTTGCAATGCCATCCCTGAGCGATGAAAACGGTAACTCGCTGATCGGTAGCCTGGATATCATGGGCGCGCTTAACCCGGTGATCCTGCCAAGCGTGCTGGCGCTGGTGATGACGGCGGTCTTCGACGCCACCGGCACCATCCGCGCAGTCGCTGGTCAGGCCAACCTGCTGGATAAAGACGGTCAGATTATCGATGGCGGCAAAGCGCTGACCACCGACTCCCTGAGCAGCGTATTCTCGGGCCTGGTAGGCGCAGCCCCGGCGGCGGTGTATATCGAATCCGCAGCGGGTACTGCGGCAGGCGGCAAAACCGGTCTGACGGCGATCACCGTTGGCGTGCTGTTCCTGTTGATTCTGTTCCTCTCGCCGCTCTCTTATCTGGTTCCGGCCTACGCGACAGCCCCTGCGCTGATGTACGTTGGCCTGCTGATGCTGAGCAACGTGGCGAAAATTGATTTTGCCGATTTCGTTGACGCGATGGCGGGGCTGATCACCGCCGTGTTTATCGTGCTGACCTGTAACATTGTTACCGGCATCATGATTGGCTTTGCTTCGCTGGTGATTGGTCGTCTGGTCTCCGGCGAATGGCGCAAGCTGAACCTCGGCACCGTGATTATCGCTATCGCGCTGGTGGCGTTCTATGCGGGCGGCTGGGCAATCTAAGCTGTCAACTGCCTAAAAAGACGGGTGGCTCAGGCCGCCCGTTTTCATTTTCGGAACACATCTCGTTGCCTTATGCGTTACTCTGGGGACGATACACTGTGGCAAGATGCCAATGATTTAAACGTACAGAAATCTCGCAAACAGGGAACGCATGGAAATCTTCTTCACAATACTCATCATGACCCTTTTGGTCTCCCTTTCCGGGGTAGTCACCCGCGTGCTGCCCTTCCAGTTACCCCTGCCGCTGATGCAGATTGCCATCGGTGCTCTGCTGGCGTGGCCCACGTTCGGATTGCATGTCGAGTTTGATCCTGAACTGTTTCTGGTGCTGTTTATCCCGCCCTTACTGTTCGCCGACGGCTGGAAAACGCCCACTCGCGAGTTTCTCGAACATGGTCGGGAGATATTCGGTCTGGCGCTGGCGCTGGTCGTCGTCACCGTGGTCGGGATTGGCTTTCTTATCTACTGGGTGGTGCCGGGTATCCCGCTGATCCCGGCGTTTGCGCTGGCGGCGGTGCTGTCGCCGACCGATGCCGTGGCGCTGTCCGGTATCGTCGGAGAAGGGCGCATTCCGAAGAAAATCATGGGCATTTTGCAGGGCGAGGCGCTGATGAACGACGCCTCCGGCCTGGTGGCGCTGAAGTTTGCCGTCGCCGTGGCAATGGGCACCATGATCTTTACCATCGGCGGGGCCACCGTTGAATTCTTTAAAGTGGCGATTGGCGGCATCATTGCCGGGTTTGTGGTGAGCTGGCTGTATGGCCGCTCGCTGCGCTTCCTCAGCCGCTGGGGTGGTGACGAACCTGCCACCCAAATCGTACTGCTGTTCCTGCTGCCGTTCGCCTCGTACCTGATTGCCGAACACCTTGGCGTGTCGGGCATTCTGGCCGCCGTGGCGGCGGGGATGACCATCACCCGTTCCGGCGTGATGCGCTCTGCGCCGCTGGCGATGCGTCTGCGTGCTAACAGCACCTGGGCGATGCTGGAGTTTGTCTTTAACGGCATGGTATTCCTGCTGTTGGGCCTGCAGCTGCCGGGCATTCTTGAGTCGTCACTGGTGGCGGCAGAGGCTGATCCGAACGTCGAAACCTGGATGTTGTTCACCGATATCGTGCTGATCTATCTGGCCCTGATGCTGGTGCGCTTCGGCTGGCTGTGGACGATGAAAAACTTCAGCATGCGTTTTCTCAAGAAGAAGCCGATGGAGTTTGGCTCCTGGACCACGCGTGAGCTGCTGATTTCAACCTTCGCCGGGGTGCGTGGGGCCATCACCCTTGCCGGTGTGCTCTCCATTCCACTGCTGCTGCCGGATGGTAACGTCTTCCCGGCCCGCTACGAGCTGGTGTTCCTGGCGGCGGGGGTGATCCTGTTCTCGCTGTTTGTCGGCGTGGTGATGCTGCCGATCCTGCTGCAGCACATGGAAGTGGGCGATCACGTCCAGCAGCATAAAGAGGCACGGATTGCGCGCGCTGCCACCGCTGAAGTGGCGATTGTCACCATCCAGAAGATGGAAGAACGGCTGGCGGTCGATACCGAAGAGAACATTGATAATCAGCTGCTGAAAGAGGTGAGTTCGCGGGTCATCGGTAACCTGCGCCGCCGTGCGGATGGGCGTAATGATGTGGAAAGCTCGCTGATGGAAGAGAATCTCGAACGCCGCTTCCGTCTGGCCGCGCTGCGCGCTGAACGCGCCGAGCTCTACCACCTGCGCGCCACCCGGGAGATCAGCAACGAGACGCTGCAGAAGTTGCTGCACGATCTCGATCTGATGGAAGCGCTGTTGGTTGAGAAGCAGTAACCGTTTGCCCGGTGGCGCTACGCTTACCGGGCCTACAGTTAGCGTGTAGGCCGGGTCAGGCGAAGCCGCCACCCGGCATTACTCCACCGATGTCCAGAACCCCTCACAGCATTTAAGCCACGCCTGTGCGCTGTGCGACAGATAGACCCCCTCCCGCCAGATCATCCCCAATTGCCAGTGCAGATCGCTCTGCAGCGGGATCCAGCGCAGCGTGTTTTTATCCAGCTTTTCGCAGATTGGCTGCGGCAGAATGGCCAGGCCGACGCCCGCCTGTACCATCGCCGCCAGAAAGTCCCACTGGCCGCTGCGCACCGCGATGCGCGGTTTGACGCCGTGCTGGCTGAACAGCTGCATCAGCTGGCGGCTGAGGGCAAAATCTTCGTTGTAGATCAGCAAAGGGTGCTCGGCCAGCAGCTCGGGCTGGATGGTGTCGAGCGTCAGCCAGCTACCGGAGCGCGGCACCAGCACGCACAGCGGATGGCTGAACAGCGGCAGGGCGGTCAGGCCGCTGTCCTCTTCCACCGGCAGGGCGGTCATCGCCAGATCCAACTCGCCGTTCATCACCGCCTGCTGGACGGTTAAACCGCCGAATTCAGATATTTTAAGCTCCACGCCAGGATAGCGCTGGCGAAACAGGCCGATGGGTCCGGCCATCATCATCCCGACCATCGGCGGGATCCCGAGTCGTAGCACGCCTTTGTTCAGCTGGTTAATGTCACCAAGCTCGGCCTCCAGCTGGCGAAACTCCGCCAGGATCGCCAGCCCGCGCTCAAACACGACCCGGCCGGTGTCGGTCAGCAGCAGCTTGCGCCCGTCGCGGATCAGCAGGGTGCAGTTGAGCTCATCTTCGAGGTTTTTCAGCATCTTGCTGATGGTGGGTTGGGTGACAAATAGCTTCTCCGCTGCGCGGGTAAAACTCTGCTGACGAACCACTTCGACAAAGTAACGCAGCGTTCTTATGTCCATGATTATTCCTCGAAACTATACCTTTGATGATTTTAATTCATTTCTGTCGGCAACGTGGGCTCACTATACTGGCGCCTCGTCTCATTTTGAGGAATTCGCCATGACCGTGGCGTCAGTTCGTGTTACGCCTGCCGTTGTGCAACGACTCCAGGTACCGGTTCAGGTACTGCTGTATGCGGGTCTTTTCGTCTTTGCCGAATACCTTGTCGACTGGCTGCATCTGCCGCTTCCAGCCAATTTAGTGGGAATGGTGCTGATGTTCAGCCTGATCCTGTGCCGCATTATCCCCCTGCGCTGGGTGCGGGCCGGTTCCCGCTGGCTACTGGCCGAAATGCTGCTGTTTTTTGTCCCGGCGGTGGTGGCGGTGGTGAATTACGCCCAGCTGCTGCTGGTGGACGGCTGGCGCATCTTCGCGGTGATCGCCCTGAGCACCCTGATGGTGCTGGGCTCTACCGCGTGGGTGGTGGATAAAGTCTACCGTTTTGAAATCAGCAGGCAGAAGCATGACTCACTTTCAGATTAGCGTGCTGTGCCTCGTCGTCACCCTGGTGCTCTACTTTGCCAATAAACGCCTGTATCGCCGCTTTCCGAGGCTGCCGCTGATGCCGCTGGTGCTCACCCCGGTGTTGCTGGTGATGATGCTGGTGTGGGGGCATATCTCATGGCAGAACTATATCGGCGAATCGCACTGGCTGCTGTGGCTGCTCGGCCCGGCGACCATCGCCTTTGCGGTGCCGGTGTATGACAACCTCGCGATTATCAAACGCCACTGGATGTCGCTCTCTGCCGGTGTGCTGACGGCAACGGTGGTGGCGGTGACCAGCTCCGTGTGGCTGGCGCGGCTGTTTACCCTGTCGGATGAGATCCAGCGCAGTCTGGCGGTCCGCTCCGTGACCACACCGTTTGCGCTGGCGGCGGCAAAACCGCTCGGCGGGCAGCCGGATCTGGTGGCCCTGTTTGTGGTGGTTACCGGGGTCTTTGGCATGGCGGTAGGGGATATGCTGTTTTTACGCCTCGCCATCCGCGAAGGGATGGCAAAAGGCGCCGGGTTTGGGGCGGCATCCCACGGGGCGGGCACCGCACGTTCTTATGAGCTGGGCCCGCAGGAGGGCGTGGTGGCAAGCCTGGTGATGATGCTCTCCGGCGTGGTGATGGTGTTGATTGCCCCGCTGGTGGCATGGGTGATGTTTTAGGCCGCCTGCTGCCGGGTGGCGCTGCGCTTACCCGGCCTACGAAACCCTCACCGTAGGCCTGTGCAAGCGAAGCGCCGCCGGGCAATGCACAACTTAACGGTTCAGGCGCCGCACAATACGTTCCACCTGCTGGCGGAAATCGGCCGCCACCTGGGCAGGCGTCTGCTTGCCTTGATCCAGTTTTTCACGCGCGGCGGTGAACTGGTCGATCACCTGCAAATCCTCAATATACGGCGTGGCGACGACGGTGGTTTGCAGCGACTGCGCCTGACGCAACCCGGCAATGACCGGATCGTTCGGGTCAATTACCCCTTTCTCGGAGAGCAGCGTTTCCGCCCCTTTGTTGAGCGGGATCCCGCGCTCCAGCCCCAGTGCCTCGACCGACTGCGGATCGTTAAGCAGGAAGTTGACGAGGATCGCCGCCTCTTTTGGGTGTTTGGTGGATTTCGCCACCGACAGCATCTGCGCCGTTTTGAAGTACACGCCAGACTCGGTGGTCCCAGGCTGCATCACGTAGTCGCCCAGCACCAGCTTCGCCGGCGGGGTCATGTTGTTGGCGAACATGCGGATGGTGATGTTCCAGGTGAACAGCCCGCCCCATTCGCCGTTGATCCACGGCTTCATCTCATACAGGTTGCCCTTGCCGTACGAAGAAAGGGTCTTCGGCGACGGCAGGACATGGTCGTCGCTCAGGCGCTTCACAAAGCTGAAGGCCTCGCTCCACTGCGCCTCGTTCCAGGCAAAGGTCCCGTCGCTATTAAACATCGGCTTCTGGTGCTGCTGCATCATGTACGCATTGAGCAGCAGAATGACGTCCTGATCGACCATGGCGTAAGGGTAATAATTGTTGCCCAACCTCTGCTGGAAGATCTTCCCGGCGGCAAAGAAATCATCCCAGTTTTTTGGGTAAGCCAGCCCGGCTTTTTGCCAGGTGAGGTCGTTGTAGTAAAACACCGGCGCGTTGACCGAGATCGGCAGGCCGTTGAGCTTGCCTTTGATGGTGGTGGATTGCAGATCGTTGGCCTGGTACTGGCTTAAGTCCAGCCCCGCCTTCAGCTTGTCGAGATCGTAATAGCCGTCGCCGTTTTTGGAAAACAGGATCAGCCACGGCCAGTTGGTCTGCATCACGTCCGGCTCGGTGCCGCTGGCCATCTGGGTGGTCAGGCGCGAAAGATGCCCGTCCCAGCCGGTATATTCCGCCTTCACTTTGATATCCGGATGCGTTTTCTCAAAGGCTTCCAGCGCCTTCAGCGTGGCCTGGTGGCGGCTGTTGCCCCCCCACCACGACATGCGTAACTCAACGGGCTGCGCCCAGGCAGCGGTACAGGAAAATAACAGCGATGCGATGATACCTGACACGAGTTTATTCATTATTGTCTCCGGGTATACACTTCATCCTTCAAGCTGCCTCTGCGTTGGCTGCGCTCACTCACCCCAGTCACGTACTTATGTACGCTCCTGGGGCTTCGCTTCCTTGCCGCCTTGATGCAACTTGAATGATTTTGTGTATAGGGGCATAAATTTTTATTATTAAACAGGTGAGTAACGGCTCAATACTGACCCCTCTCCGGCGCAGCCTCTGCCGCGCCGGGATACGGTACTTAACGTTTCGCCAGACGCGAAACCAGCTCAAACTCCTTAAAATTCACCGGACGTTGCTGCTGGATAGAGAGGTTGCCCGCAATCCCGGTGAGGATCGACATCGCCCCCGCGCGGTGGTCGGCCGCCCGCTGCAGTGGGTCGTTGCCAGGTACGCCGAACAGGTCAGCCAGCATGGCGTTATCGCCGCCGCCGTGGCCGCCTTCCCCAAGGTTAAACTCCGCTTTCCAGGGTTCGGCAAACATCGGGAAGACGGTGATATCGCACGCTTCCAGGCTGCCCTCTTCGGCGCGTTTCCCCCCGGCGTTGACGTAGGACTTCTCGACAATCTTCATCTCCAGACGGCCTTCGGTGCCGTTAAAGACCACGTTCAGCCCTTCCCACGGCAGGTAGGCGTTCAGGGAGTAGGTCAGTTGCACCTGGTTCTGGTATTTCACCAGCACCGACATCGTGTCTTCGATGGTGATGCCGTCGCTGAACACGCTCTGGTCGCGGAAGTAGTTATCCTCATGCTCGGCGTCCAGATACAGCGCTTTCAGCTGGGCGTTGTCCGCCATATGCAGCGCGAACGGGTCATCTTGCGCTTCGGCAAAGCCATGGGCGCGCGGATAGAATTGGGTCACACCGCGCTTCTCGGCGTTCTCTTTGCCGTAGAACTGCAGGCTGCCTTCGGCGTAAACGCGTTCCGGGTAGCTGCCGAGCCAGAAGTTCATCAGGTCGAAGTGGTGGGTGGATTTGTGCACCAGCAGGCCGCCGCTGTTGCGTTTTTCCCGGTGCCAGCGGCGGAAGTAGTCCGCGCCGTGCTCGGTATTCAGCAGCCACTCAAAGTGAACGGAGGTGACGTTGCCAATTGCGCCCTGCATCAGCAGCTCGCGCACTTTGCTATGGTGCGGGGCGTAGCGGTAGTTAAAGGCCACGCGCACGGTGTGACCGGTCTCTTCGATGGCGTCGAGAATGCGCAGGGCGCGCTGTTCGTCGATGGTCATCGGTTTTTCGGTGATCACATCGCAGCCCGCGTGCAGGGCGCGGACGATGTAATCATCGTGGGTGCGGTCCATGGTGGTGACGATGACAATATCTGGCCGCGTTTCGCGGATCATCTCTGCAAACTGCGCCGCTTTCCAGGTGGAGACCGGCTCCGCGCCTTCGTTTTTTAATAACTGGTTGGCGTAGTCCATTCGCGTCTGATTGGTATCGCAAAACGCGACCATTCTGGCATTATCACGCCAGGCACCACCGATGGCGGAAATATATAAACCTGCACGACCCCCGGTACCGACTAATGCATATTTTTTCATGGCATCCTCAATTAAGATATCAACACAAATAGCAGCAAGGTGACGCCATGAAACGTATTCCGCATCAACTGATGGAGCTGAACAGCACTTTTATCTGGCACTGGCCCTGGTTTATTCAGGGCGTAAAAAGCGCGAAACAGCATGGTTTCACTGGGATCATCCTGCACCAACAGGAACTGCTTTCTGTTCTTGCGACGCCCTCGCCGTTAAGTCAGAAACTTAACGTCGAGAACTTAATTCATCAGCAAAATTACGCGTTGCAGTATTTAAAACGCGTCGACCGTTATCTGGCGGACAATAATTTATCGTTCTGGCTGCAGGGTGAAGCCGCGCCGAATGACGACATTATTAAACGTAAATTTCCCGAACTGACCTTCGATGAAAAAAGCGCCCCGGATTTCTGGCAACATTTCTATTCGGCAATATTGCATCCGCTATTACATTCGTTGCCGCATCTCAGCGGGCTTATTCTTAGCCTGACGACGCCGGACTTTCAGACCACCCGCTGGCAGCAAAGCCTGCATGATGTCTGGAGCCTGCTGCGCGGCCAGGGCAAAAAGCTGGTGCTGCGCGACTTTATCGATGACAGCTGGCCGCGACAGCAGCTGTCCAACATTCTGGCGACCTTGCCGGACGATGTACGCGCCTCGATCAAAGCCACGGAGCTGGATTACCATCCGGGCTTTGCCAACCATCCCCACATTGCCACGCTGCCGGGGCATAAAAAGTGGATCGAGTACGATCTCTTCGGCACCGGTTACGGCTGGACCGCGCTGCCGTGCTATCTGGCCGATGAAATCAGCGGCCGCTTAAGCTGGGCGCTTAGCGCCGCAGAAAACGAAGTTGAAGCCGTGACCTCGCGCGTTAGCTGGCAGTGGCTGCCCGACAGCCGGGTGATGGATTCCGCCAACGCCATCAATTTGTTCGGCCTGACCGCCGCCAACCAGACCGCCGATTCAACGCTGCCCGCCCCCTTTGAGCGCTGGGCCGAACACCATCAGCTCGGTTTTCGATCCCTGCAGGACAAGCATCAGCTCGATGCTATCCTGCGCGCCAGCTACGACTGGCTGTGTAAAACGCCGAACTTCCTCGGGCGACGGCTGCACTATCAAAGCCAGATCCCCGAGAGCGTGGCTCAGGCGCAGCTGCTGCTGCACATGGACACCCGCAGCGCCAACTGGATGCACGCCTGGCAGCCGCTGATGCCAGCCGACGATCCCGCCCTTGGCAAAGAGCAGCGCGAGCGGGTGGCGCTGGAAAAAGAGGCCGCCTGCTTCCTGGCGTCGCGCACGGTGCTAAACCTGCGTGAACTGATGCCGCGGATAACCTGCCCGGACGATACGCTGGAGATCCTGCTGGCCGCCTGGCGCAGCGCGGAAATCTACAGCCAGATGTTCTCCCATGTCGCCGCTGCGATGACCGATATCCTGTGGCGCGACCACTACGGCGCGAACAGCCTGCCTGCTGACACCCTGTTGCAGCATCAGCAACAGTTACTGCGCTACACCGACACCCTCGAGCGCTGGCTGGTGAATCCGCCCGCCAGCGGGCCGTTGTTTCTGCCGCTGCTGCTGAGTCCGGCGCGCCTGCACCGGTTTGCCAGTAGCCTGAGTGAGTCGCTGTAATATAAGAATAAAAACTACGGGCAGGGTTGTCTGTACGGGGGGCAGCGTTAAAGCTGCGGATTGGCGTGAAAACGGGGAAAGTGTGATGGCCTTTGCGAATCGCAGATAAAGCGTGTGATACGCATCGGCTTTTTTGCTTCTGGTGACGTGATTAAGGTCACCAGAAGGGGAAAAAAATGTGATCCCCGACCAGCGGTCGGGGAGGGGATTAGTGTGCGCGGCCCTGCTCGACACCCAGACCGGTTTGCGAGCGGATAAACTGGGCGCGGAACAGTCCACGTTCCAGATTGCCTGCCTCGGAATTGTCGGTGGCCGAGAAGAACCAAATCCCGATAAACGCGACCGCAATGGAGAACAGCGCCGGGTATTCATACGGGAAGATCGCCGTGGCATGACCGAGGATTTTGACCCAGATGGTCGGGCCAAGCACCATCAGGATCACCGCCGTCAGCAGGCCCAGCCAGCCGCCAATCATCGCCCCACGGGTGGTCAGTTTTGACCAGTACATGGAGAGCAGAATGATCGGGAAGTTACAGCTCGCCGCAATCGAGAAGGCCAGACCCACCATAAAGGCGATGTTCTGATTCTCGAACAGGATCCCCAGCAGAATCGCCACCACGCCCAGCACCAGTACGGTGATTTTAGAGACGCGCAGTTCATCACGCTCGCTGGCCCCTTTCCGGAACACGTTGGCGTACAGGTCATGGGAGACCGCAGAAGCACCTGCCAGCGTCAGACCGGCAACCACCGCCAGAATGGTGGCAAAGGCGACCGCTGAGATAAAGCCGAGGAACAGGTTGCCGCCCACCGCATCGGCCAGGTGCACCGCTGCCATGTTGTTGCCGCCAATCAGCGCGCCCGCTGCGTCTTTAAACGCCGGGTTCGCCCCCACCAGCATGATGGCGCCAAAGCCGATGATAAAGGTCAGAATGTAGAAGTAACCCATAAAACCGGTGGCGTAGAAGACGCTTTTACGCGCTTCACGGGCATCTGACACGGTGAAGAAACGCATCAGGATATGCGGCAGACCGGCGGTACCAAACATCAAACCAAGACCAAGCGACAGCGCGGATATCGGATCCTGCACCAGTCCGCCCGGACTCATGATTGCCGCCCCTTTCGGGTGAACCGCCATGGCTTCGGTGAACAGGTTATTGAAGCTGAAGCCGACGTGTTTCATCACCATAAAGGCCATAAAGCTGGCACCGAACAGCAGCAGAACGGCTTTGATAATCTGGACCCAGGTGGTGGCGAGCATGCCGCCAAACAGCACATACATCACCATCAGCACGCCGACCAGCACCACCGCAATGTGGTAGTTCAGACCGAACAGTAACTGGATAAGTTTACCGGCACCGACCATCTGCGCGATCAGATACAGGGCGACGACGACCAGCGAGCCACAGGCCGACAGGGTACGAATCGGGCCCTGCTTGAGGCGATAAGATGCCACATCGGCAAAGGTATATTTACCTAGGTTACGCAGGCGTTCGGCAATCAGGAACAGAATGATTGGCCAGCCCACCAGGAAGCCCAGGGAGTAGATCAGTCCGTCATAGCCCGAGGTATACACCAGCGCGGAGATCCCGAGAAACGACGCGGCAGACATATAGTCGCCCGCAATCGCCAGCCCGTTCTGGAAGCCGGTAATATTCCCGCCCGCGGTGTAATAGTCATTACGTGAACGCACGCGTTTCGAGGCCCAGTAGGTGATCCCGAGGGTAAACACCACAAACACCAGGAACATCACGATTGCCTGCCAGTTGGTGGGCTGACGCTGGACTGCACCGGTCAGGGCATCCGCTGCGTTGGCAGCACAGGGGAGCGTGGCGGCGAGCGCCGTCAGGACTCTCTTCATGATACTTTTACCTCACGCAGTACAGCCTTATTCAGACGGTCAAACTCGCCGTTCGCCCGCCAGATATACACCCCGGTCAGGGCGAAGGAGATCAGAATCACCCCCACGCCAATCGGGATCCCTCGGGTGACGCTGGTTCCCGCATGCAGCGGGGTGCCCAGCCAGCCAGGCGCAAAGGCAATCAGTAAAATAAAGCTGATGTACACAGCTAACATGATGATAGATAAAGTGAAGGCAAACCGTTGCCGCTTATCGACGAGCTCCCTGTATTGCGCACTGTTCTCTATCTGCTGACAAATATCGTTATTCATCACAGAGTCTCCGGGGTTTGTAGGGTAGTAGTTTTTATTATTCCCTCTCCCTGGCGGGAGAGGGTTAGGGTGAGGGGGAAGGTGCGGTCTGATGCCCTCACCCCGGCCCTCTCCCACAGGGAGAGGGAGAAAACCGTATTACGATGGCATGGCGATGGATTGCTTCTCTTCGAGCAGTTTATCCACCACGCCCGGATCGGCCAGGGTTGAGGTATCGCCTAAGTTACTGGTATCGCCCGCAGCGATTTTGCGCAGGATACGGCGCATGATCTTGCCGGAGCGGGTTTTAGGCAGGGAGTCGGTCCAGTGCAGCACGTCCGGGGTGGCAAGCGGGCCGATCTCTTTACGCACCCAGTTACGCACTTCGGTATACAGCGCTGGCGACGGTTCTTCGCCGTGGTTCAGGGTGACGTAGGCGTAGATCGCCTGGCCTTTGATGTTGTGCGGAATACCGACCACCGCCGCTTCGGCAATTTTTGGATGCGACACCAGCGCCGATTCAATTTCCGCCGTCCCCAGACGGTGACCGGAGACGTTGAGCACGTCATCCACGCGTCCGGTGATCCAGTAGTAACCGTCCTCATCCCGACGCGCGCCGTCGCCGCTGAAGTACATGTTTTTAAAGGTGGAGAAGTAGGTCTGCTCGAAGCGGTCGTGATCGCCAAACAGGGTGCGCGCCTGACCCGGCCAGGAGTCGACGATCACCAGGTTGCCTTCGTTCACGCCTTCCAGCGGCGTGCCTTCGTTATCCACCAGCGCAGGCTGGACGCCAAAGAACGGACGGGTCGCGGAACCGGCTTTCAGCTGGGTGGCGCCGGGCAGCGGGGTGATCATAAAGCCGCCGGTCTCGGTCTGCCACCAGGTATCCACCACCGGGCACTTCTCGTTGCCGATCTTCTTCCAGTACCACTCCCAGGCTTCCGGGTTGATCGGCTCGCCCACGGACCCGAGGATGCGCAAGGAAGAGCGGTCGGTGCCAACGATTGCCTTGTCGCCCTCGGCCATCAGCGCGCGGATAGCGGTTGGCGCGGTGTAGAGAATATTGACCTGGTGTTTGTCCACCACCTGGCTCATTCGCGCCGGCGTTGGCCAGTTGGGTACGCCTTCGAACATCAAGGTCGTGGCGCCGCAGGCCAGCGGGCCGTACAGCAGGTAGCTGTGACCGGTGACCCAGCCCACATCGGCCGTACACCAGTAGATATCGCCCTGATGGTAATCAAAGACATATTTAAAGGTGGTCGCGGCATACACCAGATAGCCGCCGGTGGTGTGCAGGACCCCTTTCGGTTTGCCGGTGGAGCCCGAGGTATAAAGGATAAACAGCGGATCTTCCGCGTTCATCGCTTCCGGCTGGTGCTGGTCGCTGGCCTGCTCAATCAGGTCGCTCCACCACAGGTCGCGCCCCTCATGCCATTCCACGGCATTGCCGGTGCGTTTGAGCACAATCACGCTGTTAACGCTGTTCACATTCGGGTTTTTCAGCGCGTCATCGACGTTTTTCTTCAGCGGAACCGCGCGACCGGCACGCACGCCTTCATCGGCGGTGATCACCAGCTTTGAACTGGAGTCGATAATGCGTCCGGCGACCGCTTCCGGCGAGAACCCGCCGAAAATCACCGAATGCACAGCACCGATGCGGGCGCAGGCCAGCATCGCCACGGCGGCTTCCGGCACCATTGGCATGTAAATCGCGACGACATCGCCTTTTTTGATGCCTTGCGCCAGCAGCACGTTGGCAAAGCGGCAGACGTCGCGGTGCAGTTCGCGGTAGGTGATTTTTTTGCTCTGAGTGGCGTCATCGCCTTCCCAGATGATGGCCGTCTGGTCGCCGCGCTCGGCGAGATGGCGATCCAGGCAGTTAGCGGCCAGGTTCAGGGTACCGTCTTCATACCATTTAATAGAGACGTTACCGGGTGCAAAAGAGGTGTTCTTGACCGTCTGATACGGGGTGATCCAGTCAAGGATTTTGCCCTGTTCGCCCCAGAAGGCGTCAGGATTGCTGATGGATTGCTGATATTGCTCCTGGTATTGCTCCGGATTGATCAGGCAACGGTCCGCAATATTGGCGGGAATGTCGTGTTTGTGGACTTGGCTCATGGCTTTTGTTCTCCTTGTTGAATGTTAATAATATGTCGCATAAAAGTTAATTACAGAGGGCTGGTCAGCTTTGTTTACTATTTGGGCGGCAGATCACGAGAAAATTGTGGAGTTCAAAAAATAAGCAAATGACACTTTCAACAAAAATAATTGCCTAAAACGATTATTTACATTTGTAAATAAAAAAGGTTTTTTATAACAAAAGGTTATTAAGCATGACTAATAGAAATTAGCGTAATAACCTCATTTGTCAGTCAAATGCCTTGTTGTTAAAGGGTTGCGCAGCATGCCGTGCAAATGGTACTGATACGCCGCGTTAAAAAACCCATAAATGAACGCAACACAATTCATACCCTTTCAGTATGTGTCGTCCCCATCGTTTTACGAGTACGAACACTTCATTGAGGAAGTCTCTTGTTATGAAAAATTTGAAAGTCAGCCTGGCCTGGCAAATTTTGCTGGCCCTTGTGCTGGGTATCTTGCTGGGTAGTTATCTGCATTATCACAGTGACAGCCGTGAATGGCTGGTCGTGAATATGCTGTCGCCTGCGGGCGATATCTTTATCCATCTGATTAAAATGATTGTTGTACCGATTGTGATCTCGACGCTGGTGGTCGGCATTGCAGGCGTGGGCGATGCGAAGCAGCTCGGGCGTATCGGCGCGAAAACCATCCTTTATTTCGAAGTGATCACTACGGTGGCGATCATTCTTGGCATCACGCTGGCGAATGTGTTCCAGCCGGGCTCGGGCATTGATATGTCGCAGCTGGCGACGGTGGATATTTCGAAATACCAAAGCACCACGGCGGACGTGCAAAGCCACGCGCATGGCCTGATGGGGACCATCCTGTCGCTGGTTCCGACCAATATCGTGGCATCGATGGCGAAGGGCGAAATGCTGCCGATCATCTTCTTCTCGGTGCTGTTTGGTCTGGGGCTTTCCTCCCTGCCAGCGACGCATCGCGAACCGCTGGTGACCGTGTTCCGTTCTATCTCCGAGACCATGTTTAAAGTCACCCACATGGTGATGCGCTATGCGCCGGTTGGCGTGTTTGCATTAATTGCCGTCACCGTGGCGAACTTCGGTTTTGCCTCCCTGTGGCCGCTGGCGAAGCTGGTTCTGCTGGTGCACTTCGCGATCCTGTTCTTCGCCCTGGTGGTGCTGGGGCTGGTGGCGCGAATTTGTGGGCTGAGCATCTGGATTTTGATCCGCATCCTGAAAGACGAGCTGATTCTGGCGTACTCCACCGCCAGTTCCGAGAGCGTGCTGCCGCGTATTATTGAGAAGATGGAAGCCTACGGGGCGCCTGCGTCGATCACCAGCTTCGTGGTACCGACCGGCTACTCGTTCAACCTGGATGGCTCGACGCTGTACCAGAGTATTGCCGCCATCTTTATTGCCCAGCTGTACGGGATCGATCTCTCCCTGTGGCAGGAAATCGTCCTCGTGCTGACATTAATGGTCACGTCGAAGGGGATTGCCGGTGTGCCGGGCGTCTCGTTTGTCGTGCTGCTGGCAACGTTGGGTAGTGTGGGCATTCCGCTGGAAGGGCTGGCGTTTATCGCCGGTGTTGACCGTATTCTCGACATGGCGCGTACGGCGCTGAACGTGGTCGGCAATGCGCTGGCGGTGCTGGTGATTGCCAAATGGGAACACCAGTTCGACAGCAAGAAAGCGCGGGCTTATGAACGTGAAATGCTGGGTCGTTTCGATAAGACGGCGGACCAGTAAGACAGAACCTTCCTCTCCCCATTGGGGAGAGGAGGGGAAATTATTCCCCGCTTAACGCCTCAAACTCTTCGCATCCCGTATCAAATCCTTCGCTACAGCTCAGATTTAACCAGTACAGCGCTTTCTGTTTATTGGGCGTGATAAACCCAACTTCCCCCTGCTGAAACACTTTGCCCGCCCAGTACTCCGCGTAGCCGGTGCGTGAGAGGGTGGAACTGCGCTTGAACCAGGTGGCGGCCTGAGCGTCATCTTGGGCGACTTCCACGCCGTTGGCGTAGATTAGCCCCAGCAGCAGCTGCGCATCCACCGCGGCGTCATCCTCGGTATTTTCGGCGGCTTTCTGCAGCAGGCTCAGCGCCTGTGGATAGTCGGTTTTGCCGGCCTGGGTATTCACCAGCAGCCGCGCCAGCATCACCGCGCCCGGTGCGCTGCCGGCCACCATCGCCTGCTGTGCCAGCCCCTTCGCCTGAGCCAGATCGCCGTGCTTAAACTTAATTTGCGACAGCAGCGCCATGGCGTCCACGTCCCCGCCGGTGGCTGCTTTCTCGGCCCACTGTTCGGCCTGTTTATCGTCGCCGGAGCTGTAATACGTTTCGGCGAGGTAATACTGGGCGCGGCTGTCACCGGCCTGCGCCTGCGCCAGATACTGGCTGCCAATCTCCTCGGCAAACGCCCGGGAGGATAAAAGTATCAACAACAGATAAAGGTGTTTCATATGCTTTTTTCGTCTGGGTACATTGCGCGAGTATAAGCGCGGTACGAGAAGAAAAAAAAGGGTGCGTTAAGACCCCAACCCCACTCAAGCCGGGCGGGTTACCCCGCCCACCGAAGCGAGCCTGCGGCGCAGGCTAATTTAGCCGCCACTTCATGTTGTTCACTCTTTATTGTGAGTTCGCATAACTTGCCGCGATTAATAAAGGTGAATAGCACTATGGTCAGACAAATAATTAATATTATTGCTGTCGCATATTTTAATGGCGTCATGCCTTTTACTCCTTGCAAATAAAAGAATAAGAGGCTATCTTCCCTCGTGTTGGGTGTTGAGGGAAGAGAGCCTCGGTTAATGGAAACATTATCCGGGGCTTTTCACTTTCTGTCCCTCGGTACTGCTTAAGACAGAAAGCCTTAAGCACCCGACGCCAATATTATCCCTATGAATCAAAAAGAAAAGATGTAAATCGCTTGGCGAGAAATTACATTTTTCTGGAATTGTGCTCGCATAATAATATTCGGCATATTTAACTTTCATTGTGTAAATAAAAAGGGCGTGAATATATCACGCCCTTTTTTATTGTTCGTTCTGTTAATTGCGCCTCAGCCCATGGCGGTTTCGCGTAAGCGGTTTTTTAATTGCGTATATTCCTCAATAACGTAGCGTTCTGCCGCAGACTGGTCGGCGATCGGCTCGACGCGCACGGCGCAATATTTATATTCCGGCGTTTTGGTTATCGGACTTAAGTTTTCCGTAACCAGCTCGTTGCAGGCGCCAATCCACCACTGATAGGTCATGTATACCGCCCCAATATTGGGTCGATCGCTGACCTGGGCCCGGGTGATGACCCGCCCTTTGCGCGAATTGACCCACACCAGCGCCTCATCTTCAACGCCGAGGCGCGCGGCATCGGCAGTGTTGATCTGCACATAGCCAGGTTCATCGGCAAGCGTCGAGAGGGCCGCGCAGTTGCCGGTCATCGAGCGGCAGGAGTAGTGCCCCACCTCACGCACGGTAGAGAGCACCAGCGGATAGTCATCATCGAGCTTATCCCTCGGCGCCATCCAGTCGCAGGTGAAGAACTGCGCCAGCCCGTTCGGGGTGTCGAATGTCTCCTCGAACAGGAACGAGGTTCCCTGGTCGGCCGGAGATTCATCCCGGCATGGCCACTGGATATAGCCCAGCTCACCCATTTTCTCGTAGGTTGCGCCTTTGAACCCCGGGCACAGCTGGCGCAGTTCATCCCAGATCTGCTGGGTGTCGTCGTAGTGCATCGGATAGCCCATCCGGGTGGCGATCTCACTGATAATCTGCCAGTCGGTTTTCAGATCCCACTGCGGCTCTACCGCTTTAAAGAAGCGCTGGAAGCCACGGTCTGCGGCGGTATAAACCCCTTCATGCTCGCCCCACGAGGTGGATGGCAGAACAACGTCCGCCGCTGCCGCGGTTTTGGTCATAAAGATGTCCTGCACAATCACCAGCTCGAGGTCATCAAAGGCTTTACGCACCGCCGACAGTTCGGCGTCGGTTTGCAGCGGATCTTCGCCCATGATGTACGCCGCTCGCACTTCCCCGTGCGCCGCCCGGTGCGGCAGCTCGCTGATGCGATACCCGGTATGCGCCGGCAGGCTCTCCACGCCCCAGGCGCTGGCGAATTTCTCGCGGTTTTCGGGGATTTTCACAAACTGGTAGCCCGGGAAGGTATCCGGCAGGGCACCCATGTCGCAGGCACCCTGCACGTTATTCTGGCCGCGCACCGGGTTGACCCCGACGTGGGCTTTGCCGAGATTGCCGGTCAGCATTGCGAGGCTGGTCAGCGCGCGCACGGTCTCCACCCCCTGCCAGAACTGGGTCACGCCCATACCCCACAGCAGCGTCGCGGTTTTGGCCCCTGCGTACAGGCGCGCCGCCTGGCGGATCTGCTGCGCGCTGACGCCGGTGACGGCTTCGACCGACTCCGGCGTGTAGCCTTCGACAATGTGACGGTATTCATCAAAGCCTTCGGTGCGGGCCGCGATAAACGCTGAGTCATACAGCTTCTCGGCAATAATGACGTGCCCAATGGCATTCAGCAGGGCGATGTTCGAGCCGTTGCGCAGTGCGATGTGCAGGTCGGCAATGCGCGCGCTTTCTATCCGGCGCGGATCGCAGACGATAATTTTGGCCCCGTTGTGCTTCGCGCGCAGGATATGGTTCGCCACGATAGGGTGCGAATCCGCCGGGTTATAGCCGAAAATAAACACCAGATCGGTGTTATCAATCTCGTTGATGGCATTGCTCATGGCGCCATTACCGACCGACTGGTGCAGACCTGCAACCGAGGGGCCGTGTCAGACGCGTGCGCAGCAGTCGACGTTATTGGTGCCAATCACGGCGCGGGCAAATTTTTGCATCAGGTAGTTGGTTTCATTTCCGGTCCCGCGCGAGGAGCCGGTGGTCTGGATCGCATCCGGGCCGTACTGGTCCTTGATGTCGCTCAGGCGGCGGGCGACGTAGTCCAGCGCCTCATCCCAGGAGACCGACTCCAGCTTGCCGCCGCGCGCACGGCGAATCATCGGGGTTTTCAGGCGCGGGGTGAGGATCTGGGTATCGTTGATAAAATCCCAGCCGTAGTAGCCCTTCAGGCACAGTTTTCCCTGATTGGTTTTCCCTTCGGCGGCTTCTGCGCGCACGATTTTGCCGTTATCGACCACCAGGTTTATCTTGCAACCCGATGCGCAATAGGGGCAAACCGTGATGACGTTTTTCATCGCTCTTGCTCCGGTTAATTAAAATAGGCGGTTGATTTTATTATGCCGACTTAATGCCACATTCCCGTTGTGGGATCCCCCTGACTTTACGGGTGAATCCTGGTCAATACCCTGACGGAAAGCAGGCAAGCGGCAAAATCCGTCCCTCTTTCACGGCGGGGATGTGACGGCGGTTGAAGATCCGCGAGGGAAACGCTGTTTTGGCTGGAGGCTGGCACAGAATGGGCCAGACTGATCTTTACCCCCTCAATGGAAACCGGCAATGAAACCCGCAATTCTGGTGGTTGATGACGACATCGCAGTCTGCGAACTGTTACAGGACGTGCTTAATGAGCATGTCTTCACGGTTTACGTGTGCCATACCGGCCAGGATGCTCTGCGCCAGGCGCAGCAGGCACCGGAGATCGCGCTGGTGCTGCTGGATATGATGCTGCCGGATATCAACGGCCTGCAGGTGCTGCAGCAGCTGCAAAAGCAGCGCCCGGAGCTGCCGGTGGTGATGCTGACCGGGCTGGGCAGTGAATCGGATGTGGTGGTGGGCCTTGAGATGGGCGCGGACGATTACATCGGCAAACCCTTTAACCCCCGGGTGGTGGTGGCGCGGGTCAAAGCCGTGCTGCGGCGCACCGGCGCGCTGGCGGCCGAGCCCGCCGTGACGCGAGCGGCGGGGTTAAGCTTTAACGGCTGGACGCTGGATACTGCCCGCTGTGAACTGGTGGATACCCAGCGCAGCGTGGTGGCCCTGACCCAGGGCGAGTACGGCTTACTGCTGGCGCTCACGCAAAATGCCCGCCGGGTACTGAGCCGCGAGCAGTTGCTGGAGCTAACCCACAGCGAAAGCGCGGAGGTGTTTGACCGCACCATCGACGTGCTGATCATGCGCCTGCGGCGCAAAATCGAAATCAACCCTCATCAGCCCCTGTTGATTAAAACCATTCGCGGGCTGGGCTACGTCTTTGCCGCCGATGTGCTGCACGGGGAGCGAGCAGCCTAAGCATGGCGGTTTTCGTCGATAAACTGCTGCAGCTCCGGCAGCGTTTTTGCTCCGTCGATGGCGTTGGCGGCCAGCAGGCTGGCCCGGGCGCAGGCGTGCGCCATCTGGATGCTCTCCGGCAGCGACAGGGATTGATGGCAACCGTATAAGAACCCGGCGCAGAACGCATCGCCCGCCCCGACGCTGCCGATAATCTCGTGCTGAGATAACCGCCACGACGGGATCCAGATGCCCTCTTTTCCCGGCTCCTGGCCCCAGGCGCCTTCCGGACAGTGGATCACCAGCCGTTGCTTCACCCCTTCCGCCAGCAGCAGTGCCGCGGCATCGGCAATGTGGGCGATATCCGGGGCATCGCTGCTATCGCGCATCGGCAGGCCGCTAAATTCACCCGCCTCCAGCTCGTTAATCACCAGATAGTCGAGATGGCGCAGGGCAGGGAGCACCAGCGGCTGGTAGCGCGGATCGCCTTTGCGCGACACCAGATCGAGCGAGGTCTGATACCCCAGCTCGCGCATCTGCGCCAGCAGTCGCGCGCTGCGCGTGCCGTACTCTTCGTCCGGCATGTCCAGGCTGTCGAGCAGCAGCAAATAGCCCAGATGGAAGATCTTCATGCTGGCGTCGAGCCGGTCGAAGGCGGGCAGATCCAGCAGGCGGTTGGCCCCCGGCAGGTGGAAAAAGGTGCGCTGTCCGCTGGGATCGGTCATCACCTGCGACATTGAGGTCGGGGCGAAGGTGGTGCGCTGCACGCGCTGGCGATTGACGTGATACTGGTCGAGCATCGCCAGAATGTAATCCCCGTCGTGATCGTCCCCCACCAGTCCGACGGCCTGCAGCGGGATGCCAACGTGCATTTTTGCCAGCGTCAGCAGGACGTTAAGCGGGGCACCGCCGGTGGCGCGTTCGCTGTGGGTGATCTCCGCCAGCCAGCCGCGCTCCGGCCACTGGACGATCTGGTGGACGTGATCCACCAGCATATTGCCCGCGGCGATAATCCCCCGGCGTTCCATTACGCGTACCCCGCGCTGCCAAAGGTGCGCATCTGGGTGGCGACGGTATCGGTGATCGCCTCTTCAATGCTTAACAGCAGCTCGGCAAACTCGTCATACAGCGGCTGCCGGTTGGCCATCCGCTGTTCAACCGACCCCAGCGCGGCCTGCGACATCCCGGTGTAGAAGTTAATTTTGTGGATCCCCAGTTCGATGGCGCGACGGAAATCGGCATCGCTGATCCCTGACCCGCCGTGCAGCACCAGCGGCAGGCCGGTCTGCTGACGGATGGCGTCGAGGCGGGCAAAATCGAGCTTCGGCTCGCCCTTGTATTTACCGTGGGCATTGCCAATTGCCACCGCCAGCGCGTCAATGCCGGTCTTGTCGACAAACTCGCGGGCAAGACCAGGATCGGTGAAAAAGGCTTCGTCAGCATGGCCGTACAACGCTCCGCCTTCATCGCCGCCCACCGCGCCCAGTTCGGCCTCTACCGACACGCCCACCGCGTGGCACATCTTCACCACTTCCCGGGTCTGGCGGATGTTCTCGTCGTAGCTCAGGGTGGAACCATCGAACATCACCGAGCTGAACCCTAAGCGCAGCGCCCGCACTACTGCCTCAAAATGCAGGCCGTGATCGAGATTGAGCACCACCGGAATATCGTGCCGGGCGGCTTCGAATTTTACGGCCTCCACCAGCGAATCGAGGGAGACATACTTAAAATGCACTTCGGCAATATTGATAATAAAGGGCGAGTTCTCCTGGCGAGCGGCGGCAAACAGCGCCCGCAGGAAGTGGGAATCGAGGACGTTAAAGGCCCCCAGCGCATAGCGATGTTCACGGGCGTGGGCCAGCCCGTCGGCGAGAGAAATAAGCGGCATGATCACTCCTTAAGGGCGAAACAGGCTGTACTCGTTGCACAGCACCAGCACGGCAGGTTCGTCTTCTTCAATAGGGTTATAGCGGGCGGTTGGCTGCAAAAAGTGGTTGTCGTGCTCGTCGTCATTCACCGAGGAGACTTCTCCCACCAGCACGTCGCCAAAGCCGCTTTCGCCCCAGAACGTGTGATACAGACCGGGCGGCAGGCAGATGCTCTCCCCCGGCAGCAGGCGTATCTGGCTGCCCGCAACGTGGGTCTGGCGACAGCCGTCGAGGATCACCGTGACATCGCCCTCAATCTTCTCTTCGTGCGCCCCGGCATTCCACAGCTCGACGATCAAATTACCGCCGCCGCGATTGATGATGTCCTCACGCTTGCGCCAGTGAAAGTGCAGCGGCGTGACCTGCCCGTCGCGCACGTGCATGATCTTTTCGGCGTAGCTTTTTTCCCACGGCACGCCGTTGGGCGAACCGTTGCGCAGGGTGAAGAGGGTTAAGCCCTCGGCGGCGAAGTTATTCCCGCCGAACGCGGTCACATCCCAGCCGAGCTTAAGGTCGAACACTTCACGCCAGGCGTCAGGATCCAGCTGCTGCCAGCGGGTCGGGGGGAAGCTGGCAAAGGGCGGTAAATGCACGTCGTGCATGGAAAAAAACTGGCGCGTGTGGCCGAGAATTTCGTTAATGTCGGAGCGTTTCATAAAGACCCCTCACCCTAACCCTCTCCCCACAGGGGAGAGGGAACGTGAATATTTACTTCACCGTCCAGCCCTTATAGCCGCCAACGTTGCTTTTATCGATCATCGTCACCGGGATCAGCACGGGCTCTTTCGGTGCCGGTTTGCCCTGCAGAATGCCGTAGCCAATCTCGACGGCTTTAGAGGCCATCACCTGCGGATCCTGGGCTGGTGTCGCGACAAACAGTGAGTTCTCGCGCTTCAGCGCCTCTTCTGCATCCGGGGAGCCATCCACGCCAACGATAAAGAATTCGCTACGCTGAGCCTGTTTCGCCGCCAGATCGGCCCCGATCGCCGTCGGATCGTTTATCGCAAACACCCCGTCGATCTTCGGATTGGCAGCCAGCAGGGAAGTCATCACTTCCAGCCCGCCTTCGCGACTGCCTTTGGCGTTTTGATTATAGGACAGCACCTTGATATCCGGATGGCGCTTGAATTCGGTCTGGCAACCTTCAACCCGGTTTTGCACTGCCGAGACCGGCGGGCCGTTAATGATCACCACGTTGCCTTTGCCTTTCAGGCGGTCGGTAATTAATTTACAGGCCAGCTCACCCGCCTGGGTGTTGTTGGAGGTGATGGTGGCATCGGCCCCTTCGGCCGCCACGTCAACCGCGATCACCACGATCCCGGCGTCTTTCGCCCGCTTCACCGCCGGACCGATCCCTTTCGAGTCCGCGGCGTTCAGAATGATCATATCGACCTTGGCGGCGATAAAGTTATCAATCTGCGACACCTGCTGGCCGAGATCGTACCCGCTGGAGACGAGGGTCACTTTCACGTTATCACCCGCCAGCTTGCGGGCTTCCAGCTCGGCCCCTTTCGTTATCTGCACGAAGAACGGGTTAGCCAGATCGCCCACCGTCACGCCAATCGATTTCAGTTCTTTTGCCTGCACAAAAGGCGCGGAGGCAAGCAGTGCGCCAGCACAGAGCGCGGTCACTAAAGGCTTCAAACGCATAGGGAATTCCTCAAGGTAAGATGTTGTTGTTATGCACTTTGATGATGCCGGGTACGGTATTTGTCTATCAGCACTGCAATGATGATCACCGCCCCTTTGATCACCAGTTGCCAGAAGTAAGAGACGCCCATCAGCGTCATGCCGTTGTTGAGGGTGGCGATGATCAGCGCCCCGACCAGCGTGCCGGTGATCGTCCCGATCCCGCCGACAAAGCTGGTGCCGCCGAGGATCACCGCCGCGATGGCGTCCAGCTCGTAGCCGGTGCCTAAGTTGCCGTTGGCGCTGTACAGCCGCGAGGCGCTCATCACCCCGCCAAGGCCAGACAGCAGGCCGCTCATGCCGTACACAAACAGCAGCACCAGCCACACTTTGATTCCCGTCAGGCGCGCCGCCTGCATGTTGCCGCCCACCGCGTAGATATGGACCCCCAGCGTGGTACGACGCAGGATGAACCAGCAGATGGCGATCACCGCCAGCGCAATCACCACCAACCACGGCACCGGCCCCAGGTAGTTATTGCCGATCCACTCAAAGCCGATGCTGGAGTTAATTACCGTGGTGCCGTCCGCCAGCAGATACGCCGCGCCGCGCAGGGCGGTGTAGGTTCCGAGCGTGACGATAAACGGCGGCAGTCCGGCAAAGGCCACCAGCGCCCCGTTGAAGGTGCCGAGCACCAGCCCAAGCATCAGCGCTGCCGGCACCGACAGCATCGACAGCTCCGGCATCAGCGACACCACCATCGCCGCCACCGCAGTGGTGCCCAGAATCGAGCCCACCGACAGGTCGATCCCGCCGGTCAAAATAATGAAGGTCATCCCTGCCGCCAGCACGATGTTGATCGACGCCTGGCGGGTGATATTCAGCAGGTTGCTTTCGGTGAAGAAGTTGGGCGCAATAAAGCCAAATACCGCGACAATCAGGATCAAAATCGGCAGGATGCCGACCGTTTGCATCAGATCGCCCATCAGCATCTTTTTGGCAGAAGCGGATTTGGCTTCCTGCTGCGGATTGGTTGAATGAGTCATGGTGTTACCGCCTGGTGATGAGAGTCGTTAACGCCGGTTGCCAGCGTCATGATGTTTTCCTGGGAGATGTCGTTTCGGTGCAGCTCCCCGGCAATGCTGCCTTCGCGCATCACATACACGCGATCGCTCATGCCGACCACTTCCGGCAGTTCGCTGGAGATCATCAGGATCGCCACCCCCTTGCGCGCCATCTGGTTCATGATCCGGTAGATCTCGCTTTTGGCGCCGACGTCCACGCCGCGCGTCGGTTCATCGAGGATCAGGATGCGTGGGCCAATCGCCACCCAGCGCGAGATCAGCAGCTTTTGCTGATTGCCGCCGGAGAGCCCGCCCGCCCGCACCTGGGCATGGGGGACGCGAATATTCAACAGAGCAATGGCATCGTCGGAAATCGACTGCGCCTTCTTGCGGTTCAGCATCCCCCAGCTGGCGTCGCGTTCCAGCGTCGCCATGGTGATGTTGTCCTGCGCCGCCAGCTCCAGAAACAGCCCCTGCTCCTTGCGGTTCTCGGTTAAAAAGCCGATCCCGTGGTCGATGGCGGCGCGCGGGGAGTGGATCACCACCGGTTCGCCGTCCACCTCGATCATGCCGCCGGTGGCTTTGCGCACGCCGAAAATCAGCTGTGCCAGCTCGGAGCGCCCGGCCCCGACCAGCCCGGCCAGGCCGACGATTTCGCCCGAACGCACCTGCAGGCTGCACGGCTGCACTTTGCCGCCGTCGGTCAGGTGATGAACGTTAAGGCGCGGACTGCCGAGCGGGATGTCGCGCTCTTTGTTAAACAGATCGCTCAGCGGACGACCGACCATCATGCGTACCAGTTCGGTGGCGTTGAGTTTGTCGCGGACCAGGCTCCCGACGTACTGGCCGTCGCGCAGCACGCTGACCCGGTCGGAGAGTTCATACACTTCCGCCATGCGGTGGCTGATATAGATGATCGCCATCCCTTCGTCGCGCAGGCGCAAAATCAGTTCGAACAGGCGGTGGGTTTCACGCGACGACAGCGCGGCGGTGGGTTCATCCATCACCAGAATGCGGCTGTTACGGTGCAGGGCGCGGGCGATCTCCACCTGCTGCTGCTCGGCGATGGTCAGCTTCATCACCAGGTCGGTGGCCTTGAAGTGCGCCCCCAGCCGGTCGATTACCGCCTGCGCCTGGGCGGCCATGGTTTTGCGCTGCACCAGGCCTGCGCGCGACAGTTCGCTGCCGAGGAAAATGTTCTCCGCCACCGTCAGGTTCGGCGCCAGCTGCATCTCCTGGTAAATCAGGGTAATGCCCGCCGCGAGGGCATCTTTCGGCCCCTTGATGTGGAACGGCTGGCCGTCAATCAGGATCTCGCCGCCGCTGGCGGTATAGGCCCCGGCGAGGATTTTCATCAGCGTGCTTTTTCCGGCACCGTTTTCGCCCATCAGGGCATGGATCTCGCCGGGGAAGACCGTCAGATCCACACCCTTGAGCGCGTGGAAGTTGCCAAAGGTTTTGGCAATATTGCGCATCTCTAAAACCGGGGTCCTGTTCATGGCGGATCTCCTGTGAAAGTCGATATCCGCACTTCATCACATCCCGGTAAATGCAAAATGTCAGAAGTCGTTCATATTTGTCATAGTTATGAATAGTTAACAGGCGTCACAATTTTCCTGCCACGGAGCCAACATGCCTTCACGCCGTCCTCCCTTTTTCGCCAGCGCCCGCGGCCGCCTGCTGATTTTTAATCTGCTGGTGGTGGCGGTCACGCTGATGGTCAGCGGCGTGGCGGTGCTGGGCTTTCGTCATGCCAGTGACATTCAGGAGCAGGTGCAGCGCCAGACGCTGGACGACATGACCGGCAGCATGAACCTGGCGCGTGAAACCGCTAATGTGGCAACGGCGGCGGTGCGCCTGTCGCAGGTGGTGGGGGCGCTGGAATATAAAGGCGAAGCCGAGCGGCTGAAGCAGACTCAGACCGCACTGCGCGGGGCGCTGGAACAGCTTGCCGATGCCCCGCTGGCGCAGCAGGAACCGGCGCTGGTGACGCGGATTATCCAGCGCAGCAATGAGTTACAGCAAAGCGTGAACGGGATGCTGGAACGCGGGCAGCGGCGTCATCAGGAACGTAACGCGCTGCTCAGTTCTCTCTACCAGAACCAGAGCTATCTCCGCCATCTGCAGGACATTAACCGCCGCTACGCCAGCAACGTGCCGGACGCGAGGCTGCTCAGCGAGATGGATCGGCTGATCGCCGCGGCCATCGAAACCCCTTCGCCGCGTGCAACCATTCAGCAACTGGATACGGTGACGGCGATGCTCCCCCGGCAGGCCACGCAGCCGGTGGTGAACTTCGTGCTGCCCGATTTCAACGCCGAGCTGAACAAGCTCGGCCCGCTTTCCCGGCAGTTGGAAGAGAGCGATCTGGCGATCGGCTGGTATATGTTCCACATCAAGGCGCTGGTGGCGATCTTAAACACGGATATCAATCAGTACGTAGAGCAGGTCGCCCAGGCCTCGCAGCTGCGCACCGCCCAGAGCCATCAGGAGCTGCGCTCAATCAGCGTCTTTATCTCGGTATTTGCCGTACTGGCACTGATCATTACCGCCTGTGCCTGCTGGTATATCTATCGCAATCTGGGATCCAACCTGACGGCGATCTCCCGAGCGATGTCGCGGCTGGCCCACGGCGAACAGGATGTGTCGGTGCCTGCGCTGCAGCGGCGTGATGAGCTGGGGGAGCTGGCGCGGGCGTTTAACGTCTTTGCCCGCAATACCGCGTCGCTTGAGCACACCACCCGATTGTTGAAAGAGAAGACCTCGCAGATGGAGGTCGATCGCCTCGAGCGCCAGGGGCTGGAAGAGGCGCTGCTGCACAGCCAGAAGATGAAGGCCGTTGGGCAGTTGACCGGCGGGCTGGCGCATGATTTTAACAACCTGCTGGCGGTGATTATCGGCAGCCTGGAGCTGGTGAACCCGGATTCGCCGGACGCGCCGCGCATCAGCCGGGCGCTGAAAGCCGCCGAGCGCGGGGCCCTGCTGACCCAGCGCCTGCTGGCGTTCTCGCGCAAACAGTCCCTGAACCCGCATGCAGTGGAGATGAAGCCGCTGCTGGAAAACCTCGGGGAGCTGATGTGCCATTCGCTGCCCTCAACGCTCACCCTCGAGATCGAAGCACAAACCCCGGCGTGGTCCGCGTGGATTGACGTCGGCCAGCTGGAAAACGCCATTATCAACCTGGTGATGAATGCCCGCGACGCAATGGAAGGACAAAATGGCGCGATCAGAATTCGCACCTGGAATCAGCGGGTGACCCGCAGCGATGGCCGCAGACAGGATATGGTGGCGCTGGAGGTGATCGACCACGGATGCGGCATGTCGCAGGCGATCAAATCCCAGGTCTTCGAACCCTTCTTCACCACCAAGCAGACCGGCAGCGGCAGTGGGCTGGGGTTATCGATGGTGTATGGCTTCGTGCGCCAGTCCGGCGGGCGGGTCGAGATTGAAAGCGCGCCGGGCCAGGGCACCACCGTGCGGCTGCATCTGCCTCGCTCGACGCTGCAGGCGCTCCCTCAGGCGGAAGCGCTGACCACGGCCACCGCCCCGCAAAGCGACCGGCTGGTGCTGGTGCTGGACGATCAATCTGACGTCCGGCAAACCCTGTGCGAACAGCTCCACCAGCTGGGTTACCTGACGCTGGAGGCCGAAACCGGCGAGCAGGCGCTGCAGATGCTGGCGGCCTCGACGGATATCGAAATGTTTATCAGCGACCTGATGCTGCCCGGCAGCCTGAGCGGCGCAGAGGTGATCCAGCACGTCCGCCAGCACTTCCCGCATCTTCCGGTGCTGCTGATGAGCGGCCAGGATCTCCGTCCGGCGCACAACCCGCAGCTGCCGGAGGTGGAGCGTCTGCGCAAGCCGTTTACCCGGGCGCAGCTGGCGCAGGCGCTGCGTAAAGCGGCCAGAATTTGAGATTCCTCCACTACTTCCTTTTGTCACACTTTATTAACCTGAAGCCAGCCCACCCTGTGAGACTGGCTCTATGAAATCGACATTCCTTCCTCTGTTTTTTGTGCTGCTGACACTTATCAACCCGCTGGCGCATGCCGATCTTATTGACGACGCGGTGGGGAATATCCAGCAGGCGATCAATGACGCCTATAAGCCGGACAATAGCCGCAGCGATGACGACGACGATCGCTATGAGGCGCGGCGTAATAGCGACAGTCGGCAATATAACGATCGTCGCAGACAGCTTGAAGACCGACGTCAGCGTTTAGATGAGCGTCAGCGCCAGCTGGATCAGGATCGACGCCAGTTAGAGGATGATGAACGCCGGCTAGAGGATGATTACGATCGGCGGTAATGTGCGGTCTGATGCCCTCAGCCCAACCCCCCCTTCCACGGGGCAAAAAAATTGGCACGGTCGGCTCCCTCTCCATTCAGGGAGAGGGCAGGGGTGAGGGGGAACATGCGGCTTCGGTGGTGGTTCCGTTCACTTTAGGTTCATTGCTTCTCTGGAATGACCGAACCGGTGAACGTGCCATGGCGGCTCAATCGCCGCCGCCCTGGCAACCCGGGCTCCCGGCAAGAAAATCGTCGCTACGCGATGCCCTCAGCTTATTCCTTTCGGCTTTCGGGTCGGGCGCGATCCTACATCCATGTAGGTCACGCCCTCTCGGCGCATCCCTGCGCCTCGCCCCGGCCTGCAGGAAACGCTTCGGCGATTTTCAGCCGGACCAGTCAGTCGCTGTAAGTCTCTTAATATCCTGTCATTCTTCTTTTGCTTTAAGAACAAGAAAATGACTGGTGATCCCTCAGCCCACGGGGAGAGGGAGAAAACCGTTGCCGCCGCCCGGCGATGCGTTGCCTCAATCCAGCACCAACACCATTCCGTCGTACCCCGCTTCAATCCCCTCCGGCAGCGGGTTATTCATCATCCACACGTCAAACTGATGGCTGATGTGGGTCAGGATCACCTGCGGGCAGCCAATCACCGCGTTCAGGGCGATTACCGTATTGAGATCGCAGTGGTTGCGCGGGGTTTCGGCGCGCGGTTCGTGGCTGCAATCAATCACCATGACCTGCGGCTGATTATTGCGTAAAAACTTCAGCGTTTTTTCCGGCACCCCGGCGGTGTCAGAGAGCCACGCCACGCGGCTGTGGGCGCTTTCCAGTAAATAGCCATAAGTCAGCTTCGAGTGATTCAGCGGCAGGGGCGTGACCCGCAGGCCCTGCAGCTCAAACACCACAAAGGGCTCAACCCGGTGGCTAAAATCCAGAATCCCCGGGTGTTTAAACAGGTCGTCACAGCCTGCCTCGTCCGGCGGGCCGTACACCGGGATCGTCGCTCCGACACCCCAGCGCAGCGGGAAAAGTCCCTGGACGTGATCCATATGGTAGTGGGTGAGTAAAATCTGCTGAAAACTGCCCGCCGGCCAGTCGTCCATCAGGTGCGGGATCCCCGCGTCCAGCAGCGTCACCGCATCGTTGAATTTGACCACCGCGCTGCAGGGACGACGGCGATACTCCTCCTGCAATCGCGCCCGACGGCAGGCCGGGCAGTCGCAGCCAAAGGCTGGCACCAGCTGCGCGCCGCCGGTGCCGGTCAGGGTGAGGGTCAGACTCATGGCGCCGCCTTACAGAGGTTTGGTGAAGCGGAAGTGGCTCTGCGCATAGCCTTCACGCAGATAAAAGCGGTGCGCATCATGGCGCTTCACGCTGGTGGACAGCTCCGTCATCTCCGCCCCGGCCAGGCGGGCTTCGTGCTCCGCCCAGGCCAGCAGCTGGCTGCCGACCTTCAACCCGCGCGCCTGGGGCATCACCACCAGCTCCTGGATCTCGCCGATCCAGTTGGCGTGATGCAGGTGAAACTGCATATGCAGGCCGATCATGCCGACAATATGTCCGTCCTGCTCGGCCAGCTGATAGCGCATATTGTGATCCTGCAGATTGGCGGCGAACCCGGCGTGAAATGCCGACCGGTCCAGCTCGGCCTGTTTTAGCTCGCAAATCAGGCCGTACACGGCCTCAACGTCTTCGGGGGTCGCCGGACGCAACGCACACTCAGGCATGGTTTTTCTCCTTCTGGTGAATGAGTGACAGCAGGTTGTCGACTGACTGTAGCAAACTTCCGTCGTTATCGAGCACCGGACACTGAGACGGCGTATAGCGGGCCGCGCGTTCCAGCCGCTGGTCGATCTCTTTGGCGCTCTCCCGGCCGCGACTTTGCAGTCGGCTACGCAGGATATCCGGTGAAACCTGCAGGCAGATCGGCAGCAGCGCCTTCGCGTAGCGCGCCTGCGCCTGGGGAAGATGCGCGCGCGAACCGTTCACGACCACGTCGAACCCGGCGTGTAGCCACAGGTCAATCTCCAGGCCCACGCCATAATAATAGCCATTGGCGTGCCAGCTCAGGGCAAACAGCTGCTGACCGGCGCGGGTGAAAAACTCCGGCTCGCTCAGGGCGATATGGTTTTCGCTGCCCGCGTTGGCGGCGCGCGTAATGTAGCGGTGCGCCACCAGCAGCTGCGGGTGTGACTGCTGGCGTAAGGCTGCCAGCAGGCTGTCTTTTCCGGAGCCGGATGGCCCCATCAACCAGATAAGTCTTCCCATCAGAACACCCGTTTTCCCTGACGCCAGACGTGGTCAATATGAATGTGCTCGCCCTTGCGATGCGCCAGCACCAGGTCCGCCCGTTTGCCCTCGGCGATGACCCCGCGATCCTGCAGATCCAGCGCCTGCGCCGGGTTGCTGGTCACCAGCCGGATCGCCTGCGGCAGCGTAAAGCTGTTGCCCTCGTCGTCGGCGACGCGGAACGCCGCATCCAGCAGGCTGGCCGGGTAGTAATCGGAGGAGAGAATATCCAGCAGGCCGAGCGTCGCCAGCGTGCTTGCCGCCACGTTGCCGGAATGCGATCCGCCGCGCACGATGTTCGGCGCGCCCATCAGCACATTCATCCCGTGCTGGCGCGAGGCTTCTGCCGCCTCGAAGGTGGTGGGGAATTCGGCGATCACGCTGCCCAGCTGTTGGGATTCACGTACATGATCCGCAGTGGCGTCGTCGTGGCTGGCGAGGGCGATATTGCGTTCCCGGCACAGCGCTGCAATGGCCTGGCGATTCGGCTGCGACCAGCGCGCCGCCAGGGCCAGTTGCTCCTCTTCGTAACGCGCCATCTGCTCGTCATTGAGGGAATATTTGCCCTGATAATATTCACGGTACTTTTCGATATTGGCGAACTGGCGCTGGCCCGGGGAGTGATCCATCAGCGACACCAGGGTTACCGGCTCGCGGCCCACCAGCTTCTCGAACAGCGGCAGGGTGGTGTGATGTGGCAGCTCGCAGCGCAGATGCAGGCGGTGCTCGGCGCGATTCAGGCCGCGCTTCTGCGTCTCTTCCACGGCGTTGATCATCTTCTCCAGATTCTCCAGCCGGTCGCCGCCGTCGCGCACGTCGCCAATCGCCACCGCGTCCAGCACGGTGGTGATCCCGCTGGCAACCATCATCGCATCGTGGCTGCTCATCGCCGAATGGGCGGGCCAGTCGACCTTCGGGCGCGGGGTAAAGAACTTGTCCATGTTGTCGGTGTGCAGCTCAATCAGCCCCGGCAGCAGCCAGCCGCCTTCGCCGTCCATCGCCTCTGGCAGACGGCTCTGGGTTTCGGCAAAGGCGCGAATAACGCCGTCCTGAATATCAATCGAACCGTCGACGACCTCGTTTTCCAGCACCAGCTTTACGTTATTAATGATCATGCAGTGATCCCCATCGGGTGCAGACGATCCGCCACGCGATCGCGCACGGCATCGTCGTGGAAGATCCCGACGATCGCTGCGCCTCGCGCTTTGGCTTCTTCGATCAGTTCAATGACTGCGGCGCTGTTTTTGCCATCCAGCGAGGCGGTCGGTTCATCGAGCAGTAAAATCGGGTAGTCGACGATAAAGCCGCGGGCGATGTTCACCCGCTGCTGTTCACCGCCGGAAAAGGTGGAAGGGGCGAGGTGCCACAGGCGCTCCGGCACGTTCAGGCGGGTCAGCAGGCTGGCGGCTTTGGCGGCGCAGACCTCGCGCGGCACGCCCAGATCCAGCAGCGGCTGCATTACCACGTCCAGGGCGCTAATGCGCGGGATCACCCGCAAAAACTGGCTCACCCAGCCGATGGTGGTGCGCCTGACGTCGCGTACCTTGCGCGCCGGGGCCTGCACCAGATCCACCCATTCGTCGCCGTGACGAATATGAATGTGGCCTTCATCAGGCAAATAGTTGGCGTACAGCGAGCGCAGCAGGGTCGATTTGCCGCTGCCGGAATGGCCGTGCAGCACCACGCATTCGCCAGGCGCCACATTCAGAGAGGCATCTTTCAGCACCGGCAGGCGCACGCCGTTTTGCTGGTGCAGAACAAAGGTTTTACTGACGTTTTCTACGCGGATCATATTGGCCTCTTAGTTCTGCAAAACGGACGACACCAGCAGCTGGGTGTACGGATGGTGTGGGTCGTCGAGCACCCGGTCGGTTAAGCCACTTTCCACCACCTGACCGTTCTTCATCACCAGCAGGCGATCGGCCAGCAGGCGGGCGACGCCCAGATCGTGGGTAACAATCACCACGGCGAGGTTCAGCTCCACCACCAGGCCGCGCAGCAGATCCAGCAGGCGCGCCTGCACCGAGACGTCGAGTCCGCCGGTGGGTTCGTCCATAAATACCAGCTTCGGATGGGTGACCAGGTTGCGGGCAATCTGCAGACGCTGCTGCATGCCGCCGGAGAAGGTGGTCGGCAGGTCGTCGATGCGCGAAGCCGGGATCTCCACGTCAACCAGCCACTTCTGCGCGGTGGCGCGAATATCGCCGTAGTGGCGTGCGCCGGTCGCCATCAGCCGTTCGCCAATGTTGCCGCCTGCAGAGACCTGGCGGCGCAGGCCGTCCATCGGATGCTGATGCACCACGCCCCACTCGGTGCGCAGCAGGCGACGGCGCTCGGCTTCGCTCATCCCGTACAGGGCGCGGTCCTGATACAAAATCTCGCCATTTTGCGGCGCCAGACGGGCGGAAATCGACTTCAGCAGGGTGGTTTTGCCGGAGCCGGATTCACCGACAATCCCCAGCACTTCGCCTGGCCACAGGTCGAACGAGACGTCGCTAAAGCCTTTGCCCGGCGCGTAAAGGTGGGTCAGGTTGTTAACCGAAAGCAGCGGTTTCATTGGCTGTTCGCCTCGCTCTGTTGGCGGCAAAAATCGGTGTCGGAGCAGACAAACATCCGTTTGCCGGTGTCGTCCAGCACCACTTCATCGAGATAGCTGTGTTTTGAGCCGCAAATCGCGCACGGCTCGTCCCACTCCTGCACCGTAAACGGGTGGTCGTCGAAGTCGAGGCTCTCGACGCGGGTAAACGGCGGCACGGCGTAGATGCGTTTTTCGCGCCCGGCGCCAAACAGCTGCAGGGCAGGCATCATGTCCATCTTCGGGTTATCGAATTTCGGGATTGGCGACGGGTCCATCACGTAGCGCCCGTTGACCTTCACCGGGTAGGCGTAGGTGGTGGCGATATGGCCAAAGCGGGCGATATCTTCATACAGTTTCACCTGCATCACGCCGTACTCCTCCAGCGCGTGCATGGTGCGGGTTTCGGTCTCGCGGGGCTCGATAAAGCGCAGCGGCTCCGGGATCGGCACCTGGAAAATCAAAATCTGATCTTCCGTCAACGGCGTCTCCGGGATGCGGTGGCGGGTTTGGATCAGCGTCGCGTCTTCGGTTTTCTCGGTGGTATTAACCCCGGTGACGCGCTGGAAGAACTGGCGAATCGACACCGCATTGGTGGTGTCGTCTGCACCCTGGTCGATGACCTTCAGCACGTCCGCCTCACCAATCACGCTGGCGGTTAACTGGATCCCGCCGGTGCCCCAGCCGTACGGCATGGGCATCTCGCGGCCGCCGAACGGCACCTGATAGCCGGGGATTGCCACCGCTTTGAGAATGGCACGGCGGATCATGCGTTTGGTCTGCTCGTCCAGATAGGCAAAGTTGTAGCCGCTGAGATTAGCCATGGTTGTGCTCCCGTTGCAGACGTTTCAGCAGTTCCAGTTCGGCCTGGAAATCGACGTAGTGCGGCAGTTTGAGGTGCGAGACAAATCCGGCGGCCTCGACGTTATCCGCATGAGCCAGCACGAACTCTTGGTCCTGCGCCGGGCTAGCCACCGTTTCATCGTAGTCCGGGGCCTGCAGCGCCCGGTCCACCAGCGCCATCGCCATCGCCTTGCGCTCGCCCATCCCGAACACCAGCCCGTAGCCGCGGGTGAAGTGCGGGGCGTCGTCCTCGGGGGCAACGAAGCCATTGACCATTTCGCACTCGGTCATTAGCAGTTCGCCGACGTTCACCGCAAAACCCAGCTCTTCCGGCACGATGGAGACATCAATGTGGCCGCTGCGGATCTCAGCAGCAAACGGGTGATTGCGCCCGTAGCCGCGCTGGGTGGAGTAGGCCAGCGCCAGCAGATAGCCTTCGTCGCCGCGCATCAGCTGCTGCAGGCGTGAGGCGCGCGAGCACGGATACACCGGTGGGGTGCGGGTGATGTCGTCGGGCTCGTCGCCGTTATCCTCTTCTGCCTTCGCCAGTCCCTGATTCGCCAGCAGGCTAAAGACGTGCGGGGTGGTGTCCTGCGGGGCCTCGGCGGTGGTCAGCCGGGGGGCGTCGCCGTTGGCCAGCAGGGTGAAATCAAGCAGACGGTGGGTGTAGTCGTAGGTCGGGCCGAGCAGTTGACCGCCGGGGATGTCTTTGTAGACGGCGGAGATCCGCCGCTCCAGGCGCATCTCGGCGGTATTCAGCGGCTCGCTGACCGCCAGCTTTGCCAGCGTGGTGCGGTAGGCGCGCAGCAGGAAGATGGCTTCGATGTTATCGCCGCTGGCCTGCTTGAGCGCCAGCGCGGCCAGCTCGCGGTCGGCGATGCCGCCTTCGGTCATGACCCGATCCACCGCGAGGTTCAGCTGCTGTTCGATTTGGGCGACGCTCAGCTCGGGAAGCTGGTCATCGCCCCGGCGTCTGTGTTCCTGCAGCGCGTGGGCGGCGGCTATCGCCTTCTCGCCCCCTTTGACGGCAACGTACATCAGCACACCTCCACGTGGGTGGTTCGTGGGATCGCCAGCAGGCGTTCGCCACAGGTCAGGATCAGGTCAATGCCCAGCGGGAACGGGTGTGGACGTTCGGTCAGCTCATGAATGATGCACTCCGGCAGCTGCGGGGCGACCATCCGCTCTTCGGCGATCCCGGCTCCGGTCAGGCGCAGCATGCGGCCGCCGCTGAGGCTTGCGACCTGCAAAATCAGGGTGGCGCTGGTTTCCGGGGCCACGGCGCTGCCTTCGCTGAGGGCGTTCAGCTGCTCGTGACCGATCTGCTCGTTTGCCACGGCGAAGACGGCCTGCTGGGGCTGATCCACCAGCGGGGCGCTGGTATGAAAGCGCAGGTTGGTGCTGACCAGATCGTTGTTCAGCGCGCCGGAGATCCACACCGGGGTGTCGTTATCCACCAGGGTCAGCAGCACGCTGGTGGTGGCAAGGTTTAGCGGCTGCCAGCCGTGTTTCAGTTGATGCAGTGAGACGATGACGCCCGGTTCGCTCATCGCTTTCAGCAGACGGCGAAAACTGTGCTGGGCGTCAGGCACGGCGTGGGTAAAAGCGGGTTGAAGGGTCATGCGTTGTCTCCGCGAACGAGCGTAAAGAAGTCGACCCGGCTGGCGTTAGTTTCGGCCAGGCGGGCGGCAATGCGCGCCGCGCGGTCGGCTTCCAGCGGGGTAATTAAGGTTTCCATCAGGGTCTGAAAATGGGCGGTTTCCTGCAGCAGGGCATCGATGACGGCGCACTGCTCGGCATGGTATTTGTTGCGCCCAAGCTGGTAGCTGTAGCCGAGCGTGCCACTGGCGAGGCGCACCACGGCGCGGGTCAGGGTGGCATCACCGGAAAAATAACGCGCGCCGGTGCCGCCGGTCCGGGCCTGGATCTGCACCAGACCGGTTTCCGGGGTGCGGATAAGTTCGTAGGCCGGTGCCAGATTTAGCGCCGTCATGCGTGCGGCAAGCGCGGCAGGCTGGCTGTGGGCCAGCACGGCCATCCAGCGCTGACGGGTTGGCGTGTCGAAGTGCATTCAGTGCTCCATCGTAAATTCAATCATGTCGGCGCGGGTCAGGCTGACGGAGTATTCCGTCGCGTTGATCTCGCCGTCACGGTGGTTAAGGGTGCGCACGCAGAGCAGCGGCGCCATGTTGGGGATCTCCAGCACCTTGCTCTCTTTGGCCTGCGCGCGGCGGGCGCTGATCCGCGTCTGGGTGCGCTTAAGCGCAATCCCGGTGGTCTCAAACAGGAAGTCGTGCAGCGATCCGCTGGTGAAGTTTTGCAAAACTGGCCACAGCGTCAGCTCGGCGAAGTAGTGGTCGATCTGGCACAGGGCGATGTCGTTGACCCGGCGCAGCGTGCGCAGATGCACCACGTTGTCGCCCTCCTGGATCCCCAGCGCGTCCGCGACGTGGCTGGATGCCGGACGCAGCACAGAGAGCAGTTTTTCGCTGGTGGGGTGGCTGCCCTGGTCGAGCAGGTTCTGGCTAAAACGCGCCTGGGCGTTGAGCGGATAGTCGAACGGGCGCATCAGCACCAGCACGCCCACCCCCTGACGACGCTGCACCCAGCCGCGCTCGACCAGCTGGTCAATGGCGCGGCGCAGGGTGTGGCGGTTCACTTCGTAGCGGTCGGCGAGCTGCTGTTCCGCAGGCAGATAATCGCCGCAGCGGTAGTGGGCGCGCAGCTCTACCTCAAGCTTTGCGGCAATCTCCTGCCAGCGGGTCGGGTAACTGGTCGGATGTCTGGATAAGTGCATAGCGTTCAATGCCTCGCTTATCAGATGAAGTGCTTACGCAGTCGTTGGGAGAGGAAATCCAGCAGGCTGACGGTAATGATGATTAACACCATCAAGGCGCAGGTTTGCTGGAACTGGAAGCCGCGAATCGCTTCCCACAGCGTCACGCCTATGCCGCCTGCACCCACCATCCCCACGACGGTGGCCGAGCGAACGTTGGATTCAAAACGGTACAGGGAGTAGGAGATCAGCAGCGGCATCACCTGCGGCAGGACGCCGTAAATAATTTCTTCGAGCTTGTTGGCTCCGGTGGCGCGAATGCCTTCAACCGGGCCGGGCTCAATGGCTTCAACCGCTTCAGAGAGCAGCTTGGAGAGCACGCCGGTGGTGTGGATAAACAGTGCCAGTACCCCGGCGAACGGCCCCAGACCGACGGCGACGACGAACAGCATCGCAAAGACCATTTCGTTGATGGCACGGCAGGCATCCATCAGGCGACGCACCGGCTGGTAGATCCACCAGGGTACGATGTTGTCGGCGCTCATCAGGCCAAACGGAATCGACAGAACTACCGCCAGCGCGGTGCCCCAGACGGCGATTTGCAGGGTGATGGCCATTTCGCCGAGGTAGTCCTGCCACTGGCTAAAGTCCGGCGGGAAGAAATCGGCGGCGAAGGTCGCCATGTTGCCCGCGTCGGTGTAGAGCGTGAGCGGGTTCATCTCCGCGCCCTTCCAGGAGACGACGAGTACCGCCAGCAGGACGGCCCAGCTGATTAGCGAGAACCAGCTGCGTTTTGGCGGTGGGATGGTGATGGTTTGCATGTAGGCTCCGTGTGGCTTGTGTGCCGGATGGCGCTACGCTTATCCGGCCTACGATCCAAAATGTAGGCCCGGTAAGCGCAGCGCCACCGGGCAAAAGACGTTACTGCACGGCTTTGGTCACGCTGGTCATGGCGCCCAGCGCGGCGGTCAGGCGGTCGAGATCGTCCAGCTGTGCCTGAATGGCAGACACTTTGCTGGTCTTCTCTTCATCCTTCAGGCCTTTGTTGTCCTTCACGCCCTGAATCTGCTTGAACAGCGCCAGCTGGCGAATCGGCACCAGCTGCAGGTCGCTGGAGGCGCGGAACGGTGCCCAGCCCAGACGTTCCAGTACGGTCTTCTCTTCGGCTGTTTTGCCGTAATTCATAAAGAAGTCGTACACCTTGTCCTTGGTGCTCTCGGAGAGGTTTTTACGCCACACGATGGGGTCGCCTGGGATCAGCGGCGATTTCCAGATCACCTTCAGCTCTTTCAGCTTGTCCGGGGCGGACGTCTTCAGCTTGTCGAGGTTTTCGGTGTTGTTGGTGGCGACGTCCACCTGCTTATTGGCAACGGCCAGGGCGTTGGTCTCATGCCCGGCGTTGACCGTGCGCTTGAATTCGTTGGGGGTGATGTTGTTTTTGGCGAAGACGTAATAGCCCGGCACCAGGAAGCCCGAGGTGGAGTTCGGGTCGCCATTACCAAAGGTCAGGTCTTTACGTTTGGCGAGTAGATCGTTGAGGTTGTTGATCGGGCTGTCTTTGTTGACGATCAGCACGCTCCAGTAGCCCGGCGAGCCGTCAGCGGCAACGGTTTGGGCAAACACCTGACCGTTGGCGCGGTCCACCGCTTCCATTGCGGAGAGGTTGCCGTACCAGGCGATATCGACTTTGTTAAAGCGCATCCCCTGGATGATGCCCGCGTAATCCGGGGCGAAGAAGGCGTTCACTTTGATGCCCAGTTTGCTTTCCATATCTTTCAGGAACGGTTCCCACTGGGGCTTCAGGTTCTGCTGTGATTCTGTCGAAATAATGCCAAAGTTCAGTGCCTTTTCCTGCTCCTGCGCGAAGGCGGGGCTGAGCAGGGTACTGATGCTGAACATGCTGGTAAACGCCAGCGCGGCAACGGCCTTATAACTCATGTCGGGTCCTCAGGTCGGGAAGGTTTAAGCAGCCTGCGCGTTCTCTTCGACGCGGTTGATGCTGCGATAGAGATGGTCAAAGCGTTCGTTATCAAATGCCTGGCTTGCGCCGTCGTAAAACACATGTCCCTGACGCAGCGCGACGATGCGCTCGCAGTAGCGCAGGGCGTAATCCACCTGATGCAGCGTCACCACCACGGTGATGCCGTCGTCCTGGTTAATGTCGCGCAGGGTTTCCATCACGATGCGGGCGGATTCCGGGTCGAGTGAGGCAATCGGCTCATCGGCCAGAATGATTTTGGCTTTCTGCATCAGCGCGCGGGCGATGGCGACGCGCTGCTGCTGGCCGCCGGAAAGCGTAGAAACGCGCTGGTGGGCGAAGTGCACCATCCCGACGCGGGTCAGGGCCTGTAGCGCCTGCTGTTTTTGTTCGGCAGAGAACCAGCGTAAGCAGGTGCGCCAGAAGGGGGTGCTGCCGAGCGCGCCGATCAGCACGTTTTCCAGCACCGTCAGGCGATTCACCAGGTTGAACTGCTGGAAGATGTAGCCGGTTTGCGTGCGGCTTTGGCGAATGTCACGGGCCAGGCGGCCGGTGCGCTGAACGGTTTTACCCAGCAGCTCAACGTGGCCTTCGGTGGTGTTGTCACCGGTGATAAGCCCGCTCAGATGGCGCAGCAGGGTGGATTTTCCTGAACCGGATGGCCCCAACAGCGCCACCATTTCGCCCTGCTGGACCGTCAGATCCACGGCATGGAGCGCCTTATTTTGTGCAAAGGTTTTGCTCAGTTTCTCGACGCGGATGACAGTTTGCATGGGTGAGGCCTCGATTCAAATGTGGCCTCATGCTGGCGGATCAATGTGACATTTAGGTTAAGTATCTGTTGCGGGAGTTTGAAGAGTTGGCGTGAAAGCGATGACAGGCGAGAGCAGGGGCTCCCGCCGTCAGGATTACGGCTGTTTAACGACGTTGATCATCCACGGGACGCCGTATTGATCGGTCACTTTGCCGAACCCGTGCGCCCAGAAGGTCTCCTGCCAGGCCATCTCGACCGTACCGCTGGCCGCCAGGTTATCGAACCAGCGCTTGCCTTCGGCCACGTCCTGGGTGTCGAGCACCAGCGTGAAGCCCGAGTAGCTAGCATTGCCGCTGAGCGTACCGTCACTCATCATGATGTCGCTGCCGGCGATGCGCAGGTTGGCGTGGGCGATGGCGGTATCGGGGAACTGCATGCCGGAGGGGCAACCTTCATCGCTGCTTTGCCCGTCTTTGGGCATCTCGCCGAAGGTCATTTGGTAGAGGCGTTCTGCGCCGAGCGACTGCTGGTAGAAGGCCATGGCCTCCACGCAGTTACCGGCGAAAGAGATGTAAGGACTTAACGGCATAATCATTACCTCAGGTAAGAGAAGCCCATTAAGTTTAGTCGCCGCAGGCCCGGATCACTGCGTGTCACCGGGCGTTTATCACGATTATTAGTTCTTTTTGACGAACTCGGATTTGAGCTTCATTGGGCCAAACCCGTCGATTTTGCAGTCGATGTTGTGATCGCCTTCGACCAGACGGATCCCTTTCACTTTGGTGCCAATCTTCAGCATCGACGAGCTGCCTTTTACCTTTAGATCTTTCACCACGGTGACGTTATCGCCGTCTGCCAGCAAATTACCGTTGGCGTCTTTCACGATCAGCGCATCGTTCTCTTGCGCGGGTTCGGCGTTATTCCATTCGTGGGCGCATTCCGGGCAGATGAACATGCCGTTGTCTTCGTAGGTGTATTCAGAACTGCATTTTGGACATTGTGGAAGTTGCATGGTGTGCTCCTCAAAATAGTACGAACCGGCGGCAAACGTGCCCGCCAAAAATCGACAGATTGTCGAAAAAGGCGGCAAGTATAGCGCATGTCCTTACTGTTGTCGGTGATATTGTTTTTCATTAAACGCTAAAAAAGGTGTTACCGGTGACATCACCTGTCGGCGACCTGAGGTCAGATACCCTACAGAAACGACGGTCATTAAAAGCGAGAATATTTTATTGCGGCAAATTGATACGCCGGGGCATTTCGGATAAGGTGAAGACTCTTAAGATTTTTATTGCACTTGTCTGACCTGCTACGTTTTGTCTGGCAGGATGGATCCCCCCCATTTTGGGTGGGTAATAATGATTTAACCTGAATTTCCCAGAAATTGGTCTACGCTCTTATTCTTTCGGTTTCCCTGACCGAAGGAACGTGTGCCGACGGCTTACGCTATTAAGAATATATTTTGGCTGCGATCCGGGAATTATATTTCATTAAACATCTTTGCCACACGTAATGATAAAAACCGAGCCTTCATTCTTAAAACAATTCGGTTAAATAAAATTTGTGTTAAGGGAACCCTTTGTTATGCACACACAGACAATATTTGAATTAAGCCAGGAAGCCGAGCGGCTACTCCAGCTTTCTTTGCAAAATCTTGAGGCGCTGAGCGCGATGCCCGCCGCGATGCTGGAGAGCACAACCGCGGCCATGAGCGGCGAAGTAAGCAATGTGTTTCCTTTGCATTTCAACGCCCGCGGCCTGGAAGCCCAGCAGTCAATGCTGAACAATGAGCTGCGTAAAATCACCCGCCTGGAGATGGTGCTGGCGATCGTCGGCACCATGAAGGCCGGGAAGTCGACCACCATTAACGCGATTGTTGGCACCGAAGTGTTGCCGAACCGCAACCGCCCGATGACCGCGCTGCCGACGCTGATCCGCCATACGCCTGGGCAGAAGGAGCCGGTGCTGCATTTTTCGCACGTTGCACCGATCGATACATTAATAAAGCAGATGCAAAAGAAGCTCGCTAATTACGATCGTGGCAAGCTGGCGCAGCAGCTGGAAATTGATAAAGACATGAATGCGCTGCTTGGGCGCATTGAATCCGGCGAAGCGTTTGAAAAGCATTATCTCGGTGCTGAACCTATTTTTATCTGTTTAAAAAGCTTAAATGATTTAGTGCGTCTTTCTCAGGTGGTGGGTGCTGACTTTCCTTTTGCTGCCTATGCGGCAATTGAAAATATTCCGGTTATTGAGGTGGAATTTGTCCATCTGGCCGGTCTCGATACCCATCTTGGGCAATTAACGCTGCTTGATACCCCCGGGCCTAATGAAGCCGGGCAGCCGCATCTGCAAAAAATGCTGACAGAACAGCTCGCTCGCGCGTCGGCGGTGCTGGCGGTGATGGATTATACCCAGCTGAAGTCGATCTCTGATGCTGAGGTGCGTCAGGCCATTTCTGCCGTTGGCAAATCGGTGCCGCTGTACGCGCTGGTGAATAAGTTCGATCAGAAAGACCGCAACAGTGATGATGAAGAGCAGGTGCGGGCGATGATCTCCGGCACGCTGATGAAAGGGCATATTTCCCCCGGGCAGATCTTCCCGGTGTCATCGATGTGGGGCTATCTGGCGAACCGCGCGCGTCACGAACTGGCGCTGAACGGCAAGCTGCCCCATCCGCAGGCGCAGCGCTGGGTGCAGGATTTTGCCGAAGCCGCACTGGGCCGCCGCTGGCGGACCGCCGATCTGGACGATATTGAGCACGTTCGTCATTCTGCCGATCTGCTGTGGGAAGACTCCCTGTTCGAACAGCCGATCCGCAAACTGATCTACGCCGCCTACGCCAACGCCTCGCTGTATGCCCTGCGCTCTGCGTCGCATAAGCTCCTGAACTATGCCCAGAATGCCCGCGAGTATCTTGATTTTCGCTATCAGGGACTGACCATTGCCTTCGACGAACTGCAGCGCAATATTGCGCGGCTGGAAGAAGACATGGCGCTGCTGCAAACCCGGCAGGAGGTGGTCAGCGATGAGGTGAGGCATGAGGTGGAACAGGCGCTGGAGGCGACGGAGAGCTTTATCGCCACCCAGCAGAACGATATCCTGCGTGCGATCGGCCCTATTTTCAGTCGGGATAATATCCTCATTCTGGCGGGTCATGATGCCGCCAGCCTGCGCGCCGATGAACAGACCGCGCCGGAACAGCTGGTGCTGGACGACGAAGGGCAGGCGCAGATCCTGCTGAGTAAAATCCACTCCTCGTGCGAGCTGATACTGCTTGATGCCCAGAACAAAATTGCCCGCGAGCTGGGGCTGCGCTTCGATCAGCTGGAGTCAACGCTGGCCCGCTCGCTGAATGACGCTATGCGCCCGATTGAGCTGCGCATCAAGGATGAGCTGAGCCACGCGGGTTTTCGCGCGCGGATCAGCTTCCCGGCTTTCCAGGCAAACCAGCTTAACTTTAATACCCGGGGGTTGTTCAACGACGCGATTGCGCCTGAGAGCCCGACCAGTGGCCGGGGGCAGGGTGCGGGCGGCGTGCGTGATACCGTCTCGCGCTGGCTGAATAATCCAGGCTGGGGCTGGGACGATTATGTGGTGACGCGCACCCGTTACGTTATCAACGTGTCACAGCTGCACGAAAAATTTAAACGTCATATCGCGCATTTTTGTGAACAAATCCGTAAAGCTTTGGCCGCCCAGGTCGATGTCTCTGTTACAGCAGGCATGGCGACATTCTTTGCCGAATTCTCCTTATGTCTTGCAGGGTTACAGGAAAGCTTGCGTGATAGCCTCGCGGTGCGTCAGCAAAATGAGCATGCCACTCGTGCGCTCAGCCAGCTGTTGCAGCAGTGTATTACTACCGCGACGTGGATTCAGGAAGATACCCGACTGTTACGCGATGATATTCAAACGCTATTCGCGGCAGAGCAACCATGACAAAACAACTACTGGACGGTCCCGGGCGGACGCTGGAATGTATTCATCCTAAATTTATGGTCGACCTGGTTCAGGGCGGGGACGCGATGCGTCACGCCCCGCTGGCGTCGCAACAGCAGCAGTTTCGTGAACGTTTAAGCCAGGAGATCATGGCGCAGACTCAGCTTCGCCAGTGGGCGATGGGGGGAATGTTCAACGAAAATGCTGTACTGCGGCTGGGGCTGGCGGAGAAGCTGGCCGGGATGCTCGACCCCGGGCATCTGGCGCTGACCCGCATGACCCACACCTTAACCACGCTGAGCCAGCAGGCCAGACTGCGCAACCAACCGCCCATCGGCATCGTGCAACAGTACGAAACCCTCTCCTCACATTTTCATCAGCGCGCCGCCTTCAAAGAAAAAGCCCTAAGCCAGCGTGGCTTAACGGTGCAGGCGGGCGAGCACAGCGAACAGATTTTTACCCGCTGGCGCGCCGGGCACTACGACGGCTGGTCGCTGGCCGGGCGGGGCTATGTGGTGCTGGAGGAGCTGCGCTGGGGAGCATTTGGTGATGCCTGTCGGCTGGCAAATGCGGATGTCAGCGCGATGCTGAAAGACAATCTGCAAAGCATGGTGGCCAACTATCTGGCGCAGGGCATTAATGCCGCGCCGGCCACCCGCCATTTTTATCATCAGTGGCTGAACACGCCGAGTACCCCTGGCATTATCGACTATAAAGACATGCTGGGCTGGCTGGGAGACTGGTGCGATGGCGATCGCCATCCGGTATGCTGGTCTGTGACGCAGAGCTGGCAGAATGTGGCGCTGGGGATGCCGAGACTCTGTTCGGCGACAAGACTGGCAAAAGCAATGGTGGAAGAGGTGTTTGGCGAGTAGGTCGGGCAGTTTACCCTCTCCCCGACGGGGAGAGGGTGAAAAACTTAGTGGTTCAGTGACTCAGCCGGTGCAGGCTCAGCATTTTTAACCGGGATTTTGCCATAACGTTTGGCATACAGAGCGGTGATGATAGGCACCAGAATCGCGGTGACGATGACGCTTGCAGCAACCAGCGCAGTAGCGGAAGCCGCAACCGGTTCGAACGCCGGGTTAATCTGGGCGATAATCATCGGGTTCGCTACCGCAGCACCTGCGGCTGACGACGCGGCGACCCCCGCTGTACCGTTACCCCCACCAATGACGCGGTCGGCAATAATCAGCGGAATACCGGTGATAACGATAACCGCTACACCCAGCACGATACCCAGCAGGCCAGTATCCAGAATCACGTTCAGGTTAATGGTGTTACCCAGCGCGAAGCCGAAGAACGGGATCAGCACTGGCGTTGCTTTGCTGAAGAATTCGCGGAAATCGTGGTCCAGGTTGCCGAGGGCAAAACCGATCAGGAACGGCAGGACGGCGCCAATAAAGTGGTGCGGTTCAAACGATGCCAGACCCGCGGAACCGAGGATCAGCATGGTGACCAGCGGGCCGGATTCCAGCGACATCAGAACGAATGCACCGGACTCTTCTTTGGTGCCGTACTGGTTCATCAGGCTGGCGTACAGACCGCCGTTGGTCATGTCCATTGCTGAAACAATCGCCAGCACTGACAGGCCTGCGAAGAAGCCGGTCTGAATGCCATTTTCCGGAATGAACATCGCGCAGAGCATGGCGACAATCCATGCAACGGCAATTTTGGTAATGACCAGCGTGCCGGATTTACGTAAAACGGTGCCCGTTGCGCGTAAATTAATGGAGGCGCCGATACAGAAGAACCAGACCGCCAGAATAGGAACCGTACCGGTAATCATCCCTTTGGTGAAACCACCAAAATAGGCCCCAGTATCAGGTGCTAAGGTATTTAAGATTGCTCCCAGTACCAGTGGCACCAGCATCATCCCACCCGGAATGCGTTCAATCGCGGCTTTAATCTTCATCATCTACCCTCAGAACTCACCTCGCCTGACCTGGCGGGGGAGCTATAAAATAATCAAAATAAATTCAACGAGTTGCGACTAATGCTTGTCAGGATACCCGTGATTTTTGCTGTAAACATAACGCGTTCGGTGTTGCTTACCTTCGCTTGAAGGCGGCCAGACCATTTGAACCGCGGTTATGATGCGATCGTTGGAATAATGATTCAATGAAAATAAAACAGTGTTTTAGTTATGTGGATCACATATTTTGCGGAAACCTACAATCCGCAACTTGATTATTAAAAAGTCTGTAAATTTGATGTGAAAAAATATGATGATCTTTTGATTTCACGGCAAATAATAACGTATGAAATATTATTTACCGGACCATGCTTAAGGCACGTCTGATAACGAAACCGTCACAATCAAGGCAATTGAGGAGTAACCCTGCAAAATATGTGTGAAGTTGATCACAAATATAAACGCTGGTAGGGTAAAGAGACCCCTAACTCTCCAGACAGGCGTCAACAGGTTCGGTTGTACCGTCCAGACAGGTCAGTGTAAGTAAACCTGCTACGCTTGATTAAGGAGAATGCGCATGAGGCGCTTCCCGGGTTCCACAGGCCGCATTTTTTCGTGCCGTGGTGAGATCGGGGCTTAGTCTACGAGGATAGCAATGCTTAAAAGGAAAAAAGTTAAACCTATAACCCTGCGCGACGTCACAATTATCGACGACGGTAAATTGCGCAAAGCGATCACCGCCGCTTCGCTCGGTAATGCGATGGAGTGGTTCGATTTTGGTGTGTACGGCTTCGTGGCCTATGCGCTAGGTAAAGTCTTCTTCCCTGGTGCCGATCCCAGCCTGCAGATGATTGCCGCGCTAGGGACCTTCTCTGTTCCTTTCCTTATTCGTCCATTGGGTGGCCTGTTCTTCGGCATGCTCGGGGATAAATATGGCCGTCAGAAAATTCTTTCCATTACCATCATCATCATGTCGATCAGTACCTTCTGTATCGGCTTGATCCCGTCGTATGCCAGTATTGGCATCTGGGCACCGATCCTGCTGCTGCTGTGTAAGATGGCGCAGGGCTTCTCGGTGGGCGGCGAGTACACCGGCGCGTCGATTTTCGTTGCCGAGTATTCCCCGGACCGTAAGCGCGGCTTTATGGGCAGCTGGCTCGACTTTGGTTCGATTGCCGGGTTTGTGCTGGGTGCGGGCGTGGTGGTGCTGATTTCCACCGTCGTGGGGGAAGCAAACTTCCTCGACTGGGGCTGGCGTATTCCGTTCTTTATGGCGCTGCCGCTGGGCATCATCGGCCTCTATCTGCGTCACGCGCTCGAAGAGACTCCGGCGTTCCAGCAGCACGTGGAGAAGCTGGAGCAGGGCGACCGCGAAGGCCTGCAGGAAGGCCCGAAAGTCTCGTTTAAAGAGATTGCCACCAAACACTGGCGCAGCCTGCTGACCTGTATTGGTCTGGTGATTTCCACCAACGTGACCTACTACATGCTGCTGACCTACATGCCGAGCTATCTGTCGCATAACCTGCACTACTCAGAAGACCACGGTGTGCTGATTATTATCGCCATCATGGTGGGTATGCTGTTTGTGCAGCCGATTATGGGCCTGCTGAGCGACCGCTTTGGCCGCCGTCCGTTTGTCATCTTCGGCAGCGTGGCGCTGTTCCTGCTGGCGATCCCGGCCTTTATCATGATTAACAGCAATATGCTCAGCCTGATTTTCGCCGGTCTGCTGATGCTGGCGGTGATCCTGAACTGCTTTATCGGGGTGATGGCTTCGACGCTGCCAGCAATGTTCCCGACGCACATTCGCTACAGTGCGCTGGCGGCGGCGTTTAATATCTCGGTCCTGATTGCCGGTCTGACCCCGACGCTGGCGGCCTCGCTGGTGGAGAGTACCGGGAACCTGATGATGCCGGCTTACTACCTGATGGTGGTGGCGGCTATTGGTCTGGTGACCGGTATTACGATGAAAGAGACGGCCAACCTGCCGCTGAAAGGGGCAACCCCGGCCGCATCTGACCTGCAGGAAGCGAAAGAGATCCTGCGTGAGCATCACGACAATATTGAGCAGAAGATAGAAGATATCGATGCGGAAATTAACGCGCTGCAGGAAAAACGCACGCGACTTGTCGATCAGCACCCCAGAATTAACGAGTAAACCTCAAGCCTGACTTCGGTCAGGCTTTTTTTTGTTTCGCCGATCCCCATCCGCACCCCACTCTCCCGCACAAGTTTATTGGCGCTTTTATAAGAACGTGCATACGCTGTATATAAGTTAATTCCTGTTTTTCAGGGGCATCACCGGCAGGACAATTGCTTGTAAATACTCACGGTACGTTATTATTCATTTTGATAATATTTAAGCGCGACTCCGCTCAATCATAGAGACATTATCGTGTTTTTTTTGATGGCACAGGGTAAGTAAGGCTGAACTTAAAAAATAATAAGTGAGTCTGGGTATGCTGAGAAATTCGCAAAAGATTACTCATGGAGGATATCCACTGGTTATTAAATTAATTGATTTTTTCTCAATTAATTTCATTCTCATTGGCAGCGCGTGGATCTGGAAAATAGAGTCTTTCGATACTGTTATTTTGGTAAGCCTGCTGTACTCCACGGTTTTTTTACTGTTTGGCGAATATACCCAGTGTTATCAGTATCGCCCTAAAAACAACAAAATACGCAGCCAGCGGCGTCTGTTCCTCACCGCATTCTTAGCCATCCTGTTTATCGGGCTGGTGCGCATTCTGGTCGCTGAACTGCATTCCCGCGGCTATCTGAGCGCAATGGATATCCGCTTTATTCCCGCGTCGCCGTTCTGGTACGCCGCGCCGGTCGTTTTTCTGTATGCCGTGCGTCTGGCCATTTTTAAATTTTCCGCCAAAAAAAGAATTCGGGTGGCCATTATTGGCATCACCGACAATGGCCTGGCGGCAGAAATGGCGCTGCGCAAAGAGTATTCCGATATTCAGCTGGAACTGGCCTTCTATGACGAACGTGAACCTGCGCGGCTGGGCGAACTGGCGAAAAAAATCACCAGCCCCTATAAGGGTTCGGTGATTAACCTGGTCGAAGAGGCGCAGGCGGGCAGGATTGACGAGATCTATATCGCCCTGCCAATGGTTGCGCTGGAGCGCATCCGCCATTTTCTGGCCATGATGTCGGACACCACGGTGAATACCTATATCGTGCCGGACTTCTACGCTTACAGCACCAATATGTCGCAGTTACGCTCAATCCATAATTTGCAAACCATTGGCATCTTTGCTTCTCCGCTGGATGGCGGAGGCTCGTTTATTAAACGCGCGGAAGATCTGGTTCTGGGCAGCGTGATTATGCTAATGATTGTGTCGTTAATGCTGGTGATTGCCATTGGAATAAAGCTCACGTCGCGTGGGCCGGTGTTCTTTAAGCAGGATCGCTATGGTCTGAGCGGGCAGAAAATAAAAGTCTGGAAGTTCCGGACCATGAAAGTGATGGAAAATACCGACACGGTGGTGCAGGCGACACGGGATGATCCTCGGGTGACGCGCTTTGGCGCATTCTTGCGTCGGACCTCACTGGATGAACTTCCGCAGTTCATTAACGTGTTGCAGGGGAATATGTCGATTGTCGGTCCACGGCCGCACGCTGTGGCGCACAATGAACTTTACCGTAAGCAGGTCGAAAACTACATGATTCGCCATAAAGTGAAGCCTGGCATCACCGGGTTAGCACAAATAAAAGGTTATCGTGGGGAAATTGACGCGCTTTATAAAATGGAAAAGCGGGTTCAGTACGACATTGAATATATTCAAAATTGGTCCTTTTGGTTAGATATAAAAATTATCATTAAAACCATTTTTAAGGGATTTGTCGGCAAGAATGCATATTAAAATAATTGTTATCGCCGGAATCATGGTGTCTCCGGTTGCCTGGGCAGAATTAACACCTAAATCTCATATTGGCTTTGCGGGCATCGACTTCCAGAGCAACGTTGCCGCGGACTACGGTCAGAACGATAACGTGACCTTTCAGCCCCATGACAGCGATGCGAAAAGCTCCGCGTTTATGGGCCTGAGGCCGGTGATCACCCTGACCGGCGAACGCTACCAGGATCAGTATCTGCTGATGTACTCCGGCGACTATCGGCAGTATTCCAGCGATTCTGCGGATAACTACGACGATCACTTCTTCCGTTTTAACGGCGCATGGCGCTATGGCCTGATGCACGGTCTGAGCCTGAATCTGCAGGATTCCCTTGGGCACGAGCAGCGGGGCCGCGGTGTAACGGAAGGTTTTCTGCCGGAGCAGTTCCGTCAGTACGGCATTCGTTCCCCGCTGACCACGCATTTCTTCGACAGCGAACTTCGCTACAGCTACGGTGCGCCAAAAGGGCGCGGTAAGGGCGAAATCGCGCTGGGTCATAAAACGCTGACCTACGGCAATACCCAGGATGCGCAAAATGCGAATGCCGATTTTTATCAGTACATTCGTGAAGAGGAGTGGGATGAAAATACGCTGGTGGCAGAAATTTTCGATCAGTACACATCTCAGACGCGTTTTCGCTATAGTTTTATTACCAACCAGCGTCGTTACGATAATGACCCGGAAAAAGACAGTAATGAATATTATTTGCGTTATGGCGTAAAGACCCAGCTGACCGGGAAAACAAATGTCGATGCCAACGTGTCGTGGCTGTATAAAACGTTTGAGAATAACCCTGGCTCGAAGGATTTTAATGGGCTGAACTGGGACATTCAGGGCGAATGGAAGCCGCTTAAACAGTCGACATTTACCCTGCGCACCTCGCAAAGTATTTCTGATCCTTCCGAGGCGGGCGGATATATTTTAGTGACCCAGTATGGTCTTTCATACAAACATTTATGGATGAACGACCGACTTTCGACCTTGCTTGATTACAGCTATACGACTGAAGACTATAAAGACCAGAACAAGGATCGTCATGATAAGAACGGGGTATTCACTGTTGCGGTGAGTTACGATCTGACGCCATCAATCAATTTTGGTGTTGAATATCATCTAGATACGCTTAAGTCTAATAAAGAGACAGATTCATTCACCATCGGACCCAATGACGATCAGGTCGTACAGAGAACCTTGGGTTATGACGCATCTTTAATTATGCTTACAGCTAAGGTACAGATTTAAAATGAAAATAATGAACCTGTGCGTCCTTCTGCTACTCAGCATCCTGTTGGCGGGCTGTTCAACGCCTCCTCCGCCATTAAGGGATGATACGACGGTGAATGCCGACGAGTATTTACTCGGTGCCGGTGATACCGTCAATATTAATGTGGCTAATCAACCTGACTTAACCCTGCGCGTTGTCCTGGATAATAGCGGGGCGATTAATTACCCCTATATTGGCAAGCTGGTATTAAAGGGCAAAACTGCCAGCCAGGTTGATGCAGAGATTACCGAACGCCTGCGCAAAGGTTATCTGCTCCAGCCGATGGTGACCGTCAATATTGCCGAATTCCGCAAATTCTATATCTCAGGCGAAATCGAGAATCCGAACGGTTATGCCTATGAACCCGGCATGACGGTTGAGAAAGCGATTGCCCTGGGCGGCGGTTTTACCGATCGCGCAGACCGCAAAGATTTAAGCCTCCGCAAGGCCAGCACGGGCGAGTTACTCAACAATGTTGATGTCACTCACTCTGTTCACCCCGGTGATATCCTTATTATTGGCATGGGGTTCTTCTGATGACGAAACTCTCAATGGTGGAAAATGGCAAAACACGGGAAAGCGCTATCGCTGTCTCTAAATTTGCCGGCGAAATTAGACAGAACCTGTGGAAAATTGTCCTGGTCGGCATCATTGCCGGGGCGATAGCCTGGGCTTTAATGAGCTTTATGTCCTCGAAGTATATTTCGACGGCAACGGTATTGATCAAAGCTCAGCCCGATAACGTGACGCCATTCCAGCAGGTTGAAGGCTATGACTCTACCCGAAACGGCTATTACGAAACGCAAAATGCGCTGATGCAGTCGCGCGTGGTGCTGGAGCAGGCCGTTCGCTCTCTGAAGCTCGATCAAAACCCGGCATTCATCGGCACCAAAACCGACAGCCCCTCAGCCGGCGACAGCGAGCAGCAGCGTGTCGATCGGGCGCTGAAAACGATGCAGAAAGACCTCACCATCAACAGCGTGCGCACCACCCACCTGGCGACGGTATCGTATGAATCCACCTCGCCTCAGCTGTCGGCAGATGTCGCCAACGGCGTGGCGCAGGCATTTATCAATTACACCCTCGCCCTCAAGCAGCAGAAAACTGGCAAGGCCCGGGATGATAACCAGCAGAAGCTGCAGGAACTCCAGCAGCAAATTGTTAAACAAAAGGCCGCGCTGGATGCTTACCTGGCAAAAGAGGGGCTGTTGACCTTCCGCGGCGTCGACGGGTTTGAAACCGAACAGATGGGGATTGTCACCAACCGTCTGGCGGATGCGACCCAGCGTCGCGTAGCGGCCGAGTCGCTGTATAACGAGGTGCGCCAGGGGGCAGGGCGGTCGGGGGGAAGCGTGATTTCGCTGCCGTCGGTGTCGAACCATGCCCAGATCCAGGATTTACGCATCGCGCTGATTCAGGCCAACAGCGCGCTGTATGAGCTGCGCAAATCCTACGGGCCGCAGCATGAAAAAATCCTCCAGGCGCAGGAGCGGATCCGGGCCATTCAGGATCAAACCGGGATGGCGTTAAGAGAGCAGCAGATTGGCTTGCGGCAGAACTACGAGGCCGCGCTGGCGGACGAGAAGAATTATCAGCAGCAGCTGGAACAGCAGAAAGCGAACTTCCAGAAGCTGTCGATGAAGCGCGACGGTTACAACGACCTGAAGCTGACCCTGGATAAGACCGAAGAGATGTATAAGGTGGTCTATCAGCGTACCCAGGAGCTAACATTGCCGGGCTCGTATACCGATGCCGATGCGGTGATCTACGATCCTGCCGTCCCGGCCGAACGGCCAGCAAAACCGAATAAACCGCTGCTGATGCTGATGATTGTCCTGCTGGTGATGGTTTTCTACATTCTGTACATCATTGTCAAAGCGGCGATGGACCGCTCGGTGAATACCCTCAGCCAGATGCAAAAACGCCTTGGTCTGGCGCCGCTGGGGGAGATCCGCCGCTTTACCGGTGCCGGCGGGCGCAGCAACATTCGCAACCTGATTACGAACGATCCGCTCAATGCCGACATCATTCACAGCATCCGCACCCATATCATCCTGCATCAGCTGCCGCTGAAGGTGATTGCGATCACCTCGACCGAAGGCGGGGAAGGGCGTTCTCTGGTGGCGAACCTGCTGGCAAACTCCCTTAGCTTTGACCAGAAGACGCTGATTATCGATATGGATTTCTTTAACAGCGATGGCCTGTCGGGCGAGCTGGGTTCACCGAAGGCGCCGGGCGTGGCAGAAGTGCTGCGCGGCGAGAGTGTCGTTGACAACGTGCTGGTGAAAATCAACGACAGGCTCGACTTCCTGCCGCGCGGCACGACCACGGTTTCGTCTCTGCTGCTGCTGTCGCCGGAACGCCTCAAGCCGCTGCTGACGACCCTGCGCACCCGCTATCAGCGCATCATCATTGACGTGGCGGCGGTGAATCAGAGTCAGGACGTGCAGCTGATTAGCCCGGTGACGGATGGCCTGATCTTCGTCCTGAAAGCGGGGCTCTCGTCTTCCGATGCCATTGGCGCCGCCATTGATAAAGTCACCCTCGATCGCGGGGTCGTGATTGGCGGGGTGATGAATCAGGTGGTGGATAAAAACCTGGAAACCAAAGAGGGGTTACGTTCACTCAATCACCATACCCATGAACTGATGAACAGCACAGGCCGGGCATGAGTTTACTGAAGAGCGCATCCACGATTGCCGGATCGTCAGTGATTTCTCAGCTGATCGGCGCCCTGTCGATCTGGCTGATTTCACATAAGTACGATCTGGGTGAAGTGGGGCTGTATGCGCTCAACTACAGCATTGCCTTGATTGGCGCGCAGGTCTGTACCTTTGCTTCGCAGCTGCTGATCCCCCGGCAGCCGGATGATGAGCTCACCCAGAACGTGGTGTTTTGTCTTCTGCAGAGCCTGCTTATCGCCGTGCCTTATGCCGCGCTGACGGCCTGGCTGTTCGATCAGAATGTGTTCTTTCTCTACCTGCTTACCCTGTCGAATACCTGGGTGCTGGTGGCGGAAAACCTGTCCCTGCGCACGGCCAACTTCCGTTTTCTGGTGATCCAGCGTATTTCCGTTTCGGTGGTGGTGGTGCTCTCGGTGCTGCTCACCCGCCAGGTAATGGCCTTTTACTGGGCGTGGGCGGTGTCGATGATGGTGCTGACCGCAGCCTGCATTCTGTGGGCATTTGATGTTCGCAGCATTTCGCGGCATCACCTGCTTCCCGCCAGTAATCTGGCGTTTCTTAAAAAACATATCCACCACCTCAGCAAAGTCGGCAGCGCCGAAGTGCTGGCGATGGCCAACAGCAACCTGCCGATCATGCTGATTAACTTCTGGTTCTCAGCCCTGACGGCGGGCTATTTTTCGGTGGTCAGCCGCTTCTGTCTGGCCCCGGTAGTGATTGTGGGCAACGCGGTGCGCAATACCATTTTCTCGAAATGGTCGATTGATTTCAGAAACAACGTGTTCAATTACCAGGAGTATACGAAGGTGCGTATGCTGCTGTTAACGCTGGGGATTGTCTGCACGCTGGGGGTTTTTATTTTTTACCCGATGGTGATGAATCTGGGCTTCAGCGAGGAGTGGATTAACTCGGTGCCCACGTCGCGCTATATGCTGCCGTACCTGTTCCCGGCGCTGGCGGTCTGTCCGCTGACGGTGATTGAGCTTATCTTCGGCTCGCACCGCTATTTTCTGCGCATCCAGCTCGAGCAGCTGGCGATTGTGATGATGGCTTTTGTGGTGGTGCCGTATTTTTACAATGACTACGCCACCTCCATTATCCTCTTTTCGATTCTGACGTTTGTTCGCTACGCGTTTATCTACCTGAAAGTGAATAAGCGCGCCGATATGCTGAAAAACGGGTCGGTGACATCATGAATCTCAATACCGGACATTACTTACAGACCTTCGCCCTGTTAACCCTGATGGTCTGCGGACTGGTGCAGTATTTTACCGGCGCGCAGGCGGTGCTGTGGCTGCCCTTTTTCATGACCCTGCTGATGAGCGGCCTGCTGGTACTCCAGACCCGGGATGAGCCCCTGCAGCTGGATGCCCAGGAGACCATTATTCTGGCGCTGTACATTGCGTTTCTGGCGCTGGTCGGTATCTCGACCCTGTTCCAGGGCGGGGCGTTGATTACGCTGATTGGCTTTAAAAATGAGCTTGCGCTGTCGCTGGTGATGGTCAGCCTGCTGCTGGGGTTCTGCCGCGAGTCGCAGATCTATCGGGTGACGCGCGGGATGTTCTGGGTGTTTTACGCCCAGTTTCCGGTGGCGCTGTACCAGCTGCTCGTTGTTCTGCCGCAACGTGTGGCGCTGCACGGTGAAGAGGAAAAGTGGGACTCCGTCGTGGGGACCTTCGGTGGTGACCCGATGGGTGGTGGGAATACTGCCGCCATGGGTCTGTTTTGTCTGCTGATCATGCTGCTGAAAGTCTCGGAATATAAGCATGGCCTGACGAGCTTCAAATCCATGGCCTTGCATATCGTGCTGGGGTTTGTGATGTGCATCGTCGGCGAGGTCAAATTTGTGATCCTGCTGTCGCCGCTGCTGCTAGCGTGGGTATGGCTGATGCCGTCTTACGTTAAGGGCGTGAGCAAAGTTAGCCTGACCGTGCTGCTGTCCATTTTTTCCGGGATGGCGCTGCTGATTGGGCTGGCGATTGTGGTCCTCGCCTACGGCTATGCATCGGCGTTTGGCAGCGACCCGACGCAGAGCGCCTTTATCACCTTCATTAACTCGCTGGACTATATCTTCGATCCGAATTACATCATGCCCAGCGGGGAGGTCGGCCGTATTACCACCCTGCTGTTCTGGCTGAAAAACAGCGATTTGTCGGGGCTGTCGGGCACGCTGTTCGGCTATGGGCTAAATGCCACCAACCACGGGAGCGCCGTCTCCCCCGGCTTTCTGAACCAGGTTTACAATTTGATCCTCGATAGCACCGCCCTGAGTATGCTGCTCTGGGAAGTGGGGATCATCGGCACGCTGATGTTTATCGGCCTGTTTGTCTACATTCTGAAAGTGATCCAGCCTGAACCGCTGCTGTCGCTTGAACAGCTCGACCGCGCCGATCTTCATTTGCTGAGCTTTGCCCCGGCTTTTAACGTCTTTTCCATCGCCTGTTTATTGAGTCTGCCGTACAGCCAGATATTGATGATCATCCCTATGTTGCAATTTTTGTTCTATCTGGCGTTAGGTTCCAGTCTGGTTATTCGTCGGACCGTACGTCGCTATGCGGGGCAGTATTAGATGCAGAAACCTTTTATCTCCGTCAGCATTAAAACGTTAAACGAAGCCGAATGTATCGAGAAAACCATCGATAGCATTCGCGGCCAGTTAGCCGATTATCCGCATAAAATTATTGTGGCGGATAGCCTGTCCACGGATAACACCCAGCAGCTCGCCAGCAATAAAGGCGTGATGGTGGTGTCGTTAACCGAGCCGGGGGATCGCTCCTGCGGCGTGGGGCATCAGCTTGGCTATCTCTACAGTGAAGGCGAGTACATCCTGCTGATGGACGGCGACATGGAGCTGGAGCCGGGCTTTATCGACCATGCGGTGGCGTTTTTGCAGGACAATCCGACGTATGCGGGCGTGGCCGGCACGGTAGAGATGGACGAGGCGTCAAACTATGAGTTCACCTCGCGCAAGCAGCGCATCAGTAAGATTTACCCGCTGGGTGATAACGACCATCTAGGCGGCGGCGGGTTGTATCGCCGCTCGGCGATTGCGGATGTGGGCTATCTGACCAACCGTAGCCTGCACGCTTACGAAGAGGCGGAGTTGGGCATGCGCTTGCTGACGGCGGGCTATAAGCTGCATCGTCTGGATGTGCCCTATTTCCGCCATACCTCGCACGCTCTGCCGACGCTGAAGATGCTGTGGTTTCGCTGGAAAAGCGGGTTTCACCAGGCACCGGGCGAACTGCTGCGCAGCGCGTGGGGTAAGCCTTATTTCCGCGATGCGCTCAACATGGTCAAAAACGAAGTGATCTTCGCGGGCTATATCCTGTTCGTCCTGATTGCATTTTTGACCCTGGACGTCAGCCTGATTGATATCGCCCTGCTGCCGCTGCTGGCCTTTATCCTGCTCAAGACCCTTCAGAATCGTTCCTTCAAAAACGGCCTTAACAGCGTGGTTAACCTCGCCGTGCTGTCCGCCGGGCTGATCAAGGGGCTGTTCCACCCGCTTCGCGATCCGAGGGTTCCCCCCAGCAATAAAGTGGTTCATGACCAGGGGGACCGATGAAAGTCTTGCTGGTGAATAAGTTCTTCTTTATTAAGGGCGGCGCGGAAACGGTGTACTTTCAGGAACGCAATATGCTGAAAGAAGCGGGCGTGGAAGTGATTGATTTCTCCATGCAGCACGCGAATAACTTCCCGTCTGACTACGCCGACTACTTCGTCAGCAACGTGGATTACCACAAAGAGGGCGGCTTACTGGCGGGGGTCAACACCGCCGTCAATTTTATTCACAATCGTGAAGCCTGCAAAAAGATGCAGGCGCTGCTGGAAAAAACGCGTCCGGATATTGTCCATTTTCACAATATCTATCATCAGCTGACCCCGGCCCTGATTAAGGTCGCCCGTGATTTTGGCTGTAAGACCGTGCTTACCGCCCATGACTACAAGATTATGTGCCCGTCCTACTCGATGCTGCGCGACGGCAAGGTGTGCGATGCCTGCGTAACCGGTACGGTGTTTAATGCCTTCCGCTACCGCTGTCAGGAAGGATCGGCCTCGAAGAGCCTGCTGCTGTCGCTCGAAGCGACCTGGCAGTACATTGCGCAAAATTATCAGGCGCTGGACGTTATCGTCTCTCCGAGCGAATTTCTGCGCGGCCAGCTGAAGCGGACCCTGCCGGATTCCCGTATCGAGGTGATTGTGAACGGCATGGACGACAGTCAGATGCCCGATACCACCGTCGATGAGGGTTATCTGCTGTACGTGGGTCGCCTGAGCCGTGAAAAAGGGGTGCCGACCCTGACCCAGGCGCACGAGAAAATGCGTAATAAGGTGCCGCTGAAAATAGTCGGTCACGGGCCGCTGCATGATGACATGGTGGCGAGATTCCCGAATGCCGAGTTCCTCGGCTATGTGCAGCAGGGTCCGGCGCTGAATGCGCTGATCCAGAATGCGAGGGCGGTGGTGCTGCCGTCAGAATGTTATGAGAACTGCTCCATGTCGGTGCTGGAGGCGATGGCCTTTGCCCGGCCGGTGGTCGGGGCCCGCATTGGCGGGATCCCGGAGCAGGTGCGACACGGCGTTGAAGGGCTGCTGTTTGAACCCGGAAATGTTCAGGATCTGGCTGATGCGTTGGACAGGATGGCGGAAAACCCGGCCCAGGCCCGGGAGATGGGACTGAAAGCCCGCGAGCGTCTTTGCCAGAAATATTCGCTGCGCAAGCACATGGAGTCGTTGCAGGCGCTGTATACCGAATTGCTCAGCAGGCTCTGACATGTTCAAAAAAATCACGGTGTTTGGCACGCGTGGGATCCCCGACGTACTCGGCGGGGTGGAAACCCACTGCCAGAATCTGTACCCGGCAATCCGCCAGCAGTTTGCGGTGGATATTTGCGTCATCGCCCGCTCGCCCTACGTGAGCTACCGGCGCTCGCGCTACAAAGATGTGGACACCCTGGCCCTGTGGGCACCGAAAAAACGCAGTCTTGAAGCCATTGTGCACTCCGTTGTCGCGGCGTTCAGGACATTAATCGATCGATCCGATATTGTGCATGTTCACGCCATCGGACCGGGACTGGTGGTGCCGTTGTTACGCCTGCTGGGTAAGCGGGTGGTCTTTACCCATCATGGGCCGGACTACGAGCGCCAGAAGTGGGGCTGGGCGGCAAAACAGATCCTGATGCTGGGTGAGAAAGTGGCGGTAAAGTATGCCCATGAAGTGATCGTCATCTCTGAGGTCATTAACCAGATTATTCAGAAGAAGCATGGCCGCCGCGATGCGCATCTGATTTATAACGGTGTCCCTGCGCCGCAGCCGCTGGACGACGCGCTGATCGGCAGGATCCTTGGCCGCTATGGTTTGCAGCCCGGGCACTACATCGTGATGGTCGGGCGTTTCGTGGAAGAAAAAGGGATGCATGACGCGCTTGCCGCTTATCAACAGTCGGGCCTGACGTTGCCGCTGGTGCTGGTGGGCGATGCGGATCATCCAACGGAATACAGCACACGGCTGAAGCAGGATGCGTTACAAACCCCGAATGTGGTGCTGACGGGGTTTTTAAAGGGCGAGGCGCTGCAGGTTGTCTTCTCCCAGGCGTCTCTGTTTGTGATGCCCTCTTACCACGAGGGGCTGCCGATTGCGCTGCTGGAAGCGATGTCGTTTTCGCTGCCGGTAGTGGTCAGCGATATTTTGCCGAATCTTGAGGTCGGTTTACCGGCTGAGACCCATTTCAGAGTAGGTGACGTTGCTGATTTAGCACAGAAAATGACAAGATGGCAGAATGCGCCGCGGATTGATTACCATGACTATCTGCAGCGTTACGACTGGCATGAAATCGCCAGGAAAACCGTGTCTGTCTATCATCGCTTATACAAAACAACAGGTTAAAATTGTCCAGTAAGTCCAGAAACCCAATAGTGATTGACCGCTTTTATGAAGCGCTTGATGAAAACGTGATTGCAGAATTGACCCCGGAGCAAAAGCAAGAGATCGAGAACGCGATTATCTCGGTAACCCTTGCTTCACGGCACAGGGTCGATATTCGTCGCGGTTTTCCCTTCTTCGGTAAACGCTACTATATGGTGTTTTTACTGGGGCGGGATTTACGCAAGCGTATACGTCCGGAATCCAGGCTGTCGCGCGTCGTGGTGACCTTTCTGATCCTGTTCGCCACGCTGTTCTTCCTGTTTTGCATCCTGCTGACGCTGTACATGATCAAATCCGCCCTCGGGATTGACGTGTTTCAACATTTCCATGTCGGGATCTGGGACTGGTGGCTTAACCTCAGGGATCGTTAAGGCGGTTGCCACCGGGTATGTGGATTCAGGGGCGATAGCCGCCCGGGTTGTTTTTCTGCCAGTTCCAGGCGTCGCGCATCATCTCATCCAGATTGCGGGTGGCCTGCCAGCCCAGCTGCTGGCGTGCCAGAGAGGAATCTGACCAGCACTCCGCCACGTCTCCAGAGCGTCTGCCGACAATCCGGTAGTTGATGGTGGTCTGGGCCGCTTTTTCGAAGGCCTTGATCAGGTCAATCACCGAATAGCCCACCCCGGTGCCAAGATTGATAGCTTTAAACGCACCGCCGTCGGCTTTATGGTCCAGCGCGGCGAGGTGGCCGCTGGCGAGATCCATGACGTGGATATAGTCCCGGATGCCGGTGCCGTCCGGCGTCGGGTAATCATTGCCGAACACGGTCAGGCACTCCAGCTTGCCGATGGCCACCTGCGAAATATAGGGCACCAGATTACTGGGAATGCCGTTCGGATCTTCGCCCAGCCGCCCGGAAGGGTGTGCACCTACGGGATTGAAATAGCGCAGGCAGGTAATGGTGAATTCCGGATGCGCGACAGAAAAGTCCGCCAAAATCTGTTCGACCATCAGTTTAGAGGTGCCGTATGGGTTGGTGGTGCCGCCGGTGCGCGACTGTTCGCTCAGGGGCACTCTATCGGGATTGCCATACACCGTGGCGGAAGAGCTAAATATAAGGCTGTTCACCCCCACCAGCGCCATCTCATTTAACAGCACCATTGTTCCGACGACATTATTTTCGTAATAGGCCAACGGTTTTTTAATCGACTCAGAAACGGATTTCAGTCCGGCAAAGTGAATAACGTCGGTGATGTCATGGCGGGCGAAAAGGGTTTTCAGGGCCTCGCGGTCCAGAATGTCAGCGATGTACACCGCAGGCGCTTTACCGGCTAATTGTGCAACCCGGGTTAATGATTCTTGCGAGGCGTTAGAGAGATTATCAATGACGACGACATCTTCATCCCTTTCGAGTAATGCCAGCACCGTATGCGAACCGATATATCCTGCGCCACCCGTAACCAGAATCGCCATAATCTCTCTCCGTCATTCAGTTAAATAGACGCTTTCGATGATTAACCATGATTTTATAAGATAGCTTTTTCAACGTAGAGAGCACGCTGAAGGTCAGTCGTTTGGTATCGTAGACAATATAATTGTCGGTGAAATTAAGAGTGTGAATGCCGTCACTGTTATTTATTGTAGAACTTATTTTACCCACCAGTTTTTCTTCGTATTTATCCGGCGTCAGGCGGGTGAGTTCTTTAATAAAGATGGATTTGCCGTACATCCCCGGATTGCACTCTTGGGTAAATATGTACGTCTTGCCGTTCACTGTATAAGGTGTGCCTGCGCCGCGCAGGTGTTCATTACAGACATCCAGCGTGGGGGAGATGAGCCTCCAGTCGCCGAAAACGCTGTCGGCAGTGTGGATGACCATCTCATTGTCCATGCTGGTAGACACCAGATAACTCAGGCCATTCAGCTCGAAGATAACGTTATCCGTTACTGCTAAATCGGATACCAGCACTTTGACTTTTTCCCAGCGAGCGGGGAAATCAACGCACTTAAATAAAATAATCTCTTTTCTTTCCGACGACTCCGGGATCATAAAAAGCTGACCGTTGAGGTGGAACAGGAACGGGAAGGAGAGATGACACTTTAAATCATCAAAGCCATCCAGTTTAACATCATCAATTTCAACGAGATCTTTATTGAGAATACGACAGCGTAGTACACCTTTTGAATTTAGAAAAGAGAACGCCTCATAAAAAACGTACAGGTGATCGCCTTTGTCGATAATAAAGGGGTCGGCCTGGAAGATATATTTCTTATCCAGTTGCTGTGCTTTAGCATTGCTGAGGATTTCCAACGTGTTTTGCGGAAAAACATGTTGCCCCTTGCTATTAATAACCATGATATCCCAGGATTCATGGAAGAACAGCTTCTTGATAAGCTTATTGTTTTTATTCAACATTTTATCATTTTACTCATGAGTAAAATTAAATAAGCCGGAGATGATAAAAGAGTCTATACGTTAAGCTGGCATTAGAATTAATCGTAACAACCACTCTTTCCAGGTGTTGACATTACTTTGCAAAGAGAGTGTGTCAGCATTAAACTCAGCTGAAGAGATGCTTGCCGCTCTACACAGTATACGATCAAATTTATCATAGCGAATGAATACAGCGCGGACGCTGGTATTTCTGTTCCTACAACCTTAAATCCGCTCTTTGCATAAAGAAATAATAGTTTTGGGTGAGTCCCACATTTTATCGCAGCGATTAACGGCCCGCTGGCGCAATGTCGGCAGGTGTCCGGGCATAAGGGGCATTCAATGCGCTTAAACGATCTGTACTGCAAAAAAAGACCTGTGCTGTTGCTGGCGCTGGGGGCGCTGTCATTCTCCTCGACGCCTGTTAAGGCCGAGCCGGTGCAAACCGTTAATCCCGTGCCCATTACAGGGCCTCTGGTCAATCCGGGGAATGGCGTGGCCAGTTTTCATGGCGGCTTTGGTGACAGCCTCGGTCCGGCGCAATATCCGGATACCGGTATCGAGTACCGCCGCTATTACTGGAGCGAGCTTGAGCCTGAAGAAGGGCAGTTTAACGTTGCGCTGGTTGATGAGGCCTTTGCCGCGGCAGCCCGCCATCACCCGGCCATGAACGTCGGTTTACGTTTTATGATCCTCGATGGACCGGAGTCCGGATCGAAAATTCCCCAGTGGCTGATCGATAAAGGTATAAAAGGAGACTGGACGACGGATCATAAAACCTTTGCCCCCGATCTGAACGATCCTACCTTTATACGCTACGCGCAGCGCCTCCTTAATACGTTCGGGGCGCGTTACGGCAAGAACCCGGAACTGGCGACGCTCGATATTGGTATCGTCGGTGCCTGGGGGGAGTGGCATAACAGCAATTTCCCGAACCTCAAGCCGCTGCATGAGCGTTACACCACCGAACAGCTTAACCGCTACGTCGACATGCATTTCACCGCTTTCCCCGACACGCCGAAAATTATGCTAATCAGCGGTGAAGGCTCGCTGGTGTACGCCGCCAAAAAAGGCGCTGGCTGGCGGGCGGACTGCTGGGGCGACTGGCGCAATTTTGGCCCTGACTGGAATCATATGCGCGATGATTACCCGCAGCGCATCGAGGCTGCCCAGTCCAGCTGGTCGGGGTTCAACCAGATCTGGCGAAAAGCCCCGGTCAGCTTTGAGATCTGTGGGCATATGGCCCAATGGCTCAGCGTGCAGCGCTACACCCGTGAAGAAGTACAGGCCACCTTTGACTGGGCGCTGGCGCAACACGCCAGCACTATTAACCTGAAGTCCACCGACGTGCCGAAGGTATACCGCGATATTGTCGACAAGGCGCTGGTCAAAATGGGGTACCGCTTCCGGGTGGTATCGCTGACCCATCCGGCAAGCGTAAGGGCCGGGCAAAGCCTCGCGCTTAACAGCAGCTGGTCAAACGATGGGGTGGCGCCAGTTTATCTGCGCTATACCCTGGCCTGGCGGCTGCAGGATAAGCGCGGACAGACCGTTGCCCAGGGCAGCGCCGGGGATGACATCCGTCAGTGGCTGCCGGGCAGCCAGCGCTCCGGGTATCAACTGGCGACGCCGGGCAATCTGGCGGCAGGGCAATACCACCTGGACGTAGGGTTGCTTGATAAGAACGGCCTGCCGCGTATTCAGCTGGCCAATGAAGGTAAGCAGGCCGACGGCTGGTATCGCCTCTCATCAGTGATGATTAACTGACAGTAATACGCAAAAACAGGAACCCAGCCCCGTGCTGGGTTCTTTCTTTCTATATATAGAAGCGCAATTTCCCGCTAAAGCGTCCGTTCATCCCCAGAAGAAGCCCCTTTTTCTGCGTCTGAGAGGGGAAATTTGCGCTCGCCTGTGGATAATTCTGTGTGTAAACGGGTATAAGGCGGGGTTTTGCTGTGGAATGCAGCAGTCAGTCATTTTTCTGCAATTTAACTGTTGCGGCCTGCGGAGAACTCCCTATAATGCGCCTCCATCGACACGGAACATGTGAACAACTTCACACGGTGACCGAGACGATAAGAGGTTGAGATAGTGACTATCCACCTCGAGTTACAAGCGAAAGCGGTAACTCACTGCTCTTTAACAATTTATCAGACAATCTGTGTGGGCACTCAAAGTGACATGGATTCTTAACGTCGCAAGACGCTAAATGAATACCAAAGTCTCTGAGTGAACATACGTAATTCATTACGAAGTTTAATTCACGAGCATCAAACTTAAATTGAAGAGTTTGATCATGGCTCAGATTGAACGCTGGCGGCAGGCCTAACACATGCAAGTCGAGCGGTAGCACAGGGAGCTTGCTCCTGGGTGACGAGCGGCGGACGGGTGAGTAATGTCTGGGAAACTGCCTGATGGAGGGGGATAACTACTGGAAACGGTAGCTAATACCGCATAACGTCGCAAGACCAAAGAGGGGGACCTTCGGGCCTCTTGCCATCAGATGTGCCCAGATGGGATTAGCTAGTAGGTGGGGTAATGGCTCACCTAGGCGACGATCCCTAGCTGGTC